>JAGXHG010000014.1 GCA_024636345.1 Desulfobulbaceae bacterium | reverse complement strand
TCTGTCTAATTTGACAGTGCTCCATGAATGTGATTCGACCAGATCTACAAAGTAGTTCTCTAATTGTTCCTTCGTCAACGTATCCGGACAACAGTCGTAACGGTCTCTGATCCTGCGGACAGCGCGGGAATAGGCACTAATCGTGCTGTCGCTTTTCCCCTGGAGTTTGAGTAATTTCAGATGACGTTCGTAGAGGGCTGCAAATCGTTTTACTTCAGATGATTTCATGGTACACTCCTTTTTGTTTTAAGTACCCGGGATTGGACACTTACTGGAGTTATACACTGTTTTTGGCTTCTTCCGCCGCGTGAGCGGCTTCGTTCAACAAATAGCTCAACCAGACCGCGGCGTGAGCATATACGGCCTACCCGGTAGTTCACGGGCGCAGACTGGTTAGCCTTAACATCAGGCGCCTAGGAAACAGAGGATGATTTAAGTGATGAAAATTGAAAATGACACATACGAAATGGTTGGTCACTTATATGAATGAGTTTGTTGATAAATGGTTGTTCGATCCTGCGGCGGGGAAAGTCATCGCCACTGCGTTGGTGGTGGTTGTAGTCATGGTGATCGTGCGCACTACCCAGCGTGCACTTGGGCGATATATTGAAAGTTCAGAGCGGAGATATCGCTTAAGAAAGTTAGTCACCCTCGCTGGCTATATACTTGCGGTATTTCTGCTGTCGATTGTATTCAGTGACAAATTAGCAAGCTTAACTGTTTTTCTCGGCGTGGCTGGCGCCGGTGTCGCATTTGCACTTCAGGAGGTTATCGCAAGTGCTGCCGGGTGGGTTGCTATGTCGGTTGGTCGTTTCTATAACGTTGGTGACCGTGTCCAGTTGGGTGGCATCAAAGGCGACGTTATCGATGTCGGCATATTGCGGACGACGCTAATGGAATGCGGTGGATGGATCAATGGTGACCAGTATAATGGTCGCGTCGTCCGCGTCGCCAATAGTTTTATATTTAAAGAGCCAGTCTATAATTACTCGTCGGATTTTCCTTTTCTCTGGGACGAAATTACGATCCCTGTCAGATACGGCAGTAATTACGAAATGGCCCGGAAAGAGTTTCAACAAATCCTCGATGATGTAACCGGTGAGCACGCCCGTCAGCTGAAAGGTGAATGGCGAAAAATGACTGATAAATATATGCTTGAAGATGCCAGATTAGAGCCAATGGTCACGTTGAGCATGAAGGAAAGCTGGGCCGAATATACTCTACGGTATGTCGTTGATTATAAACAACGCCGCAGTACAAAGGATAAGATCTGTGTTCGAATACTCAAATGTATAGAACAGTCTGATGGTGAAATTAAACTTGGCGCATCATCGTTTGAGGTTGCCTCAATTCCTCCATTGGATATTAATGTAAGGAAGAGGGAGTAACCGCGCCTAACAAGGCGCTTGTTCGGACTCTCCTTATGTCGCGCCGCACAGCTTAAGCATTCAGCGGGCACACCTCGCTAGATATTTCTAACTGAAACTAATGTAGAGACAACACTGACGAGATATGAACTCCAACCAATTACTCAAGTTAGTTAGACTTCTCGCGCCACAGATTCAAGATTTTCTCGGAGGGAGTGATGTCGCCTATTTCAAGGATAGAATCAAAGACCATTCAGATCTAAGCATACCAAGCAATGGTGGCGTGATAGATCAAGGAAGTGATGTCCTGTTATGTTTTAAGAACCGGGGTGGCGATGTTATTATTCTACAGTTTTCACGTCCGACCCTTCAGTTCTCACCTATCGAGATACGCTTCTTAATGCAATTATGTGAGGGGGTGACATTACTCGTCAGTGGATTCGATGACGCCAAACATGGTATCCACCATAGAACGGTTATTATGAGTACCGCCTTTGATATTGCTGTCGCAAGATTTCTTCGAGGTCACACAAAACACTTTGACTTTGATAACGTTCAGCACGTTATTGAAATTGCCAAAAAACTTACATACCAACGGTACGAAGGTGCTCCATGTACCAGTGCTTTAATTTATGTTAACAAACCAACCAAAGAATTTTTAGAGAAAATAAAAACACTGGGTTTCCATTTTGCCAGCACGCCCAATATTCAGGTTACCTCAACTTTCTATAGTGCCCCCCTTTCCTATCGTTATGTTGACGGGATTCAATCAGCATTTCTTTTACAACCGCCATCAACGTGTGTTGGTATTGTACAACTAGGTTCAACAAAGCAGATATCATCATATCACGGTACCCATGAACAATTTATTTCTGTGCTGGAGGGCACAAGTCTAGGTTCATTTGCAGTATTCATAACCCCCAACTCAGAGGTTGATGTATTGTTTGCGCCAGGCTGCATTCTTCGTTGGCAGCGAGGACGTTGGACGCTCATTGAACTACCACGTATTGCATCCCTAATTGCTGAACATCTGAGTTCATCGGATACGGCGGAACTTCTTTGTAAAATTGTCGTTGGAATTTCTGCGACCAGGCATGGTGGCCTTATTATTCTCTCAGATCACACCTTGAAAGAGATAGGTGTCATAAGAGGTATCGACGACACTGACATAGGGAAATTACTTCGGAAGCGTCTCCTTAACCTGCCAGTTGCGGACGCTTATCGCAGTGGTGTCTTCACTGCTGCAGTTACATCAGATGGTATGACTATCATAGACTCTTCCGGGGTAGTGAGGGATTCTGGAGCATTGATAGATCTAGGATTTGCCATAGCTGCTGGTGGCGGTGGGAGAACCGCTGCTGCGCAAAGCGCTTCACTCTATGGTTTGGTTATCAAAATATCTGAGGATGGCCCCATACAACTTTGGCGCAGAGGGGAAAAGCTGATGCAGATCGGTTAAATTATTATGGCAGAACAGAATAAACAACACGGCAACAATCGCCGAACAAATCGCGACAAAAAAATCGCAACCGACAGCGATCTGGTGAGCTTAACGTTATGTTGAAAAAAACAAAGGAGGAGTGAAGGTAATGAGGACAGAACAAGCAATACAAGCACGCCGGGCTGTTAAGCACTATGATGCAAACCATAGCATGACTCCTGAAGAAGTAAATGAGCTATTATCTCTGGCCATTCTTTCTCCTACGGCATTCAATATTCAAAACTGGCGTTTTGTTGTGGTAACAGATACTAAGTTGCGGAAGCAAATCAGGGAAGTTGCTTGGGATCAGGCACAAGTTACAGATGCTTCATTATTCATTGTTCTCTGTGCCGATATGAAATCATGGGAGAAGCAGCCAAATCGATACTGGGTCAATGCCCCAAAAGAAGTCCAGGAGTTTATACTTCCCGCTATCGACAATTACTACCGTGGTAAAGAGCAAGTTCAGAGAGATGAGGCTATGAGGTCCTGTGGTATAGCAGCACAAACATTAATGCTTTCCGCAAAATCCATGGGCTATGATTCGTGCCCAATGGATGGTTTCGATTTCGACAAAGTTACTGAATTGATTCGTCTACCCGCTGACCATGTAATTGCAATGTTTGTGGCAATTGGCAAGGGCACAAAAGAGGCATGGCCGCGACCGGGGCAGCTAGATCTTGATGAAATAATTATCGAAAACAGATTTGCATAGGAACATAACAAAAACATTTACCAGACGGCAAAAAGCGCGGCGACGCTGACGCGGCAAGTTGGGAGGGCCGCTGGTGATGCAGGTCGTTCGATCTCAAAAAACGCAAATCAAAAAAGGAGCTTAAAAATGAAATGGAAAACAGATGATGGAGGATGGAGTCCTTACCTTGCCGGAGCCCTTTTAGGTCTCCTGGCCATCGCTTCAGTCCTTGCAACCACACAATTCCTCGGCAAGACCAGCTATTTAGGAGCGTCCACCACGTTCGTTCGTGCTGCCGGTATTCTGGAGCAAACAATTGCTGCGAATCATGTGGTTTCAAACGAGTATTACACCAAAACAAAGGTTCATGTTGACTGGCAGTTTATGCTGGTTATTGGGATTGTCCTGGGGGCCTTTATTTCGTCCATTATGGATAAAAGCTTTCGGCTGGAAGCTGTCCCCCCCAAGTGGGAGGAGCGATTTGGCCCATCAATCGCGAAGCGGGCAGTCTGGGCATTCGTGGGTGGAATTATCGCCATGATCGGCGCTCGTTTGGCCGATGGATGCCCAAGTGGACATGGTCTCAGCGGAATGATGCAATTGTCGGTAAGTTCACTTGTGGCTTTGGTTATGTTTTTTGGTGTAGGTGTTTTGGTTGCTCGTATAGTTTATGGAAGGAGGGCATCATGAATACTGGTCAATGGCTGGGCCTTGTCACGGGCGTATTCTTTGGTTTTCTACTCCAGAAAGGTCGTGTCCTTCGCTTCGACAAGCAAATTGGAGCAATGCTACTGAAGGACATGACGATATTAAAATTCATGCTTTCGGCAGTTCTGGTGGGAATGGTCGGAATACTCCTGCTCTCGAACCTTGAGATCATTACCTTGAGCCACAAGCCAATGAATGTTGGCGCTGTGTTGCTCGGAGGAGCATTGTTTGGCGCCGGATGGGCGCTCATGGGCTTCTGCCCCGGCACATCGCTAGGCGCTTTGGGCGAAGGTCGCTGGCATGCAGTGTTTGCCATAATAGGCATGGTGGTTGGGGCAGCATTCTATGCAGAACTTTACCCCTTCCTTAAATCAACAGTGCTTGCGTGGAAAGATTACGGAAAGCTCGGATTACCGGAAGCAATGGGTATTTCGCAGTGGATAATCGTTCCGATATTTTGGGCAGGGATTATCGCTTTGTTTTTCTGGTTTGAGAAGAAAAAGTTATAACTCGTGATTATTTGATCGAAACCAAGTGATTAAGCGGTCAGGAGTTTTCTCCGCTACTCTCCGAAGACCTCGCCGCTTACCTTTACGATAGACGATGAAAAATATCATGAAAATCAAACGATTACAGCATCTCACGACAATTTCTATTTTCTTTTTAACTTTAAGTCTACTCTGTACCAATTCTAAAATCCTTGCTTCAGAAACGGATGGGATCGACCGTTGCAGCACTATTACGTTTGAAAATGCCGCCACTATTTTGGCTGTTTTTCCTGATGATCTTCAAAAAAGCAGCCACGACCTTATGGTTTCTCCTTATGATACCCAGAAAGAAATTTATAAAATAAACCCGTATAATTGTACCATCAGGTCAAAATCAAATTTTCTAAAATTGATCACCTATATCACCTATGTGTACAACGACACTGCACAAGCACGCATCGAATTTAACAAGATGCAAAAAGGTTTTGAATCCATCTCCAAAGTGGATATGATACCAGATATCGGTAATGAGACTTTTTGGGCAGGCGACAATCGTTTTCAACGAATGGTTTCCATAAAGGGAAATGTGGTGATTGATGTTTTAAGCCCAAAAGATTTTAAGCTCCAAGAGCAAATCATTCGCCTAGTATTGGAAAAATTTTAATACAGAATCAGATATCTGATTCTAACATCAGCTTTAAAAGAGCAAGACGATTCGCGGCTTCTCCGGTAGATATTCCATTTTCAATTACCCAATCGGCCGGCTTCTTCCGGGAACTCTTATGTATTACGACCATTTGGGGAATTTTTTCCATTTTGATACCTCCCCTTATCTTTAAAAAAGAAACATTGCTGTCCATTTTTTTCAACCTACATCAATCAGTTTGTGATGTAGGTATGTGTAGATAGGAACTCCATGAAAAGATGCGCTTGGGTAACAGATGACCCTCTATATATAAAATATCATGATATGGAATGGGGCGTTCCTCTTCATGAGGATACAAAACTTTTTGAAATGCTTATTCTTGAAGGGGCTCAAGCCGGGTTGAGTTGGTTTACTATTCTAAAAAGACGGGAAACATATAGAATTGCATACGATGGCTTTGATCCAGCTAAAATTGCCAAATGGAACAGCACCAAAATTGATTGTTTACTAAAAGACCCTGGAATCGTAAGAAACAGACTTAAAGTAGAATCGGCAATAGTCAATGCCAAAGCTTGTCTGAAAGTCACTGATGAGTTCAAAAGTTTCGATGAATTTATTTGGTCCTTTGTTGACGGTAAACCAATACAAAATTCGTGGCATAAAACAGGTCAAATTCCTGCGACCACTGCTGAATCAGATAGAATGAGTAAAGAACTCAAGCACAGAGGTTTCACATTTGTTGGCTCGACAATATGTTACGCCTTTATGCAAGCTGTGGGAATGGTTAACGACCATGTTACAGATTGCTTCAGATATTCGCTTGTCAAAGACAAGCAAACTAATTGTCAGCTTAAACTTACCTGATCTCAGCCAGGAGCGCGTCTTATCTTAGTCGTTTTCCATACAGAAAAGTGAACATGAAAACCATACAAATACCAAAGATAGTAAGAGCATCTATTGCAGCCTTGGTGGCAATATTGCTATTCTTTTCCCCCGGGTTAAGGATCCCCCTATTAGACAGCACAACTGACGATTACTTTCGTGAGGCAATAACTAAAGCCGGCGTTGCTTATGCAACGTGCAGGCTTATTAACGCCTCTGTCTCAATTGTAAAGGATTCAAGCCTGAATCTGGAACCCGCAGGCGTAGGAGTGACATTGGCTGTAGGGCAGGCCTTAGATCCGATTGATGATATAGCTGAACGTGTGTCTGATGTGCTCGTGACGGCGATTACATCATTGGGGGTTCAGAAACTGGCCTTTGAGATTGGCGTGTCCATTGCGCCACCGGTACTTGCCATGTTTCTCATGATCTTCTTCATTCTCAGTTGGTTCGAAAACGAAAGATTGGCCTCTATTCAGAAGACCATAGTGAGGATCATCTTATTGGTTCTCATTGCCAGATTTGCCCTTCCGATATCAGCCTTTGCAAACAACTACCTCCAAGAACATTTTTTCGCAGACAATATATCGAATGCAAATAAAGAACTGGCGGTCGGGACTGCGGAGCTAGACAAGTTGATGGATTTTTCACTTCCGGAGATTGACGGTGTTTTAGGAACCATCAAGAATAACACATCGTTCATTCAGCGTAAATCAATGGAGTTTAAAGATGCAATTGTTGCCACAGTCAGCAATGCGGGTAGCATTGTAGAGAACCTTCTGAAACTGGCATTTCTGTATGTTGGGGTATTCCTGATTCAAGTTATTGCTTTGCCGATAATGGTATTTTGGTCGCTTGTAAAATTTGCAAACAGCTTGTTTGACACCAACGTCCCAGTAATTCTCCATCATTCAAGGGTTTCAAAAAATACAATTGTCCCGAAAATCAATCCAGCGGACGGCTAATCTCGGCTGCTGATTTCTAAGGTTATAGTTTATATTGTTGCAATCATAATTTTGAGCAGCCCCTTTAAATATGCAATAGAGGATTGGAAAAAAACATGACAAAAGAATACCGTACAGAATTTCTGGAACGAATAGAAAGAACCCTTACGGCTGTGAGTTATCGATTCAAAGTACCCGAGGGGTTGGACTTTACGGCCGGTCAATATATGTTGGTAGATTTAGGTAATGAGCTGATTCATCCCTTATCACTCAGTAACTGCCCCGATGACGCCGAGTTCGTTGAATTCACCAAACGGATGACTGGCAGTCCTTATTGTGATCGACTGGAATCTCTTAAGAAGGGAGAAGCTATCAGCATTAAAGGACCGTTTGGGAAGTTTTGTTTCACTGATTCAAACGGCCCTCTTGTCCTGATCGCTGGCGGCATTGGCATCACACCGATCAGAAGTATTCTTACAAGCCTCGAAAAAAAGAAAGGAAAATCCGGCACGATAGTCCTCATCTACGGAAATCTGAATACGGGGGATATAGCTTTCAGGGATGAATTAGAAAATCTAAAGCTGCCAGATTACCATCTGGTCCATGTTTTATCTGATACCACCGGCATGGAAAACGCTTATCAAGGATTTATCAACGCTGATATAATCTCAAAAGAAGTTCCGAAAAACAGTAACGCCCATTATATGATCTCAGGCCCACCGGTCATGGTTGAAGCGATAAAAAAGGCCTTAGCCTTAATTGATGTTGCAGAAGACCAGATTCGTACCGATATATTTCTTGGATATGATTGAGAGGTTGCGCAGTGCCATTTTGGCTCAGGGGAATATATAATGCTCACAGGGGTCAGAAATAAGGCTCTAACCCCAAAACCACGGCCGAAGCAACGATTCCCCCGTTACACTGAAACATGCATTATTGCAGCTAAGGAGGTCAGATGCTATCCACTGAGACCATCATTACATTTTTCACAACATCTCTTCTTCTGGCCCTTGCACCCGGTCCCGACAATATATTCGTGTTGACGCTGTCCATATTACGCGGAAGGCTCGCAGGAATAATTGTCATACTTGGTTTATGTACGGGATTGATCATCCACAGTAGTGCTGTAGCCCTGGGAGTTGCTGTCATTTTCCAGATATCAGCAGTTGCATTTTCTCTTCTCAAATTTATTGGTGCCGGCTACCTCGTATATCTCGCATGGCAAGCCTTCCATGCTGCTGCAAAAAAGATTCAAAGTAACTCTGACGAAGAGGTCAATTACTGGAAGCTGTATTATCGTGGAATCATCATGAACATCACTAATCCTAAAGTTTCTATTTTCTTTCTGGCGTTTCTACCACAATTCGTTGACCCGTCAAGAGGATTGGTATCGTTACAGATTCTACTCTTAGGATGTCTTTTTATCCTTGCCACAATAATAGTTTTTGGAAGCATAGCGCTCCTATCCGGCACTCTTGGACAATGGTTCAAGAGAACCGATCACATCCAAAAGATACTGAACAGGATCGCCGGCACTGTTTTTCTGGGATTGGCACTCAAACTGATAACGACAGAACGGTAGACAGAAGATCAGCAGACAATTCGCTCCAGCAGATTTGCGCGTATTTCACGACAGCACAAGTTTGGTTAATCGCTCGGGGTAGCCAGGACAATTAAGGAGATGAAGCAGAATGACTAAAGAGAACCTGTCGTTGATAATGGAATGGCTTCGGCCAGCCGGCATAGGACTTGCCATTTTTTTCGCTGACTACCTGGGAAAAGATGCGATTTCACAATTTCACATAATGGGGCCATTCGTAGTCATTCTCATGTCCGGCACAGTGGCCTTTGAATCTCTGATATTGGGAGAAGTGGCCTCTGAAAAAATCGGTTATAAACCCAATCGTGCATATCAAATTCAATCGGGTCTGGCAAATGCGGCCACAGCCATCACAGCTTTTCTTATTTATGTGTTCAATTGGGGACTATATGCAGATGCCACTATTGTTACATCGATGTTGGTATTCTTTACTTTCTCCGCTGCAAATCACGCTGCTACAGCCATCATGGAACAGAACATGAAACCTGTCAATTTACTCCGTCCAGCTATAACCTTATTATTGATTGGCTTCCTGCTTCCCCCCATGATCAAAGCGCTGACTCAGTAAAACCTCTTGTTGAAAATAAGCCGAGCGCGGCATCAGTCCAAAGTACGGTGGTAACGGGTGAGGCCGATGGAAAGGGCAACGATCAGAAAAACAGCGATAGGCCAGAGATTGGGCAGGATCTGCGAGAAACCGTTACCTTTGAGGACAATGCCACGGACAATGCGCAGGAAATGAGTCAGGGGCAGCATCTCACCAATATGCTGGGCCCAGAGAGGCATGCCGCGAAAAGGAAACATGAATCCGGAAAGCAGGATCGAAGGCAGGAAGAAGAAAAATGCCATCTGCACCGCCTGCAGCTGATTACGGGCCAAGGTGGAAAAGGTCAGGCCGACGCCGAGATTGGCAGCGATAAACAAGAGCGAGACAAGAAGCAGCAACGCCAAGTTGCCCATCATCGGCACATGAAAGAGAAAGCGACTGGCAATCAGAATAACCCCCATCTGCACATAGCCGACAATAATATACGGAACGATTTTACCAAACATCACCTCCATGGGTTTGACCGGGGTGGAGAGCAGGTTTTCCATGGTACCGCGTTCCCGCTCCCTGGTGATGGCAAGAGCGGTAATGATCACCAGGGTCATGGTCAGGACGACACCCATCAGGCCTGGCACAATATTATACTGGGCGATGCCTTCGGGATTAAAACGGGCATGAACAATCGTATCCAGGGGTGGTGCGCCGCGGCGCAAATGACGCAGGGGCCCTGCAAGGTCGCGGGCCAGCGCCGTTTCAGCAAGAAAACGGAATGCCGCCAGGGCGTTGCTAGTGGCCGAGGGATCAGTGGCATCAGCAGTGAGCAGCAGGGCTGGCCGTTCCCCACGCACCAGACGACGGGAAAATCCTTCTGGAATAGTGACCACAAACTGCACATCCCCTTCCTCAACAAGCAGATCCGCTTCCGCTTCACTGGCAACCGTCTTGATGATCTGAAAATAACCGCTATTACGCATGGCGGTAATAATGGAACGGGAAAAAACAGAATGATCGGCTGCCAGAATCACAGTCGGCAGATTTTTGGGATCTGAATTGATGGCAAAGCCAAAGACGATCATCTGCATGATGGGAATAGCGATCATCATCGCAAAGGTCATCCGGTCTCGCCGCATCTGCACAAACTCCTTGCCGATAATGGCACCGAATCGCCGCAGGGAAAAAATATCGACCAGCCTCATCTCATTGCACCTCTCGGTCCTGCATGAGGCTGATAAAAACCTCTTCAAGATTGGCATTTGTTTTCTGCCAGCGATATTTCTTATCCATAAAAGGCTGCAACCCCTGTTCCAGCCTTTCGGCATCGTGGCCGCTGACATGCAGAGTATTGCCGAAAGGAACCACCTGGTCCACACCCACGATGGTTTTAAGCTTTGCAGCCAGCAGATGCACATTACCACCGGTCACCAGCCAGCTCGTCAGACCAGCTGAGGCGATGACCTCATCAGCGGTTCCCGCCGTCAGCAGATTACCGTAAGAGAGATAAGCAAGACGATGGCACCGTTCTGCTTCATCCATATAATGGGTGCTGATCAGAGAAGTAACACCCTGCTCGGATAACCTGTAGATATCATCCCAGAAGTCGCGACGGGCCTTAGGATCAACACCGGCTGTCGGTTCATCGAGCAGAAGAAGACGAGGACGATGGAGCAGACAGGCCGTAAGGGCCAGGCGCTGTTTCCAGCCGCCCGACAGGGTGCCGGCGAGCTGGTTAGCGAAACGGGCAAGCCCCATACGCTCGATGCTGTCATGAACCAATGATTTCAAATTTTTCAGGCCGTAAATCCTTCCCATAAAGGTCAGGTTTTCAAGGACGGTGAGATCCTCGTAAAGACTAAATCGCTGGGACATATAGCCGACCATCGGCTTGATTTTATCCGCTTCCTTTTGGATATCAAAACCCAGACAGACACCACTGCCGGAATCAGGCCGCAGCAGACCGCAGAGCATACGGATAAAAGTGGTCTTGCCGCTGCCGTTCGGACCAAGAAAACCATATATCTCTCCGGGGCTGACCCGTAAAGAGAGTTTGTTGACTACGGTCTTGCCATTAAAAGACTTGGAAATATCGTGGACGTCGATAACCGGCGTCTCCTCAGCCATGGGATGCCTCCAGCCTGACATCAACCGGCTGGCCTGGATGCAGCTCAGTTGCTTGATCCGGTGCGATTTTTGCTTCAATCATAAACACCAGCTTGGTGCGGGCATCCCGGCTGTAAATAACCGGCGGCGTGTATTCTGCCTGAGGTGAGATATAGGAGATAGTCCCCCGGTAATTTTTTGCCGCCCCGTCAAAGGCAACCGATACCTGCCGGCCCGCTGCCAGAGAACCGACCACGGTCTCGGGCACAAAAAAACGAACTTTGATATTACCCGGTGGCAGAATACTCACCACCGGATAACCGGCCGGTACAAATTCCCCTGCCATATAAAAGGTGTCAAAAACATACCCGGCATCCGGCGCCTTTTGGGTTTTCTGTTCCACCCGCCAACGGGCCTGCTCCAACCGGTCACCGGCAGCTTTAACATCAGCCCGGGCGACCAGAATTTCATCGGCTCGGGCCCCCAGTCCGGCGGTTTCAAGTTCGGCAGTCAACTGGGCTGCCACCGCCTGACTGCTCTCCATTTCCTTGCGTGCCCGGTCAAGTTCTTCCCGGGAAATAGTGCTTTCCTGGAAAAGTTTTTCACGGCGCCTAAATTCCCGAGTGGTCAGATTAACAGCGGCTTCAGCCTGAGCCAATTTGGCCTTGACCGAAACAATTTCACTGGGCCGCAATCCTTTTCCAAGATCAGCCAGCTTATTTTCAGTACGCTGCACGACCTGCTCCGCCTCAGACAACGCCGCCGCCTCACTTTGATGCTCCAGAGTAAACAGGGGGACACCGGCGGTAACAGTCGCTCCGCGGCTGACAGACAGGATCTGGAGCTGCCCCGCCAGTGGCGAAGAAATCAACTGATACTCTCCTTCGACATATCCTTGATATGTGTTCTGAAGATCAGTCGTACACCCGGCCACAACAAACAAAACACAGAACAGCAACCCTGACCATGTCTGGAACAGGTTGCAACATAGAGCTTTATGGGGACATAGAGCAGGACTTTCTGAATCATTCATATTAACGTTATTCATTGTTCACCATAACCGGAGAAGAAACTTAATACGTTCTGCAATGCCATTGCCTTAAAAGATTCGCAGCGTATTCTTTTGAACAGATTGTATCTGGGCGATAGCTGACTATCGTGCATTTTAGCATATTGAAAAGAGAGAGCATATTTCAGAACGGTATCCGTTCTCAGACACCATTAAGAAAGTATAAAGAAAAAAAGATAGGGATATCAATATAATTATGTAAAAACAGAAAACATGATGGGATCATACCTGTTTCAAAGACACCCGCTCTCTCTTGCCTCCCACGGCACAATCCTGTAACGGAAATCTCAACAAACCGACCTTGTCCTCAGAATTTCTGCTCAAGGATGGATTCAGCGCAACAACTTGTCAATTCACTGACGGCAGGATTAAAGAACAGGTGGCCTCAACCTGATGAATCGCTCGATTACTGGTCAAAACACTGGAATAAAGGTGGAATGCATCGACCCTGAATTCAGAACTCACAAAGGACATATTAGCGGCCAGATAACGGTCAACCTTGGCGACCGGTGTATCCCGGAGGCGAGCAAGAGTCACATGCGGAAAGAAGTTTCTCCCTTCCGGTTCAAGGCCCAGACGAACAAGAACCGACTCCACCCTGTCTCGCAGAACGACAACAGAATCAACGGGATCAATGCCCGCCCACAGGACATGCGGCTGCCTGCGAGGCGGGAAAAAACCGAGTCCAGCAAGCCGCATGGTAAAAGCAAAACTCTTTATATCGGCAAGCTCCTCCCTTATCTCCTGGAAAACTCCATCATCCACCTCACCGATAAAACGCAAAGTAAGATGGATCTGCTCATCCTGCACCCAGCGCGCACCGGGCAAACCGGAACAGATCCCTGCCAGTTCCAGTTTTACAGCCTGCGGTAAATCGATAGCCACAAAAAGCCTATGCATGGTCACACCTCCAACCAAAGTCCATTACTGCTACAAGATAACGACATCACAGGATAAAAAAACCATTGAGCCAACGTACTTCTCTTGTCATCGATGGAAATTTCTCTTACCAATACCTCTATCATCCTGAACAACAAAAACAATATTCACTGTCGATCCCAAGTATAATCAAAAAGAGAACATCCCTCCCGACCAAGAGAACAAGCTAAAAAAATCAGCACCTTCCTTGACATAGTCGAGAAAAAAGTGATAGACCTCTCAAATAAACAGAAGATGATCGGGGACATATGTGTTGACAAAAAAGCAGTCCTGTCCTTGGTGTCCTTATGTGCCATGACATCATCCTCCGACAATCTTATTGGCTGAAATCATACCAATGAGGAATACGACCGTTTGAATTCATCTAAAGTGTATTCATTCGTTCTTCCTGAAATTTCCTCCCATTAAATTACCCACAAAAACGGTGAAATAAATGTCCCGTGCTTTCACGTCAAAATCAGATATTAGCGAACTGATGAAAGAATGCCGCATCATCTCCGACGCCAATCGCATCCAACGTCACCTCCAGACTGCCCTACTGGAAGAGGAAGTCGTGGAAGTGCAGATGCAGGACCGCTCCCGCACCTTTTTCACCCGTTTCGTCGATAATCTGCCGCCCCTGGAAGAATTCACGGAAGAGGATGGCTCAGTCGTCCTGCAAGAACCGGAATACCAGGAGAGTTCCTACCTGCTGGAGCGGAAGCTGGTACTCATCGCACCCATGGAACCGATCAACGGCAACGCCCTCATCCGACGCAGCCAGCAAGTCTTCTTCCGCTTCCCCATCGGCACCAATTCACTGGAGTGCGAGAGCCGTTTTCTTGGCATACAGAGCGTACGCGGTAACCCTTTCATCTCTCTGGCCTTTCCCTCATCCTGTAAGGAGCTGAGTCAACGACGCTACTACCGGAGCAAACTGCTGACAAAAGATTCATCTCGAGTGATCGTGCACCTACCTGATAAGGAAATCGCAGCCTGTACCTTACTGGACATTGGAATCAACGGCCTGGCCTTTGAAAACCCATGGCCGCTGGCCCGTCTTCCCCTTGGAACGCCCGTTTCCCTCCTGCTTGAAGTACCCAACTTCCCAGATTATCGCCTGGATGGGGTGGTTCTCAGCCATATAAACTGCCGTAAGAAAAAGGACTGCCACGCCGTTAGTTGCCGCTGCGGTGTCCAATTCAGCGTAGCGGATCTTAATGTAGCGCAACAACTGGAAAAAGCTGTAGCTGCCATCCAGCGGAACCACCTGCGCATATTGAGAGAACGGGCCGATGAAGCCGGTATAGAGTTGATGCTACCCTTATAAACGGCGGCATCAATTCTCCTTCTTGAACAGCAGCCAAAAAGAAAAAGCTCCCACCCCGTAATTTACAATGGCAATGATGTCCTCTTCCCCTGATACTTCTGTGCCTTTTTGCATCATTCTACAGGGCAGAAGAACAACATCCCATTGAATTACTTTATATTATACATAGAGAAATAAAATTTAAGACAATGCGACTTAAAAAAAACAGCTTGGCAAACTGATTTTTTTCCTTCATTGGTCGCATTCCTCTTTAAAAAATACGAGAGCCATCAACCATGAAAACCACAGATCAAACACTGATTGAGCAGCTTAAAATCAGCAGACGTGAAATAGAACGTCGTAAAGAATACTTTGGCCTAACCGAGACAGAAAGCCAAACGCTCGTCTCACTCAAAGAGCTTATCAGTGATCATATAGAAGAAATCGTCGAAGATTTTTACAAGAAGATTATCCCCTTC
This sequence comes from Desulfobulbaceae bacterium, assembly GCA_024636345.1. Classification (GTDB taxonomy): domain Bacteria; phylum Desulfobacterota; class Desulfobulbia; order Desulfobulbales; family Desulfocapsaceae; genus UBA2270. The sequence continues at coordinate 24,156 of JAGXHG010000014.1, read as the reverse complement.
AGTGAGATGGATCGCGTCATTGGTGACGCAGAAACACTCCGACGACTCAAGAATTATCAACGCACGTACATATTGAGCCTTTTCGATGGTCAATACGATGAAGAGTATGTCCACTCCAGACTGCGAGTGGGAGTCATTCATAAGCGCATAGGGGTAGAGCCTAAATTCTATGTATCTGCAGTCTATAATCTAAGTTCAATTTTACGTAAGCTCGTTATCTCACACAATAGAAAAGATTGCGGATCATGTGGATCAAACCTGGCAACAATAGAAAAAATAATCATGTTCGACCTATCTTTCACCTTTGACACCTATATCCATAGTATCATGGACGAGGTCAGAAGAAGCAAGGAAGAGCTGGAGAGCTATACGGAATCTCTCGAAGAAGTGATATCGGAACGGACAAAGTTATTAAGGGAACAGGCACGTCATGACGGCCTTACGAACCTCTTAAATCAACACTCATTTTATAGCGAATTGAAGAGGGAGCTGTTGCGAGGTCAAAGGAGAAACCACTCCACGGTATTGATATATTTTGACCTGGATCATTTCAAGAAAGTAAACGATTCTCAGGGACATAAACGTGGTGATGAGATACTTGTTGCAGTGGCCAAGGCCATGAAAAATACCACTAGAGAGACTGAGATTGCAGCCAGGTACGGCGGAGATGAGTTTGCTCTAATATTGCCGGAAAGCTCTGTACAGGCAGCGGAACAACTTTGCCAGAGGTTGTGTGAAGCAATTCAAAAAACAACAGAAGGATCTGGTATCTCATGCAGCATGGGGATAGCCATATCCTTACCAGAAAACAATTATGATGCGAATTCACTGGTCAAAAAAGCTGACAAGGCAATGTATGAAGCAAAAAAAGAACCAGGGTTCACCTTCAAGATAGCAGAGAAACAAGTAAAAAGCCCTTCCCTGTAGTTATTCTGACTTAATCTGATATAGCTTGGGAAGAAATATCCGAGCTAATCTGACACCTTGTTTATTTGACATTCAGGAAGAAGGTTAAAGTCATCTTGTACTAACCTGAGGTTGAATCTTGCCAAGGGACATCTTTCTCTGCTGAAATTCTGTCTGAGTAACCATGTACCATGTGAAAGATGAGGCTGCGACAATTTTAAGCTTTCCTGAAAGAAAGGGGAGCATGCCATAGCATGATAGTTGAATCATAATAAAAATCATAAAAGTCCAACACGCCGTTCAGCCCACTGTTGTTGCTTGGTAGAGGAAATTAACTCATTGCAATTTTAGATGTATTTTTATTATTGTCTCATGCCGCAATAGCCACGAAGGAAACTGATTAACCTTTCCTTTATCGCCAAGAGGTCCGGCGACTGGAGCCACCTGACTCCATATAACAGCACCTCTGCTTTCTGTTGCATACAGTGGCGCCTTGATGTCTGTTTTACCCATCAATCAGTTCCTGACGACGGTATTCCCAGGCAGCAATCCAGCCGAGCACCTCCGAGCCGGGCATGGGTTTGGCGATGAAGTAGCCTTGCGCCAGATCGCACCCGGACGCCTTTAAAAAGTCCCAATCCTCGCGATCCTCCGGTCCCTCCGCTACAGTCTTCATCCCCAGTTGCCGCGCCATGTTGAGACTGGCCTCAAAGATGGCTCTGATGGCGTCATTGTGCCAAGCACCGTGTACAAAGCTGCGATCCACCTTGAGTTCATCAAAGGGCAGGTCGCGCAGTTGGGCCATGGAGGAATGACCGGTGCCGAAATCGTCGATGGAGAGCCTGATCCGTTTGAGGCGCAGGCGGATGATGATGTCAAGGGCGGAGAGAGGATCCTGCATCAAACGGCTTTCGGTGATCTCCAGGATGAGGCTGGTCAAGGGCACCCCTGCCTTCTTCGCCGTGCGGGCGATAAAATCGGGAAATTCGACATCATTGAAGTTGTCCATGGAGGCGTTCACCGCCACCTTCAGATCAAGACCGGCATCCAGCCACTGGCGCGTCTGAGCCAGAGCAGCTGTGAGCACGACCCTGGTCAGATCATCGATCAGGCCGTGCTCTTCGGCCAGGGTGATGAATTGATCGGGAAACACCAGCCCATCTTCTGGATGGCGCCAGCGGACCAGGGTCTCAACGCCAAAGACCTTGCCGGTGGCGAGTTCCACCTTGGGTTGGTAATAGTTTTCCAGGTGGCCGGCTGCAATTGCCTGCCGTAGATCCTCGGCGCTATAAATCTTGCCGACGGCACGAGGTGGCGCAGGAGTGCAGATGTTTGCACCACGCTCCAGCATCTGTTGCAGCTGCTCCCGCGTCGCCGGTTTATGGATCGTGCCAAGGAGTTGCAGTTTATGGGCCAGGGCCAGTCTTTTAGCGGTCTCCAGGGTACGGGTGTCCTCCCCGCTGATTAGAACCAGTCCTTTGTCATAGTTGAGGGCCACCAGCTGCCGCACGAATTCGATGCCGTCCATTTGCGGCATCTGCAGATCGCAGAATATCAGAGAAATCTGGGCGGCATCGGCAGCCAGCTCGGCCAGGGCGGCGTGAGCGCTCTCACAGGGTACCACCTCCTGGTCGGTAAGGCTTACCAGTTGGCGGTGCAGTAATTTCAGGATAAAGGGCTCGTCATCGATAATCAGGATCTTCATATATGTTCTTCCTTGTCATGTTTTGTCAGCCAGGCACGGCATTCCATCATCACTGTCTCGAGAGCAGCCTCAAATCCTGGCATGCCTTGGTGGATTCCATCCAGGTCCCTGGCCTGACCGGCCTTTTCCAAAGAAAGGCACAGATCAGCCAGGTTTCCTGCCCCGACGGTTCGCGACGAGGACTTCAGCTTGTGGGCAATGGCCTGGACCTGCTCGGTGTCGCCAGCAGCGGCGGCTGCACCGAGTTCCGTGCCCAGACGCTGGGCCGCGACCAGGTAGTCGGCCATAAATTCGTGTACGGTATCCGGGTCGTCCCCCACCAACCCCTGCAGCACGGTGATGTCCATGACAGGACCCGTTTTTTCGTCCCTGGGAGAATGAGTCAGCACCACTGCCATGGGCGGTTCATGGGTCGGCGGAAGCCACTTGCTAAGGGCTGCCTGCAGGGTCTGGAGACGGATCGGTTTGGTCAAGTACTCATCCATACCGATGGCAAGGGCGCGATGCACCTCACTCTGCGAGGCATTGGCCGTCAATGCCAGGATGGGTATCCGCCGGCCATCGCTCTCTTCCCGGCGGATGGTTTCAGCCAGCGTATAGCCGTCCATCTCCGGCATATGCAGGTCAGTGAGCAGGAGACAGTAATCCCCATCCCGCCACATACCCAAGGCCTCCGCCCCATCGTCCGCGACTTCCGCCCTCTGGCCGAGCAGGGCGAGCTGCTGCAGAATGACCTTCTGATTGATGTCGTCATCCTCGGCCACCAGGATGAGCCGGCCTTGTGCCCTTGCCTCGGCAATACTGGGCAACGTGGCTCCTTGGCCAAGAGTTATCTTCTGGGACTGTTTCTGGGGAAGAGGTTCGGGGATATCCCGGCCGGCGGCCAGCGCCACTGCATTCACAAAACTTCGCCGCCGCATGGCGTCACCATCCAGGGTGATTATTCCATTGATCTCCTGCCGGGCCCGCCGCCGTCTTCCCCGGGTAAGCAGCAACACAGCCCGCGTATTTGGCAGGCTGGCAAGGGAGGCGAGCAGCGTCTCTTTGGATTTCGTTTCATCGCCGCCATCCAGGATCACCACCAGAGTGGACTCCGCAGACACAGATGGTGTGGTGACAATACGAGCCCCTGCAGATTCGAGATAGGCAGACAGCCCCGTATTGTCGAGATTGGGACTGTCCGCCAGCAGGCAGTCGACCCCGGTAAGATCGGGCCACGAGCGCAGTGGCTGCCCCTCCGGGGCGGTCAAGGGCAGGGTGACGGAGAAGGTCGTTCCCTTATCCGGTCGGCTCTCCACCGCAATGTTGCCCTCCATAATGGCCACCAGGCGATGGCAGATGGTGAGTCCCAGCCCGGTGCCGCCAAAGCGGCGGGTAGTGGACATCTCGCCCTGGGAGAAGGGAGTGAAAATCTGGGCCACGGTCTCCGGCGTCATGCCGATACCGTTATCGCTGATGCGGAAGAGCAACTGCAATGGCCTGACCTGCGCCACCTCCACCCACAGCGCTATCCACCCCGGCCGTTTGGTTTGAGCGGTATCGGAAAACTTGATGGCGTTGCCCAACAGGTTGTAGAAGACCTGGCGCAACCGCAGGGCATCCCCGATGACCAGCTCCGGGACGTCCGGGGCGATGAACAGGTCAAAGCGGGTTCCCTTATCGACCACCATCGGTACTAGCGACTGGCAGAGATCCTCGATCATCTCCACCAGAGCCACCGGGACCTGTTCCATTTCCAGACGGCCGGCTTCGGCCTTGGAGAAATCGAGGATATCGTCGATGAGCCCCAGCAGGTTAGTAGCCGAGTCCCGGATGGTGTGGACCAGATCGATCTGGGAGGTAGTCAGGGTGCTCTGCTCCAGCACCTCCACCATGCCGATGACGCCATTCATGGGGGTGCGGATTTCGTGGCTCATGGTGGCCAGGAAGACCGACTTGGCACGGTTGGTCTGTTCGGCTACCTCGCGGGCCTCGGTCAGATCGGCGATGAGCCGTTTCCGCTCGCAGATATCACGCAGGACGCCGGTGAAAAATCGTTGGCCGTGGCTCTGAAACTCACTGATCGTCAATTCCAGGGGGATCAACCGTCCGTCCTTGTGCCGCCCCTCCACCTCGCCGATGCTGCCGATAATGTGCGGGGTTCCTTCGCGCAGGTAGCGGGCGATATACTCGTCATGGTGGCTGCAGTGGGGATCGGCGGGGAGTTGGTCAACGTTGTGACCAATGAGTTCTTCTGGGGTGTAACCTAGCACGGTCCGCACGGCCTGGTTGGCGGACTGCACGATCCCCTTGTCGTTGATGGTGATGACGCAGTCCAGCAGATTGTCCAGGATGGCGCGAAGTTTTTCCTCCTGTTCGGAGAGTAGGTTGTTTGCCGCTGTCAGGGCGAGGGTCCGTTCTTCGACCTTGGCCTCGAGAACATCGGTGAGCTGGCGCAGAGCGTACTCCGTCTCCTTGAGGGGGGTGATGTCAAAGAGATTGCCTTCGAGGCGTAGGGGTCGGCCGCTGGCATCGTAGAGCGACCGGCCGAGTGCATAGACCCACCGTTCGCTGCCGTCCCGATGGAGGATGCGGTACTCAATGGCAAATGACGTATGTCCGGCAATGGCGAGCGCAACCACCTCATCCAGCCGCGGTTGGTCCTCCGGCAGGATGAGGTCGGGCCATTGTACCAGACCGGACAGGAACTCCTCTGCCGTCCAGCCGGTGAGCTCATTCACCCCTTGACTTACAAAGGTCATCCGCCAGGGGGAGGAGAGTTCGCAGATATAGACGGCGCCGGGGATATTCTCGGCGAAGTCATGCCAGTGCTGCTCACTGGTTGCGATTAATGCATTACGGATGGCTGTACCCAGGACAGCGAAGGCGACCAGCAAGGAGGCCACCAGTGAAAATCCAAGATAGAGACGCGACTCGAGGCTGCTCCCTTGCTGCCAGACAGTAGTCTCCGACTGCAGTTCCAGCTGCCAGGTTCGACCGGCAAAGGTTGTCTCTTGATGCCAGGTGGGGGTGAGCGATGGAGGCAGGGTGCTCATCAGTACATGGGCTGGCTCTCCCGGGCTTATGTCCGTGACCCGGAAGAGCAGTCCCCGGGCCTTTGCTGTCTGGGTTACGGAAGAAAGGAGTGCCCTGACCTCATAGAGGCCAACAACGAAGCCGCGCAGGGCCATCCGCCGCTCCTCCACCGTGGCGCCCCCTGCAGTAAAGCCTTGGCGATACACCGGCATAAAAATCAGGATCGAGTCTTGGTCGGTGCGTAGCGGGGGTACAATCCCGGAGGCGACTGCCATGCCTGTGTCGCGGGCCCGGACCATTGCCATCCACCGTGTCTCCTGCGAACCAAGGTCTCGGCCAAACACCGGCGGCAGAGGGCGTTGGGTGGCGCTGAAGAGGACAGGAAAGTACTCAATCCTCTCCCCGAGTTTAACCTCTTGATCGTTACCATCGACCTCAAAGATGTGGGTGCCGTTCCCATTCTGCCGCATGACCGCCTCGAAGGCCTGTCGTTCGTTCTCCGTCACTCGCGGCGCCCAGTCCACGGCCAGGATGGTCGGTTGGCGAATGATGTCGGCGGTGAAGGTGGCAAATCCCTGGCTGGTCACCTCTTCGCTGGCGACAATGAAACGCTCGATGCTCATCAGATCGCGTATCTGATCCGTAAGGTGGTGAAAGCTAAGTTCATTGGCAACCGCCATCCGATTCTTGGCCATCCACTCGGCATGAACCTTCTCCAGGTGATTCAAGCCCAGATGGGCCGCAATCAACAGCAAGGCGGTGAAAATGAGTTGCATCGCGATCCGGCCCCGGCTCTCGGACCAGCAGGTGCAGGCCCTGGGACAAAAAGAGAGCAGCACCGGGGCAAAGAGGACGACACCAATACTGTCGCCCACCCACCACAGAAGCCACTGGCTCAGCATATTATCCGGAGTTATCCAGGGGCCGGCAAGGTGGAGGGAAACTACGCCAACGGTGGCCGAAATAAGACAGGACATCGGCCCGGCCAGAAGCAGAAAGCGCCACAGATTGGACTCTGTCATCGGTGCTTCTGGAGTGAAAAACAACCGGGTAAGCCTTGCCCCCAGCAGGGCGGCCAGGGTTGATCCACTGGCCACGGCTGCGGCCAGTGGAATGACGGCGATTGCGGGACCCAGCAAAAAATTGTAGAGGAAGGCCCCGAGCCATATCCCGGGCCACAGCCGGGAGCCCCAGATCAGCAGGGCAGCTAGCGCCAAACCGGACGCCGGCCATATCGGCGAGGCATGGGTGGGATCAATGGCCAGCATCTTTCCGACTATTCCGGCCCCGACATAGGCCAGCGCCACCAGGACAAGGCGAAGTAGCAGAGCCCGGCGGCTTAGGGGGATGTGTTCTTCAGAGATCTGGGGCGTGACGCCCATGGGTTCAGGTGCTGCAGAAGTTGCCATGCTCGATGGTACGCCTGTATCTGTCAAGAAAACACCTCATGATATAAACGTGATGACCTTATTCAAAGTTCGATCTACAGCATTCTCTTGTTTACGCGTAAAAGGATCCAGATCCTGCGTAGTTGGCAGGGATACAGTTATGAGGTGGTCTCTCGCAGGACAATTTCGCGGCAATCAGAAGTTCTAACTAAGAACATATAATGCTTACATTCTAGATATGTTACGATATGTCTCTTGAGGAATATCAGTTAAAAGCCGGTAAGTTTTGCTTAGAGTATTTAGAGGAAATTATTACTAAATACTCAGCTGTCACTGTCATATGTGTCTGCAAGTTTTTGTAAGAAATCCATATATTTTTTATCTTCTACTAAGATATGATGCAACCACCATTGTGAGACAAATTTTATTACTTCCCAAGCAAAAGGCTCGACTTCTTCGTATAAGGGTAAGTTTGGAAACCTCTTTTCCAACTCAGAAAAATTTTTCTCTAACTTGATAAGTTCTCCGACATAAGCATCATGCAAACATTCATGTTCGTTAAGTAAAAAATAGTTATGATTTTGAAGAATTTTTTCTTCGAACCTAAAATGAACTGAGCTGTAGCATTTTAATTGGCTTAAGTGGATGGGGATTAATTCTTGAAGATTGTCAATTCCCAGGCTGGAATGTAAGTTGTTGGCAATGTCGATTATTTTTTTGTGTTGATTGTCAATGGTGGGGAAATCAGTCTTTAACTCCTCCGTCCATACAATATACGGTTGTTCGTTACTCATAATAGCTTGTGGAATAATGCTGAATTCAAGTTATTAACCAACTTATTAAAGTTGGTTAAAGAAGACAGTTGCGATAGGTGTATAGCGACTTAAGCCGCTAAGAAGGAGGAAGATCTGAGAAAACCATTCAAATAGCTTTCTCAAGAATAATTATACCAGATCTGTGCATTAATAAAAGCAGGACATACACAAAATGAAATTTAACTCATTGTTATAGAACGTAAGTTTCCGATCAGCAATAAAATTTTTCGTATATTTCTCGAAAGAGAAACAGTCATTTCTTTAATCAAGGAAAGGCAGAAAGAGTCCAGCAACCTTCCTACCTACTTCTTCCGCCAATATTCTTTTCTTTCCCTACCCCTCCTTTTTTAATATCGTTGCCATCCATCCAACATTAAAGTGCCTTGCAAAAAGCTCTATCCTTTCGTTATCGCCAAGCTCAGCCAGTATCATTGTTCCTTGGAGAATGAACGGAAAGAATTGACAGAAAGACCGTTTGTCGGTAAACCATAGGCTCTCTTTTCTCTCTTCAATTTCTTGTAACAACCATGTCGGATATCCGGCATGCCGAAGGATAAAAAAGCATTCCGCTTTCAGCCCCGGAGAGAGGCAGCCTTCATCCATTCGACACGCTCATGGCCCGACAAAGCCCGACTGTCAGAATTACAGATTGCTCTTTTCATAAAATACCATGACAACAACACAAAAAACCCCTTTTAGCGCCAATGGCCTGCCTCTGCTCATTGGCAGTCTGCCAGTCAATGATCCACAGGTCGCCATCAAAGAATGGATCCTGACAGCCACCCCGGAAATCCCTATCTGGCCGCAGTTACCCACCAATCCCTATGAACACATGCTGCACCAATTTGCCGAAGGGTTGCCGGGTGTGGTGGAAGAGTCCGTTGAAACAGCAGAAAGCCGCATCTTCTACGATACGGAGTTCGAAGGTTTTGAAGAAGCCCAACTCGCCTTTTACGAGGAATACCTGCAGACCGCAGAAGATCCACAGCTTCTGCTGACCTCACGTTTTGCCGTAAGCCGCCAGCGGGCCCAGGGGATCTATACCCTGACCGACGCTGCCGGCGATTTCTCCAGCCCCACCGCACTCAAAGGACAGATCACCGGTCCCTTTACCATGCTCACCGGGGTCCACGACAAGGAAGATCGGGTCGGTTATTACAACCCCACCATCCGTGATATCGTGGTCAAGGGGCTGGCTATGAAGGCCGCTTGGCAGGCGTTGTTTCTGCAAAGGCAATCCCATTTGCCGGTCCTGATCTTTATCGACGAGCCGGCCCTTGCGGGCTTAGGTTCCTCCGCCTTTATCTCCATTGCCGCCGAGGACATCAGAGAAGACATCAATGAGGTCAGCGCCGCCATCCATTCTGTGGGCGGATTGGCCGGGGTGCATGTCTGCGCCAATACCGAATGGGATCTCCTGCTCAGCTCCGAAATCGACATTCTGAGTTTTGATGCCTACGGCTATTTTGACCGGCTGGTGCTCCTGAATGAGCAGCTTCACGCCTTCCTGGATCAAGGAAAAATTTTGGCCTGGGGTATTGTGCCTACTTCTGATCACGAGACCATTGAAAAAGAGACTTGCGAGACCCTGGTCAGACTTTGGGAAGAGCAGGCAGAGCAGCTGATACGGCCTGGACGCAACCTGGCCTCCATTCTGGGCCAGACCCTCATCACCCCCAGTTGCGGTACCGGTTCGTTGCCACCTGTACTGGCCAGAAAAGTGCTGGATCTGACCCGGGACGTATCAAAAACGCTCAAAGAAAAGTATCAAGTTTAGCTCCAACGTACCACTTACTACTCACTACTCACTTACTACTTACACCCTAGCCATTTATCATGAGTCAAGAAAATCAAGTACTGAAACAACGACGGGAAAAAGCAGAGGCCTTGGCCGCGCTTGGCATTAATATATTCAGCAACAGTTTCACGCCGGCAAACCGGATCAAGGAACTACTGCCCAAGGGCGAGCACCTGGCAGCGGAGTCCTTTGATGAAACCAAATTTACCTATTCCATTGCCGGACGGATCATGTCCATGCGCAAATTCGGTAAAGCGGCCTTCTGCCATCTGGCCGACGCCTCCGGACAGATTCAGATCTATGTCAAGAAGGACACCCTAGGAGAAGAGCAATTTGCCGCTTTCAAAAAATGGGACATCGGCGATATCGTGGGCATTGAAGGAAAACTGTTCAAGACCCAGACCGATGAGCTCTCGGTCATGGCCGACAAGCTGGTCATGATCACCAAATCATTGCGGCCCCTGCCCGAAAAATGGCACGGCCTGACCAATGTGGAGACCCGCTATCGTCAGCGCTATGTAGACCTGATTGTCACCCCTGAAAGCCGGGCCATCTTCCGTAAAAGAGTTGAAATCATTCGCCTGATCAGGGAATTCCTGGGAAACCGCGGGTTCATGGAGGTGGAGACACCGATGATGCAGCCAATCCCCGGGGGAGCCACTGCTAAACCATTCAAGACCCACCATAATGCCCTCGGCATGGATCTCTACCTGCGCATTGCCCCGGAACTCTACCTGAAACGACTGCTGGTTGGTGGCTTTGAAAGGGTCTTTGAGATCAACCGCAACTTTCGCAACGAAGGTCTGTCCACCCGCCATAACCCGGAATTCACCATGCTGGAATTCTATCAGGCCTATGCCACTTTCCACGACATGATGGACATCACCGAAGAGCTGGTTTCCTGGCTGTCGCAGGAAGTCAATGACACCATGGAGATCGATTACCAGGGGACTATGGTCAATCTGACCCCGCCCTGGAGGCGTCTCACCATGAACGAGGCCCTGACCGAGATCGGAGGCATTGCCCCCGATCTCGTGAAAGATGATGACAAGGTCATGGCCCTGGCCAGGGCCACAAAAGGGGTTAAACTTGAACCGCTTGCCGGACCCGGCAAGGCGAGGACTGCGCTCTTTGAACTGCTGGTTGAAGAAAAGCTCATCGATCCCACCTTTATCACCTCCTACCCCATTGAGGTGTCGCCTCTGGCCCGGAGGAATGAAGAGGATCCCTCTGTGACCGACCGTTTTGAGCTCTTCATCACCGGTCGCGAAATTGCCAATGCCTTCAGTGAGTTGAGCGACCCCATTGACCAGCGCCAGCGCTTGGAACAGCAGATTGCGGAAAAAGGTGACGATGAGGAAATTCACTCCGAGATGGACGAGGATTTTGTCCGGGCCCTTGAATACGGGATGCCCTCCGCCGCAGGCCAGGGTATCGGCATTGACCGTTTGATCATGCTGCTCACCAACTCTGCCTCCATCCGTGACGTCATCCTGTTCCCCCACATGAAGCCTGAATCAGATGACAATGGGCAGAAAACAGAGGGGAAAAAACAGAAAGAACAAGGCAGCACGTGTAAAAAATGCAAAGAATAAGATCAACACCGCCTATCCCCTGCCAGCAGATATCTGTCCACTGATATGTACGAATGGTTTATCAGCTTCCGCTATCTGCGGGCCAGGCATAAGCAGCGATTCATTTCGCTGATCTCGCTGATCTCCGTGGCCGGCATCACTGTCGGGGTCATGGCCCTGATCGTGGTACTGGCCGTCTATTCTGGGTTCACCGACGGCTTGCGTGACCAGATCTTAGGCATCAATTCCCATATCATTGTCCAGCATCCAGGCGGCTCCATTGACAACTACAGAGAAACACGTGAGCAGATCCTCACCGTGGACGGAGTCACCGGCGCTACTCCCTATCTCTACACCCAGACCCTCTTAAGCGGGGCCACCGGCGGCAGCGGCGTCATTCTCAGGGGCATTGACCCTGAGACAGCTAAAGGAGTTGTCAAGCTTAGCAAACAGATGATTCGCGGCTCCATCCATGATCTGGAGGAAGACCCAGCCAGTCGGGTACCGCCTATCATCCTTGGTAAAAATCTGGCGGACGAACTCCATGTCACCGTCAATGACAAGGTGCGCCTCATCTCCTCTTCCGGACCTCTTACTCCCATGGGCGTGATCCCCAAGATAAAGACCTGCAGAGTGTCCGGCATTTTTGAATCGGGGATGTATGAGTATGATTCAAGCCTCGCCTATATGACCTTGACCGACGTACAGACCTTTCTGGGAAGCGGTGACGTGGTCCACGGGATTGAGGTCTCGGTCAGAGAGAATAAGCTGAATCAGGCCGACCAAGTGGCCCGCAGGATCACCGACGAGCTTGCTTCCACCAGTGACTCCATCTTTATTGCCAAGGACTGGATGTCCATGAACCGAAACCTCTTTGCCGCTTTCAAGCTGGAGAAGATCGGCATGTTTATCTGCCTGACCCTGATCATCCTGGTGGCAGCCCTGAACATCATCAGCGCCCTGATCATGGTGGTGATGGAGAAAGAAAAAGATATCGCCATTCTAAAATCGATGGGGGCTACCTCCCGCTCCATCATGAAAATATTCTTTTTCCAGGGCTTGGTTATTGCCTTTTCCGGCACCATCCTTGGAGTCGCCGGGGGCTTAGGTCTTTGCGAGCTGCTCTCCCGCTACAAGTTCATCGAGTTGCCCTCCAATGTCTATCCCATGAGTACCCTGCCGATCAAAGTCCTGCCCATGGATGTGACCATCGTCGCTATCGCCGCTATCATCATCACCCTGGCCGCCACTATCTACCCCTCATGGAAGGCATCTCAGGTTCACCCCGGCGAGGTGCTGTCATGACCCTACAGCCACTGTTTGTCGCCCGGGATCTCCGCAAAATTTATGGAGAAGGCGCCAGCGCCATTGAAATCCTGAAAGGAGTGAATATGGAGACCCGCAGTGGTGAGATGACGGCCATTGTCGGCGCTTCAGGTTCCGGCAAGACCACTCTGCTCAGGATTCTGGGCACCCTGGACACCCCCACCGGCGGCGAGCTTTTTTTCAAAGGCGAGAATCTGCTCCAAAAGAAAGATGCGGAGCTTGCTGAATACAGGAACCGGGCTGTTGGTTTTATCTTCCAGTTCCATCATCTTCTCCCTGAGTTCACGGCTCTGGAGAATGTAATGATGCCCGGTCTCATTGCCGGAAAGAAAAGAGCGGAAATGATTAAACCAGCCACGACTCTCCTAACCGAGGTGGAACTCAGCCACCGGACGCACCATAAAGTAGGAGAACTCTCGGGGGGAGGGCAGCAGCGCACTGCCCTGGCCCGGGCCCTGATTATGAAACCGGCCCTGCTCTTTGCCGACGAGCCCACCGGCAATCTCGACAGCCGCTCCGGCGATATTGTCTTTGAATTATTGCAGAGACTCTGCAGCGAACTGGCCCTGGCAACCGTCATGGTTACCCACAACATGACCCTGGCCGGCAGGATGAATCGCTGCCTCACCCTCAAAGACGGTGTGTTATTCCAGGAATAACGGCAACGAACATCAAGCAATAAACACCCCACCCAATTTCTCAAAAAGTTGTACCGTTAACCACATTTTCAGAGAAGGATCATAAAACTCAGGAAATGCGTGTCCATGTTACCCTTCTTGCTGTTTTTCACACCCAAAAATAATGATTGACACGACAGGTCGTCATGGATATATAGTTATATAGCTATACAACCATGTAATCATACAACGGAGAAGCTAATGAAGTATTTTATCAAGGTCATGAAGGCCCTATCCGACCCGAATCGGGTCAAAATCATCAAGATGCTCCAGCAGAGAGAAAATCTGTGTGTCTGTGAGATACGGGCGATGTTGAACCTTTCTCAGCCCACCGTTTCTAATCATCTGAAGGTATTGGAAGAAGCGGGATTAGTAGCCTCCGAAAAGGAAAAACTTTGGGTCAACTATCGGCTGGACTCGACCGGGGGGTCACTCTACAGCACTGCCATGCTCGCACAGCTTGAGAACTGGCTGAACGAGACGCCGGAGGTCAAGGAGATTAACCGACTCCTGCCTGCCATCAACCGTAACGACATTTGTAATCCCTGAGGAAACATGACATGCAGACCATCACCCCCCAACCCACACCAACGCCAGCAACCTCGGCAAAAATTAAATATTTCCTGACTGGCCTTACCGGAATTGCTCTCTGGTTTGCATTGTACTGGCAGTTGCACCGCCTGGCCGAGATCCTTACCTTTTCCCTGCTCGGTCTGAAACCAGGCAGCCATCTGGGTGAATCAGTCCTTTTCTTTTTCTACGATACCCCAAAAGTGTTGATGCTGCTCACCCTTATCGTCTTTGCTGTGAGCATACTGCGTTCTTTTTTCACCCCCGAACGGACCCGAAAGATCTTGGCCGGCAAACGCGAATCCGTGGGCAATGTCCTTGCCGCCCTGCTGGGTATCGTCACCCCCTTCTGCTCCTGCTCTGCCGTACCGCTCTTTATCGGATTTGTCACCGCCGGCGTGCCTTTGGGCGTTACTTTCTCCTTTTTGATCTCAGCCCCCATGGTTAATGAAATTGCCCTGGTGCTTCTGTATGGGCTTTTGGGATGGAAGGTGGCGGCTATCTATCTGGGGACCGGCCTGCTGATCGCCATTGTCGCCGGTTGGATCATCGGCCGCCTGCGCATGGAGCACGGCATCGAAGACTGGGTACGGGAGATGCAGGTCAATGCTGTTGATATTCCGGACGAAAAACTGACCTGGGACGAACGGTTCAATCACGGCAAGACGGCGGTGCGGGATATCGTGGGCAAGGTCTGGATCTATGTGGTTGCAGGGATTGCGGTTGGTGCAGGAATTCACGGTTTCGTACCCGAGGGTTTCATGGCCTCGATCATGGGCAAAGATGCCTGGTGGTCAGTGCCGGCAGCGGTAGTGATCGGCATCCCCATGTATTCCAACGCCGCAGGCATCGTGCCGATAGTCGAGGCCCTGCTCGGTAAGGGTGCGGCGCTGGGCACGGTACTCGCCTTCATGATGAGTGTCATCGCCCTGTCATTGCCGGAGATGGTTATTCTCCGGAAAGTTCTCAAACCGCGACTCATCGCGGTTTTCATCGGAGTAGTAGGTGCCGGCATCATGCTGGTGGGCTATCTCTTCAATATTATCATCTGATACGGAGGTTAATCATGGAAATCAAGGTACTGGGACCGGGATGCGCAAAGTGTACGGAAGCTGAGAAGATCATGACGGCGGCAATCGCTGAGGCAGGGGTTACGGCCACCATCGAAAAGATCAGCGATTTTCAGCAGATCGCCAAACACGGCGTTTTTTCCACCCCGGCGGTGGTGATTGATGGCGAGGTCAAATGCGTCGGCAAGGTGCCTTCAAAAAAAGAGGCCCTCGACTGGATAAGAAAATAAGCAGGATCAAGGGAAATATATCTAAAAAGTGCAGAGAAAAACCATGATAACTTTCCAAACGATACACCAAAAAATACTCTGGCTTAGCGGCGCTGTAGCGTTTTCACTGCTGTTCTCCCCCTCGGTGCACGCCACTACTCTCGAGGAGCTTCTCACCGCCGCAACCCGGCAACCCGGCGTTGCCGTAAGCGAGCTTGCAGCCCGGGAGGGGAGTCTGCGGGAACAAGCAGCAACCGCAGCCCTGTTCCCCCGGATCAATGCCTTCGGCAAGGCCGAATTCTACAATTCGCCCACCAATCCTCGGCCCATGCCGCCCACTGAGGTAAACGTCGAGGCCGGCGAGTCCATCCCCTTTTCCCGGAACCTTATGCGCTACGGCCTGACCCTGGACATGCCGCTCTTTGTCAAATCGCTCTACGACCTAAGGCAAAAGGCCGCCCGGCTCTCCGAGAAGTCGAGCCTGACCCATACCTTGGAGCTCTCCAGCCGCAAGGCGGCGGTGGTAGCGGCCAACAGCGGCCTTGCCTATTTGCTCGGCCTGGACAAGGCCATTAAAGCCCGAATCGCCTCCCTGGCCAAGACCCGTGAGGACATGGAACTCAAGGTCAAGGTCGGTCGCATGGCCGAGGTGGAACTCCTCAAGGTTGAAAATTCCATCAATGATCTCTCGGCGCAGAAAAACGAACTGGCTGCAAAAATCCTCGATCTCCGCAAGGATCTCGAGACCCTTACCGGCCTTGATATAACCGAACCGGCGCCCATGTCCCTGACCGGTGAGCTGGTGCCGACACCGTATCTCGGGGAGAAGATCGCCGAAAAGGACACCGCTGCGGCAAGGGAGGAGTTGCAACGGAGTAAAAGCGTCCGCTATCCAGGCCTCTATCTCACCGGCAGCATGACCGGTAACAATGGGACGGCATACAACACCGACGAAGATTTCTACCGTGACTACGGCTTTGTCGGACTCACTCTCCAGATGCCGCTTTTTGATCATGCCCTGAGCGTGGAGCAAAGCATCGCCCAGAGTCGGCTCCACAAGGCGGAGAGGGAACTGGAGGCAACCCGCATTGCGCTGGCAGCCCAGGAGAAGAACCTAAAAGGCAAACTGCCGGTGGTCGAGGAATCACGAACCATCGCGGCCAAATCCCTGGCCAACAGCGAGCAGATCCTGGCCGTGGCGCGGCTATCCCTGGAACAGGGCCGTACCACTACCGAGGAATACCTACGCCAAGAGGCCCAAGTGCTGGGCGCCCGCGCCGCCCTCTACCAGTCAGAAAACGACAAATGGCGCATCATCACCCAACTGGCCGTACTCTATGGCGCCGATCTGCAGGAGATCACCCAATGAAAAAAATCATCAGCATTATTCTTGTTCTTATTCTGGCCCTTGGTGTAGTCCTGTTGGTGAAAAAGCGCCAAACCAATCTGACCAAGGCCCCGGTGGCCAAGGTTCTGCCCGTAGTGACCGAGACCGTCGCCCTGAAACCGGGCCAGGTCACCCTGACCACGCCCGCCATGACCCTGGTGGCCAGCGATCTATCCACCACCCTTGCCACCAAGGTCACCGGCCGGGTGTTGGCTGTCCATAAAAAGCAGGGAGACCAAGTCAAACAAGGCGAAAAACTAATCGTCATCGATGCCAGTGACCTCGACGCCAAGAAAGCTGCCCTCAGCGCCAAACTCGAAGGCCTCAGTTATGAGCTAGCGGTCCAACGGGAAAATCACGCACGCACCATGCAGCTCTTCGCCATCAAAGGCGCCTCTCTGGAGCAGACCCGCATTGAAGAGGCGGCCCTTGCCAATCTGGAAAAGGGCAGGGACGCATTGACCCAGAACATCCGCGAGATCGAGACATTAAGCAGTTACTCCACCCTCGTCGCTCCGGTTACAGGTACCGTGAGTGAGCTCCTGGTCAACAGCGGCGATATTGCCGTGCCCGGCAAACCCTTGTTGCGGATTGCCGCCGAGCAGGGGCTGTATCTCACCCTTGCCCTGCCTGATTCCATCACCCCGCAGGGACTGCTTATCAGCGGTAACGCCGTCAAGGCCGTGCCCCGAAACCAGGCCTCAGCCGCCGGTCTGGTGCAATATGTTGCCCCGCTCGACAATCAAAGCGGCCTGATCGAGGGCCAGTATCTCAACCTGCAGGTGATACTCTTTACCGGCAGCGGCGTGCTCGTGCCCATGGATGGCCTGCTGACCATGGGCGGCAAGACCTACGTCCTCGTTCTTGAGGGAGATCTGGCCCGGAAGGTGCCGGTGACCATCCTCCAGCGCGGCAGCGAGGGGGCAGTGGTTATCGAAGACCTTGCCGGTCAGATAATCATGGTGGCCAAACCGGATATTCTGTTGCGGGCCCTGACCGGTGTGCCGGTGCAGGCAAACACCCAGCAAACCAGAGCTCCAGCTCCGGCGGCCAAAAAAGTGCAGGCTGGAGGACGAGTAGATGACTGATTTTACCTCCAGTACCAAGGAGTCAAAAAAGGGGTTGTTCGATTTCTTCTACACCCGACCCTATCTCCTCTACAGCCTGATCGCCTCCTTTTTTGTCCTCGGGGTTTACGGGCTGATAGTCATGCCAAAGAATCTCTTTCCCGACTCCGACCGACCCACAGTCATTGTCATGACTCAGGTGCCGGGCGGCACCCCCAACGTGGTAGCCGCCACGGTAAGTAAGCCCATCGAGATGGAGCTTTCCTCACTGGCACTGATCCGTCAGGTCAGCTCCACCAATATCGCCGGTATGTCCATCGTTACCGCCGAGTTTGAATACGCCAAGGGACTGGATCCGGCGGCCGTCGACGTGAACAATGCTCTCAACAAGGTGCGGGGCAAACTGCCCGCCGGGTCCAACCCCTCCATCTACACCACCGGCGCCTTCACCCTGCCGGTAGATGTTTTCGCCCTGACCCCGAAAGGCGACGCGATTGCCGTGGAGGAGATCCGCAAGATTGTTGACAGCGACATCAAGCCGGCCCTGCTCAGAAACTCGGCCATCGGCAACGTCGAGGTCTTTGGCGGCTACCAGTCCGCCATCACCATCCGGGTTGATCCTTTCAAGGCCAAGGCCCATGGCGTGGTCCTCGACAAAATCGCCGCCACCATTTCCGCACTCGACCGCGACGTGCCGGTGGGCTTTGCCAAGGGGGCCGATTCCTTTTATACCCTCACCATCTACGGCGAACAGGACCGAGTGGATACGCTGCGGATGCTGCCCATTGCCCCCAATGTCACCTTAAGCGATATCGCCACCATCGACTGGCGGCATCAGACCCGCTTCTCCGGCTACCTCGGCAACGGTAAGCCTGCCATCGCCGTGGCCACCCAGCGGGCGCCGGACGGCTCGGTGCTCGACACCTCCAAAGCGGGCCGGATCGAGATCGAAAAGCTCAAAGCCCGCTACCGCAATATCGACTTTCAACTCGCCGACACCCAACGGGTGCTGATTGAGACCGCCAACACCAACATGCTGGAGGCCCTGCGCGACGCCATCATCTTCACCCTGCTGGTGATCCTGCTCTTTCTGGGCAATTTCCGGGCGATTATCGCGGCGCTCGTCTCCATCCCCATGGTCTTTTTCGGCACCATCGCCATCCGCTGGCTCATGGGCGGCGACCTGAACATCGTCGTCTATACCGCGATCATCCTGGCCTTGGGCATGCTGGTGGATGACGCGGTGGTGGTGCTGGAAAATATCGAACGCCACCTCAAGGAAATGAAGCAGGATCTGCAAACGGCCATCATCCAAGGCACCAAGGAAGTGGTAGGGCCGGTCTTCGCCGGCACGGTAGCCACCATCGCCATCATGTTTCCCTTTCTCTTTGTCGGTGATTTTCCCCAGCAGATCTACCGTCACCTGATCTCCACCCTGATCATCGCCCTGCTGGTCTCCTATTTTCTCTCCATCACCTTCATTCCCAGCATCTGTTTCTTTCTTTACCGCAAGGGTCACAAAAAGATGAAAGTGGAACTCTGGCTGGAGAAACTCTATGAAAATTCCTTCGGCCGACTCATCGGCCCCTATGTTGCCATCCTCAAATTTTCAGCAGGCGGCCGTTCGGTGCTGCGACGGGTGCTGATGACCCTGGGAGTGATTGTGATCCTGGTGCTGAGCATGAAAAATATCATGCCGGTCATCGGCAAGGACCTGATGCCACCCATGGATACCGGGATCATCAAGGCCCAGGTGAAGTTCTCGGCCAACGAGACGGTGGAGACGGCAGAGCGGCGGCTGGCGCCTTTTCTCACTTGGCTGCACGCCAGGCCCGAGGTCACGATGAGTTCCGTCACCTTCGGCTCGGAGCCGGGGGTGCTCTCCCTGGGCGCCGGATCGCTGCCTACAGAGGCCAAGATGACCATCAACTGCGTCAACCGCTTTGAACGGGAAGAGGATATCTGGCAGATCGAGGACGAGATTCGGGAAAAACTCATGACCCTGACCAATGTCAAGGCGGTGGATGTCTTTGATTTCGGGGCCAGCGCCATGAGCTCCATCAAGGCGCCGGTGGATACCAGGCTCTATGCCGAGGATTATCACCTCCTGCCGGCGGCGGCGAAAAAAGCAGCTGCCGCCATGGCTACGGTCAAAGGCTTTACCTCGGTGAACACCAGTTGGGATAATGATTTCACCGAGGCGCGGCTGGAGATCGACACCAACCGGGCCCTGGCCTACGGTCTGACTCCGGCTGCCATCGCCGCCCAGTTGCCCCTGGCCGGGATCCCGGTGGCCCTCTCCGGCAACCTGGTCTCCATGGACACCCAGTTCGTCAGGCTCTATTTCGATCATGGTTTTGACGACAATCTGGAAAATCTTAAACTCATCCCCATCCAGACCGCCAAGGGACCGGTACCCCTTGCCTCACTGGCGACAATCTCCTACGATTTCACTGCCAGCAAGATCGAGCGCAACCAGATGCTCTACTCGATTGATGTCTCCGGCTACCGCCGCGCCCGGCCCGTCTCCATCCTCACCGAGGACACCGTGTCAGCGGTGAAAAAAGCGGGAATTACCGGCGTCCAGATCGACCAGCAGGGTGATATCTTCCAGATGAAAGATTCCTTCGCCCGCATCATCAAAGCGATCAGCATCGGAGTGGTGCTTCTGCTTCTCAGCCTGGTGGCCATCTATCAGTCAACGCGCATGGCCGTGGTCATGGTCCTGGTCCTGCCGCTGTCCCTGATCGGCGCTTCCTGGGGCATGCTGGCCTTCAACAAACCGAGCTGCATGCCCAGCATGGTGGGGATCATGCTCCTTTTCGGCATCATCATCAAAAACTCAATTTTGTTGATCGATTTTTACCAGCAGCACCGCAGGCGTGGCGAGTCGCCCTTTGAGTCGGCGGTGGAATCGGTCCGGGTGCGGTTCCGGCCGGTCTTGATGACCGCCTTTGCCACCATCGCCGGCATGATCCCCATTGCCTTCGAATGGGCCGTGGGGCTTGAAAAACTGTCGCCTCTGGCCGACGTCGCCATCGGCGGGTTGATCATTGGCACCATCCTGACTCTGATCTACATCCCGATGTTCGCCTACAGTGTGGAAAGAAAAGACGCATAAAACCTTGAGCCCAAGGGGCATCATGGATGAGAGATCGCATCAACAAGTATTATTTATTTTTTTAAATTACGGATACAACGGAAAGAAATACAACAACAAAACTAAATGGAGATTTGATTATGAATTTCAATGAATTGATGGAGAACATCAAAAAAGAAAATGGAGAAGTACCTAGACCAATTGAACTGCTGGGGCAGCTTGACGAGGGGCAGGTGATGCGGCTTGTCTCTGAACGGCAATCCGCTTTCAGCGGAGAGGCGATTCCTCAAAAATACAAGGCCTTGATCGCCATGTCAGTTGGCATCGCCCTTGATTCACCGACCTGTATTCTTAATAACGTCAAGCACGCCAAAAAAGCCGGTGCCAGCACTGAGGAAATCATTGAAGCCTTCGCGGTCTCCCGGTTCGCCAAGTCAGCATCTGCAATGGCAAGTTCAATGCTGGCCTTCGAGTGGCTGGCTAACAATAAATAACTGCACGGTTCTCCGGGTAATTCATCTCATTTCCATGCAACCTCAAGGAGATGAGATGAATTACCATGCAAGCCGGGACAACAAACGCAAGCTATGCGGAAAATTTTCTTTAGGGGTGATTTCCTATGACTCATCCTCACGATGACCACCATGGGCACGACCATGTCCCTGCCGACTTCAGCCGCGCCTTTGCCATCGGCACGGCGCTGAACATGACCTTCGTCCTGGTGGAAGGGGGCTACGGATTTATGGCCAACTCCCTGGCACTGATGGCCGATGCCGGTCATAACCTGAGTGACGTCATGACCCTGCTCCTGGCCTGGGGCGGCATGGTTCTGGCAAAACGTGCGGCCACGGCCCGACACACCTATGGCTTCAAAAAAGGTACCATCCTGGTATCACTCGGCAGCGCCCTGTTTCTCTATGCCGCCATCGGGGTCATCCTCTGGGAGGCAGTGGGCCGACTGCACGCCCCGGCCGAGGTCAACGGCATTGCCATCACCGTGGTCGCCGCCATCGGTGTGGTGATTAACACCGCCACAGCCCTCCTTTTCATGGCGGGCCGGAAGGACGATCTCAACATCAAAGGAGCATTCCTGCACATGGCAGCCGATGCCGCAGTCTCAGCCGGAGTGGTGATCGCCGGATTCGCCATTATGGCCACCGGCTGGAACTGGCTCGACCCACTGATCTCGATTGCCATCGCCCTCGTAGTTCTTGTGGCTGGCTGGGGCCTGCTCAAGGATTCGCTCCACCTCACCATGGCAGGCGTTCCTGCCCATATCGAGGCCGAGGCGGTGCTCGACTATCTCACCGGGCTGCCGGGGGTACAGTGCGTCCACGATCTGCACATATGGGCGGCCAGCACCACGGAAACCGTCCTCACCGCCCATCTTGTCATGCCAGGGGGCGGCGATGACGCCTTTCTGCACGAGACCGCTGAACATCTGCATCATAATTTTACGATCCACCATACTACCCTCCAGGTCGAACGGGAGGACATGGGCAGCATTTGTCATGTCAACAATAAAAAACAGGGACACTGTTGGCCAAAACAAAGCATCAAACAACTTGATTCCCAACATCCCACAACCCCCACCACTAGAGGAGAACATCCATGACCAGACTCATCCTGCTGACAACACTTCTAATACTGCCCCTACCCTACCCCTTCAGATCCATGCACAGACCCTGGATGACTACCTCACCGGCTTCACCTATCAGGAGCGCAAAGATATGAAGATCGACAGTATGGAACTGGTGGAACTGCTCAAAACAGGCGAGGCCCAACTCATTGACATCCGCTTCCCCGAGGAATTTGCGGTCTGGCATATGGGCTTTGCCAAGAATATCCCACTCAACGAGCTGCCGTCCCGACTAAGCGAGCTGGACAAGAACAAACTCATCGTTACCGCCTGCCCCCACTATGACCGCTCCAGCATGGCCCGGCTCTATCTCATCACCAAGGGATACAAGGCCAGATATCTCAATGACGGCCTACTCGGGCTGGCCAAATTGCTGCGTGGAGACGAAGCCCTGGATTTCATCAATGCCACAACCAAAAAAAATCAATAAGACCGATCGTTCCAGAAAAAAATTTACAAGCCAGGAGCAAATATGAAAACATCAATCAACGTCCTCTTGTTATTCATATCCATGATACTTCTCCCTGTCACTGAGGGCAGGACAGCTAACACTCCAGCGCCGGTTCCCGGCATGGTCACCATGGTGGATCTAGGAGCAAAATCCTGTATTCCCTGCAAGATGATGGCCCCAATCCTCGAGGAACTGGAACAGCAATACAAAGGAAAAGCCGCTATCATCTTTATTGATGTCTGGCAAAATGAGGATGAAGGTAAACGGTTTGAGGTGAGCGTGATTCCGACCCAGATCTTTTTTGACCGGAGTGGCAAGGAGGTGTACCGCCATAGCGGTTTTCTGGAAAAACAGGCCATTGTTGACCGTCTCGAAACCATGCTGGAAATGAAATAAGATGCTTGA
Organism: Desulfobulbaceae bacterium; assembly: GCA_024636345.1. Classification (GTDB taxonomy): domain Bacteria; phylum Desulfobacterota; class Desulfobulbia; order Desulfobulbales; family Desulfocapsaceae; genus UBA2270. The sequence continues at coordinate 1,054 of JAGXHG010000014.1, read as the reverse complement.
TCAGCTCTTTCTCACAGTCAACGGCTGGATGACGGGTTCCATCGGCCCGGCGCTTGCGGGCAGCTTTCTCTGGGGGATGGTAAGTGTCCTCTTCAGCCCGTGTCATCTCGCCTCCATCCCCCTCATTATCGCCTATGTGGGTGGCCAGCAGAAGATAGTTGAAGGCAGGAAGGCAGCCATATTCGCCCTCCTCTTCAGCCTGGGACTCTTCCTGACTATAGCAATGATCGGGTTGCTCTGTGCCCTGCTCGGCCGGATGCTGGGAGATGTGGGGTCCTACTGGACGATTCCCGTGGGTCTACTGCTCTTCTGGGTAGCCTTTGACATGGTGGGAGCAACGAATAAATGCTCCCTGCCCGGCGGCGGACTTCTGGCCAAAATGAGGATCAAAGGGGCGGGTGGCGCCCTGATCCTCGGGCTGGCCTACGGCGTTCTGTCCGGCTCCTGCACCTTCGGCTTCATCGCACCGCTGCTTGCCATCATCACAGTCCAGGAAAAGATCGTCACCGGCCTGCTGCTAATCACTCTGTTCGCGGCTGGTCATTGCCTACCCATTGCCGTGGCCGGTAGTTCCACCGCCCTGATCAGGAAGTTAATTGAAAACAGCGCCATGCAACGGGCCGGGGACCGGTTTAGACAAGGAGCAGGGGTGTTTATCGGCGGACTGGGGATTTATTTTATCTCACGTCCATTTATGTGAATGTAAGTAAGGGATCAGACAGAAAATTGTTAGTAAAAAAAAACATACATAACTACTCAACTCAAGATATTTGCACTGGGTAAAAGAATCGTGCTATTATTTTATCAAATAGTCTCTTCCATCTCAACACCCTGAGTAGCGCCTGCCACCGCTAAGCCATCACTGAACTATCTGTAAAGTTGTCCAGTTATGTTGAGAACAACATAATTGGACTTATGTTGAGTCTTTATTTATGTGGAGTAGCTATGGAATTACCTGTATAATCGATAGATTATTCCCTTGTTACTCCACATATTTTTTAGAGACGGCGTAACCATCTTTCCAGTTCACTCCCGTCTAAACGAATATGGCCAG
>JAGXHG010000013.1:0-45000 GCA_024636345.1 Desulfobulbaceae bacterium | reverse complement strand
AATAAATATTGGCGATAAAGCAGGTAATTGCATAGATGAAAGAGGTAAAGAAAAAATCATTTTTCAATTTCCCGCAAACCAGCTGTTATACCGTTCTTATGCAAAAAGGCTTTCACAAATGGATACACTTGAGATTGCACATGCGGGAGCAACATGTCTTACAAACCTGATTCAGAAAAATGGTAGCTTTAAATACAGGTATGACTCACAGGACGACACCCCTCTAAAAGGCTACAATGTCCTCCGTCATGCAGGAACTGTCTGGGCAATGCTTGACGTTTATCGTGATGTTTCCGACAAAAAAATCTTAGAATGTTGTCGTCAAGCTACTCATTATCTCCTTGATACATATTTAAGATTTTTCCGCAGCTACAACAACGTTTGTATCTGTGAAGACAATACCATCAAACTCGGGGGAAACGCCCTTTCCACGCTGGCCCTGGTCTCTTTATTTGAGATAACTCAGGATCACTTTCTCTTGGCGGTTGCTGAGCAACTTGCACAGTTTATGGTGGCTCAACGGATGGAGAACAACAACAAGTTGGTTCATAAAAGATACTTTCAGTCAGGAAAAATATCCAATTTTCACTCGATGTATTATACCGGCGAAGCGCTATTTGCGTTGTTGGCCTTACACAGGCTAACACAGCAAAAGTATTGGTATGAAACCGTGCGGGAAATTGAAAATGAACTCGCTCCTGAGGATTATGGGGTGAAAGAACAATCTCACTGGATGCTTTATTTTCTTGAGCTTCTGTCAAATCATGACGCATCGTCTCTCTGCTATCTCCATGCCAAGAAAATTGTACTCCATATACTCGAGAACCCTGAATATCTTTCATGGGATAGAAGCACCCCGATAGCTTGTCGCTCAGAGGGGTTGATGGCTTTTTTACGAATGAAACGACCGGATAATATTGATGACAAAGCATTATATGAAAGATGCCTTGAACAAGTTAAATTTAATCTGAAACGACAGATGGACTTTCGATTACCTGATGGCTCTTTTGTCCGGGGGGGAGATGACCGCCGTAAAAATGAAGTTAGAATTGATTATATTCAGCACAACATTTCCTCATTTTTACATTATGCACGACTTGGTCTGCACCTGTGAAGTATCGTTATTTTAACAATACCATTTTATTAAGAATGCAGACTAGCTAGCCTATAACCAGTATTGAGATCTCGTACTAATGGATTATTTATTTGAGGAAAAGCTTTAATAATGTTTTATGCCTCTGCTCTATTCTCAGTTAAAAGGACGACGTACTCCATCTGCGCGGGGAGTGACGGTTCTTCTGGGTCAGGCCTTCTCAAGAAACCGAAATCCCAATATCTGTTGATCTCCAGATGCAAAAGAGAACTTCTGGCTGAGAATTGTGCAAAGGCATATAATGTTTTTATCTAATAATCCAATAAATAAAGATGACAGATATGCATTTTTTAAAAGCCTCAAGTTTTCCTGTACTATTCTTCTATTTTTTACCACTCTCATCTCTGCTACGAATCTAAAGGCTGAAAATGAATTTCGAATCGATCTTGCTTATGGTGGGGAATGGCATGATGCTGAAAAAAGTACCAACAACAAAGATGATGATTGGTTGTGCTGGGCTTCTTCTGCCGCCAACGTGCTGGCGTGGACAAAATGGGGTATTCAACCTGGAATAACTACTGAAGACGACATTTTTCGTTACTTCACGCAACACTGGAGTGATAATCCTTCTGGTTCTCCCCGAGAGGCATGGCGTTGGTGGTTTACAGGTAAAAAATACGGCAGTGGCGGAGCAGAGGTTATTAAAAAAGGTGGAGGTTTTTGGCCGGATACAGACTTTTCAATCTCCAAATGGGACAGTCCTGCAGGGAGTCTCTTTCGCGGCATTGGTCAACGTCAGTTAAAACGTAACCCCTATATTCTCAGGCATCTTTTAGAAGATGGGTATGGAGTCGTTCTGCAAATTGTTCGACCAACAGCCCATGGCTCAAGAGATTCACACATGATCACTCTTTGGGGATTTCGATATAGTTGGCTCAATCATTTCAAGGGAATTCTTATTACAGATTCAGATGATGCCAAAGAATCATACTCAGCCGAACTGGCTCAGAACAAGATGGTCTATTATCCTGTGGAATTAAGAAATAGGGAGTGGTGGTTTACTTACAGAGGGCAAGAATGGAAAATCTTGGCAGCATATGCTTTACTGGCAAAATCACAATATCACAAATAGCTCCCGCCAAACTAATGCGAAAGTTATTTTTCATGGTCAAAAACTGGACCATAAAGGAGCAGAACGAGCAATTAATATTTTTGTAAAGGAAAATACATGAATAATCTGGCAGCACATGAGCAGTTATTTTTTTCTCGAACCCTTGAGTCATCTCTCTTCAAAATATCTTCTCAGCTGAAAACACTCCTGGATTTTCAAACCAGTGGAGACCAAGAGTCTGCATTGCAATTATTGAAGTGTGGAACTGTTCTTTCTTATGCGTTGAAGTATGTTCAAGATCCAACACGCTATCATAAACTGCTATCACAACTTTATGCGCTGATAAGTCAACAAGGATCTCACATTGAAGAAGAAGGAACAGCGAGTGAGAGTCAGATTTATCGCTTGAGATTTCTCGTAGCTTACAGCCAGTATAATCCTGCAATTGCCAATGATGTCGCAATAGTCACTAAGGATTTTTGGCAGCAGACAGAGAAGCCAGAGTACTCCAAGCTTCTACCAGACTTCACACGGAAGCAAGATTCTCGTATTCCTAGCTACGTGGGATATGATTATTTGATATTGTTGTTTGAATTATGGTGGTTTGTAGATGATACAGAGGCTTATGGTCGACTAGAGCGATACTGTGCACGTAACCTGAATACACAACCGTACCATAAGACCTGTAGTCATCATCGGTGGATTGGTTTCCTGGCAATATTACCTCCTCCATTTAGTAAGATATCTGGAGATATCTTACTGCAACACATCTTCCGCAGCAATTATCTGCGTTCAGCAATAAACAATGATCCATGGCGATTTATGGAGCAAGTTTGTCTTTATCAATTAACTCTTCCTGATGTTGCAGTCTTTCGCTTTATCACCGCACTGTTTGTGCGACGGATCGAGGAGTATAATCATTCTCTACGTTACGCTGGTGCCGATTTGGTCATTGACAACACACTTGCCTTGGCAAATACGCTCCTTCTCTACATGAGATCTTCTGAAGACGGAACATATTCCGAAAAACGTTTTTTTCCTGAGTCAGGTAAATCAATCTGGGATACTGACTCTGTATTGCAGATAACTGATGGAAAACTTTTACCTGAGCAGTCTCAGCCGCAACGGTACTCAATGGGGACGTTTATCTCTAATCAAATTGTTCCTGAGGCAATGTTCATTTTGCCCGATGAGAATTGGACCAGAACCTATCATTCCGGCAAGGCTACCCAAGCCAGACCTTTTTCACTGGGCGCAACCGTTGTCATGACCAGTCATCCCCCGGGAACAACTGATGGGACGCAACAGTTTATACTTGTTCGCAATACCTTTTCAGCCATGATTAAACTGGCGCTGGAAAACCGGAAACGCTACGGTGGTAAAGTAATTGGCATTACAGGCAGTGTTGGTAAAACCACAACTGCATCTATGGTCCACGATATTCTTTCTCACTTTGGCAGATCCTACAAAAACATTTCCAATTTCAATCATGAAACCGGTGTCCCAAAAAGCGTCATGAACATTCCGCAAGAAAGCGACTATGCAATTCTTGAGATGGGAATGGGGAGGCCAGGTACCATCTTACCCAAGACCGTTCTGGTCAGACCACATATTGTCATCGTAACTGAAATCCAGCATGATCATATGGAGTTTCATGATTCAATAAACTCTGTTATCGAAACCAAGCTGGAAATTATTAAGGGCCTAGAACCGGGTGGAACGGTTATTCTCAACAGGGATTCAAGACATTATGAATACATGTTGGGGATAGTGCATGCAAAAGGGATTTCCAGAATAATGACCTTCGGAGAACATCCGCTAGCAGATATCCGGGCAACAAGTATTGAACTTAATTCGGACTTTTCTGAGATTGAAGTTGAGATATATGGCAGGCACAATCGTTACAAGCTTTCCCTTCCTGGCATACATATGGCCTTAAACAGCCTGGCGGTTTTGGCGGTTCTATATGATCTGGGAATAGATCTTGAGGGTGCACTGCTCCAATTTCAGACATTACTTCCGACCACAGGGAGAAATGAAATATTTGAGCTATCTATGAAAAACGGGGAAACTGTTCAGGTTATTGACGACAGTTATAATGCCAACCCTGCATCTATGCGTTCAAGCTTTCATATTTTATCACTCATGAACCCCAAAAATGGAGGCCGTAGGGTGATGGTTGTTGGAGATATGGGCGAACTCGGAGAGAAGAGCAAGGAATATCATGAAGAACTTGCTCTTGATGTAAATCAATCAAAAATCGACATTTTCTATTCTGTGGGCGAATATACCCGTTACCTCAACAATAAAATCAAGGACAGGATTGACCATCGGCATTTCAGTTCCACTGATAAACTAGGTGATGTGTTGCTTGAGACACTTCAAGGTGGTGATATTATTTCATTTAAAGGTTCTGCCCGTGCAGGCGATGTGAAAGAGATTATTGCACACCTCAAGCATTCTCAATCAGGTTAAAGTGGCGGCCCCCTGAGTCAGGATAAAAAACCTTTACGAGTATCTTCTTATCACTAAAAAGCATAAAGAAGGTCCAATAATGACTAAAATTGAACAATCAATGCTAACTGATTTCTATGATAAAAGGTACGAGAAGGATGCATATAATTTAACGTGTATTTCTGATGATGAATCATCACATATTAGAAATATGTTGTATTCAATACAAAAACGCAAGTTAAGCACTAACGCAGACGAAAAAACAATTACACTTATAGATTATGGGTGTGGGGATGGTCGACTGCACCCATTATACGAAGAGATTGCGCAAGAAGTGCTGGGTGAGGATTATATTTTAAAGGTGATTGGTATTGATCCGTCTCAATCTGCATTAAGTGTATATGGAGAAAAATGCAATCAGTCCGGATACAAGGTACAATCAGATCATGGCGTAGATAAGTTATGGAAACTTAGAGAAGGTTCTGATAATTATATAATAGGTAAAAGGAATGTTGAGGTTTGTCTTTTTTGTGCGGATATAAGTATATTAAATAGCCTGAAGGCCCTTAATTGGCATATCGATTTTATTGTATCTACAGGTGTTACATGCCATATTCTTGGCTGGAATAATAGGCAAAACATGCTTAATGCTTTTAAGATGGCTTCGCCTTCGCTTTTTCTTTCTCAGCCTACCAACGAAGATTTTCCATCAATACAAAGAAATTTTCATCAAATGAGGGAGGAAAAAAAAGTTATACAGAGAAGTATTAAGGATTTGTCATCTTCCAATAATGATGTTTCGTTGTTGCAAAAAAAGTTGTTATATTTGAACGAAAAATTAAAGGATGCTCAGGAGGATGGTGAAATTTACTATAGTGCAGGATCGGTCCGACGTTTGGCAGATAAGCTTCCCGAATACAAGGATCTAAAAATACCCTATTTTGGTACGACAGTTGAGTTGGCTAAAAAAGCAGTAAAGGAAGTTGGGTATATATTTGTAACATCAACGCGTGCCCAATTTGGATGTCATAAGCGCTGGATTGCTACTCTGGCAAGTGATCTTGTCGAAGTCGAAGATCTCAACCAGCTTTGTTGATACATTCCATACAGAAGATTTAGATCAGCAGAGCGTGAAAAAGAAAATTACTCAGGGTAATAACAGAACAATTCACTTATCATTTGATAAAAAATAATCTTTTACCATTTGGTTGATGATACCAGTTTCGGAGAAACTTATCAGGCGCTAAGAGGTGGCCTCGGTCATTAGGACAGGTTGGCGACGAGAATAAGGTGAATTTTTCTTTTAAAGGAAGCAGAAGTCACTTCCGACCGTTTTTATGGTATTTTCAGATTGAAAGCGAAATGAGTTTTTCAATACCAACTTGTAAACCCAGAATCCTGTCTTCTTTCAGCTCATAGCCAAATCCCCCGTAATGGAGCCGAAGCAGCTTAGCCTGCCTGACGGCAATTTGAATTATCAGAAGGTCTCTGAGAGAGTCGCACTCTGCACCTGATAGCTTTCTGATACTTTCATATCCCTGCCTGAATGCTTCCATGTTTTCCACATGGAACTCCCTTTTCTGCGCAGAAAACTCAACCATCCCATTTGCCAAATCAATGAGAGCCGGTCCGTATCCAACACTCTGGAAATCAATCAACCAACATTTCCCATCATGAAAAAGATAATTAATAACGGATAAATCTCCATGACAGTGGGTCGGGTAGGCCTTGAGCTCTCGTAGACGTCTAGTGTAGTACGGGATATCCAAAAAGATATCGGTTCCTATGACTCCCCCTTGGTCATGGTACTCCTTCCAGGCATCCAGCCAATAAAATAGGAGCTGTTTGTTGCTGTATGCATTCGCATACTTTGATTTATAATGCTTCGCCTCATTGTGGAAACGCGCCAATAAATTCCCGGCAAGCATATTCTCTTCCGGGGTCGGTTTCGCCACGTATTTACCTGGGGCAAAAGTAAAGAGCACTGCCTGCTCCTTATCTTTTTGGCTGATATATTTCCCTGCTTTGTTTTTTAACGGAAGCGCAACTTCCAGACCAGAATTTTTCAAAGAATCCAAGAGACCAATCTCATATACAATTTTCTTTTGGTTTTTTTGGGTCAGATATTTGGAATCATATACTTTCAGCACATATTCTTCCGGTTGAGAAAAAACATGGTAGACCTTGTTGAATGATGCCACGTTAAATCGTTCAGTATCACGAACCGTGATTTCATAATTCTGACTCACCCATTCGGCAATCTTGTCCCGTGAAAAAATACAACGAGCATTTATTTCACTGAACCATTTATCCTTTTTGGCTTTGTTTCCTGTCAATGAATGAAACAAATATCCTTCAACAAGATAGTCATAAAAGCGGATACCGGGGTACTGCTGGGCAAAATCAGATGCCATGCCATCGCCGATATCACCAAAGTGGTAATAATCACAACCAGCACGATCCCAATAGAACTTTTTCTCCCATTCTTCCGGAAGGGCATTCTCATAATCCGGATCCAGTTCAATATAGATGTCAAAATCCGAGTTAATCTTTGCCCAATCAAAATGGACAAACGGAACCTTGTAACACCCGGATCGGCGATTCGTTGACGAACCCAGGATATATATTTTGCGGACACAGTCATGGGGGGCGAGCTTTTGCATGACAAAATCAAAAAACGCATCCTGAACCTGATCCTGCTTCTCGGGGGAAAAAATTATCTTGTCTGGTTTGACCATGAATAATTTGTTTTGGCCGAGCAATTTATTGAATGAATCAACTTCCTGTTTGGGATCAATATCTCCACGGCGACAAAACAGATCGACAGCCGGATTGAGAGACTTCCTGTTGATATATAGATCCTGCAGACGGAACGGTACAATTGTGCCCTGCACAGCCATTTTCAAAAGTAAGAGGATCTTAAGTTTAAGCTGATTGAGATCCGTGGCATCAAGATCATGTCCGTACCTGACAAGAAAAAGAGGAAGGTCCAACGACGTATCGGTGCTGACGATATCGGCTGTTTGTAAGGCGTATCCGGGAGGTACAAGAAAAACAGTTGAACGATCTTTGGTATAAATAACCTTACTATCCTCTACCACTCCAAGGATATAGCCAAGTGCCTTAAGCACCTGACCCGCCTTCTTACGGAAGATTTTATCAACCTCAATTACGATCTCCTCATGTCCTTCTGCCTGCAATCGTGAAACGAGTTTTGTACCCAATTCGTTTTCTTTCAACAACTGAACAGGATCCCGATTCAGGTCATTACTTTCCAGCAATGGTAAGATCGGAGCAATTGCCTTTACGAGGAGAGTAAAAGATTCCTTCCGCAGGAGAATTTTATAGTTTCTGATATGGAGATGATAACCATCTTTAGTCTCTTCAATAGCCAGCTGTTGTTCATTATACTTCACAGGAAAGGTAAGTTTTTTCTCCTTGTCCCAGAAAGTCTTTAGCGTACCAACCTCGTTTGTATTCGCCAGAACTCCGTCTTTATATCCTGCCTGAATCTCTCCGAGGACATCCTGGGAGTAGAGTTTAAAAAGCTCTGCCAGTTCCTTGAATTCGCCGACAGAAAACTCAATTCTCAGATCCCGGTAATGGAAGTGAATATTTTCTGCCATATCAAGGAAAAACATGTCGAACTTCTGTTTTTCCAAACCATTCGATTTGTGAAAGAGGTAAGTAGTAATTCCCATGGATACCCGGCGATTAAAGAGTGTGTGTCTTTTATCAGAAGCCGTTACAAAATCGATGCTACGGCTATTTTGGTACGACAGCTTAGGCGGTCAGTGTCTTGACATACAGTGCCAGCTGCAATCTGCTTTCGGTCTTCGTTTTCTTAAAAATTGAGCTGATATGTGCTTTGACCGTGCTCTCAGAAATATTCAACTCCGCGGCGATTTCCAAATTTGAGTTACCTTTGCTTACCAGTAGGGCAACTTCCCATTCACGGTCCGACAGTTTATCATCAGGAGGGATTTCCGTTCTTTTTTGATCAACAGGGTGAGTGGTACCTCGGATGATTTTCTGCATCAATTTCTGACCGACCCAGACCCTTCCGCTGATAGCAATATTGACAGCCTCTCGAAGACGCACTGCAGAAGTATAAGTGTTCGTATAACCAACAGCTCCGTGCCGGAGAAACATGATCGCTTCATTATCATCCGGGATATCGGAGAGGACAAAACATCGTGATTCCGTTATGCTTGAAATGAGATTCATATCTACCATAGAGCGATGAAGCAGTATGAGCTCTATTTCTTGATGTTTGACAATGTTTTTCAATTCCGCAACGTTTGTAACCTCAAGTAATTGATGATCATCCTGCAAAATCTGTTTCCACCGTTCTCGGGTTGATGCGTTTGCACTACTAACCACGATTGTCATAAATCACCTCTCACGTAAAGCTAAACTTTGAGCACGAAAAATGGGTTTCATCAGGTAGGTAAGAACGCGCTTTTTTCCGGTCAAGATATCGACAGAGGCTACCATGCCTGGGATAATCGGTAAGGGGGAGTCTTTAGTTCCAAGATAATTTTTAGTTGTACGGACATTAACCAGATAATAGCTGTTTCCTTGGTTATCAACGATACTGTCGGCACTGATATGCTCAACTTTCGCTTCCAGCCCGCCATAAAGAGTGAAATCATAGGCCGTGAACTTTACAGTGGCCTTCAGGTTAGGACTGAGAAAGGCGATATCTGAGGGTTTGACTTTCGCCTCAACCAGAAGAGTATCTTCCAGTGGAACAATTTCAATTAAGTTCATGCCCGGTTGAATGACGCCACCAACAGTGTTGATAAAAATTTGATTTACTATTCCCCGAACAGGCGAGATTACTGCCGTCCTGTCCAGACGGTCGGCCAAAGCAACTGTGGTAGCCGAAAGTCCCTCAAGTTTTGCATAGGCGTCATTGAGTTCCTTCTTGGCAGTATTGGAGAACTTGAGTTTTGCTTCAGTTATTCCTTTCTGCGCCTCCAGCAGTTTGGACTTTGCTCGGGGAAGAGCGAGTCGTGAAGCCGTGATCTCTCCCTGCTTCTCACTACTCTGACGCTGAAGGCGCAGGAATTCCACCTCCGAAACCGCCCCACCTTTGACCAAAGGTTGGGTCATGTTAATTTCCTTTTGGAGCAGATAGTGAGTCCGTGCCAGCTCAGCACCCTTGGCCTCAAGTTCAGTAATCTCCTGTTCACGCTGCAGACTTTGTTGCTCCAGCACCCCTAGAGTTTGCGCAAGTTCCTTCTTTCTTGATTCATACAACTCTTTTTCCCGATTACCTACCTCAGGATTTTCAGCCATCACTTCGTCCGGCAGCACAAAGGGCGTGTTGTATGTCTCTGACTGTAATCGTGCAACCTGGGCTTTGAGTGCAAGATAATTGAATCGACTTTCCCGGTACGGACCTGAAAATCGTTTTTCATCAATACGGAGCAAAAGCTGACCTTCTTTAACCACATCACCGATATTCACCAGAACCTCTGAGAGAATTCCCCCCTCGAGATTCTGTACAATCTGAAGTTGCCGGGCAGGCACAACCTTTCCATTTGCTCTGGTCACTTCCTCCACTTCCGCCACATAAGCCCAGGCGAGAGCACAAAAGAACACGACAAGGATGATCCAGAGAATAATGCTGCCACCTCGTGGAGACTGAGCCAAAAGCGAAACGCGGATATCCGTAATTAAATCCACATCAGAGCTCTGTTGAAAAAAGAGGCCTTTCTTCTTCTGCGTTTCCAGGGAGCGAGCAGTCGACCCATTATTAGGAGTCTGTAGATTTTTTCTGATCTCAGGATCTTGTTTCATATCGACAGATGACCATTCTTCAAAGCTTCCAGAATATGCTGTTTGGTTCCATCGGCCACAATTGTTTCATTGCTGATAACTACAATTCTATCAACGATTTCCAATAATGATATTCGATGCGTTATAATGATTGTTGTTTTATTATGTAGGATTTTCAACATATTATCCCGTATCATTGACTCACTTCTGTTATCCATCGAACTGGTTGGTTCATCCATGACCAAAACAGGAGGATCAAGAAGGATCGCCCTGGCTATGGCTATAGTTTGCCTTTGACCGCCGGAAAGATTGCGCCCCTGTTCTTCCACCGGCATATCGTAACCCTTCGGATTCTTTTCTACAAACCGGCTCACACCGGCTATATTGGCAGCACGCAGGACCGTTGAATCATCAATATCGCTGGTACCTAGAACAATATTATCCCGAACACTGCCCTGAAAAAGGACTACGTCCTGCGGGACATAGCCGATAAAATTCCGCAGTTCAGCTGGATCAATCTGGCGAATATCGGTTCCATCCATCGCAACCATTCCTTTTGTCGGCTGGTAGAGTCCAAGAATAAGTTTGCCAAGGGTTGTCTTGCCGGAACCAATAGGGCCGATAATGCCTACTTTTTCACCAGGGTTGATCTGCAGATTAATATTCCTTAGCACTTCAGTTGAATCGCCTGGATAGGTAAAAGAAAGGTTCTCAAGGGTTAAGGCCCCCTTGAAATTCGTCCGGTGCAAGAACACTTTTTCTGCAGGACGCTCAGAGGGGAGTTCCATTATTTTATTCAAGGTCTGAAGAGAATTTCTGGCTTGATGAAAACGAGTCATCAGGCTCACGACCTGTGTCATTGGCGCAGTGGCACGCCGAGTGAGAAATATACATGCGAACAGCCCTCCACCGGTCATTTTTCCCCAAGAGATCATGTAAACACTGAAGATAATTATCGCAACGAAAGAGAGACTCTGCAGGAAATGGGCAACATGCCCGACTGACGAGGAGAGGAATCGGGTACGCGCACTCCAGGTGGCAATAAAACTCACCGAATCTTCCCAGGCACGCTGAATCTTACTTTCAGCCCCTAGGATTTTTATGGTTTCAATACCTGACAGTCCCTCTACGAGTATAGCATTTTTTTGGGCCTCTGCATTATGGGTTTTACCCACGGACTTTTTCAAAGGGCTCTGGATAATAAATGCATAGATGAGAATAAGCACAATACATACAACACTAATCAACACCAGACGCCCACCAATATACCAGAGGGCAAAGAGTGCGAGTAAGGCAAAAGGAAGATCTACCAGGGCGGTAATGGAAAAGGATGTAATGAAATCGCGTATACTTTCAAATTGCTGAAGTTGCTTGGTAAACGAACCAATGGACTTTGGGCGAGCCTCCAGACGAAGGCCAAAAACTTTTTCCAGGAGAATTGACGACAAAACCAGGTTAGATTTTTTCCCCGCTACATCAACAAAATAAGCGCGCAATCCTCGCAGAATAAGCTCAAAAAAATAAATAATTGCAACTCCGACAGAAAGGACCCACAATGTTTCAAAAGCTAGATTAGGAATTATTCTATCATAGGCATTAATCATGAAAAAGGGGGTGGCAAGGGCAAAAACATTAATGAGAAAGGAGGCGATAATAACATCTCTGTAAATACGCCAGGAAGTAAGAACAGTGCCCCAGAACCAGTTTTTCGACCGATCAGCTGGATGATTCATGCCGCGATCGTCAATACGATACTTGGGTTTGATAAAAATTGAATATCCCGTGTATGCGCTGGCCAGTTCTTGGCAAGACATAACCTTAGTCCCGTGACTTTCCGGCCATATTACTTCGATAGTACCATCTCTGGAATCTGCTTTAGTGGCTATACAGGCACGTCGATTTTCCAGCAACAATATGGCGGGTAATTCATGCGTGTTAAACTCATCAAGAGAGCGTTTGAGAATTCGTGAGGACAGGCCGGCTCGACGCGCAGCCCGAGAGACCAGCTCGACTGTCAGCCGATTATGAACAAGGGGAAGTCCGGCACGTAATACCGTCCTTGAGATAGGACGGTCATGCATTCTGGCCAGAATTTCGAGGCAGTCAAGAAGAGGGTCATCATGACTGTCGCTGTCATTTATGATATGCCATTCTTCTGGTTTATTGGATGTTTCTTGTTCAGTCATCTATCTCCACAGAAATATCTAAAACGGTATGCATTATTATAATTGTACATACAAATACCAATTGATTAAGACTATCTCTTTTTAGCCCACCAGTGATATGCTATAGTAGCATTATAGGAGCAACAAATTGAAGCGTCAAATATATCGGCAAGAAAATATCACCATATATTTTTTCTAATAGTATATCTGCTATGGATGACTTGAGTGGAAAGCAATATAAGATAGAGAATTCATCTAGTTTCCGGTCTCTGGCTTCGGCCATGGACTATCTGGTTGCAAAGGAGTGCTGAGATGCTTTATGTGGAAAGAGATCAAAAAGGAAAAATCGTTGCGGTACGACGTGAAGCCGACACACCGGGAATGGAACTGAAAGAAGCGGTGGATGATGAAATTCTCGAATTTCTCTTACATGAAAAAACAAACGACTCTATTATTCACATCCTTGCATCAACAGATGTTGGGGTAATGCGAATATTAGAAGACCTCATCAATCTGCTGGTAAGTAAAAATATCATCATGTCCACAGAGCTTCCACACGATGCTCAGATTAAGCTTCGACAGCGCCAGCAGATACGTCAAAAGCTCGGAAAAGAAACACTTATTGTGGACGACATTATCTGAAATAACCGTTTTTTTACATACGTAGGACTTATTCATATCATGGGGAATAAGGCTACATAGGCAGAGGGGAACCCTTCATCCTTTCTCCGGCCACAGGGTAAACAGTTCCCGAATCCCTTTCTGGGCCAGGGTGGTCATCTGCAGAAATGCATCATGACTGAAAGGTGCCCCTTCAGCAGTGGACTGGATCTCAATCCAGTGGTTATCGCCGCTCATCACAAAATTGGCATCTGCCTCCGCCTGTGAATCTTCGGCATAATCCAGATCAAGAAGCGGCACCCCCGCCACAATCCCCACAGAAATAGCAGCAATCGGCATTATCTCCGGCATAATGGCCAGTCGTCCATCGGCAACCATTTTTACAAAAGCCGCCCGGACGGCAAGGGCTGCCCCTGAAATCGAGGCAGTACGGGTTCCACCATCGGCATTTAACACATCGCAGTCCACACGCAGGGTTCTCTCTCCAAGCTGTTTCAGGTCAACCATCATCCGCAGACTGCGGCCAATGAGGCGCTGGATCTCATGGGTTCGCCCGGATTTACCGCTCACCCCTTCCCGTTTGTAGCGGGAGGAAGTGGCACAGGGCAACATTCCGTATTCGGCAGTAATCCAGCCGCTGCCGCTCTCTTTCAAAAAAGGAGGAACCTTCTCTTCAATAGATACTCCGCAGATGACATGGGTATTGCCGGTACGGATCAGAAGGGAGGCGTCAGCGCTGGGCTGGATATTCCATTCCACAGATACGGGCCGGAGGCTGTCTGAAGCTCGGTTATTTAGACGCATGATAAAAAATAGTTCGAAGGGTCAAGGAAATTTTTTATTGAAGCGTGCCTTAAAGCGACACACTCCTGTAATAATTCAGAAGCCGTTGCGAGATAACTTTCATTTTTATAATCATTTCGTTACGGCCCCTTATGCCATTTTGATTACTCTGGCATTCAGAATATTTTTTGACAGCGGCTTAGGACATTAAGTAGGTCTCAAATCTTTCTTTTATCAATAACCCGCTGGGCCTTTCCTTCAAAGCGTTGCAAGGTCTTCTCCTCAACCAGCTTCACCGCCACACTGATACCAAGTTCCGAAGCAAGTCGGGATTTGATGGTCTCAATAAGGGCACTCTGCTTCTTCATCTGATCAAAGAGATAGGATTCCTTAACCTCAATCAGAACTGTGGCTCGGTCCTGATGATTTTCACGCTCCACAATAATCTGATAATGGGGTGCGGTGCCGTCAATGTCAAAGAGCACCGACTCTATCTGAGTCGGGAAAATATTAACGCCCTTAATGATCAGCATATCATCGGTCCGTCCCAGAATCCGGTGCATCCGGGTAAAGGTACGGCCACAGGGACAGGGTTCGGGAAGCAGTCGAGTCAGGTCACGGGTCCGGTAACGAATGACCGGAAATGCCTCTTTGGTCAGCGTGGTGATCACCAACTCCCCTATTTCACCGGGTTGTACCGGTTCCAGAGTCTCAGGATTAAGAACCTCCACCAAAAAATGATCTTCATTAATATGCAGGCCATTACACTCCTGGCACTCACCCGCCACCCCCGGCCCCATCACCTCAGAAAGACCGTAGTTATCGGTGGACTGAATACCCAGTTTTTCATTGATCTCCCGGCGCATGGCCTCTGACCATGGCTCGGCCCCGAAGAGACCGAACTTCAGGAACAGGCCACTGGGGTTAATCCCCATATCCAGCATGACATCGGCGATATTCAGGGCATAGGAAGGCGTACAGACCAGAGCCGTTGTTTTAAAATCCTGCATAATCTGAATCTGACGTTTGGTGTTGCCGGAAGAGATTGGAATAACCGAGGCTCCCAGCCGTTCCGCCCCGTAGTGCAGACCAAATCCCCCGGTAAAGAGACCGTAGCCGAAGGCAATCTGAATAACATCATCGGCGGTAAGTCCGGCTGCAGTCAGAATCCTGGCCACCAGATCCGCCCAGTTTTTAATATCATTGCGGGTATAACCTACCACTGTTGCCATGCCGGTGGTACCCGATGAGGAATGAATCCGCACCACCTCGCGCAGGGGCACGGCAAACATGCCATAGGGATAACTATCCCGAAGATCCTTTTTCATGGTAAATGGCAGTTTATGGATATCCGCCAGAGAATTAAAACTATCAAAATCAAGCTTCATTTCCCTGAACTTCTGCCGGTAAAACGGGACATGGGTGCCCACCCGGTAGAGGGTTGACTGCAGACGCTCAAGTTGTAACTGCTCCAGGTCGGACCTGGACATACACTCTTTTTCCTGTTGCCAGTACATGATAAACCATCGCTTTTAAGGGTTAAACTTCAACATAGTGACAAAAAACTCATTATGATGTTTCCTCGATTTTCTCCCGTCCGAGATAGGCCCGCTGCACATCCTGATTGTTCAGCAGATCATCGGCAGGGCCTTGTAATATTACCTTGCCAGTCTCAAGAACATAACCCCGATCGGCAATGGCCAAGGCGGCCCTGGCATTCTGTTCAACCAGTAACACGGTCTTGCCCTCATCACGCAGCCTGACAATGATCTGAAAGATCTCTTTGACAATCAGTGGTGCCAGTCCGGTGGACGGCTCATCCATCATTAGCAGTTTCGGTCTGGACATTAGCGCCCTCCCCATGGCCAGCATCTGCTGTTCCCCCCCGGATAAGGTTCCGGCCAACTGTTCCTTGCGATCCCGCAGCACCGGGAAAAGTCCATACTGGTGATCCAGTAGCTCTTCTACAATCTGATGTCCCTGTTTCTGCAGGACATGGGCACCAAGAATGAGATTCTCTTCTACGCTCATGGTGGCAAAGACCTGCCTGCCTTCAGGGACCATCACACATCCCAGGAATGGAATTTTCTCCGCTGAAAGCACACAGAGGTTCTGCTCCAGGAAGACGATATCTCCAGCCTGGGCCTTGACCAGACCGGCGATGGTGGCCAGCAAGGTTGTCTTTCCCGCCCCGTTGGCTCCGATAATGGTCACAATCTCGCCACTGTCCACATGCATGGAGACATGCCTGAGGACCTTGATCTTACCGTACCCTGATTCCAGATTTCGGATTTTAAGCATAATGCCAAAGAGTTTAAGCCTTTATAAGAGGCGCAACCTTCTCCCTTTTTCTATTCACCAAGATAGATCTTGATAACTTCCGGATTCTTCTGGATGGCAGGCGGAAGATCTTCGGCTATTTTCTGACCAAAACACAATACCACAATCTCATCAGAGATATCCATGACCAGTGACATATCATGCTCAACCAGCAACACCGTAATCCCGAGATTACGAATTCTAGTGATCAGTCGTCCTACCTCGGCAGTTTCATAAATATTAAGACCGGCAGCCGGTTCATCCAGTAACAACAGAGACGGTTCCATGGCAAGCGCCCTGGCCAGTTCCACCGCCCGCTGCTGGCCAAAGGCAAGGCTGGTGGCCTCGACATGGGCACAATCAGCTATTTCCAGCAGCTCCAGCAGTTCCATCGATTTCTGACGGATCGCTTTTTCCTCGGGCCAGGTCCATGGCGCATGGAACATGGAGGCCAGAAATCCGGCCCGACCCTGGATATGACGACCAACCATAACATTTTCCAAGGCCGTCATGCCGGAAAACATCTTGATATTCTGATAAGTTCTGGCCATGCCTCGAACCGCGATTTCGTGAGGCTGTTTCCCCTGGATTTCACGTCCCTGAAAGCGAACAGTACCGGAACTTGGGGTCAGAGCACCGGAGATCAGATTAAACAGAGTAGTCTTACCGGCCCCATTGGGTCCGATTACGGCCTTGATCTGGCCTGGCTCCACCTGAAACGACACATCACTAACCGCATGCAATCCGCCAAAACGACGATGCAGATTTTCAACCTCCAATAACGCCATACCGTTCCTATGCCTCCTCATCCTTCGACGCTGCCGGCTCTGGTGCCTGTTCTTTTTTTCGAGAAATAAGAGTCAAAATACCATTGGGAGCAAAAAGCATGATCAGGATCAGGATCAGACCGAACACCGCGTCATCATAGGAACCAAAGACACCCCGCAGAGACAGGAAATTAAGCAGTACCCCCATGATCATAGCCCCCCAGAGATGGGCCATACCGCCCACCGCCACAATGGCCACATAGCGGACAGACTTCATCACCCCGGCCTCGGAAGGGCCGATTCCACCATTAAAGTGCGTAAGTAGAATCCCGGCAATGGCGGCAAAAACAGCGGAGAGAACGAAGGTCTGCAGTTTAAAACGGGAGATATTTACCCCCATGGCATCTGCGGCGTCCTCAGAACCATGAATCGCCCGTAAGGCCCGCCCCACTCGGGAATGGATCAGGTTAAGCAGGAGAAACAAACCAAATATGAGCACACCCCAGGCAATATAGTAGTTCTGCACCCGTCCTGAAACATCCCCCCGAACCACCAAGCCCGGCAACAGCTCAAAAGGAGGGACGCCGGATATCCCATCCGCCTCTCCAAACCAGGGGGTGGCCAGGACCAGGCGATAGATGATAATCCCGAAACCAAGGGTGGCCATGGCCAGATAATGACCCTTCAGTTTCAACACCGGAATGCCGATCAGGACGGCAACCAGGGCCGCAATCAGAACCGCAAAGATGGCAGCGGCCCAGGGCCAAACCACCAGGAGGTCAGCCCCATACATATCTTTCCCCGACTGCAGGAGACCACCGGCATCTAGGAACCGCACCAGCCATTCCTGCCGATAGGGCATAAGATTGCGAGTGGTCAGCGCGGCCGAAAGATAGCCGCCGATAGCAAAAAAACCGGCATGCCCCAGCGATATCTGCCCGGCATAGCCCATAAGGACACAGAGTCCGATGATGAGCAGCGAATAATAGGCAGCCATGGTCATCTGCGTCAGGTAAAACTGCGTACCTGTCCAGGTGCACAGCAACTGAATCAGCACCACAACAATCAGCAGGGGCAGGATTGCAAGCAGCCTCTTCATGAATGGACCTGCCCCGTACCTGAAACAAGGAAATGACAAGATACTCTCTTCATAGTTTCCTAAAACGCCTTCAACCTGGCCGCCTCGCCGGAGCCAAAAAGCCCATGCGGCCGGACAAAAAGGATCAGCAGCAGAATAGCAATGGAAATGGCATCCTTAAAGGCAAGGGGAACAACCGAAACCGAAAAAGCTTCGATAATCCCCAACAACAGACCAGCCGCCACAGCCCCGCCCGAATTTCCTAAGCCCCCGAGGATGGCCACGGTAAATCCCTTGATGGCCAGTCCGGTACCGATATCGTACTGGGTATAGGTGATAGGCGACATAACACAACCAGCCAGCGCCCCCATACCGGCGCTGAGGACAAAAGAGAGGGTCACCATATTCCGGGGATTGATGCCGCAGAGAATCGCTGCTGTCCGATTGGCGGCGCAGGCACGCATCTCCCGGCCGACCGAGGTCGTTTTAAAAAAGAGATGCAGGGTACAGACCATTACCCCACAGACTCCAACCACCCAAAGTACCTGTGGAGAAATTCTTGCCCCCAGAACTCCAATGGTGGTGATCTCATTGCCTGCGAAATAGGGAAGCGACCGGATATTGTCTCCCCAGATATGCACTGCCGCCTCACGGGTCAGAATGGATATACCGATGGTGATAATGATCATCCGCAACACCGATGGACTTGTAAGCCAGCGAATGAAAACAATCTCAATCAATGCCCCAACCACCATGGTAATAAGTACCGCCAGTCCGATGGCAAGAGGCAGGGGCATGTAAGGCAGCAGGCTGACGGAGATCATCCCACCCAGCATGACAAATTCACCTTGGGCAAAGTTAATAATGCCCGTGGTGTTATAAATAATATTAAAGCCGATGGCGACAATGGCATAAATACTGCCATAGGTAATGCCGGCAAAGAGATACTGGACAAAAAGCTCAGTGGTCATAAAAAGATACGAGGGCCGATCGGAGAATCAGACAAAAGGCTGAAGAATGGCGGTATTAAAAAAGGGCCGGGAAACAATCTCCCGGCCCGTATCAGGCATTTATTTACCGGTTCCGTTATAGGCAACAAACTTGCCATCTTTCACGGTCATCATCTGGAAGGCATCAATGGTCAGCCCATTATGATCCTGAGCAGAGAAAGAAAAGACGCCGGCTGTTCCAGGAAGATTCTGGAGTCCCTCAATGGCCGCGCGCACTTTAGCCCGGTCATTACCACCGACCTTAACCGCTGCCTCAAGGATCACCATGGCATCATAGGCATGACCGCCAAAGGTGGAAACATTTTCTTTATACTTTGCTTCATAGTTCTTTTTATACTGAGTCAGCAACTCTTTCTGAGGATTATCAGCGGGCAGGTCAGCGGCAATCAACAGACGCCCCGCAGGGAAAATAACACCTTCAGCAGCAGCGCCGGCGACCTCAACAAACTTGATATTACCAAAACCATGACTCTGGAAAATGGGGACATTCCACCCTGCCTGGCGGACATTCTTCACAACAATAGATTGGGCAGGTGCAACCGACCAGTTGATAATGGCCTGCACTTCTTTGTTGGCCTTGATTTTGGCGACTGGTGCCGTCAAATCACTATCCTTGGTATCATAGCTCTCTTTCTCCACAATTTTGATCCCGAACTCAGGAGCAATCTTTGCCAACTGCTCGGCGCCGGCCTTGCCAAATCCGGTATTATCGGCCAGAACTGCCACGTTAACCAACCCAAGTTTATTCATCTCCTTGTAGATCATCTTCACAGCATCGGAGTCTTTCTGCGGGGTCTTGAACACGTAAGAGGCTACGGGGTCAACAATCACCTCGGCGGCAGCACAGGAAAGAAGCGGGGTTTTGGCATCCTCGGCAATCTTCTTGATCTGCATGGTCTCACCACTGGTGGAAGGCCCAATAATGGCAAGGACCTTATCCTCCTCAATCAGCTGCTTGGCAAAAGAAACAGCTTTCTCAGGATTCGCTGCAGAATCTTTAATAATCAGCTCAACAGGATTTCCATTGATTCCACCTTTGGCATTGATGTCAGCCACTATCATCTCCAGAGTTCTAGCCTCTGGACCACCTAGAAAAGATGCTGGACCGGTTACCGCCAGAATCGCTCCCACCTTGATATTTTCGGCCCAGGCAGCAGGAGCCAGCATCAGACTCAAGGCCGCGGCCCCCATCATAACTTTTGATACCATCTGTTTCATACCCTTCCCCTTTTCATGGTTACATTTTTTCAGGATGGAGTTTTTTACCATCCATCTCCTGTTACAGTGCGCAGATCTGAGCCCCGCTCAAAATCGTGAATCCGTCCTGCTGCAATGCGGCAATGGCCCTATCCATCTCATCAAAACGGAAGATCAGCACCGCATTTTCCCCACTTCTATTAACAAAGGCATACATATATTCAACATTCAGACCGGCCTTTTCTATGGTCTTTAAAACTTTCGCCAGGCCACCACTACGATCAGCCACCTCGACTGCAATAACATTAGTAACCCCAACCGTAAAGTCATTTGCCTTCAAAACCTTTTTGGCCTTTTCCACATCATCAACGATTAACCGCAGGATGCCAAAGTCTGCGGTATCAGCTACAGACAATGCCCGGATGTTAACGCCATTATCGGCAAGCGTTGCAGTGATCTCCGCCAGTCGGCCAGATTTATTCTCCAAAAAAACAGCAATCTGTTCTACACGCATGACAAACCCTCCTGGATTTTGAAAAGGTGGATAGTCTGTAAGGGATTAGCTAACAGCCTAAATTAACGACAGACTCAACAAGCTGAGTACCCTAAATTTTCCGATTATCAATAACCCTCTGCGCCTTTCCCTCACTGCGCTGAATGGTTCGAGGCTCCACCAGTTGTACTTTACAGGTCACACCAAGCAAGTCCTTGATATCATTCTTGATTTTACGGGTCAGTTTTTCAAGGTTCTTCACCTCATCAGAGAAAATGGTGTCACTAACCTCCACATTTACAGCCATGGTATCCATATTCCCTTCCCGATTAACCACAATCTGATAGTGCGGCTCTACTCCCTCAATCCCCATAAGCACATGCTCCACCTGAGAAGGGAAGACATTCACTCCACGGATAATCAACATGTCATCGGTACGGCCGGCGATCTTTTCCATGCGGACCATGGTTCTTCCGCAGACACACTTTTCATAAATAAGCCTGGAGATATCCTTGGTCCGATAGCGGATCAGCGGAAAGGCCTCCTTAGTCAGGGTCGTGAACACCAATTCCCCCTGCTCGCCCGGAGGCAGAACCTCCCCCGTGTCAGGATCAATGATCTCAGGCAGGAAGTGATCTTCAAAAATATGCATTCCACGATCAGTTTCCAGACACTGCATGGAAACTCCTGGCCCCATCACCTCGGAAAGCCCATAAATATCAACGGCCTTGATATTCAGCTTACGCTGCACCTCTTCGCGCATATTCTCACTCCAGGGCTCAGCACCGAAAATCCCGACCCGCAGGGAAAGAGTCTTTGGGTCAACTCCCAACTCCTGCATGGCATCGGCCATATTCAGGGCATAGGAGGGGGTGGCCAGCAGGACGGTGGAACCAAAATCCTGCATGATGGTAATCTGCCGTTTGGTGTTACCGCCTGACACCGGTATAACTGTGGCCCCCAGTCGTTCAACCCCGTAATGAGCTCCAAGACCGCCAGTAAACAGACCGTAACCATAGGCATTATGGATCATATCCCGATGAGTGGCCCCGGCACAGGTCAAGGCACGGGCCATAACCCCGGCCCAGGTCTCAATATCCTTTTTGGTGTAGCCGACCACGGTCGGTTTCCCGGTGGTACCAGATGAAGCATGCACCCGCACCACCTGATCCATGGGAACGGTAAAAAGTCCAAAAGGATAATTGTCTCGCAGATCATCCTTGACCGTAAAAGGCAACCTCTGCAGATCAGCAAGATTCTGGATATCGGCGGGTTTAACCCCGGCGGCATCCATCTTGGCCCGATAGGGGGCAACCGTAGCATAGACCCGGGCCACCAGATGCTTCAGCCGGGTCAATTGAATAGACTCAAGTCCGACCCGAGGCAGGGTCTCAATCTCTTCTTCCCAATAGAGGGTTGTCATCATCTACTCCTAAACTAGGATAATCATGTAAAAAGTCATCAAGAAGCTGACTAAGATAAAAGTTATTGGCTGACCTTTCTGCCAGCGGCAAAGGCCTGCAGATTTACATCGCGGAATCGTGCCGGAACCCGGGCGCTGATAATCCCTTCATACACTGAAGCGTCCATGGGCAGGAAAGTGGAGACTGCACCCACCATCACCACGTTGGCGGTTCGCACCTCGCCCACTTCCCGCGCCAGATCAAAGGCATCCACCAGCACCACCTTGATCCCAAGGGCTGTGATATGATCAAGTACACTTTCCGGATAGCTGGTCTGACCGGTGGCCACTGCCGGCGGCAGAATCTTCTGGGTATTGACGATTACCGTGCTCCCCTTATGAAGATAGGGCAGATAGCGAACGGCCTCCATCATTTCAAAGGCCACCTGGATATCGGCCCGCCCCGGCTCAATTAAAGGGGAATAAACCTTATCACCATAGCGCAACTGGGCCGTTACTGAACCGCCACGTTGCGCCATGCCATGCACTTCACTTTTTTTGGCGTCATACCCTGCTGCCAGCAGGGCATAGGCCATGATCTCACTGGCCAGCAGAATTCCCTGACCGCCAACACCCGAAAAAAGAATACTTCCTTGCGCTCCCATTCCTATGCCTCCTGCCTGACGATGGCGTCGAATTTACAGAGCGCCCGACACTGGCCGCAACCGTTACACTGCACCTCATTAATCAAGGCAAAACCTTTCTGCTTTTCCTTGTACCCGAGCGACTTTGCCTTTTCAGGACTCACGGGGTTCCAACTGATGGCAGGGCAGCCAAGCCGAACACAGGCCATACAACCAGTGCAACTGGCCACCTGGGTACGATATGGAATATTTGCGGCCTTTTTCATCTCAGGAATGAGCACACAAGGCGCCCTGGCAATAACCACAGAGACCTCATCACACTCCAGCGCCTTGTCCAGCACCTTGCGACAGGCATTGATGTCATGGGGATTAACAACATCCACATGTTTAACCCCAACTGCCCGGCACAGGGCTTCAAGATCAATGGCATTGGCGGCCTCACCTTTGATGCTATAGCCGGAAGCAGGGTTGTTCTGCTGACCGGTCATGGCCGTGATCCGGTTATCGAGAATGATCAGCAGCGAACTGGAACCATTATAAACAGTATTGATCAGGCCGGACAAACCGGTATGAATAAAGGTGGAGTCACCAATAACCGACACAATCTTCCCCTTAGCATCATCACCGAGGGCCTTGGCCATACCGTGGGCAATCCCCACCGATGCGCCCATACAGACGCAGGAGTCCATGGCCGAAAGGGGCGGCAGAAAACCCAGGGTATAGCAGCCGATATCTCCCGAAACAAAAACCTTCATCCGCGACAGGTTGTAAAAGATGCCCCGATGCGGACAGCCTGCACACATGTTGGGCGGACGCATGGGCAATGCCACCGGAGCAAAGAGTTCAGCAACTGACGTGGGGTCAATGGACTTACGGACAATGGCGGTGTTCAGCTCTCCCTGATTTGGAATCAGATCCTTCCCATGACAGGCAATTCCCATGGCCTTAATATGCAGCTCCAGAAAAGGATCGAGTTCTTCCACAACATACAATTGATCAACGCTGTTGGCAAAATCACGAATCATCTGTTCTGGCAGGGGCCAGCACATGCCAAGCTTGAGGACTTTTGCCTCGGGAAACGCCGCTTTTACATAGAGATAGGAGACACTTGAGGTAATAAAACCACGGCGGGAATCACCCATTTCCACCACATTATACGGTGCGTTCTCAGCCATCTCCCGCAGAAGGCGCATTCGTTCTTCAACCACCACCCGACGAGCACGGGCATTACCAGGCAGCATGACAAACTTTGCCGGCATCTTTTCAATTCCTGGTGTGACCGAAGAGCTCAGCATCTCTCCTTTTGTGATCACCCCTTTGACATGAGCAATCCGGGTCGTGATTCGAAAAAGGACAGGGGTATCATACTCCTCACTGATAGCAAAGGCCAGTTTCAGTAACTCCTTGGCCTCCGCAGGGTCAGAAGGCTCCAGCATGGGCAGCTTGGCGGCGAAGGCATAATTCCGGCTGTCCTGCTCATTCTGGGAAGAATGCATCTCCGGATCATCGGCCACAATCACTACTAATCCTCCCCGTACCCCGGTATACGAGGCGGTGAAGAGGGGATCAGCCGCCACATTCAGCCCCACATGCTTCATGGTGGCCAGGGCTCGGACGCCCGCAAAAGAGGCACCGATTGCCACTTCAAGGCCGACTTTTTCATTGGGCGCCCACTCGGTATACACGCCCTCATAGCGCGAGAGATTCTCTAGAATCTCAGTGGATGGGGTGCCGGGATAGCCGGACGCGACCTTAACCCCAGCCTCATAAGCCGCTAGGGCAATGGCCTCATTCCCGGACATCCAAAGGGGATCTGTTCTTTCCGTCACGTTAACTCCTGAGTTTTTTTATAAAAAAAGGTAACTGTTCAGGTGTATAGCCTGAGCAGTTACAAAAGAATAATCAGTACAGTTTACTGTTCCTGCGCCTTAAACTGCAAAGGATAAACCAGCAGCATCGACTCATCTGCAGTCAGTATATCCCCAAAACTCCCTTGGGCAACAACACCGACAGACAGTTCTTCAACACCATCTTTCAATGGCATATGATTAGAACGGGCATCATAATCAACTATATATCCACCAATCTTCCTGGTCCGCCACAGCTCCTGGAGCCCCACACCATTCCACTTCATTCCGAGCATGGTTCCCGACTGAAAGACCTGACTACTGCGGACCAGACTTGTCCAGGTGGCGGTATTGGCATTCACGATTATATCATCAATACCGTCCCCATCGACATCAGTCACCAGAATCCGTGAAGGGATATACAGTTCCTCAAAAAGTACATCCGTCGAACCGTCAACCGCTTTGGTCGCACCTCTTCTGGCACCGGTCTGCTGCGTCATCTGCATGGCCGACTTCCCACCGATAAAACGCTTGGTGGCGCCATAGCGTTCTTCACTCCTCCACAGCAACTTGCCACTCTGTTTCATCACCAGCAATTTATTCCACTGGTCAAGGGCCACAACCTCCCACTCACCATCACCATCAAGATCCGCAAAAGAAAAATCAAAGATATTCACCCTGGAAGGCACAGGTAGACGCTCCTCACCAACAAGTTGAGAGCCATCGCGAGTCAGGATATAGATGGGACCGCTGATGGCCACACCCTCAGATCCCGATTTCTGTCCAGCCAGAACCACACCGAGTCCAGGCACCTTGACCGGACGGATATAATATCGGGCGTCTTCAAAAAGGGTCACCATCTCCTTCCCGTCCCATTCCACACCCATGGAGCCAGGCATTGCAGTATCAGCGGCGCTGATATAGATCTCAGCCTTGCCATTCCCATTCAGATCGGCCACATTCACCGCATGAATCTTATAACGGACAAGGAGTTTAATCTGGGCAAACTCCGAAAGGCGTCCTGCATTCAATTTATAAACCACCACCTTCTCCCGGTCAGCCATGACCACCTCCATCACGCCATCACCATCGACATCACCGATGGCGATCCCTTCCAGCGATAACGGCACATTGCGGGTCTTGAAAAATTGGCTGGCCCCCTCACTCCACAGCAGAGACGAATTCCCGAAACCGGCTGTGGCCCTGAAGGTGCGATCCGGATGAGCTGACTGCAGGGCCGCTGACTCTGCGCCCGCAACCGCTGACTGCGGAACTGCAACACTGCCTGGCCGTTTTTTGCCGAAGATTTTCTCCATGACCCCCCAGGCGAGACTATCAATCGCTGTCATTACGTCCCCTTCCTTGGCAGCAGTAGCATAAAATGTTTCACTGCTCTTTGCTGCCGCTGAATAGACACTGGCATCAAAACTCATCCCCCCGCCAAGAGAGGTGACACTCCCATAGAGGAGATAGTCCGCCCCCATTTTTACAGCAAGAGACTCCAACTGCTTCGGGTCAGGTTTGCCCCCTGTGCCCAAGGCAGCTTCCACTGTTCTTTTATCAACGGCCACAACACCGGCCTCGGCAGATAAACGACTGGCAAGCATCTCGCCCAGACCATCACGCAGATAGGACATATCCTTTGAGGCATTCACCGTAAAAGGTAGAAAGGCTACCACCGAATGCTTCTCGGCAGCATGAGCCGTGGAGAAAGACAACAATAAAGAAAAAAAGACCGATACGAAAGAGAGACGAGACATTAAATAAATTTTCATAATGAATTCCATGTACGAAGACGTGAACAGGGTATGCAGATATTACACCTGCAGTGAGGTACAACATGATCAGTACCTGCTTCCAAAGAAGGCAATGTCTTTCCTGATACCATAAGAAATCATACAGACCAACTGACATCTTTCTGAAAAATTCTTCATGAAGAAACGTCTGTGCAGAAAAACAATCTGAAAGGTCTAACTGTGAAAAATCATTGTTCATGGAGAAAGAGCTCTCTTTCCCCTTTCTTCTCACAACCTTCAGCATTATCAGCCAGGGAAACGCTCAAAAAAACTGCAGCCCTGAGCTGCATCAGACAAAACAAAATACTCCGAAACATAAAAAAGAGGCAAGTTTTTTTTATCACAGTTCAGAAGTCAAAAATTCAATATGAAGGGTGTTGCGCTACTCTCCTGAAACTGGCCATAAGCTATGAGGAAATTTTAAATTTATTCCGACACTGATCATTGTTCAATAAGGGTTGAAACTACCTGCGAATACGCCTTTTCCTGGAGAGTGTGACTGTAGACTGCCTACAAGGGTACACTGGTATCGCCCCGATTTTGGTAGAGATGGAATGTCAATTTCCCTTTTTGTAAACTGAGAAAAAAGACTGATCTGAATCGGAGATGTATACCGGCAGTAAAGGAATCAAACAACAGTTCTCTACTACAGATGGGACTCTGAATTTTTCCACATGAGAACCGTACCTGGTCTTCGCTTCGGCGCTAATGTTAGAAGTAGCCGCGCAGACGATGGTGTATCTCTGCTGCCATTGCTTTCGGGGCTACTTTTATTATCTAAAAAAAAATTTCCTGACTTTGGTTACTGGACAAACAGTCTGCCGTTAATCAGAAAATGAATATAGATACTGGCAGCATATCCAAGGGCAATCACCGGGGTCCATCTCAGATGGCCAAAAAAGGTGTACAGGCCACGAGCCTGCCCCATGAGGCCAACCCCGGCAGCTGATCCTATAGAAAGCAAGCTGCCGCCGACACCGGCTGTGAGGGTAACCAGCAGCCACTGCCCTTCAGACATATCCGGCATCATGGTGAGCACTGCAAACATCACCGGAATGTTATCAACAATAGCTGAGAGAAGACCCACTGTAATATTGGCCGAGGTGGCACCCCATCCGGTGTACATGGTCTGCGAAGCCATAGCCAGATAGCCGATAAAACCGAGACCGCCGACACAGAGGATAACGCCATAGAAGAACATTAAAGTATCCCACTCAGCTCGGGCAATGTGTTTAAAGACATCAAAAGCAACTGTGTCGCCAAGCTGTTCATCCGCATCCGATTTTCGTCTTCTTACGGACTCTCCCTCTTTCTTATGGGTCTTCTTCAGATAGAAACCAAAGAACTTAAGATAGGCAAGACCGGTCATCATACCCATCATGGGCGGCAGATTCAGAAAGTTGTGGAAGCTCACCGCCGTACAGATGGTCAGCAGAAAGAGAATCATCACCACCACACCACCGCGTTTCATGGTGACATCAACCTCGCAGGTCGCCGGCTGGGCATTGGGGACGGCAAAACTCATGATCAGAGCAGGAACCAGCCAGTTAACGGCCGAGGGGATAAAGAGGTTAAAGAAGCCCCAGAAATCAATGACGCCTTTCTGCCAGACCATGAGGGTGGTGATGTCGCCAAAAGGTGAAAAGGCACCGCCAGCATTGGCCGCCACCACAATATTGACACAGGCCATACTGACGAATTTAGCATTATCCTTACCAATAGCCATGACCACGGCACACATAAGAAGGGCAGTGGTGAGGTTGTCAGCAACAGGTGAGATGAAAAAAGCGAGAAGACCGGTAATCCAGAAGAGCTTACGCAGGGAAAAACCGGCGCGGACCAGACGAACCCGCAGGGCCTCAAAGACCTGCCGTTCTTCCATGGCATTGATATAAGTCATTGCTACCAGCAGAAAGAGAAAGAGCTCGGCATATTCAAGGATATTGTGACGAACGGCGACTTCGACAACATGGGGCAGACCGTGGGCGGTGTAGATATACCCTATCATCCCCCAGATCAGACCGGCAGCCAGCAGCACCGGTTTTGACTTGCGGAGATGAATGAATTCCTCACCCATGACCAGAAGATAGGCCACGACAAAAATGGCCAGAGCTGCATAACCAATGCCATGGGTGGTAAGGTCAAGATTGCTGCCATGGGCGGCTTCAGCAGCAAGAGCCAAGGTCGGTAATTGAAACCAGGCAAAAAAGGTCATTAACAGAGGCGTAATAACTCGCTTCACGATGATCTCTCCTCGATTTTCAGGTACAAAATAAGTTGGTTATATCTAGACAATATGTACCAGTCTCTACACGCCCGCACTTTTTTCGTCCACAAGAAAAACACCGTTTACTGAGTAATAACAAAGAGAATCAAGGATCAACACTTCTCATCTTCTTGTATGATGTTGGTCCATTGGGCCATTCTGACTTTCCATACCACTCTTTTGGATATCCTACTTCCTGCGCCATTTTCTCTGGAGCATTGACATAGCCGTCATCATACCGGGCAACTAACCCCCAGGCCAGCTTCCACCATTCTCCCACAACCTGATTGGCCTGGGTCTCACAATATTCGGTGAGCAGAGGCGGTACCTTAGCCGGATCCTGTTTGTACAAGGCCAAGGCCTGTTTATCCATTTTCTCGATTGAGGCCAGGGCGGCCAGCTCGATCTCGTCCTGTTTTTGCTGGATATCCTTAATCATGTAACTGTATTTCAGACCAGCCCAATTGGCCACGAAGTTAAAGGCCCACCAGGCACTGTCCTGGCTAAAGACAGTGGTGTCAACGGTATAATAGGGCTTGGCAATACGCGTAACTCCGACATAAAAGGGGACATAGGCAGTGCTCATCGGTTCATCCGGACCAAACCAGAGCAGGCCGCCAATGGGATCGGGCAGCCAGCCACGTGCCTGACAGATATAACTGAACCCGCAACGGAAAACAGAAATCGGACGTTCCCATCCACCTTTCAACTTGGCATTCGGATCGCCGGTATCGCTTCCACCTGCATCCATGGGGCCTGGATAACGATAGGGACTGCCGAAAGGCCCTGCCGTCACCCCCTTTGAGAGGTCAAACTCGGTGCCCTGGTAATAATCACGATACAGACCCATAACATCACGGGCACTCAGCTTCTGGTCCGGCTTGATACTAAAGGGAAATTTCTTGGTAAAACCATCTTCAACCCATGGTGATTGCGCCTTGGACGGAGCAACTCGTGATTGCAGCCGCCACACCCGCCGCAACGAATAGTAAGGATGACTGTACTCCCCCAGACTTACTGTCCGCAACCAGTCGAGTTTGCCATCCTCCGGCTTCCACCATCCATGCTTCTGGGCTATTGCATGGAGATCCTTGCTATAAAGCGTATTAGGATCATCAGGGTCAATTTCCCGGATACGCAGTTCATTGGCGGCAAAGAAAACTTCTCCCTCCGGAACTTTTTTGGCCACCCAGAGACCGCCCTTCCCTTCCGGACTGGGAGCCATTTCTATGATCCATCCCTCCTTGGTGTCGCCAATGGGTAGAGTTTCGCCGGTTCCATAGTAGCCGTAGGTTTCTATGAGAGAGCCAATCAACTCAACCGCCTGCCTAGCCGTTGTGCACCGTTCGGCAGCCACACGGCTTAACTCCGCACTGTAGAAAATAAGCTTGCCCGGAACCGGGTCTGGTTGCAACTTGGTGCCATCGGTACATTCGCCGAACATCACCTGATGTTCATTCATAATGGCATACGAACCCTCAAAATAGGAATAGGTATGTTCAACCTGTGGGATATAGCCAAGAGGAATACTTTGAGGACGATCCGGTTCGTCATAGACAGGGCCCCGATCGGTTCCGACATAGCGACGGAGTTCATACGCATGATACTGAGGTTTATCCCCCATTGCCGACGCATCATAATAGACAGGCCTGAGCGAACCTGGTTTATGGTCAGCAGCGGGAACTTGCACCAGACGCTGATCAAAGAGCTCACTATCGTCGGAATGTCCAACCATTACCGAACCGTCCTTCGATGCTTCCTTGGTAACGAGCAGGGTCGTACATGCCAGTGCACTTACAGCACCGATTACGTTCCATGCAAGAACAGCTACTATCAGTTTTTTCATACGCTTCACTCCCGTTTCTGATTAGCAACGAATCTCGGCAGATAAGAATAGCGGCCGAGGGAAAGAGAAAAGGCTTGTTTTTGTATCAGAGATCAGGAGGTCAATCAGCCAGCCTCAATGGCCTCAATCTCTTCCTGCGCCTCTTCCCATTGAGAATACCAACGCTCCAGATGGCTTTTACATTGTTCGTACTCCTTGCTGGTCCTAGCCCAGGCCTCCTCATCACTATAAAGCTCGGGGTCGGCCATCAGGACCTCCAGTTCTTCCTTGCGGACCTCCAGGCTTGCAACCTGTCTTTCCGCCTCTTCTTCCTTTTTCTTCCAAGGGGCAAGTTTACGGCCGCGCTCCTTGCGTTCCTGGGCCTCCTGCTGCCGCTTTTCTTTTTTGGATTCCCGTGAATGTTCAACGCCACTTGCATCGGCTGACGCTATGGTCTCAGGCGCAGGGCTCTTCTTTTCCTCGTCTTCCAGGGCTGCCTTGCGCAGATATTCGGTCACATTCCCCTCATAGAGGGCCACCTGGCCATCTTTGACCAGCAGCACCTTATTGATAAAGCTGTCGAGGAAATAGCGGTTATGCGAGACCACAATGATACAGCCGTCATACTGGGCCATGGCCTCCTGCAGCACCTCCTGGGAACTGATATCCAAATGGTTGGTAGGCTCATCAAGGAGCATCAGGTTAGCGGGCCTGGCGATCATCTTGGCCAGTGCTAAACGACTCTTTTCGCCTCCGGAAAGCACTGCCACCTTCTTGTCCACCTCTTCCCCCTTTAAAAGAAATGCCCCCAGGAGAGAACGCATCCTGGTGATGCTCAGATCGGCACCTGAAAGCGCCATGGTCTCCAGGGCGGAGAGGGTGGGAGAGAGTTCCTGGGCCTGATGCTGGCCGAAATAGGAAAGCTGCACATTATGGCCCAGCTTGATCTCACCGGCGTCATGTTCCAGTTGACCGCCGATGATCTTGACAAGGGTTGACTTGCCGGCGCCATTGACGCCCACCACTGCCACCTTGTCCCCCCGCTGCAGTTACAGATTCACATCAGAAAAGATCTGTCGCCCCTGATAGCTTTTGCTCAAGCCCTCGATCTGCAGCACATCACGACCGGACGGGGGGGAGGGCGGAAAAGTGAAACGAATCTGCTGTTCATCGTCGGACAATTCGATCATATCAATCTTGTCAAGCTGCTTCACCCGGCTCTGCACCTGCTTGGCCTTGGTGGATTTGGCCCGGAAACGCTCGACAAAGCGCATGGTCTGTTTGATCTTGGCCTGCTGATTATCATAGGCCCCCTTTTCGATAATCCTCCGCTCAGCCTTTTCCTTGATAAAATAGGAGTAGTTTCCCTTATAGACTGACAGCCTGCCCAGACTCAGTTCCCAGGTTGTCTTGGTGATCTTGTCGAGGAAGGTCCGGTCATGGGAGATAACCACCATGGCCCCCGGACAGGTGCGGAAGAACTCCTCCACCCAGGTCAAGGATTCCAGATCCAGATGGTTGGTCGGCTCATCAAGGAGCAGCAGAGAGGGTGAAACCAGCAGCATCTTGGCCAGCATCAGACGCATGACCCAGCCGCCGGAAAAGCTGGTCACCGGCGCTTCCATGTCCGTCAGTTTGAAGCCAAGGCCCAGCAGCACCTTTTCCACTCTGGCCCGGATGGTATAGATATCATGCCCCTCCAGCTGATGCTGCAGCTCCCCCTGCCGCTCGACCATGGCCGCATAGAGTTCGGATTCCTGATCCGTCGTCGCCAGCTGTCCATTCAAAAATTCCGCTTCCTGCTGCAGGGTCAGGATTTCATCGAAGGCGCTCTCCGCCTCCTGGTACAAGGTATTATCCGAGACCAGGGCGCTGCTCTCCTGGGGCAGGTAGCCCACGGTAAAATGTTTGGACTTGGTAATCACCCCGTCATCACAGGCTGAAACCCCGGCCATGATCTTGAGCAGGGTTGACTTGCCGGCCCCGTTGACCCCGATGAGACCAATCCGGTCGCCGGCATGGATCCGCTGGGAGATGTCCTTAAAGAGATGCTTCTCGCCAAAACGGACATCCAGATGATTAACTGACAGCATAGACCAATGTTCCTCGTTTCATATTCGCATCCGTTATAAGTTCCAATCTGTCGGTAAATCCCAACCGCTCAAACCGCTGCATATTTAATCGTTTCATCCCCACAACTGCCGAAAGATCACGGGGGGAAATCCGTACCGTCACCCTTTTTCCATGTGGGCATGAAGCCAGCAGGGGACGAATTTTCTGCAACCATATTCTGCTCGCAACCAGTTCCCCGAAAGCTGGGTGATACGGACCGGCCAGCAACTCGTTCTCCAGCGCAGATGAGGGTTGCAGGCCAATGCGCACCACCCGGATTGCCGCTCCCTCCAGCAGACTCTTTGCCCGACAGCTCAAGGCAATGGCCCGATTCATAGACAACGGCCGATACTCACCCCGGCGATACATTTCCGCAAGCCCTGAATGCTCAACGACCAGGACCGGATATATACGCACAAAGGCAGGAGCAAGGGCAACCACCTCCCGTACCGTCCGCAGAAAGGAAACCGTCGTCTCCAGCGGAAGGCCCGGCAACAGTTGAATCCCGACCTCCATCCCCGCCTCCTGCAAGAGAGCAATGGCCCGCCTGGAGCTATCCGCATCATGACCGCGCCTTGATGCTTGAAGGACACGATCATCCAAGGACTGCACTCCCAATTCAACAATGCGCACCCCCCGAGACAGAAGAAAGGAACACACCTCCCTGTCCACACAATCAGGACGGGTCGAGAGCCTGATTGCATCCACCTGACCAGACACCAAAAAGGGCTGGACTTCCGCCAGCAGTTCTTCCTGACGCTCTCTGGACAAACAGGTAAATGAGCCTCCGAAGAACGCCACCTGCACATGCGGCCTCGCCTTAGCCATCCCAGGCTCATTCGAGGCGTCTATACCCTGCGCCTGACGTCGAGGTCGTAAAAGCCACTCCCGGATGGTTGCCGCCACCGAGACGACCTCCTCCCGATGGTCGTCCTCACCAGTAATCGAGTGCTGATTACAGAAAAGACACTGCCGCGGACAACCCTGGTGCGGAATAAAAACAGGAATAACAAAAGGCATATTCAGAGAAACACGAAAGGAATAGAACTACTGTTTACAGCCGGCAAATATATCCATATCCTTCTCATACATCGCCGTCTTGATCCCCATCAGACCGAGAGCGGAATGAAACAGATTATCATGAGACAGATGATCGTTAACCTTTCTCTGCAGACAGTTTTTATCCAGACGATTGCTCTCAAAAAAAGTATCTGAGAACCAGAGGATTAAAGGAATATGTTTCTGCTCATCCGGGGCAATCACATAAGGAAGCCCATGGAGATAAATATTCTTTTCTCCCAGTGACTCACCGTAATCAGAAAGATAGAGCATAGCGGTATTAAACTGTTCGTTATTTTTTTTCAGAAGGTCAATGACCTGAGCCAAAAAATAATCCGTATAGAGAATCGTGTTGTCATAGGCATTGACCAGCTCCTCGGTCCGGCATTCCTGAAGCTGATTCGTAGTACATTCTGGAAGGAAGTCCTTAAACTCCGGAGGCGACCTCCGATAATACCCCGGCCCATAACTCCCTTTCTGATGGAGAACAATAAAGGTATCCTTGCCTGCTCGATTAATATATTGCTGTAGCCCCTGCAGCAATATCATATCCTGGCACTCACCCGAGGCGCACAAATCGTCATCCTGCAGATCTGTCAGAACTTCTGTTTCCACCCGACCGCACACCCCTCTGCATCCTGAATTATTTTCCCGCCATAAAACCTGAACTCCCGCATGTGAAAAGACATCCAAGAGTCCCTCGTGACGCTCTCCCTTGGTATCACTGAAGGAGCTCCGATCAAAATGAGAGAACATGCAGGGCACAGAGGTTGAGGAAACCGTCCCGCAAGAATAGGCATTGGTAAAACTCAGGATTTCCTCTTTTTCCAGGAACGGGTTAGTTTTTCTGTCGTAGCCATTCAGTGAAAAATTACGAGCCCGTGCCGCCTCGCCCACCACCAGAATTACCAGATTTTTTTTGCCTCTTTCCTGCCACGTTTTTTCTATTCTTGCATCTTCACCAATGGGCCTGACCACAACCTTGCCACTGGTTACTGTCCTCTTTACGTAAGCAATAACCTCATAGACAGAACTGACCGGATTAACCAGATGCCGTACATAATTATAATTTCTCCCCAATGAAATATAATCCTTATAAAAGAGCACCAGGACGACAACTATGACCGCCATACTGGTGAGCACGGTTCCCAACACCATAAACAACTCTTTGACAAAGCTCTTGTATCGAATTTCAGCACGCAGAATCAGGAGGGATGGAATCGCAGCAAACATGACAGCATAATAAAGCATCTTGACATTAAACAGTTCAGAGACAGCCCCCACGTCTGTTGCCAGGACATTATTGATCATTGACCCATCAATCATAATGCCATAGGTTTTCGTAAAATAGGCCGCCAAGGCCGCGACCAAGAGAACCAGAACCAGAGAGGGTTTCAAGATATATTTAAAACTGACCAGGGAAAGACAGCAATTGATAAAGGCCACAAGAAGGAGGAATATGGAGCCAAGAAAGAATCGATTTTGCTGAGAATTCGCGGCAATTTCCAGGATCTCTGCCCAGAAGGCATTATTATAGAAGAGAACCAGAAGTAAAGAAACCACCAGGGTCAACTGGATACTGTTCATCTCCGGATGCAGGACATACGCCATAGCCCGTTTGAAAAAAGAACGTTCAAGAGGCTTATTGTTTTCCATAGTCTGACTCATTCCAACGCAATACTCTTATATAAAAAAAATCAACAGAAACGCTCATAGAGAAGAACACCCCACACCATTGCCACCATAACAAGACTGACAAAGACTGCGGCAGACCCCATATCCTTTGCCGCCCCAGCCAGGAGATGATGCTCCGGGCCAATACGATCAACCACGGCTTCAATCGCTGAATTCAACAGTTCAGCCACCACCACCACCATAGTGACACTCATCAATAAAGCCCGTTCCACTCCATTATTTCCAAACAGCAGTGCCAGAGGCAGCAGGATTGCCACCAGAATAACTTCCTGGCGAAATGCCGCCTCCGTCCGCCAGGCAGCCCTCAGGCCGCACAGGGAATAACCGGCGGCATTGACAACGCGGCGCAGGCCTGTTTTCTTCACTCCATCCACGATTTTCTCCGTTTTTGAATCATCTCACAAAATAGGGTTATCACAAGCGGGAAACCATCAGATCATAATCAGCAAGGGCGCAGGCAGCAGCCCGCTGTTCCGCCTCTTTCTTGGAACCGGCAGAACCGGTTCCAAAGACAATCTCTCGAAAAACCACTGATACCGTAAACACCTTCTGATGAGACGGCCCCTCATCCATATCCAGCCGGTAAGACGGCGCCTCATTAAACTGTTCCTGCAGCACCTCCTGCAACCTGCTTTTGGCATCGGCAATCAACAACTCTTCTCTTTTGACATCAAAGGCCGGGACAAAAAAACGAGATACAAAATCTTTCACCGTCTCGTACCCACCATCTTCAAAGATAGCCCCGATAACTGCCTCATACGCGCAGGACAGGATAGACGATTTGTTCCTCCCATTTGAGGCATCCTCACCCTTCCCGAGACAGAGAAATTTACCTAGTTCCACTTCTCTTGCCATGGTCGCCAGATGGGTCTCATTGACGAGAGCGGCCCGTAATTTGGTCAACTCACCTTCGCGCATCGCCGGAAAACGTTTAAATAGAGTATGACCGATAACCAGGTCCAGGACCGCATCCCCTAAAAATTCCAGAGTTTCATTATTCTGACCCGGAAAAGAATGTTCAAAGGCAAAGGAGGCGTGAATCAGGGCCTTCTGCAACAGACGCAGATCAGTAAACCGATATCCCAATATCTGTTCGAACTGAGAGAGTTCCTGCTTATTCTTCTGCGCCAGCGAATCGATATCCATACCTATTTTCCCCTTGTCAAAAAAACAAACTGTGGTATAAAGTGGCTCGCATGCTTATTTAAGTCTGCTCAAAAAGGCGGCGTAGCCAAGCGGCTAAGGCACTGGTCTGCAAAACCATGATTCAGCGGTTCAAATCCGCTCGCCGCCTCCAGTAAATTCAAAGGGTCACAAGTTATTCAACTTGTGACCCTTTTTTTATCATTTTTGTATCAACATCATGTAAACTGACGGGCAGCAATATTTCATTGGTCCATAGTTATCATTATGCAATAAATAACCACAACATTGAAATGGTTGTTACATTACGTCTCCTAAATACCTGATATTCACTCCAAGGTCAAGTTACATCCTGCAAAGCAGGGCCAAGAGAGAACAACTCCAGACATCAACTCCTCTTACGGTTCCCCATTCACCGGAACCCCCCAGATCTCTCTGGCGTATTGCTTAATGGTCCGATCTGTAGAGAATTTTCCCATACGCGCCACATTCAGAACAGACATCCTGCTCCAGGCCACAGGGTCAAGAAAGGCTGTATTCACCCGATCCTGACAGGCAAGATACGATTCAAAATCCAGAAGAAGGAGATAGGGATCGTGCTGATCAAGCAGACTGTCAACAAGGGGGCGAAACAAATCCTTATCCCCTCGGCTGAAAGAACCGTCCCGGATACTGTCAATGGTTTGAGCGATCTCCTCGTTATCACGGTAAATGGCCATAGGCGTGCGACTGACATTCAATTTCTCGAATTCTGCCTCTTCTGCCGTCATCCCGAAGATAAAAATATTTTCAGCTCCCACCTCTTCCTGGATTTCAATATTGGCCCCATCAAGAGTTCCTATGGTGAGTGCGCCATTGAGCGAAAACTTCATATTCCCTGTGCCCGAGGCCTCGGTGCCGGCAGTTGAAATCTGCTCGGACAGATCGGCGGCAGGCATGATCACCTCGGCCTGTGACACATTATAATTAGGAAGAAAAACAACCCGCAAACGCGCCCCCACCCGTGGATCATTGTTCACAACCTCGGCAATGGAGTTGATCAGCTTGATAATCAGCTTGGCCTTCCAGTAGGTAGGTGCGGCCTTTCCTGCAAAAATAACGGTCCTTGGGGCAAGATCAAGACCAGGCCTCCGGAGTATCTTATGATACAGGGTAATAACATGAAGGCAATTCAACAGTTGTCGTTTATATTCATGGATACGCTTCACCTGGATATCGAACATGGAATCCAGATTCACCTCAACACCACATTCTTTTCGAATCAGAGCCGCTAAACGCTCTTTGTTGGCACGTTTAATCGCCTGCCATTCTCCCAGAAAATCCATATCATCAGCCCATGATTCCAGACCCCGCAGCTGATTGAGATCCGTAATCCATCCAGGACCGATCTTATTGATAAGCAGATCGGCAAGCCTGGGATTGGCCTTAAGCAACCAGCGCCGCGGTGTAATGCCATTGGTCTTTGAGTTAAACTTACCCGGAAAAAACTGATGAAAAGCCTTAAAGACCTTCTCCTTTAACAAGCGAGTATGCAACTCTGCAACCCCATTTACCGAATGACTGCCCACGATGGCCAGATGGGCCATGCAGACTTTTTTCTCATCGCCCTCCTCAATAATGGACATGGAACGCAACTTGCCGATATCGCCAGGATAGGCCAAGGTAACCAATTCCAGAAAACGCCGGTTGATCTCGTAAATGATCTCCATATGCCTGGGCAGCACCTCCTCCAGCAGCCCCACATGCCATTTTTCCAGGGCCTCGGGCATGAGGGTATGATTGGTGTAAGCAAAGGTCTTGATGCAGACGTTCCAGGCCTTTTCCCAACTCAGACCCTCGATATCAAGAAGCAGGCGCATCAGTTCAGGAATAGCAATAGAGGGATGGGTATCATTCAACTGCACGGCAATGATCTCACTGAACATAGTAAAATCTGAATACTTCTTTTTATAACGACGCATAATATCCTGCAAGGTAGCCGCCACAAAGAAATATTGCTGTTTCAACCGTAACTCCTGGCCTGCCAGATTATGATCCGGAGGATAAAGCACTTTGGAGATAGTCTCGGAACTCACCTTATGCTGAACCGCGCCGATATAATCACCTCTGCCGAAAAAGCTCAAATCTATATCACGGGAGGCGCGGGCCGCCCACAATCGCATATTGATTACATGATCATTCTGATATCCAGGCACCAGGATGTCACAGGGCAGCGCCATAACATCTTCCGTCTCCAGCCATTGGGCCCGGTAATTCCCATCCGCATCGAGATACGTGCTGACCCTGCCATAAAAATGGACCGGAAAAACCGGCATGTCCCGTTGAAATACCCATGGCGATCCATAACGCATCCAGCTATCAGGGCTTTCAACTTGATAGCCATCAATCAACTGCTGGTTAAAAAGGCCATATTCATACAAAATACCATAGCCATAGGCCGGGATCTTCAAGGTGGCAATAGAATCCATGAAACAGGCTGCCAGCCTCCCCAGCCCGCCATTGCCAAGGGCCGCGTCCTCCTCTTCCTCCCGCAGCAGATCCATGTCAAAACCAAGCTCTTCAACGGCCTGCTGTACCGCATCATAAATCCCAAGATTAATCATACTATTACCCAGGGAACGACCTACCAGAAATTCAAGAGAGAGATAATAGACCCGTTTTTTCCCCTTGGCATACGAGGCCTTCTGGGTCGCAATCCATTTTTCCACCATGGTATCGCGCAGGGTGTAGGCCAGGGCCTTATAGATATCACTCTCCCCTGCCCTCTGTGGATCACGACCTTGGAAACTCATCACATGATGCAGGATATTTTTCTTGATATCCTCGGCAGTTGTTGGAAAAAATAGACCATCACAATCACAAGCAAACATGGGGGGTGCCCCTTTACCCTTTTCTAAACCTTTCATAAAGAATGTTCCTCCTGGGTGAAATGTGAAATGATTGGGGTAATTAGTCAGCGTTTGAGATTAAAAGCGGACATCCATCAAGAGATAGTAGTTATCCAGAATAGCATTCGTCGCATCAGGCTCGCCCATATAGATACCACTTCCGGTATAATCATAGGATATATGCATCAATCCTGCCCGAAA
Source organism: Desulfobulbaceae bacterium (assembly GCA_024636345.1). GTDB lineage: Bacteria > Desulfobacterota > Desulfobulbia > Desulfobulbales > Desulfocapsaceae > UBA2270. The sequence goes on along the minus strand of JAGXHG010000013.1, from coordinate 5,244 downwards.
AAACAGATACTGATTCATCGGTTGGATATAATACAGATCATAGGCATCACCACGGGTTGCCAGTTTGTTGAAAAGATCTGTGCCCCCCATCGTCATACTGAACCAGTACCGGGAACCATGGTTAAATTCAAATCCGATTTTAGGACGATTCAACGGTTCAAAGGGAATAGTATAGCGTGCACCAGTGTAAATGGAAGAGCCTGTCCTTGCCTCCAGACCATTAGAGGAGAGCAGACCATCCTCATATGGCGCGTTGCCATTAGGGTTGCTGTGATTTCCGCCATAGGAGAAGAATAGATCTGTGCCGCTGGATAGAAAATCCCGGGCCTGAAGATGTGCCCCCCAGACATTCAGATCCCCCAGATCCATATTAAGCAGTGATCCCTGCAGTCTCATCCAGTGTGGGGCCGATCATACTGGACGGCAGATCCCGAACCATGGCATAACTGAGGACCACCAGACTGTCCGATAAACCAGGGAGCTCCGACTCAAACAAGATGCCAAAGACGTTGGAATCACCAGCCTCTCCATCATCAAGAAAGGGAAAGGCACTGCCCGTATTATTATCATCATCGCTGTGATAGAATTTACTATATCCAAGACGGAGACCCATTTCTGCAATACCCGTATACCGTTCCAACCCCAGAGTGGCAACGATACCATCCGATTCCCCGTTAAACAGATGGGCAGGGTAAGTGGACTGCCGAAGCCTATTTTCCTTGAACTCAAAAGGAGGGCCTTCTGTTGAAGGCTGCCGGCCTATAGTGATAGCCACGGGCACAGGCAACCCTTCAGGTATCCAATCCACGTAGGCCCGATCAACCCAGAGGTTGCTGGAACTCGACTGATGAGCCCGATTAGCATCAATCAACATACCACTGGCTGTTGCGTCATCGCTGTCCCCCCAATTCTTATACATAGCCAATCGACCATGAAAAGAAAGGGTCTCAGAAAATGTCGCATCCATATTAATACGAAAACGACTAGTCCAGTTATTTGAATCAGTTTCCTTGTCACCATCAGCAGGATAGTTCTTGACTACATAGGAATCGACTCTGGTTCTCAGTTCAGTGCTAAAATTTATTTTATTCTGTAATTGCCGAGTTTCAATCTCGTCCAACCCATCATAAATGGTATGGACATCCTGCTCTACCTTAAGGACTCGATTTTCATCCGTCTGAGTGGCTACCGGTTTTGCCTCCAGAAACTCCACCCGTTGCTGCAGGGAATCCAACCGCTTGAGAATCGCCTGATAATCTTCCACCGGGATTGTGACCGTTCCGCAGTTTGCAAGGGCAGGGCCTGCCATGGCCACCATCAGTCCCGCGCCGACCAGAATCTTTTTCATCATACGTCTCCTCGGACACACGAACCTGCTTAGATCTCTGCCTTCTTCTTGTTTCATAGGACACATATATTATTTAGGAATAGCGGCAGCCACCGGAACTTCACTATCAGCAGCATGTTCATTCAAATAATCGAGAATTATGACCATTTCATCTTCGGTTATTCTTGATTTAAGCTCTACAGGATGCCGCTTGCGCTGAAAATATTTCCCCCAGACAAGCCCTGCCATATCAGCAGGATTTATCGGTGCCACCTCACTGCCTCTTTTGTGGCAGGCACCACATTTTTCCACAAACACTTTACTTTTATCGGCAGCAATCACTGGATACCCGCTGACAGTCAACACCAGCCATACCAGAGCCACGACTCTCCATCTCAACAAATCCAATCCTTCCCCCGTAATCGACCTTCCTTCCATTACATCAAGCCGTTGTAAATAAATAACATAGCCACCGGAATTGCTAAAGGGGCACAAGGAGCTGTAACGAAATCATTCTAGAAAGACAAATTATTTCGTTACGCTCATTATCTTTTACCAACGACTATCAAAAAGCCAGCGCCACTCCTTGCTTTACAACAGGGAGTCGCTTATATTTACATTTAATTAATGATACTCGTCGAGTTTACAACAATGTCACACTACAACACAAACGAAAAATGTTTTTTCCCTTCACGCACTTAGATCAATCACTATAAGGAAATATCCATGACAACTACCGGAAAAATGATAAAGAAAGAGACCATGCTGATAGCGATCGCCATCACTTTTTTGTTGGGTTTTCTGACAGGAACCATCTTCACCGTTTACAAGCTGGGACCATCAAAAACTAACGCCAGCCAGCCAGATAACGCCACTGAACAACAAGGAATTACCCTGAACAATGAGCAAGCCCAGGCCATTACGGCACTCGAGGCAGAGATTGAAAAAAATCATACCAATACAGAGGCATGGACCAGTCTTGGCAATCTTTACTACGACACCAATCAGTCCCAAAAAGCAATTAATGCCTACACCCATGCACTCGATCTTATGCCAGCCAATGCCGATATCCTGACTGACCTTGGTGTCATGTATCGGCGTGACAATCAGCCGGAAAAAGCCTTAGAGTCCTTTGACAAGGCGATCCAAACAAATCCGCGACACGAACCTTCACGTCTGAACAAAGGAGTCGTGTTACTCTATGATCTTGGTCGGATTCCTGAAGCTTTGCAGACCTGGCAGGAGCTGCTTACCGTCAACCCCAACGCGACTACAGCCAACGGCAAGTCTGTACGTGACCTTATAGCAGAGGTCACAAAAGAGATCGAAAGCTCAGACAAACAGGAACCAAAGGGTAGATAGACCGTTTCAAGATATGCAAAACGCTCTACCCCATAGGCATTCAGCCACAAGACAGAGACGGTACAAAAGGCAAGACTGCCACCCAGCAATTGGATGAGCGTTTTAGAGTGGAGTCATCCTGTTCACCCAAGAGCTCAACAACGAGAAATCCCATGTCAACACCAAAAGGTAAACAGGCCACCCCAGTTCCCCTTGATCCCTGCAATCAAGATCAAAGCAATACGATATGCCTGCACGATCAGATCCCGGCGGTAGTCAAGAAGCTTGTCGCCTCGTGGCAGACCGAGAACTGCTTTGATCATATCGGCCCTGTTCCCATCCCCTCACACCAGGCCACCATCGACATCATCTATCAGGTGAGACAACTCCTCTTTCCCGGTTATTTTACCCAGACCAAACTGCACGCTTCCAATCTGGAATATTATATTGGCCAGGAGACCACAGAGCTCTACGAACACCTCACTGAACAGATCACCAAGGCCATTCGCCATGACTGCAGGCGTACAAATCTGGCCTGCACCAACTGCGAAGAACGCGGCCACCATCTGGCCCTGAGTTTCATCAAGACCCTGCCCCTGATCACCGAGACTCTGACCAAGGACATTCGGGCAACCCTGGCCGGTGATCCGGCCACCAACAGTTCTGACGAGGTGATCTTCAGCTATCCCGGCCTGTTGGCCACCTCCATTTTTCGCATTGCCCACGAGCTGTTCCTCCTGAAGGTCCCAATCATCCCGCGGATCATGACAGAACACGCTCACAGCCTCACAGGCATTGACATCCATCCCGGCGCCACCATTGGATCTGGCCTCTTTATCGATCACGGAACCGGGGTGGTGATCGGTGAAACTACCATCATTGGCGAAAATGTCCGGTTGTATCAAGGAGTCACCCTGGGCGCCCTGTCCCTGCCCAGAGATGCCGGAATTCGACTCCAGCAGATAAAAAGGCACCCTACCATTGAAGATGAGGTCATCATCTATGCCAATGCCATTATCCTCGGCGGGGAAACCGTTATCGGCAGACGTTCAATCATCGGCGGTAATATCTGGCTCACTGAAAGTGTGCCGCCAGACACCAGGGTGATGCTCAAACGACCGGAACTCATCTTTTCCGACAAAAAAGATTAAACAAACAGGCAGAACAACAGAGGCACTCGCCATGATCAGCACCGCCGCACAGCCCATCACCGCCACCATCGGCAATACCCCCCTGCTCACCCTGACCCGGATCAGCAAAGGATGTCAGGCCACGATCCTGGCCAAGCAGGAATCAAGAAACCCCATGGGCAGCATCAAGGATCGTATCGCTTATGCCATGATCGAGGCAGGGACCAGAGAGGGGAAGATTAACAACGACACCACTATTATTGAGCCAACCAGCGGTAATACCGGCCTGGGACTTGCTTTTATCTGTGCGGCACGGGGACTGCGCCTGATCCTGACCATGCCCGAAAGTATGTCCATGGAGCGACGGGTAATGCTTAAACACCTTGGAGCAGAACTCGTTCTCACACCGGCGGCAACCGGAATGCGCGGTGCCATTGAAGTGGCCAGAGAACTCCTTCAGAAGGAGAAAAACAGCTTCATGCCTGATCAGTTTTCTAATCCGGCCAATCCAGCCATCCACCGTACAACAACGGCAGAAGAAATCTGGTCAGCCAGCAACGGAAATGTCGATATCTTTGTGGCAGGAGTAGGCACAGGCGGGACTATTACCGGCGTTGGCGAAGTTTTGAAGAGCAGAAATGCGGAAGTTAAAATCGTGGCAGTGGAACCGGCAGATTCGTCAGTACTCTCAGGGGGCACGGCTGGACCCCATAAAATCCAAGGCATTGGAGCAGGGTTTATCCCCGACATCCTCAATACCACTATCCTGGATGCCATTATTACCGTACAGAATCAGGACGCAATCGATACGGCCAGACGCCTTGCCACTGAAGAAGGAATCCTCTGCGGAATCTCTTCAGGGGCCGCAGTCTGGGCAGCCCTGCAACTGGGGGGGAAAAAAGAAAATCAAGGCAAGACTATCGTCACCATCCTCCCCGACACCGGAGAACGCTACCTGAGCACAGAACTCATGACCAAGCAATAAAAGGGAGTGCAAGGCAAGTCAATATTGGGGATAGTCCTTCAACGGCCAATGATATTGTCATATCTGTCTGTCGCCATGCATAGGAGGTATACGTAACAAATCCTGTTTTTTCTTTTTATATTAAATTGTTATCTTATGTTATTTTTCTCTGTTTTTTCCTGATAAGTCAAGTTTTTTCCCAGAGGGAGCTCAGTCAAGGACTGGCTGCGAGAATGGGCCACTACTGATTGCTCGTCGGAGCAGCCAGTCCTTGACTGAGCGGGTTAATACCTTATATCCCATGTTTTCGTGTTTCCACTCTTTTCCATTATCTTGGCAATCGCCTTGTAGTAATCTCGCTGTGCCTTCAGATTAGAGAGTTTACAGTATCTCATAGTTGTCTTTATCCTGGTATGGCCGAGTAAATCCTGGATAGTAACCAGATCCGCATCCGCGTTGAGCAGTTGGGTCGCCATGGTATG
>JAGXHG010000012.1 GCA_024636345.1 Desulfobulbaceae bacterium | reverse complement strand
TGGGTGAGAAGATCTTCCAGACCTGCTACTTCCTCGATCTTGCCACAGACACCGATGGTGGTGCAGGCGATTCCTTTAGCAGTTTGTTCACATTGATTACAATACATGGTTGTTCTCCTTAGTTGGGTTGAGTGAAAAAGTACTTGAAAAAGTATATGTTACGTTGTCGGTATTGTGAAATGTTTTTTTATTCTGTATCAATTTGCTTATTTTTGACACTCTATTGTAGATTGGGAAATGTTTCTTTGATTTAGGTCAAGGAAAGGATTTTTTTCTCTTTTTTAAAGGGAGTGATTTTTGAAGGGTCAAAAGAAAATTACCCCGTTGCGTCGGAATAGTGTTATATCTAAGAGGTGTCTGGCTTCGTGGAGTACTCCTTCTGCTGTTTTCTCACTACATCAATAGTACACTTTTTATTCCAACGGTTTACTTAGTATATTCTTTCGCTGCTGCGATGCCATGACTCCTTCGAGCCTCGCTGGTTCGCTCATCTGTATATTGAAGATTGCGCAGTAATCACTCAGGGACCGTAACGAAATAACCATTTGATGTCTAGCCATTCGGTTACGGCGCCTTATGCTGTTCACCATATTTGCATGGTACAGTTTTTATTTCAACGGCTTGGCTGCTGTTGATCCTTCTTCATTCTTTGCGCGACCGCCAATGGTTGCTGCATTTATAAAAAAAGGAACTCTCATTATGACATTTTGTCTCGGCATGCGCGTTAAAGACGGTCTGATCGGTATATCAGACACCAGGGTCACCGCTGGAAATGAGGTGATTACTGCCCGCAAGGTCAGCACCTATAACATGGAACATGGCAGCATGTTTCTGATGACCTCCGGGCTCAGGTCGGTTCGGGATAAATCCCTGACCTATTTTGATGACTACATCTCCAATTTAGATAAACCCTTCAACCGTCTGTTCAAGGCGGTCAACGCCTTCAGTGAACAGATCCGCATTGTGACCAAAGAAGACAAACCCTCCCTCGTTGAGAGCGGCTTCAGTTTTGATATGCATTGCATTATCGGCGGCCAGATGCGCGACGACCCTGAACACCAGCTTTACCTCGTTTACCCGCAGGGTAACTGGGTGGAAATAGGCAAAGGTACGCCCTATCAGATCATCGGCGCGCCAGGCTATGGTAAACCGATTCTGGATCGCACTTTTTCGTATAACGATTCACTGGCCTTTGCTTTGAAGGTCGGCTATCTTTCCTTTGATTCGACCCGGATCAGTGCTGCTGATGTGGATTTTCCCATGGATGTAGTGTTGTATCGCAAGGACTCATTCAAAATTGTCAGCCACCGCTTTCAGCGGGACGACCTCGGTGCCATCTCCGATCTCTGGGACTCCAGGCTTCGCGAAACCATCAAGGCGCTTCCGACCGATATGATTGACCAGGCCCTTGCCAAACTTAACCAGGAAAGCTGAGACTAAAAATGTTCTTTTCGATATTCCACCAGACCCGTTATGAATTTGACTCCCCGGTGTTTCTGGAACCTCACCTGCTGAGGTTTTGCCCTCGCACCGACAGTGGCCAAAAGCTGCTTTCATTTCAGCTCAAGATTGATCCTCAGCCGACAGGATTTTCAGATATCACCGATGCTGAGGGAAATGTTGCAAGATTGGCCTGGTTCAGCGGGACAACATCATGGCTGGATATTCAAATGGAGAGTACTGTCCAGACCTGCCGTGAAAATCCTTACGATTATATCCTGGCCACCCCCTCATTCCAGACCCATCCCTTTCATTATCCCCAGGAGCTTGTTCCCGCTCTGCATGTTTTTCTTGATCCGGATGGTTACCAAGGAGGGGAAAAGGTGCGCGATTTGACGACCCTTCTGCTCGAAAAATCAAAGGGAGATGTCTTTGGATTTCTGACCCGGTTAAACGCCTATCTCTATGAAAACTGGCAGGTTGCCGACAGGGAAGAGGGCGACCCTTTTCCTCCTGAGGTGACGCTCCAGCAAAAGGAAGTCTCCTGTCGCGACCTGGCCTTTTTGTTCATGGCGGTCTGTCGACAGGCCGGTATTGCCAGCCGCTTTGTCAGCGGCTACCAGGAAGGCGACCCTGAGACCGGAAACTGGGATCTTCATGCCTGGGCCGAAGTCTATATCCCTGGCGGGGGATGGCGGGGATATGATCCGACCCACGGCCTTGTCGTGGCCGATCGGCATATAGCTCTGGCTGCAAGCCATCTGCCGCCGGGTGCCTCTCCCTGTACCGGGAATTTCCGCGGTACAGGAGCGCAGGCATCAATGAGCTTTGTCATAAAAATCAAGGCCGGATATTAGTGGCTTACAGATTGTTTTCTTTTTTTTTGAGAAAACAATCTGCAAAAAGCACTTATCCCGCTTGTCGGGGTTAGCTGTTTACCCTTATGGATGGATGTATAAAAGGAAAAGACATGATTGACACCTGCTTGCAGTCTAATCCTTCTCCCTGAGAGAGAAGGTGAGCGAAGGCCGAATGAGGGGACAGCTGGAGTTTACAATCAGGCTTTTTCCCCTTTTCCCTCCAGGGATAGGGGACTCTTGGCGGCCATCATATGCCGGAGATTCTTGGCAGCACCATGGTTGCCAGCGAGAAAACCAGAAAAAAACCGCACATATCCGTGACAGTGGTTAGAAGGGGACTGGCAACGAGTGCCGGATCGAGTTTGAACTTTTTCAGCAGCAGCGGCAAGACCCCCCCGAAGCAGACGGCAATGATCGTGTTGATCATCAATGCCCCGCCGACAACACAGCCGAGATAGATATTTCCTTTCCACAAATAGGCGATCGCTCCGAGAAGGGCCCCCAAGGCTATGCCGTTGATGATGCCAAGGCCTATTTCCTTTCCCAGGACCCGCAGAAATTCCTGTCTTCGCAGCATTCCCAAGGTGAGTTCCCGCATGCTGACGGCTACTGCCTGATTGCCGGAACAGCCGCTCATGTCACTGATCATTGGCAGAAATATGGCCAGGGCAATGGCTGTTGCCAGAGTGTCCTGGTACATGGCAATGATGCTTGCCGCTAAAATATTCAGGACAATATTGATGCTCAACCATGAGAGACGGCGTCCGCTTCGCGTCAACAGAGGCATGGTGCGGAATTCTTCGCCGCCGACGATGCCGCTGAGTCCGAGAAATTGATGCACTGATTTTTTATTGAAGGCCTCTTCAACTGCTGACGGCAATAAAACCCCGGCAAGGGTACCGTCCTTGTCAACGACTGGGACGCCAAAAAAATTATGCTCCTGGAAAAACTCCCCCAGTTCCTTTGTCGTGTCATCGATCTGAACATGCAGAGGTTCTTTGATCATGAGCTCTCCAAGGGATGCACTATGGAGGGAAAAGAGCAGATCATGCATTCTGAGAATACCGACAAGTTTTTTCCTGTCATCAACCACATAGATATATTGTACATGATACGAGCGGTATCGTGATTTATTGCTCTGCAGGTCGGCCAGTACCGCGCCGATTGTTGCCGAGTCAGGATAGGCCAGAAACTCACTCACCATGATCGCCCCAGCTGTGTCATGCGGATATGAGAGCATCTTCCGCGCTTCATCGGCCTGGCCCGGTTCCATCGCATGGAGGATCGCCTCGACCTCCTCATCCTCCATCTCAAGGAGCAACTCGCTTTTTCTCGAGCTGGTCAGTTCATCCATGATGGAGGCTGCCTGTTCCGGTGTCAGATCCTCGATGATGTCGGCAAGCTGTTCGGTGGGGATATCCTCCATGACGTCCGCCGCAGCAGAGGGCTCAAGGATGGTGACCAGCCTCTTTTGCTCGGACGGGGATAGTCGCGAGACGGCAAGGGCCGTCTCGCTCATGGACAAATCATCAAAAAATTGACGGAGCCTGTCGTGATCCTCGGTGGCCAGAATTGCGTGCAGATCCTGCCATTGTTTTGGAGAAGATCTTTTGGTCATATTTGTTCCTCTGTTAAGAGATGGAATCGGGAATTAATGATGCACAACCGGAAATGAAGGTTATTGCTGATTGGTCAATTCTGAATTGAGAGGAACAAGTTTGAAGAATGTAGTGCTGATCTCATCCCCTACCTGGTTGAGGCGGACTTGCAGGGCGTCGAGATAGTCGTGCATCCCGAACTCAAGCACCTCGTCAATATCCGTATAATCCATGTCGGCCTGCAGGCGGCCGAGGATTTTTTCAGCTCGGTTGCGGGCGGAACCCTGGGGGGTGCCGGTGATCTTGTGCAATGAAAAAAGCGCATCTGAGATGCAATGGCGGATGGAACGTGGGAATTCTGTATCAAAAATGAGAAAATCAGCCACCTGCTTCGGAGATATGCGGTGAAATATCTTCCGGTACATGTCGTGGGCACTCACCGATTTGAGTACTGCCGCCCACTGGAGGTTGTCATAGGGCGCCCCCACAAATTCAGCCTTGGGCAGCAGCATGAAATATTTTACGTCGAGGATCCGTGAAATTTTATCGGCGCGTTCAAGCATCAGTCCCATTTTGGCAAAATGCCAGGCCTCACCGTGGGACATGGTCGAATAGAGCAGGCCGGTGAACATATGACCCCGCATCTTGATCATCAGGAAAAATTTATGCGGGTCGTTTTGCGCAAATCCTGACTCTTCCGCCTCCTTGACCTCGATATAAAAGCGGTTGAGTTGTTCCCACATCTCCGAGGAGATGATTTCCCGGACAGAACGGGCGCTCTCCCTGGCGTTCTGCAGACAGGATATAATCGAATTGGGATAGTCTTTGTCAAAGGTCAGAAACTTGATGACATTTTCCTGGGTGCAGGAACCATATTTTTCTTCAAATTGAGCACGATCTCCGGTGATAGAGATAAGCGGCTGCCATTGATGCCCTTCTTCCAAGGGAAGATCAAGCAGGAGGTTCAGGTTGACACTGATAAAGCGCGCAACATTTTCGGCGCGTTCAATATAGCGGCACATCCAATAAACAGAGTTTGCAACACGGCTCAGCATGTGAGTCTCCTTTGAGTGCATGAGAAAGTATTAATCGTGAATAATTAGCAGACGCTTGGGAAAAGACACTGCAGGCTCTTTCAACTGCCTGCTTCCGAAGCCCCATCGACGACCCAGGTGTCTTTGCTCCCTCCCCCTTGAGAAGAGTTGACAACAAGCGACCCCTTGCGCAGGGCGACCCGGGTCAAGCCGCCGGGCACGACATAGATCTCCTTGCCATAGAGGATGTACGGGCGCAGGTCGACATGACGACCTGCAATGGCGCCATCGACGATGGTTGGCGCCCGGGAAAGGTCAATGGTGGGCTGCGCCATATAATTTCTCGGGTTCTCACGAATCAGACCAGCAAAGATGCTTTGCTCTTCCCGGGTGGAGTGGGGGCCGATGAGCATGCCGTAGCCGCCGGATTCATTGGCGGCCTTGACCACCAGTTTGTCGAGGTTGGCAAGCACATAGGCCTGATCTTTCGGGTCGGAGCAGATATAGGTCGGTACATTCGGCAGGATAGGTTCCTCGCCGGTATAATACTTGATAATCTCCGGCACGTAGGCATAGATGACCTTGTCATCGGCGATGCCGGTACCAGGGGCATTGGCCATGGCTATTTTCCCCGCCTTGTAGACCTCCATCAGGCCGGGAACGCCCAGCATTGAGTCTGGTCGAAAAGCCAGAGGGTCGATAAAATCATCGTCAATTCGCCGGTAGAGGACATCGATCCGCTGCAAACCCTTGGTGGTTAGCATATGAACAAAACCATTCTGGACAACGAGGTCCTGCCCTTGCACCAGCTCGACCCCCATCTGGCGGGCCAGAAAAGAATGTTCAAAATAGGCGGAATTATAGATGCCGGGAGTGAGGACTCCGATCCGTGGTGACAGCACGTTTTGTGGTGCCAGATGCTCAAGGGTCTCAAGCAGTCGGTTGGGGTAATCGTCCACCGGCCGCACCTTGGATGCCTCAAAAACCTGAGGGAAAGTGCGTTTCAACACCTGCCGGTTTTCCAGGACATAGGAAACTCCGGAGGGGCAGCGCAGGTTGTCTTCCAGGACATAAAATTTGCCGTCGCGGTCGCGGATGAGGTCGGTACCGGTCACGTGGCACCAGATCTTATGGGGCGGGCTGAAGCCTATACATTCCTGGCGGTAAGCCTTGCTCGACAGGATAAGCTCTTCCGGAATGATGCGGTCCTTTAATATCTGTTTCTTGTTGTAGATATCTTCAATGAAGGCATTGAGTGCAAAGATACGCTGCTTGAGGCCGGCTTCAATCTGTGTCCATTCGGAGCCGTCTACAATGCGGGGCAGAACATCAAAAGGAAAAATCTTTTCCGAACCCTCATCGTTGCCATAGACGGCAAAGGTGATCCCCATCTGCAGCAACATAACCTCTGCGGCCTGCTGTTTGGTCATCAAGCTTTCTCTGGAAAGGGATTCTATCTTTTGGATAAGGAGTTGAGCACCAGGCCGGGGGGAACCATTTTCATAAAAAAGCTCATCAAAAAAACCATCGGTTTGGTAGTTCGAAAAATTCATTCTGTTTCTCCTATTGCCTCAGCAATGCGAATCTTTAGGATTTCGTTGCAGTGAGGTGATCGTATCAGTGTATAAGGTAGAAATCCCCCGGGGAAACACGTATCTTTTCGGGGAATGCTTATTCTCAGAGCGATGCGAGGTCATTCAGGACCATGAAAACGAAAGAGTAAGGAGTGGGACAGGTGTTGAGAGGCCGTTAAAAACAGTACCTGTTCTTAAGCACTTGGCGCCTGATTGTATTGTTTTTTTAAATAATTCCAGACAAGCTCATCCGGGTTGAACTCGGGCGAGCGTGGCGGCAGGTAGAGTATCTTCAATCTGTCGTCAGTCGAAGCGATAAAATCCCGAACCTTCTTCGAGCGAGGTGTCGAATCTCGGTCAATGATCAGATAGACAGGATGAGGTGCCTTATCCATAAGGCGATGAAGGAACTCGTGAAAAAAATCTGCTTTGACCATTGTCTCGGTGGCCATAAACCGTAGCACCCCTTTGGTACTGATGGCCGAGATCAGGTTGACCTTGGAACGCGATCCAGTGCTTGTTATTGCAGAATCTTCCCCTCGCGAAACCAGTGTTTCACTGGAATGGTAATCTGACCGTATCGATGTATCATTGCCGAAATAAATGGTCGCCTGCTCCTTTTTGGCCATTTTCTTGATAGCGGGAAAATCCTTGGTCATCCAATCCATCACCAAGGTCTGATTGCTCCGACCTCCTGTGAGCACAGGTCGTTGCGGACTTAAGCCAATCTTGGCCAATAGTCGTCCCACGGACACCTCGCTCAGGTGGATGTTAAACTCCTGCTGGACAAGGCTCTGCACCATTGTTCTGGTCCATAGGGCAAATTCAAAGTGCAGCTGCCGAGGGTCGTTGTCAACAATAAGCTGGTAGACTTGCAGTATTTGTCGGTTATTTAATCGGGGAGGACGACCTGTCGCCAGCCTGCTCCGTAGTCCATCAATCCCATGTTCCCGGTATCTGGCCAGCCAGTCGTAAATCCTGGCCCGACTGAAACCTAAGGCTTTTATGACCGCTTCAGGGCTTTCGCCATTCTCAACCCGTTTTACAGCTTGAATTCGAAGCTCTTCGAGTGTCTTGTGGTCCAATTTGCGCCCATCGAATTCATTCATGCTGACACCATACCATATGTTCTCTAAATTATGAACTGATTAATTGCTTACGACATGTTTTACAGTATGTGGAATGTGGATATAGATCAGTGCGGCAAGGCTTCTAATGCCGGTTGCACTATTTTAATGTTATGGTTAATTTTGAACAACGGTCAGGAGAAGAAACTCCCGTGCAGGGAGAAACTTCTTGATTTATGAAATATTTAAAACAGGAGGGGGAAATGTTTATCGATCTTTTACGAGCCAGAAGAAGTATTCGCCGGTTTCAGGATCAGCCGGTGGAAGAGGAAAAAGTCGACATCCTGATAGAATCCATGTTGCGTGCGCCTTCCTCACGGGGCTTGAACCCCTGGGAATTTATCGTGGTCACGGAGCAAGAGACTCTTGTTCAGCTTTCTCAGGCCAAACCGCACGGAGCATCTTTTCTCAAAAATGCGCCGCTGGCCATTGTGGTCTGCGCTGATCCGGAAAGGTGTGATGTGTGGGTGGAAGATTGCTCCATTGCCTCCATCCTGCTCCATCTGGCGGCCACTGATCTTGGTCTTGGCAGCTGCTGGGTCCAGATACGTCTGCGTGAGCACGACGCCCGGGAGTCGTCTCAGGAATATGTGGCTGAACTCCTTAACCTGCAAGAGGGGATGGTGGTGGAATCGATCATTGCTATAGGCTATCCGGCGGAACAATTGCCAGGCCATCCCCGCTCGTCTCTGCTGGATGAAAAAGTGAGTTTTGAGAAATACGGGCAGAAGGGATAGATGACTTTTTTAGCGCCACTATTCTGGAAATTTCATGGTATCTGCAATGGAACCGGATATGACCATTTTTTCAAGTTTATCAAGGGTGTATGCCTGATCTATCTTTAAATCGATATGTTGGGGGTCAACGGTGATTTCCGAGCCGGCTATGCTGGTGAAAGAGTCAAAGGCGTCGCCTTCCAGATCAAAATGTTTGCGGGTGAGAATGGCGAAATCATTGCCGTAGGCCCTGAAAAGCAGGGCTTTTGGATATTGTGCCTGCAGTTCAACAGCGAAATCCTGGAAAATATGATTTCCCTGTTCCCATCCTTCACGTTTATTGTATTCGATAACGTTGGTCAGATGGAGAATATGCAGGCAGGTGTATTCGTGGAGATTCTGGTTGTTTTGCAGAAAAATTTTCAGATAGTCCTCGTTGAACAGGCCGGTCAGACGGTCATTAAAGAAATATGAAAATCGTTTTTTTTCAATATCCGTAATTGGACTCTGGGTGGCCGCCACCGGGAGTGTCGTTTCTTTGAGTGCCTGAATGGCCACGGCGACAACGTCAGGATTAAATTGGATACCGCTGAGAGATGCCAGCTCAGCCAGGGCCTCCTTGACCTGTTTTCGCGGTTTGTAGATACGGTTGGTGGTCATGGCGTCGAAGGCATCGGCCACGGTGAGGATGCGGGAGAGAAAGGGGATTTCGTCACCGTGCAGTCCGTCGGGATAGCCCTTGCCGTCATGACGTTCATGGTGGTGCCGAATAATCTCGGCCAGATCTTTATACATGTCGATATTGGAGAGCATTTCATACCCGGCTGTGGCGTGGAGTTTGATCAGCTCATAGTCTAGACTGTTAAGCTTTCCTGGCTTTAGAAGAACGGAGTCAGGGGTGGCTATTTTGCCAATATCATGGAGAATAGCGGCTTTGTAGAGTTTTTCTATTGCTTGTTCTCCAACGTTCATTGCCTTGGCTATTTTTTGGCAATAACCGGCAACGCGCTCAGTATGGCCAGCGGTGTAGGTATCCCGTTGCTCAATCATGTTGACAAAAGTGAAGATTGTTTCCTGATAATTGACTGTTCGCTCAAATGTCAGTTTGGCGACCTCCTCTCGATGGCGAAAGGAGCTGATGGCGAAGCCGAGATCACCTGCAAGTTCTTCCAGCATGGCAATCTCTTCCTGTTCAAAGCCCTCTCGCAGCCATGTATAGATTGTGAGCGTGCCCAAAGGTTTAGCTGATTGTCTGGCCCGTAAAGGGAGGGCGACGGCTGCCTGAAAGCCTTTTATCTCGGCCTGGTCGCGCCAGGGGGTAAGGTCCTGGTCATGGTTACGGTCGCTGATGACGGTCTTGTCTTCATGGATACATCTGGCCGTCGGGCTTTGATAAAATGGGAGCTTCGGGTCATTGACCATATACGGGGGAGGGGCCAGATATTTTTCGAAGTCATCGGAGCTGTATATCTTATAAATTTTTTCTTCATCAAGCAGGCCAATCCAGGAGAATCCGTAGTGTCCATGCTGGACGAAAAGTTCACAGGATTTTTTGAGCAGGGTTATCAGGTTGGGAGAGGTGATTAGTAATTTGTTGATATCGGCTACGGTCTGCAGAATGCCTTTAAGATAGATTTGTTGATCGAGAAGAGTATTAATCTTTTCTGTCCGTTGTGCCACCTTGCTTTCAAGGGTGATGTTCAGTCTGTCCACTTCCAGTTTTTTCTTTTGCAGGATTCGATTGAGGAGCAGAACGTACCAGGCGGTGGCCAGAACCAGAAGGACAGCCAAGCCCAGAAGAGAGAATTGCCGCCAGTAGCGAGAGAGAACATCCAAAAGGGAGAACTTTCCATAGTCTTTGTAGGGCCCGATCTTCAGCTCAAAAAGACAGTCATGCACAGGTTGATAATTAAGGGGTATGGTCCATCCTGCCGAATGACTGGCCAGGGCTGCTGGGTCATTGCTTTCCATGGTCATCAGAGCACCGGCAACGAGACGGGAAAGCCTGTCTGGTGTCGATTTGGTTGCCGCCATGGGCCATTCCGGGTAAAGGGCGGTGCTGAGGAGAAAGGGAAAGTCACCTTCCGGTTGTTTATTTAAAATTTTTATCTGTTCCATATGTATGGTTCCGTTTTCAACCATGCGTTCTAGGGTGTCAGTGCGCACTGTTCCGGCATCAACGGTCCCGCTCAGGACAGCATGGACAACACCCTCATGGGTGCCGGCGAAGTGCAGAGAAGAAAAGT
Source organism: Desulfobulbaceae bacterium (assembly GCA_024636345.1). GTDB lineage: Bacteria > Desulfobacterota > Desulfobulbia > Desulfobulbales > Desulfocapsaceae > UBA2270. The sequence goes on along the minus strand of JAGXHG010000012.1, from coordinate 79,510 downwards.
CGGTGAGCGGTTTGATGTCCTGCAGAAAAAACTCCCGCCAGGCCACAATCCAGCCGCCGAACGAAAGCGAGTCCACAGCCATGAAGAACTTTCCTTTGAGGTCAGTGAGAGTGTTGATGTCCTGGCGGTCAGATTTTGTAAAAATCACACCGCCAAAGGTGGTGGTTTGTTGCTCGGGGAGATTCTGGTTGACCAAGGTGGCAATGCGGCTGATTTTATGAAGCTTTTCCAGCTCCACATAAAAGGCAGGGTTGGTTAGTACAAAATCGACTTTGCCTTGTTTTACGGTTTCATGAATTTCTTTAAATCCCAGGGGGACAATAGTGAAATGGTAATCAGGGAGAGTGGTGGAGAGATAGTCAGCCGTTGCAGTCCATTTTTGTACCGCAATATCCTCTCCGCTTTTGGCAAGGACGCCTATGGATATGGTTTTTGGGGTGGCCGCGAGCAGATATGAGGAGGAAAGGAGGAATAAAAAGAGGCAGATTGCTCGAGCAATAAGAGTCATAGTCAGCCAGAGAAAATGTGATTAGACGAAAAGAGAGTGAGGCTTCAAATAAAAACTCTATTATATATACAATAACAAGCTGGGGAACAGATGTCCATGGGGATTTACCTGAACTGTAATTCTGAGTTTTTCAGAATCGGTTTGCCTCGATGAACAGACAGCTAATGTTTCCAGGCTTGAAGGGATCAAGTCCATAGCCGCTGAACTGCTGGTAAATGGTGAATCCTGAGTCGTGCAGAAGTGCCTGCCATTTTTCCGCAGGAAAAGCTGCAAGGTACAGAGTGTGGTTCAGATCTTCGTTAGCTGCTCCCGGTTTCTGGGGGCGGACCCGATATCGCTCTTCGAGGGTAAGTTGTTCACGTGTGTAGCTGCGGCGGATCTCTTTGATGACCTTGCCACCTCCCGGTTGCTCAAGGACCTGGAATTGAAAGAGCTTTTTGCTGCCCAGGTCCATGATTGTCTGGTCAGGGATAAAGAGCTGCAGAAGCAGTCTTCCATCTTTTTTAAGAACAGTTCTGATCTGCTTCAGGCATTTTTTTATCTTATCAACGGTTATCAGAAGGTTCAGGGTGTGATAGGGGATGATCACGGTGTCGAATTGCCGGGATAGAGCCAGTTCGGTCATATCCATGCATACATAGGAGATGTTTGTTGGCGCGGCCTTGAGTTTGGCCAAGTGCAGCATGGAAAGGGAGAGGTCAATGGCGGTGATATCAGCCCCGGTTGCCGCCAGTTGTCGGCTCAAGCGCCCGCATCCACAGCCAAGCTCAAGGACGGTGCTGGGACCCGTTTTTATCCTTTCCAAGTAAAATGGTAGATCAGCATGGAAATTTGCCATTTCCATGTCGTAAAACTGACAGTAGCGTTCACTGCTGAGAGGCAGGAAAACTTCATCCGGCTCCTTGTGGCTGTCAAAGATGTCTGCTGCCATTATCTGTTTTTATCTGTCATTGTCTGATTTCTATGCAGCGCATTGGAGCCAGATATTTCAGGTCCTGAAACCTATTTTGTCTTCAGCAGGTCGCGGATTTCGGTAAGCAGTAACTCTTCCTTGGTCGGAGCTGGTTCTTTCGGAGGTTCTACTTTGGCTTCTTCCTTACGTTTCAGGGCATTTATGCCTTTGATCATCATAAAGATGGCAAAGGCGATGATGGTAAAATCAACGGCTGTCTGGACAAACTTGCCATAGGAAATGACAACCGCTTCGGTGCCCTCTGATGCCGCCTGCAGGGTGATGGCAAGTTTGCTGAAATCTATGCCGCCAATGAGCAGACCAATCGGCGGCATGATAACATCGCTCACAATGGAAGAAACGACTTTGCCAAAGCCTGCCCCGATAATGATACCAACCGCTATATCGATGACGTTTCCTTTCACTGCAAACTCTTTGAATTCTTTGAGTACACTCATTTTCGATTCTCCACAGATTGAGATGAAAAGGATCGCCTGCCTGTTCAGAGTAAACCAGCAGGGCCATTGTTGTTTGTAGAACTGCGGGGCTTTAAAAGGTGAAATTATCAGTGTTCTGATTGTCCAGCTTTTATACAGACAAAGAATCATATCAAAGTAGATGGAATCTTTGCAAGGGCTTATCCTCCAAGCCTTGGAGGATAACTTCAGAGTAATCTACTGGAGCTGCCTGCGGGAAAATAATATTCATTTTTTCCGTATCGCTCTTGGGTGGTCTTATAACAGGTTTTTTAAAGCAACCTCTATCTGTGGAAAAGTATAGGTATAGTTTGTCTGTTGCAGGGCTTCCGGTATAACGCGTTGGGAGCCCAGCAGCACATCGGCAAATTCACCTAATACGACCTTGAGGGCAAAGCCGGGTACAGGCAAAAAAGCTGGTCGGTGCAGGGTTGCTGCCAGAGCGTGGGTAAACTCACTGTTGGTTACCGGGGTCGGCGCCACTGCATTTACAGGGCCTCGTAGGTTTGTATTCTCCTTCGCATAGAGCATGATGGCGGTCAGGTCATCGATATGGATCCAGGACATGTACTGGCGGCCATTTCCTAGTCTGCCTCCTAGACCCAGTTTAAAGGGAAGCAGCATTTGCGCCAACGCCCCGCCATCATCCCCTAAAACGACACCGGTACGGATCAGTACAACCCGGACACCATACTCTTCTGCTCGCAGGGCCTCTTGTTCCCAGTCCAGGCAAACTTTTGCAAGAAAATCATCTCCAGGTGCAGAGCTCTCAGTCAGCTTTTCATCTCCTCGTGAACCGTAATAGCCGACGGCAGAAGAACAGATGAGAGTCATCGGCCTGTTTTCTGCTTTGGCAATGAAATCTACAAGGTGACGGGTGCCCTCAATGCGACTGGTCCGTATCCGTTCTTTCTTTGCCGTATCCCAGCGGCCGTGAAAAATTGATTCTCCCGCTAAATGGTAAATGGTATCCACACCATCAAGAAAAGACGGATCTGCGTTCTGTGAACCATCCCACTTCCGAACCTCGCTGTCGGGAAAGAGGTTTTTTGTTTTTTCTACGTTTCGGCCTGCAATAATCGGCCTAGGTAATCTTTTTGTAAGATGTTGACCAACAAAACCTGTTCCGCCTGTGATGAGTGCTCTCATGATATTTCCTTCCAATGGTCGGTAGTGACTTATTGTCCCGATAAAGGGGAATCAATTCATCTTACGTTAAGTTGCTGGCTGAATTTTACCAAAGATATGCGCTTGCTTGCTTACCCATCACTTCCAATGCAAACACCTGCCTGGCGGGAGTCTGGGCAACGCCATAGCAGACATGCAATGGCAACAAATGTTCTTCTCTGGGGTGACAAAATCTTGCCGCAGGGGCGCTTTCCCAATTAATCAGCCTTTGTTCCCGTTCTTTTTCACTGAGATCGTGGCTTGAACATGTCTTGATCAACCATTTCTCAAAAGATTTATTCATCGACTGTATTGCCTCTGTCGATGGTGAAAAAAACGCTCTCAGATTGTGAAATGAAAAACCGGAACCTAAAATAAGTATGTTCTCTTCTTGTAACCCGGCGAGAGCCTTGCCGATCTGGATATGTTCTGCGGGATTCAAATTGTTGAGCAGAGATAATTGAACACAGGGAATATCCGCAGAGGGGTACATAATTTTCAGCGGAATAAAGACGCCATGATCAAAACCTCTGTCCTCAGTAAGGTTCGCTTTAATCCCGCTCCTGTTCAAGACATTATAGATCTTTCGGGCAAGGCGGGGTGCGCCCGGTGCAGGGTATTGAATTTCATAGGACTCTTGTGGAAACCCGGAGTAATCGTATAATAGCGCTGGATTTGCCCCACTGGTAACGGTTGCCTGCTCTTCTTCCCAATGGGCGCTGATCACAATAATAGTCGAAGGTTTTGCCAGAAGGCTGGTAATGTTTTGAAGACCAGCAACCATATCTTTGTGAGACGGCTCTCCCAATAACGGTAAGGGGCCTCCTCCATGAAAAATATATAAGGCAGAAGGTGCGGGGACATTCGGATTCTCATGCATACTCTGCTCCAAATATTTAAAAGAATATCTTTTTTCTCAGGTCTTTTTCCCCCAGGCAGAAGTTTTCACTGTTTTTCTAGTCAAGGACTATTTCTTCGCCGCCAATGAGGCTGAGTACTTTATTTACCTTGAAGCGAACCAGAAATTTTTCACCTTGCAACTTGTCATCCTCGGGGCAGGGATGACGTCTGCTCAGGGAGGTGATCAGCTCCTGGTCCGTACTCTCATCCAGTTTGGTCAAAAAAAGACGAACTCCGTTGTACCCACGTCCATCTTCAAGAAAAAGATAGTTGGCATGCTTGTTTTTCTCCAGGTTCTTATGGGTAAGACGGTCGCGCATGACAAAGGCGATTTCATCTTTCCCTTGGACATGGGGCCTGGAATAGATTGCTGTGTCCACCACACCATTTTCATCACTGGTGGCCATAACGCCGGTTCCCTTCATCTCTGTGAAATAACTATCCAGATTCATTGTGTTTGTTCTCCTTGCAAGTGTTGTTGATTGTCATAATTGTCAGACAGACAGCACTGACAATCTCTAAGACTGATATGGTTGCTGTGATTATTGTAAATATAACCACACCTCTCTGACTGTCCAGTCATTGCTGAATCGAACTTATTGGCTCTGCAGGATCAACGGTAACCTTGTCCCTGTAATAGTGCACTATATTGCTAAGGGTGTCCTCATCTATTAATACCTTCCATGATATATTATTACAACAACCCGATTACTGGGAGTGATTGTTCAAACCAACCGTGCTGCCTGGTAATATTTTGCTGTTCAGGACGAAAACTGAGAATGTCCAGACTCCATCGGCGTCAGCTTCTCTGCAATTTTCGAGGCAGTTAAGGAGAGTGGTGAGTTGGAAGGAAAATTCGTTGTTGGCGGCAAAGAAAAGATATTGGCGGTGGCGTCGTGCCTTCTCTCTGATTGCTTTGCTGATATGGGATGTGAATATTGAGCATGAGGGCGATGACGAGAGACTGTTTTTATCATTGACTTGTGCTGGTATTTTCAGTAATCGTTGTCGAGAAAATTTCAGATGCTCCTAACAGAGCTTAAAAGGGAACCCGGTGACAATCCGGGACGGGCCCGCCGCTGTGACCGGGGACGACCGTTGCATTCAAGCCACTGACCGTATTTAATTTTATTGGTTGGGAAGGCGCAACAGGGAGGACGATCCGGGAGTCAGAAGACCTGTCTGAAATAAAGAAGGATGTCTCCGTGGACAAGGGGCACACTTGTGTCATCTGTGGATAAAACAAGGCAATCCCCGGATCAATATCTATTGGTCCGGGGATTTTTTTGCCTTTTTACTGGCCTGCCCCGGACTGCTTTTCTTGAAGGAGAGAAAAAATGAAAAAGCGGTATCCTCGGCAATGTTTTTGTTTAGTAGTTTGTAGTTTGTTTTTCTCTGATGTAAGTGGCGTCCTGGCCGTGGAAAGTGTGCAACCACCGATTCCTGGAGACGATGTGGTGGCTGTTTCCCCGGATATTGAGCAGTTGCCGCAAATTGAGACCGTCAACGGCAAGACCTATTTGACCATCACGGCCACTCGAGTCCCGGAAAAGAGCAGCGGGGTGAGCGCCAATCTGACAGTGATTGATCGGCAAGAACTGGACCGAGCCGCGGTCGATAATGTGGGCGATCTCTTTGCCGAAAAGGGCATCGGCCATGTCCATAAATATCCGGGAGCGCTGACCACCATCGGTATTCGCGGTTTCCGGACTGAGACCCATGGCAATGACCTTCAGGGCCATGTCCTGATCCTCCTCGATGGCCGCCGGGCCGGGACTGGAAATCTGGCCAAGATCCTGACCAAAAATGTGGAGCGGATCGAGATTATCCGTGGCCCTGGTGCGGTCCAGTATGGCTCCGGCGGCATGGGAGGGGTGGTCAATATCATCACCCGCCAGGGCCGGAACAATTCCGCCTTCCTTGAGGCTGGAGGCGGCACCTTCGGGAAGGCAGAGGGGAGTCTCGGCGGCACCGTAAAAGGGGAGGGGCTTGATTTTGCAGGGGCCTTTTCGTCGGCCACGCAAGGTGACTATGAGACGGCCAGTGGCGCCACCTTTGCCAATACCGGTTTTCATTCTCAGACCGGGGCCAGTGCCAACGTGGGTTATGAGTTTGCCCCGCATAACCGGGTCGGGGTGATCATCACTGACTTTGAGGCCGACAAGGCTGGCAATCCCGGCTACTTGAGCGTCAACGATACCGACAATTATACCGATAACAGCAACTATTCCGTGGATAGCCGTTACAACGGTCAGAACAGTTCCGGCCGCTATCAGTGGATGGGCCGTTATTTCTTCGGCAGGGATAAAAACGTGTGGGCAGATCCGATCTCATCCAATCCCACGGGCTGGGATAACGATATCGATTCCCGCAACACAACCGATCAGCAGGGGGCCCAGGCCCAGATAAGCGGGGACTTTGGGGCGTTGAGTCTGACAACCGGCCTGGATTGGCTCCATTATGCGGTGGAAAACAGTTGGAGCCCGCAGCAGACCAGTTACACCAATCCGGCCCTTTTCCTGCTGGCCAGGGTGGGAGTTCTTGATGACCGCATAATCGTCTCCGGCGGAGTACGCCAGGACTGGTATGCGGTTGAAGTCCAGCAGCCGGCCGGGTCTGATGTTGACGCCTCCCATTTTACGCCCCAGCTTGGCCTTGCCTGGATGGTAAACGATGGACTCAAACTGCGAGGCCAAGTGGCCCAGGGTTTTGTTATGCCCTCGGCCGACCAGCTTGCTATTGATATGGTGGCATTTGGCCGGCGTACTATTGGTAATCCCGATCTTGCCCCTGAAAAAAATCTGACCTGGGAGGGCGGTGCCGATTATTCCCAGTCAGGGCTCACGGGAGCGCTTACCTGGTTTGTCACTGATTTTGAGGATAAGATTGTCACCAATAAAGTGGCCAGTGGGGCCACCTCCTATACCAATATGGGCAGTGCCACCATCAACGGTCTCGAGGCCGCACTCTCCTATAATATCGGCGCTCCCCTGCACTGGTCCTGGGAGGTCCGTCCCTTTGTCGATATGACCTGGCTGAACCAGTATGAAGATGACGCCACTGGTCAGGATCTCACCTATATAAGTGATCTGACCCTGTCAACGGGTCTCACCTTTTCTGATTCCGGAGCCCTTTCCGGCCGTATCAATGTGTCATATACCGGGCCGCAGCAGGTGGATGATTGGGAAGAGACCTATGAGGTGGTGGAGTTGAGCAGCTTTGTGGTCACTGATCTGACCCTCAGCTATCGTTTCTTGAAGGATGCAACCTTGGGGGACTTCACGGTCCGGGGGGAACTGCGCAATCTCTTTGATCAGGACTATGCCTATGTCAAAGGCTATCCCATGCCGGGGCGTTCGGCCTTTGTCAGCCTGAAGTGGGACTTTTGATGACCATTCCGCGATTTGCTCTCTGTCTGGTGCTGGCTTGTGCCATCTTTTCCTTTCCGGCTCTCGTCTTCAGTGCCGACGGAATCTTTCCCCAGCGGATTGTCTCACTGGGGCCGATCAATACCGAAAATGTCTTTCTGCTGGGGGCGGGGGATCGTCTGGTGGCCAATACCAGCTATTGCGTTCATCCTGATGCGGCCCGTGACAAGGTGAAGATCGGCTCAGTGATGCAGCTCAATATCGAACAGATTCTGAGCCTACAGCCCGATCTGATCCTGGCCACCGGGCTGACCAGTCCGCAGCAGGTGACCCAGTTGGCGGCCTCCGGGGTACGGGTGGTTCATTTTTCGCAGCCTTCAGGATTTGTCGCAATCTGTGATCAGTTTCTGGAGCTGGGGAAACTCCTGGGTCTTGAAACCAGAGCCCGTGAGATCATTGGCCAGGCCAGAAGAGAGGTCCGGGCCATTCAGCAGCGGGTCAAGGACCTTCCTGCCAGGAAGGTGTTCCTGCAGGTGGGCGCCCATCCTCTGTTTGCCTCGGTGGCAAATTCCTTTACCAATGACTATATCGTACTGGCAGGCGGCGTTAACATTGCTGCCGGTCAGAGGGATGGCCGCTATAACCGGGAAATGGTGACGGCCCAGAACCCGGATGTGATTGTCATCGCGGTCATGGGCAGCGAAGGGGGGATCGGCGCCAGGGAAAAGGAGGAATGGCAGCGTTTTGCGCCCATCTCGGCGGTGCAGAACAGACAGGTCTTTGTAGTGGACCCGGATATCATCTGCAGCCCCTCGCCCCTGACCTTTGTTAAGGGACTGGAACAGATCGCGGCGTTTATTCATCCGCTGAAAGGGCCATAGCAACAATATCTTTCTTGTCGATCGTTGTTTGTACGCCAGTACACCAGAGGCGATCAGTCGCCCATGTCACAGTGTAATCGCCGTGCGGATTATACGGGGATTACACTCTAAAAAAGACTTATGCCTTATTCATTATGAAAATTATGCCAGATCAGCGTATTCCTTCATTTTATTGAAAAATTTACCGATATGGATTAAAGGGACATATCTCTTCACAGGCAGCCAGCAAGAGATTCGGTACATCCCATAATTAGAATCTTTTTGAAATCTTTCTCGGAGCAGTTAATGACGGCCAGTAAAGCAGGTAAGATCACCGGTGAACAACTACTTGACCGGATGAATGAGAAGGGTGAATTTCCCGCAGTGCTTCAACATATCACCGAAATAAATCTAAAGACCTCTCCTTTAAGCACGACTTCCGCCAATGAACTGGCCAGTCTCGTTCTGAAAGATTACTCCCTGACCAGCAAATTGCTTAAAGTGGTAAACTCCGCGATGTACCGTCAATTCTCAGGTCAGATTTCAACCGTCTCACGGGCTGTAGTTATCCTTGGATTTGAGCAGGTCCGGATTACCGCGACCGGTCTTATGTTTTTTGCACATCTGCAGGACAGAACCACAGCGCAGTATGTCAAGGAGGAGGTGTTTTCCTCTTTTCTCACCGGAATAATGGCCCAGGATCTCTCGAAACATTTGAAGATGGAAGATGGGGAGGATCTCTTTATTTGTGGCATGTTCCACAATTTCGGGCGGCTGCTGATCATGTATTGTTTTCCGGACCTTTATGAGGAATATGTGCAACTGGTAGCGGAAGAGGAGCTAACCGACGAGATGGCCATGCAGAAAGCTTTTGGCGCCACTTTCGATGAACTGGGAATGGAGGTGGCCGATTTATGGCACTTGCCGACATTAATTATTACCAGCATGAAAATGATTCCGGTGCAGGAGATTAAGAACAGAAACTCAAGAATCGATCGACATAGGAAACTGACCAATTTTGCCAATGAACTTTGTGGTATTACAATTGACTCCTCACCCGAACAGCGGCAAGAGGAGCTGCGCGTAGTTCTGAAAAAATACAAGAATTCCTATAACATCCCGGAAGAAGAAATCGTCAAACTGATGGACTCGGCTCTCTCCAAGATGCGGGACTTTGCCGATGTGCTCAATCTCAAGCAGACGGATCTGTACAAACTTGACCAGCACAGCTTTAAGCTGCAACCCGACCTGGCTTCCGATAACTCCACTGATGACTCCGTCAATCCCCTTGATGAGCAGGATAGTACCTTCGATACGGCTAAAGCCTCTGAGCGTTTTAAAGTTAGTGTCGGACCGCCGCCATCACCGAGCATCACCCGCAAGGAAGACAAGCCGCTGGTGATAGTGGATGCTATACAGGAGATCACCAATGCCATGCTGGATGATTTCACTTTCGATCCGGTGCTTACCATGATCATGGAAACCGTTTACCGCGGAATCGGTTTTGACCAGGTTATCATTTTCTTTCGCAACTCGAAAACGAATATCATGCAGCCTCGTTTCGTTCTTGGTCAGAATATTGAGGATTTGCAGATAAGATTCAACTTTCCGGTGGAGGAGAACTCCGGAGATGTTTTTAATCAGGTCCTGGCCGAAGGCCGGGATCTCTACATTGAAAACATCGATGCTTCTGACGTCAATCACCGTAAACCCATTTGGTTTCGGGGTGTGATTTTTGCACCAAGTTTCGTGCTTTACCCCATCATAATTAACAGAAAAGCCGTTGGTCTTATCTACGGTGCCTATCTTTCACTGGGCAACCATCTTAACAAGCAGCAGTTTGATTCCCTGAAAACCCTGAGAAATCAGGCAGCTCTTGCCATCAAGCTAAGCTCCGTCGGCATCGCTTGAGATAAAGAATGTTCAACTGGGGAATATGATTTGGTAAGGTTGCGAAAGCACCTTTTAAGCGTCTGTCCTGAAAAAATAGAGTAAACGCATGGATAGCCAGCCGGATTGCCAGGGTGAAGGATAGCCCTTTGTGAAAATCAAGTCAGGTCATGACCGGTGGTGGTCATGACCAGTTTCCCGTGTTTGACCCCTTTGACGCCGATCAGCTCATCGGCTATCTGTCTGATCTCCTGAGCTGTTCCCCGGACAACAAGGACTTCCAGGCAGTTGTGGGCGTCGAGGTGGACGTGAAGGGAGGAGATGATCTGGTCGTGATGGGAGTGCTGCTGTTCCGTCAGCTTGTCGGAAAGATCGCGCACGTGGTGGTTGAAGATGAGGGTGACGGTGCCGATGGCCTCTTCTGTGGATTCGGATTTGTTCTCCACCAGTGAAGTGCGGATGAGGTCGCGGATCGCCTCCGAGCGGTTGGTGTATTTTTTCTGCTCAATGAGCTGGTCAAAGTTGAACAGCAGTTGTTCATCCAGCGAAATACCAAATCTGACAGTTTTTCCCATGTTCCTTCTCTCCGATGCAATTTTCTTCATGACGAACTTTGACCAAGAATAACTGATTCCTGAGGAAAAACAATCGAATTCCCTATGCTTAAGGGGCAGGAAATGCATTTACCTGTTTCCGGACCTCTCGTGTTCTTGTCAGAAAAAATATTGACATACGAAATATATTATCGTATCTGTTAAGTGTTACTTTTTGTAGATTTGTAACACACGTCTGTCTTTTACGGGTACATATTATTCAGGAGGAAAGAACCATGCATATGGCAGATGCGCTTTTGTCACCGGCAGTCGGGGGTACCATGTGGGGAGTTGCCGCCGGAACCATCGCCTATAGTTCCATGAAGGTGAAAAAGGAGTTGGATGACAGCAAGGTCCCGCTCATGGGCGTTCTCGGCGCCTTTATCTTTGCCGCCCAGATGATCAATTTTACCATTCCCGCCACCGGTTCCAGTGGGCATCTGGGAGGAGGGTTGCTGCTGGCGATCCTGCTCGGTCCCTATGCCGCCTTTCTCACCATCGCCTCGGTTCTGGTGGTGCAGTCGTTGTTTTTTGCCGACGGTGGCATCCTGGCACTCGGCTGCAATATCTTCAACCTCGGCTTCTTTCCGGCCTTTATCGCCTATCCCTTCATCTACCGCAAGATAGCAGGCAGCCAGCCGGGCCGGACACGGTTGAGTGTTGCTGCCATTATTGCCGCGGTCGTCGGCCTGCAGATGGGGGCCTTTTCCGTGGTGCTGGAAACCGTCTCTTCGGGCATATCATCCCTGCCGTTTTCCACCTTTGTGGTACTCATGCAACCGATTCACCTGGCCATCGGTATCGTTGAGGGCTTGGTGACGGCGACGGTTGTATCCTTTGTCGCTGCTGCCAGGCCTGAGATACTGAGAGGTACAAGCGAGTCGGTAACGCTTGGCAGCCTGCCGCTGCGCAAGGTGCTGCTCTCTTTTCTGGCGGCCTCCCTGCTTATCGGCGGCATTGCCTCCTGGTTTGCCTCAGAAAACCCGGACGGGCTGGAATGGGCCATCGCCAAAGTGACCGGCGCCGAAGAGGTGACCGGCACGGAAGAGGGTGTGCATACCATGCTGGCTTCCCTTCAGGAGAAAATAGCCTTTTTGCCCGACTACTCCTTCAAGCAGGAAGCCGCAACGACAGCTGAAGGGGAAGCCCAAGTCGGCGCGGTAAATGGAGATGAGGCGGGCAGGCTCGGCACAAGTGTGGCCGGCGGCGTCGGTGCCCTGCTTTCCCTTGCCCTGGCCTTTGTCATCGGTTTTGCCTTAAGGCGGCGTCAACAGTTCGCCTGATCCCGGCTTCTGACTCTTGACCTTCTGATTTTTTTATTTGCCATGCGATCCATTGACGGAGCAGTACTTGATCTGAAACGGCTGGATCTGCTGGCAACAGCAGATTCGGTCATCCATCGCCTTGACGCCCGGGCCAAGGTGCTGACGACCCTCGTCTTTATCGTCACTGTTGTTTCCTTCAACCGCTATGAATTTACCGCCCTCTTTCCCTTTTTTATCTATCCCGTGGTTACCGCTTCCCTTGGCAATCTGCCGGGCGGCTATATCGTCAGAAAGATCATCATGGTGATCCCTTTTGCCTTTGTGGTGGGCATGCTGAATCCGATCTTTGACCGGGAGCTCTTTGTCCGGATTGGCCCCCTTGCCATCACCGGCGGCTGGATATCCTGCGCCTCGATCATCCTCCGCACCGTGCTCACAGTCGGCGCCGCCTTTATCCTGGTGGGGGTGACGGGCTTTCTCTCCGTCTGCCAGGCCCTTGAGCGCCTGGGCACGCCGAGAACCTTCACCGTGCAGCTGCTTTTCCTCTATCGCTATATCTTCGTGCTCACCGAGGAAGGGGCCAGGGCCTCACGGGCCCGGGAACTCCGCTCCTGTGGCAGGAAGGGGCTGGGGCTCGCCAGTTTCGGCCCGCTCATCGGTCATCTGTTGATCCGCACCTGGCTGCGGGCCGAGCGTATCCACATGGCCATGCTGGCCCGCGGCTTCACCGGTGAATTCCACTCGCGCCAGGTATCCGGTTTCGGCTGGCGCGAGCTGTTCTATGTGGCTGGCTGGTCAGCCGTCTTTGTCGTCCTCAGGATGGAAAATGGTGCCCAGTGGCTGGGCAGGCTGGTTACGGGAGGTCTGTCATGAGTCATCATATTGTCGAGGTCAAACATCTGCAGCATATCTATGCCGATGGTACCGTTGCCCTGCAGGATGTCTCCTTTACCATCCATCACGGCGAGTCGGTGGCGATCATCGGCGCCAACGGGGCCGGGAAATCAACCCTCCTGCTCCATCTCAACGGCTATCTGACCGCCAATTCCGGCGAGATTCGCATCGGTGATTTCCCGCTCACCAGGAAAACCCTGCCGGAGATCCGGCGCACGGTTGGTATGGTCTTTCAGGATGCGGACGATCAGCTCTTCATGCCCACGGTCTTTGATGATGTGGCCTTCGGGCCGTTCAATCTGGGACTGCCGGTGGAGGAAGTCAAGCAGCGGGTCAAGGCCGTTCTCGAACAGGTGGGTGCGGCCCATCTCCAGGAAAAGCCGCCCTATCATCTCTCCGGCGGAGAGAAGAAAAGGGTGGCCATTGCCACGGTCCTTTCCATGTCGCCGGACATCCTGGTCATGGATGAGCCGACCAGCGGCCTCGACCCTTTTGCCCGCCGCCAGCTCATGGGCCTGCTTCGCGATTTCCAGCATACCAAAATCTTCACCAGCCATGATCTGGACATGGTGGTCGACCTCTGTCAACGAACCATTGTCCTCCACCAGGGCATAGTCAAGGCCGACGGACCCACCCTGGAGATATTCAATGACGACACCCTGCTGGCCGAGTGCCGACTGGAAAAACCGCTCTCCATGCAGGGCTGTCCGGTCTGCGGCAAGGGCAGGTGAGATCCCCGTAGAGAACGCCAGCGTTTATAGGGTGGTGACCGGATACTATTAAGCAATTGATTGAATAAGGAAGAACAACATAAGGGGCCAGTATATGAAATTATTAATTACATATACTGGCCCCTTATTGTATAGGAGGATTGGTCTTTTGCTGGAGCAAACTTGTAATCCCGTTATTATTATGATTGGCATTCGAGTTGATTTCAATATTTGACTATCTGCCATTGCAATGGCATTCTAAAAATGGACAATTACAACAAGTCCCCGGCGCGCTGTCCGTGGCGGGAATCCAAACGTTTTTTTTAAAGGAGGAGTCGAAATGAATGCAGTCAAGGGTGTGGCAATCGCGCTGATCCTGGCCGGTGCCCTGGGGTTGGCGTATGGCAGCTTCAGCTACACCAAGGAGACCCAACAGGTCAAATTGGGACCGATTGAGATGTCAGTAAAGGAAAACAAGACGGTCAATATCCCGGTCTGGGCGGGCGTGGCAGCGATAGTGGTTGGCGGAGTGCTTCTGCTTGCCGAAGGGAAAAAATCATAAACGTGAGGAGAAGCAATGGACGTGAGAGATCTCCTGATTCTTCTTGCAACCATTGCATCCCCCTTGCCCGCCTGAAATCATACTAGTGCGATCTGTTTTCAGCCGTTGTCTCCAATGATATCGAGTGAGGCAGGGCCAGGAACTGCCGGGTCGCATTGGTCAAGCAACAAGACGCGAACAGGGGGCGGGGCTGATGAGCCCCCTCTCTTTGTTGTTGGTGATGCGAGTCGTTCTATCTTGCAGGGCATGGAGCAGCCAGTTGACAAAGATTGAGAGCAAAGGGTGGAAATATTTATGGATATCCGACAGTTTGCCAATAGAAACAAATATGATTTAGCAGTTTCCAGCTATGACCTTATTGCCTTCTTGCTGAGTCTGGGGCAAGCACGGAAGCTTTACGAAGAGGTCGCGAAAAACCTCGATATCCCAGCCGACGGTACGGTGGTTGAACTTGGCTGTGGGCCAGCTACCGTCGTGCCCAGCCTTCTGCAGGTGATTGACGATTCGGCGCAGATCATCGGCATTGATTTTTCGCAGCAAATGATTGCCATCGCCAACCGCAAGAAGGAGGCCAATGGTTGGCATAACGTCCAGTTTGAATGCATGGATATGTATGATTTTTCGCCCGCGCAAAAGGTTGATGCGGTGGTTTTCTGCCTGGCCCTGACCGCGATGCCCGATTACCAGAAGGCCCTTGATCATGCCCTTTCGATCTTGAAACCAGGGGGGCAATTATTGATTGTCGACTCAATCCCCCTCCATTCCAAATGGTATCATCTCCTTACCAATGCCTATATCTATCTCAAGTCCCTGGTCGTAGGTGCCAAGCCGGTTGCGGAAATCCTTGAGTACATTGACCGGAAGACCATTGCCGTCGAAAAAAAGATCATGGCTTTGGGGGTCTACACGTTGATAAAATCGAGAACTCCTCAATAAAAGGACTGAGGTGCTGACAGTGGCGCCAAGGAGCAACCGGGGTTATTGATGATATGGGGCGTGTGTATCTTGGTAATAACACAAAGTCTCCATTGTTCTTGAGAATTATAGGTCCTGCTGGTAGATAACAGGGTTGTACTGAATTTTACGGTAGTTGAATAGATATGTTGTGACCTTCTTCGTGTTCGTTTTTTCGAGTCAGTCAGAGGTGTGTCTACTGGAAAGAGGCGATAAGAGGGAAGGACAAAAATGGTTGACGTTTTTTGTGTTCCGCTTTCTTACAAAAAGGGAAATATGAGAGTTGTTGCATCACTTCTCTTCTAGCTGTTGTGTTTATTTCAGGCTGTGCTGGGGGAATCTCAACTGGATCGTCAAAAGTTACGCTTTTATCGTCCGGTTAAGTCTACGTTATGAGATAGGAAAATGATTGAACACGAAAAACCATCTCTTCTTGAAAAAGTGTCAGGCAGTCTTTTGACAGGAACGGCAGCAACTGCCTTGGCAGCTTACGTTGGGACGCCTCTATCGGCTTTACTCCCGGTCTTATCCCAAGCACTTGCTTCTGAAAGGCATAAGGAAAGAGTTGAAAAATCTTTAATAGACATCAACCAAATACTTGTTTGTCATGAAAATAAACTGAAGGAGCTGTCTGATTCTCAATATAAGATCATTAATGAAATAATACTGACAATTATGCAGACAACGGAGCAAGAGAAAATAGAGTATCTCAAGACAGCCGTAAAAAACACATTTAAGCATAATAAACTCAATATCTCCATCGCAACTCTTATTTCAAGGATACTTAGAGATATTACTCTTGATGAAATTACGTTTCTTATTAGGAATGCAAAATATTCATATTTGATCTTCTCGGGACAGCCAAAAAATGATCATGAACTGAGTATTGATGTGCATTCAAAGGAGTGTGCCATAGTATCTGGATTGATCTCACTTGGGTTGATGGTTCCTGGAGCAGCTACTTTTGAAGACATCGGACGATATCAGTATTCGCCGTTAGTAAGTGACGTGGTAGGCATAATAAGCTCATAGCAAGATATCGCAGATGTTTGTTTGCAACTCTGGTTGAATTCTGCGTTAGACTCTTTTAGTCTGTTGCCGGTGCCAGTATAGACCTCTGTATCTTACTATTCCTCTGTCTTGCCTGGCAACGCTCTATCCACGGTCGAGACCATCAACCTTTTTTTGAGAAACTACCTCATGTCATTTGCCTCCCTCGGATTCTCCGAAGCCCTTCTTCGTGCCATAGCTGAAAGCGGCTACACTACTCCCACGCCGATCCAGCTCAAGGCGATTCCTGCTGTCCTCTCCGGCAAGGATGTTATGGCTGCGGCCCAGACCGGCACTGGCAAGACCGCCAGTTTTGTCCTGCCACTGCTGCAGCGTCTGGCTGGCGGCCCTAAGGTGCAGGCGAATCACATCCGCGTTCTGGTGCTGACCCCGACCCGGGAGCTGGCGGTGCAGGTTGAGCAGAGCGTTGCCACCTATGGTAAACACCTGTCGCTAAAGTCGAGTGTGGTTTACGGGGGGGTGAAGATCAATCCGCAGATGATGAAACTGCGCGGCGGGGTCGATGTGCTGGTGGCAACCCCGGGACGTCTGCTGGACCTGTTTAACCAGAACGCCGTGAAGTTTGCGCAGGTGGAGACGCTGGTGCTCGATGAGGCCGACCGGATGCTCGATCTGGGGTTCATTAACGATATCCGCAAAATCCTGGCCCTGCTGCCGCCCAGGCGCCAGAACCTCCTCTTCTCGGCCACCTTTTCCAGCGACATTCGCAAGCTCACCGCGGGGCTCCTTAAGAATCCGGTGCAGATAGAGGTCAGCCCGCGCAACTCCGCTCCCAGGAGTGTGAAACAGTGGGTCTATGAGGTCGATAAGGGCAAGAAGCCGGCCCTGCTCAGTCATATGGTGCGCAACCAGGGCTGGGAACAGGTGCTGGTCTTCGTCCGCACCAAGAACGGGGCCGACAGTCTGGCGCGGAAACTGGGGGGCGACGGCATCCTGACAGCGGTGATCCACGGCGACAAGTCTCAGTCCGAGCGTTCCCGCGCCCTGGCCGACTTCAAGGAGGGCAAGGTCCGGGTCCTGGTCGCCACCGATATTGCCGCGCGCGGTATCGACATCATTGAACTGCCGCACGTGATCAATTTCGATCTGCCCAAGGTCGCTGAGGACTACGTCCACCGCATCGGCCGCACCGGTCGGGCCGGTTCCAAGGGGGAGGCGATCTCGCTGGTCAGTGCCGATGAGGTCCTGCTGCTCTCGGCGATTGAGACCCTGATCGGCCAGCTTCTGGTACGCGAGGTGGCGACCGGTTTTATCCCGACCCATCATGTCCCCTTGACCCGCCAACTGCAGGCGCGCCCCAAAAAGCCAAAAAAACCAAAGCCGGAGCAGGCTCGCGGTGAGGTTCGGAAAACGGATGGGGAACAGAAAAGCGGTGGCCACAAACCGCGCCGGGGCCGCAAGACATAGACTGCAAGGAAAGCCAGTAGAAAAGACGGGGATTTTTCCCCTCAGCGTGGAAATAATACGATTATAAAAAACAACGGTCGCTATGAACGATCTGGTCGCCATCCTTTTCGACCGGACATCCCACCATTGAGGAGCAAAAAACAATGAGTATAGAGCAAGCATTACAGGTACGGAGCGAATCGCAATGTGAATTGTGTGGCGCCACAGAGAGCCTGGGTGTCTATGAAGTTCCCCCTCGCTCAAATGGCAGTGCTGATGAGTGTGTATTTATCTGCGCAACCTGCCGCGAACAGATTGAAGATCCGGAAAAAGTGGATGTCCAGCACTGGCGTTGCCTGAATGAGAGTATGTGGAGCCAGGTGCCGGCCGTGCAGGTCGTCGCCTGGCGAATGCTCAAACGTCTGAGCACGGAAGGCTGGGCGCAGGGTTTACTCGATATGCTCTATCTGGATGAAGACACCCTGTCCTGGGCGCAGGTAACGGGCGAAGGGACAGGGAGTGAAGATGCAGTCAGACATGTCGACAGCAACGGCACAACGCTTGAGGCAGGCGACACGGTCACCCTGATCAAGGATCTCAATGTGAAAGGGGCCAACTTTACGGCCAAGCGGGGTACAGTGGTTCGGGGAATTTCGTTGGTTGCCGATAATCCTGAGCATATTGAGGCCCGTGTCAGTGGCCAGCAGATTGTTATTCTGACGAAGTATGTGAAGAAAGCGAATTGATAAAATGATGCTCAGGGGCATAGAGGCATAGCCTGTTAGCTGTGCTGAATTCTCTCGTTGAGCTAAAAAAATGATAAGGAGCTGACATGAACACTTGCCTGATAGTGGTTGACCTGCAGAATGATTATTTTCCCGGCGGCACCATGGAACTGGTTGGTATAAAAGAAGCTGCTGCAAATGCCCAGCTTCTTCTGGGGGAATGCAGAAAGGCAAAACTCCCTGTCATCCATGTCCAGCACATTGCCGCTCAACCCGGCGCGACGTTTTTCTTAGCTGAAACTGAGGGGGCCAAGATAAATAAAATGGTAACTCCCCTGGCGGATGAAGAAGTTGTCATAAAAAACTTTCCCAACAGCTTTCGTGACACCACTCTGCTGAAAATCCTGAAAAAAATAAAAACAGAGAATCTGCTTATCTGCGGCGCCATGAGCCACATGTGTATAGACGCCACAACTCGGGCGGCCTTCGATCTTGGCTTCAACTGTACTGTTGCCGAAGATGCCTGCGCTACCAAAGACCTGATTTTCAAGGGCGGGACCATAAGAGCATCAGATGTTCATGCATCCTTTATGGCGGCATTATCAGCCCCCTATGCCAAGGTGCTTGCGACACAGGAAATCATTGAAAGTCTGGCGGAATGATCGTGAAACTGCTGATGCGGCAAACAGTGCCGTGTCGGTCATGTGAACCGTTTGCTTTGAAGGTTATAAGGAAGGAAACATGATGGAAAACAAAACCGTATTGATAACTGGCGGCAATAAGGGGATAGGCTTATCCACGACAGAAAAATTTATTGATGGTGGATATACTGTTATTGTTGTGGCGCGAAATTTTGATCATTTTAAGTTGCATGGTCATCGCAGGATCAAAACAATTGAGTTTGATCTTGTCAACGTTGCTGGCATACCAGGGTTGGTTGCCCAGCTTCCTGCCGTGGATATATTGATCAATAATGCAGGCGTCATGTATGCCCTTCCTTATGATAACTATCCGCAGGGAAAGGTTGAGGAGCTGCTCAAAATAAACATTGAGGCGCCGGTGGCCTTAATCAGGGAAGTATCAAAGACAATGATTGCTCAAGGTGTTGGCAGGATTGTCAATAATGCCTCCATTGCCGGTGAAATTGGCCATCCGGATATCTGGTATGGCATCACCAAGGCCGGAATGATCAATATGACCAAGAGTTTTGCTAAAATTCTTGGTCCGAGTGGTGTTGTTATCAATGCCGTTGCTGCTGGCCCTGTTGAAACCGAGATGCTTCATGTCATTCCCGAACAGAGAAAAAAAGATATTAAAAGAGCAGTATATACAGGAAGATTTGCCTATCCTGAAGAAGTGGCAGATACCATTTATTGGTTGGCGACAGCAAGCCCGGAATATATAAATGGCACCTGCATTGATATCAACAATGGCGCTTTCCCTCGGTAAAACTTGGTACATAATGTCGTGACGCAATCTAAAGGGTGTTGAAATGATTGGAATTTTGTCGTACCCTGTTAAGGGTATTGAATAGTGAGTTTGTTTTGCCTCCCAAGGTCGGCCTCAGAGGTGATTATATATTTTTTATAGCTACGGGAACAGCTAATGATTACGGAACAAACAGACCAGAGCAAAAGAAAAAATGTCCGCTATAGCATCGAACTCGGCTCTTTTGCTGTCTTCCGGCACGATTTGTCGGTACTGCCGGGTTTAATCGTTGATATAAGCAAGGGTGGACTGGCCTTTTTCTACCATGAAGATGAGGACTGGCCTAGGGACAGCTCTGAACTTTTCTACCTCTTTGGTGACAAGTATAATGTGGAGAACGTATCGCTGATTACCACCTATGATGCTGAGGTCACTGACACGAATCACCCTATTTATAAGATTCTTGCTCAACAGAAAACGG
Source organism: Desulfobulbaceae bacterium (assembly GCA_024636345.1). Lineage (GTDB taxonomy): Bacteria > Desulfobacterota > Desulfobulbia > Desulfobulbales > Desulfocapsaceae > UBA2270. Next base: position 59,320 of record JAGXHG010000012.1, on the reverse strand, counting down.
GTCCGATTAAAATCCGTCGAAGAGGTGTTGAATTTGGTCTCCTTTCAGGAGAGCAGGAAGAGGCTGTCGAGGCAATTGCTAATGAGTATCAGGCCAGCCAGAAATGAGCACTTCTGTAAATGGATAAAGCTCATCATTCCTTCCCTCTCCCCCCCCTTTATTTTTGCCCAGGAAACTCCAGAAATAAAGGGGCCGCATAACTATTTAACAACTGGAAATAATCTCTCTTTGATCTCTCCATGTTCGTAACGTTACCTGGAAAAAGGTGATTCTTGCAAAGATGAGAGGACGTGCTATCCCAGCCAGGTGCCAATCTGGTAGACGGCTGTGGCCAGGAGGAAGGCAAAGACCGTATTGAAGGACATGGAGAACAGGGCCCAGCCCCAGTGTCCTGCTTCTCTGGCGATACAGACCACCGTGACAAAACAGGGGGCGTAGAACATGATGAAAATCAGGGCAGCCACTGCCACCACCTTGTTCCAGTTGGGGTCAAGGGTCAATCTTTTCCCTAAAGAGTCAGAGGCCTCCGCCTTGACGTCACCCATGGAGTAAGCGGTTCCCAGAGTAGAGATGATAACCTCTTTGGCCGCAAAGCCGCCAACAAGGGCAATATTGGTACGCCAGTCAAATCCGGCCAGTCTGGAGATGGGTTCCAGGGCGATGCCTATCCTGCCGGCAATAGAGTTGCGCAGAGCCTGTTCCAATTCCTGATTGGAAACGGCAATGACCTGCTGCCGGAGTCTCTGAGCCTCTTCTGATACTATCTCATTCTCTGAGACGCTCTCGGCAATGATTTCAGGTGCAAATGAAGAAGTCACGGCCTGTCTCTGCTGTTCAAAATCAGATCGGTTTGCCTCCGGCAGTCCGGGGTACGTCATCAAGGCCCAGAGGAGGATGGATATGCCCAGAATTACGGTTCCGGCTTTTTTGATGTACTGCCAGGTGCGTTCCCAGGTGTGAATGGCAAGGCCGCGAAGGGTGGGAAAACGGTAGGGAGGTAGTTCCATGACAAAGGGTGTGGCTTCGCCCTTGAGTACAGTGGCGCGGAGAAATTTTGCTGCCAGCAGGGCTACCGCCCAGGAGATCAGGGTGAAGAGAAACATGTACATGGCCTTGCTCTCACTGAAAAAAGCGCCAATCAAGAGGGCGATAACCGGTACCTTGGCACCGCAGTTCATGAAGGGGACCGTGAGCAGGGTGGCCATCCGTTCCTTGGGGGAACGCAGGGTTCGGGTGGCCAGGACCCCAGGCACCGCACAGCCTCCGGCGATCCCACCCGAGACGATAAAAGGCATGACCGAGGAGCCGTGCAGACCAAAAATACGGAAGATACGATCCATCATGAAGGCGACTCTGGCCAGGTAGCCGGAGTCTTCAAGGACGGCAATCCCCAGAAACATGAACATGATCAGGGGGACAAAGCCAAGCACGCCGCCCATCCCGTTGATCACTCCTGAAATAATCATGGATTTAACTGGGCCGTCGGGCAGGATGGTATCCACTTGTCCGCCCAGCCAGCCAAAAAACAATCCCAGCCAGGAGACCGGAAACTCGCTCCAGGAAAAGGTGAACTGGTAGAGGCCAAAGAGAATCATGAGCATGAACACGGGGCCCAGGAGACGATTGGTCAGTACCTTATCGATTTTGTCAGAGGTATAGAGCCGGTCGGTGTCAAAGCTATGAGTCTGAACGCCCTGGCGGAGGATGGATTTGATGAAGCCATAGCGATGATCAGCAATGATCGCCTCGGGGTAGGCATCCATGGTCTTCAGGAGGTGGTCAGAAACCTGGGTGACCTTTTTTTCAAGGCGTGCCGCAGTGGCGCTGTCATCCTGTTGTCCCTTCTGCAGGAGCTGGTCGTCATGTTCAAGGTATTTAATTGCGGTAAAACGGGCAGGATACGTATGGGCCAGGAAACTATTTTCTAAGATGATGGCGATCAGATCCATGATGGCCTCGTCCAGATCTTCACCATAGGATATGTCACGGGGTTGCCATTCCTGTGTTACCTGCAGTATGGCCTGGCTGATCAGTGTCTCGGTGCCCTGTCCGGAACGGGCTATGATTGGAACCACCGGCACTCCCAGCAGTTCGGCCAATTTATCGGCCCTGATCGCAATGCCACGATCCTTTGCCACATCAATCATGTTGAGGGCAATGATCAGAGGGCAGCCAAGCTCGAGAAACTGGGTGGTCAGATAGAGATTGCGCTCGAGGTTTGAGGCGTCAACGATATTGATCACCACCTGCGGCTTCTCATTTACCAGATAATCCCTGGTCACAACCTCTTCTACCGAATAGGCCGTCAGAGAGTAAGTTCCCGGCAGGTCGGTGATGGTAATTTCCTGATTATTATGAGTGAAATTACCTTCCTTGTAGTCAACGGTGATGCCTGGGTAGTTTCCTACATGTTGTCTGGCCCCGGTCAGGGTATTGAACAGGGTGGTTTTTCCGGCATTTGGATTGCCGGCAAGGGCCATGCGTATATTCTGTTTCATCGGTAAATTATCTTTTTTCCTTCTGGCTCGGCGCACATCCTTGAGAAGAGCAGCCGGAGCAACCACAGCCGCAGCTCATTTTTTCTTTTGGATCTGTTGCGATCTTGAACTGTCTGTAAAGCTTTCTACCGATAAAGAAAAGGCAGAGTATAAGAACAAAGGCGATTGAGAGAGATTGCCACATGGTATTCCTCGGTATTGATAGTTAGGTCGTCCTAAACATGAAGCGCCAAAAAAACCGCAAATGAAGCGGGTTGTTGTTTTTTATACTTCTGTTACCATAATGTTTCTGGTGGCAGTGCTGTCAAGACTCAGGGTAGCTCCTTGCAGTTTTAGCAGGCACTGTGAACCGTTTTCCGGGCAGAGCAATTCAGCCTCTTCTCCGGCATAAACGCCAAGTGATGCCATTCTGGCGCAAAGCTTTCTATCCCCGGTGATCTTGCAGATCTTCACCCGCCCAGATCGGCAGGACTCTGAAAGGGGAGTGATTTGTCCTGGGCAAGGAGATTGCTTCATGCAATTCTTTACTTTGTCCGCCAGACAGGCACATTTTTGATTGAGTTTTTTTAAGGTCATGTTCATGTTTCCCTTTGTGAAAGAAAGCAATGTTTAGGTACACCAAACATTAATACCTGTCAATATTTTTTCAAGGGGCAGGGGGTGTGGTGTTGGATATTTAAGAGGCCGTAATCAGAGAACCATTTCCTTTGCCGGCCATTTTGTTCCGTTGACTATTGGCATTCTGCAGGAAAGTATTTTTGGTACGTGGATGTAGGGTGACCAGCGTTCCTTGTAAGGCCGTGGCGGTTCGATGTTGCGCTTGCTTTTGAATGACTGGGGAATTTCCGGCAAGAATCTCAGGGAAAGATTCTTGCCGGAAGGGTACTTGCTTGGGGAAAGGAATAATTTCGTTGCTGCTGTTCAGTCGTTGTCATTGTCATCGACGATGACAGTAATATGGTCAGCCTCATTATTGCGCAGGGTCAAGACTCCTCCCATCACCCGCAGAGCCACCGGATCATTAAGTGGTGCCCGGCCCTGAATGGTAATTTTTGTGCCGGGAACCAGGCCCATTTCGCGCATTCTGAGGCCGAGTTCGCCCCCAGTTTTTATGGAGGAAATGATCCCGGACTGATCTTTCTTCATCTGACGCAGGTTCATCTCAGCCATTTTTTTCTCCGGATACTTTTGTTAAGGGAAGGATGTATGTCTTTAAAAGAAGCTATTTTTATAGCCATAGCAGGCAAGGATGTCAAGCACCACGGGAATGGACACGTTTTAATAAGCAGCAAATTTTATAACACAAAAAAAGGCCTTCCACGATAATCGCAGAAGGCCTTGAATGAATGGTGACCCCAAGGGGAATCGAACCCCTGTTTACGGCGTGAGAGGCCGCTGTCCTAACCGCTGGACGATGGGGCCTAAAGGTCGATGTCTTTTTACAGGAATCGGATTCCCTTGTCAAGGAATTGTTCGAGGATTATCGAGGATAAAATACCGGGTTGTAATGAAAAGGGATTGACCAGGACTACTCAGCTCATGCCGCTTGCAATTTTTCGGCCCAGAGCTACGGCCTGGTCCAGGGTCTCAGTCTTTTTTTGCATGGCCCCACGTTGATCGACGCCCCTGACCAGCAAGGGCTCTCCGTTTTCGAGATCGAGAGCGTCAAAGAGAGTACGCGCGGTAAGCAGTGCGCCGTCAAAGATTTTTTTCCCTTCGGTAGCTGCGGTTACCAGGAGAGTGCCTTGTCGATGTTCATCCTTTCTGAAAGATATCCCCAAAAGATATTTTCTTGCCCAGCGGGCCTGGAAACGGTCGATGAAGATCTTGCATTGGGCTGAAAGAGCATAAAAATAGATGGGACTTGCCAGAATCAGATGGTCGCATTTGTCAACCTTTTCGTAGAGGGTTGTCATGTCATCGTTGATAACACAGGTTGAGGTCTTGTCGCAGCCGCCACATCCCTGACAGGGAGAGATCTGCAGGTCATTCAGCCGTATGAATTCAACGGTAGTATCAGGATGCTGTTCTATACCGGTAGCGACACTTTGGGCCAAGGTCTCACTGTTGCCGTTTTTGCGGGGGCTGCCAAGGATGATGAGGGTATGCATGGGGACTCCTGTCAAGATAGGTTGGTCTTCACGGCCTTTTGCGGGCAGCGGCCAAAGAGATCAGTTTCGGCCCGCAACCAGGAACTTAATGATTCAGTTAGAAAACGAGGGGCGCAGCGCCATGTCCAGTTGCCTTTGCTGGTTCCGGGACTGTTCATCTTGCAGTCGTTACCAAACCCCAGAATATCCTGGAGGGGGAAGATGGTCAGGCGTCCGATGGAGGACAGGGCCAGATAGATAAGATCCTTGTGTATTGTTGAAGGGTTATCATCTTCCTGATTGGCATTTTTTTTAATTCGCCATCTCTGTGAGGGAGTCAGGTGATCACTGAGAAACCAGCCGACGGTAGTGTCATTATCATGGGTTCCGGTATAGACTACACAGTTTGAACTCGAGAAATTGTGGGGGAGGAAGGGGTTGTGCGGGTTATCATCAAAGGCGAATTGCAGCACTTTCATGCCGGGGAAACCAAGAGTGCGACGAAGCACAGTTACTTCCGGAGTGATTAAGCCTAAGTCTTCGGCAATAATATCGAGCGGGCCGAGGGCGCTGAATATTTTGTCAAAAAAGAGCTTTCCCGGTCCTTTAAGCCATTCACCCTCTATAGCTGTTTCCTCTTCCTCCGGAATGGACCAGTAGGCCTCAAAGCCTCGAAAATGGTCAATGCGTGCTGTGTCAACCATCTGAAATACGGTTCGAAATCGTTCAATCCACCAGTCGGTCAGTTTTTTTTGGGTGTTTTGGTTGCTGCTCTGCCATCTGTAAAGAGGGTTGCCCCATCGTTGTCCGGTGGCGCTGAAATAATCGGGTGGAACACCGGCGACATGAGTGGGGCGGAGGTTTTCAGGGTCAAGGGTGAATATCTCCTGATTGGCCCAGACATCTACGCTGTCCCAGCCCATATAGATGGGGATGTCGCCGATGAGTTTAATGTTTTCTTTTTTGGCCTTTGCCCGCAGAGTCTGCCATTGCCGAAAGAACTCAAACTGTTCAAAAGCATAATATTGTATTCGTTCGTGGTGTTTCAGGCGCAGGGCAGCCAGGGTCTCTGGTCTACGGGTGGCGATTTCGACAGGCCAGTCAAACCATCCAAGGCCATTGAACTCCTCCTTCAGGACCATGAACAAAGTGTAATCTCCCAGCCATGGAGTATCTTCATTGAAGGCGATAAATTGTTGCGAATCTGGAGAAAAATTTAAAAATGCCTCTTGCAGGAGTTTCCCTTTGAAGAGAATGACTTGTGGAAAATCGGTGTGGTATTCGGAAAAAAACGGTGCAGTTTTCAGGGAGCTCTCATGGATCAATCTTTGTTCAAGCAGGAGTTCTGGTGAAATCAGCAATGGAGAGCCGGCAAAGGCCGAACTGCTCATGTAGGGAGAGTTGTCAAAAACAGGATTACCGGGTCCTGTGGGAAGAATCTGCCAATGCCCTTGCCCGGCCCGGGACAGAAATTCAAGAAAGGCGTGGCTGGAGGAGCCCAGGTCGCCAATGCCGTATGGAGAAGGGAGAGAGGTAATATGGGCTAGGATGCCACTGCCACGTTGTTGGGGGAGAAGAGCTTGCATAATAGGATATATTGTCGTTGTTGAAAAAATAAATGCTTTTGTTTCAGTATGTTGTGTGCGTTCGTCGGTGATGATGAAAAAAGATGGCGTCGCCTCTCTTGCCTGTTTGATGAATCAATCTTACAGTGCTGTAAATATGATTTTTGTTTTTAGAAGAAATTATTTTTCCCCTTTTGATGAGATCCAATTTTATTTATTTGTTTTTTGTAGTCAGGCGTTGTACGCTACTATGTTTCGATAAGAATTTTGAAGGCGGCTGGATTTTTAAGTCGTTTTTTTTTGATTTCTTGTTGCAAGAGAAAGTGGTGTCAACGGACCAGAAATTCTGGATGTATCATTGTATAAGATTAAATTTTTACTGTAATTATTGGGTTTTGTAAATAGATGAGTTGTTTTAAAAATATAAGCAATGGAGTATGTCCCAGTGCTCTCTGAATTAAAAGAAAATCTACTGAAAGCGGGTCAGACTGAAGGATGTCTCAGTTTTAGCGATTTGAATGAATTGTTGCCTGATGAAATTAAAGATCCCAATGCCATTGAAAATATCTTTAATTTCCTGGGGGCCAATAATATTCAGATCGTCACCGTTGAAAAAAATGGTGAAAAGAGAACCTTGTCTGGAGAGGCGTGGGATCATGATAAGGCTGAAAGCGATGATGATGACGATCTGACAGATGGATCGATCATGGCTGCGGGCGATGTCAGCCATGAAGCTGAAGAGACCACAACCACATACCTGCGGGAAATGGGGCAATTTGATCTCTTGACCCCTGATGAAGAGGCGAAGTACTCCAAGTGCATCCGTGAGGGGTTTGATCAGATTATTTTGGCCATACGGGAAGATGTCACTGGGGTTGCAGAGATGGGTTTGCTGTGTGCCAGGATTGACCTCTGGGAAAAGCGCGATCCTACCTTGAAGCCCAAAAAACAGCAGCTCAATTTCATGCGCTACAGTGTGATCAGTGCCGCCAAGAAGTATTCTGACAAGCGGGAATTGCATGAGCTGCAGGCCAAGATTGAGGCTTACAGCCGTTCCATTGAGGTTGCAAAGGATGCGATGATTCGCGCCAATCTGCGTCTGGTGGTCTCCATTGCCAAGCGTTATATGCATCAGGGACTGACCTTGGCCGATCTGATTCAAGAGGGAAATCTGGGTCTGATGCGTGCGGTTTTTCGTTTTGATTATACCAAAGGCAATAAGTTTTCCACCTATGCCAGTTGGTGGATAAGGCAGGCCATTACCCGGGCCATTCTCGATAAGACCCGAACCATTCGTCTGCCGGTACATTTTCTCGAGTTGCGCAGTCAATTTTTCAAAGCCTTTTATGCCTTGTTCAAGGAGCTGGGTCGTGAACCAACGCCACTTGAGATCTCCAAGAGCACCGAGCTGCCCATGGACAAGATCCTGGCCATCCTGGAGGCATCACGGGAACCTATTTCTTTGGAGACCCCGGTTGGTGACGATGACTCGACTCTGGGTGATTTCCTTGAAAATAATGATTCTCAGTCGCCGTATGATACGGTGCAGACCAGGGAACTTGCCGGTCGGGTGACCGAGATCCTGTCAACACTCAGCGAACGGGAAGAAAAGATTATCCGGCTTCGTTTCGGTATCGGCGAAAAGGCCGAATATACCCTGGAAGAGATTGGCAAGCGATTTAATGTCTCCCGTGAGCGGATACGCCAGATTGAAAAAAAGGCCTTGAATCGGCTTCGCCATTCCAGCAGACGTGATCAATTGAAATATTTTCTTGATTAAGAGATAACATTGTACTTTAGTATGAAGCCGGACTTTGTGTCCGGCTTTTTTTTTTAGGAGTCGTTACGAAAGGTTGAATGCCTTTGAAGCTATTTCGTAACGTCGGCCATGGATGGCAACGTATCGCTTGCTCCAAGGATGAATGTCAAGTTCGATCGGTTTAGTGTGCTAATTTTGACATCCAGATGACTTTTTTAATTTTTATTTGCGGTTTATTATGAAATCTTTTGTGCAACAGGCAGGACTTGGGGATATTCTGGAAAAGGTGGAGGCCGGTGAGAGGCTGAATCTGCAAGACGGGCTGGCCCTGTATAACACTAAGGAAATCCTGGCCCTTGGCTATATGGCCAACCTGGTCAGGAACAGGATGAATGGCGACAAGGCTTATTTCATCTATAACCAGCATATCAATTACTCCAATATCTGTACCAATCTTTGTAAATTCTGTGCCTTTGGCAAGGATAAGGGCTCGGATCTTGCCTATGAGATGGATCTGGCCCAGGTCAAGGAGAAGGTGCGGGCCCGGCTTGATGAGCCCATTACCGAGATCCATATGGTGGGCGGGATTCATCCTGACCTGCCTTTTGACTATTACCTGGAACTGTTGCGCGGCATCAAAGAGGTCAGGCCCGATGTCCATATCCAGGCCTTCACCTGTGTTGAAATTGCTCATCTGGCAGGGTTGGCCGGTAAATCCGTGGCGGAGACCCTTGATATCCTGCGGGATGCGGGCTTAGGCTCCATTCCCGGCGGCGGGGCCGAGGTCTTTGCACCTCGCATCCGGGCGATAACCTGTGAAAAGAAACTCTCCGGCGAGCAGTGGCTGGAGGTGGCCAAAACCGCCCATCGCCAGGGATTGCACACTAATGCCACCATGCTCTATGGTCACATTGAGACCATGGAGGAGCGCCTGGAACACCTCGATGCCCTGCGTACGGCCCAGGATGAAACCAAGGGCTTCCTTGCCTTTATCCCGCTCTCCTTTCATCCCAAAAATACTGAGATGAGCAGTCTCTCCCGCACCACCGGCATTGATGACCTGAAAAGTATCGCCGTGGCCAGGCTTTTTCTCGATAACTTCCCGCATATCAAGGCCTACTGGGTCATGATCGGACCCAAAATGGCCCAAGTGGCCCTCTCTTTTGGGGCCGACGATATGGACGGCACGGTCAAGGAAGAGGTGATCACCCACATGGCAGGCGCTGACACCGATCAGGCCATCGGCAGTAAGACCTTGGTGCGGTTGATCAAAGAGGCGGGCCGGGTTCCTGTGGAACGGGATACGCTTTATAATGTGATCAAGGTGCATGACTGATGGCGTCTATTACTGAAAAGGTTATGGCGGGCGGTAGGATCAGTGACGAGGAGTTTCTTGCGCTCGAACGTGACGCAGATCTCTATCAGCTTGGATTTCTGGCCGATGGTATCAGGAGGCGCCTCCACCCGGAGGGTAATGTCACCTATGTCGTTGACCGCAATGTGAACTATACCGATATCTGTATCTCCGCCTGTAAATTCTGTGCCTTTTTCAAGGCGCCCGAGGATCAGACCGGCTATCTGCTCACCTTTGATGAACTTGCACTGAAGATCCGGGAAACCCAGGAACTGGGCGGGACTCAGATCCTGCTTCAGGGTGGGCTCCATCCTGATAAAACCCTGGAATATTACGAAGAGATGCTGCGCTTCATGAAATCCACCGGCATCCATGTCCATGGCTTTTCGCCCCCGGAGGTCTGTCATTTTGCCACCCTCTCGGGTCTTTCGATCCGTGAGGTACTGCAACGGCTGATCGCTGCCGGTCTTGATTCCATCCCCGGAGGAGGCGCCGAGATCCTTTCCGATCGGGTGCGGGAGGCCACTGCTCCGCGGAAGTGTTCGGCTGATCAGTGGATTGAAGTCATGGAAGAGGCCCATAAGCAGGGCTTGCGCACCACCGCCACCATGATGTTCGGCCATATCGAGACTGTTCCTGAGCGATTGGAGCATCTGCGTCGTCTGCGGGAGTTGCAGGACAGGACCGGCGGTTTTACCGCCTTCATCCCCTGGCCGTTCCAGCCCGATAATACCGCTCTCTCCCAGCAGGTCGAGATAGAAAAAACTACCGGCATGGGCTATCTGCGCATGCTGGCCCTCTCTCGGATCTATCTTGATAATTTTGAGAATGTCCAGGCCTCCTGGGTGACTCAGGGGCCGAAGATCGCCCAGCTCTCTCTTTTCTTTGGGGCCAATGATTTTGGCAGCACCATGCTCGAGGAGAATGTGGTGGCGGCGGCCGGGGTCAGCTTCAGGCTCTCAGAACAGGAGATCAGACGTCTGGTCGTTGATGCCGGCTTTGAACCCCGGCAGCGGCTGATGGATTATACGGTGATTTAAGGAAGGTATCTTCTTGCCATCTCCAGTACTCACATCCCTTTCTGCAGAGAACGAGCTCCCTTCTTTCCCTGTCTCTCTCTATCTGGCCCCTTGGGTAGTGCCAATCAGTTCGCCGGTGATCCGGGACGGTGCTGTTGCCATTAGCAATGGCAGGATTCTTGCTGTGGGCAGCTCCTCTTCCATCCAAGCCCAGTTTGCGGGTGCACGCGTTAAGAACTGTCAGGGGGTGTTGCTGCCCGGTCTGGTAAACGCCCATATCCATCTTGAGCTGTCCGCTTATCACCATGTTCCACGCCCGGCCCCTGATGAGACCTTCTGCGACTGGATTCGTTCCCTGCTTCAGCTTAGGCAGGAGGGCGGGATCGAGCCGGAAGATATGGCCCGTGCGGCCCGGAATATGCTCCAGCAGCAGCATGATGCCGGAGTTCTCCTCCTGCTCGATATCGGCAATATCCTGCCATCTCCCCCAGCAACCATAGCGCCTGCTGTCCATCTTTCCTTTCTCCTTGAACTGCTGGGACCCACTTCCAAGGCTGAAGAACAGGTCCTGGCCAGGATTGCCTCCCTGTCCGACTCAGTGGCGGCCACCCCTCATGCTTCCTATTCGACCACTCCCGGAATCATGACAGCCTTGAAGCAGAGGGCGGATCGTCTGCAGCATATATTTTCTCTCCATGTGGCGGAATCAGCCGATGAAATTGAACTGCTGCAGAGTGGCAGGGGCTGCTTTCGTAGCTTCCTTGAAGAACGGGGCGCCTGGGAGAATATTTTCCCTTATCCGGGAATGGACGGCAGTGGGTCTGTGGAGTACTTAGAGCATCTGGGATTGTTGGATGCGAATCTGCTCTGTGTCCACTGTGTCCATGTGAGTGAAAAAGAGGTGCAGATGCTGGCGGAGCACGGATGCAAGGTCTGTCTCTGTCCCGGCAGCAACCGTTTTCTTGATGTCGGTGTCGCGCCCTTGGAGGTAATGCTGCGTCATCAACTGCTTCCCGCCCTCGGCACCGATTCCATCGCCTCCAATGAAGAACTTGATCTGTGGCGGGAGATGCAGATCCTGCGTGAAGATCATCCCGGGGTGGTTCCTGCCGCGGTCATGGCCATGGCAACCCTGGGAGGGGCAAAGGCCATGGGGTGTGAAGAGGAGTTCGGTACCCTGGCTCCTGGTCGAAAAGCTATCCTGCTCAATGTTGACAGCCCCGATCTGCAAGGCGTGGGCAATGGGGAGCAGCTTCTTGATACCCTCACCGGCGGCGGTCGTCCTGAAAAGATTTGCTGGATCGTTGAAGCTTGATGGTTAAGTGGTCGAGAACAGATTCCATGCCCTGGGAGACCGATACCAAACGAAAAGCGGGAGTGAATCAGTTTCCGAATAAATGAAAACGACTGCCATAAATACATCGGTATTCCCGATTCTCAGATTTTTTGCGGCCAGCATCGTGGTTTTTTTTCACTTTGGCCAGAAGATTGAGTATTATCCGCAAGTGCCGGTGATATTCAAAGCAGGCCCCCAGATGGTTACATTTTTCTTTGTTTTGTCTGGATTCGTGCTGTTTCTGGGGTATCAAGGGAGGGAGCTTGTCTTCCGGCAATATTTTCTGAAACGTGCAATAAAGATATTGCCTCTTTATTTTCTGGCATTCTTGATGTCGGTGGTGTTCAGGGCTCTTTCCGGTCACTTGTCTTTTGCCGAGTTCCTTCTGAATCTTCTCTGTTTGCAATCCTGGTTTCCGCATCCGCTTTCTTTGAATTTTACCAGTTGGTTTGTTTCGGATTTGATGTTCTTTTATTGTGTTTTTCCAGCCATCTTGTTCGTTCTGAAAAAAACAAGACCAGATGGCTGGAAAATGGTAACGGTGAGTTTGTTGCTCTGGGCCTTCACGCAAGGAATCTTGATCAAACTCCTCAATACAGACTTTTATGCCGGCCATTTTTTCCCTGTCTATGATTTGATTCTTTATTTCCCCCTCTCTCATTTTTGTAGTTTTTTTATGGGGATATGTGGTGCATATTTTATTCAAAGCAATGGCGTTGCAATAAGAGAGGGGACCATAATGTCCTTGTTACTTACCTTATTCATCTTCTGTGCAGTGGGATTGATGGCTCAGCTCCAGCCTGAATTGAGTAAACTGGCGGGCTGGAAGTTGCCCTTTGCTTCCAGCTTTTACGCGCCTGTTGTTCTGGTGGTGCTTTGTCATGTGAGCTTAACAAGGAACCCTTTATTAAGGATATTGTCGTGGCCTAATTTTGTGCTTTGGGGGGAAATAAGTTACGCTCTCTATATATTGCAAGCACCCATGGATACGCTGTATAAGTATATTGTTCCTGAACACCTTGGTGTGCCGCCGGGAATGAATTTTTTTATGTTTTTTATATTACTTGTAGCCACCGCTTTTCTGGTAACCTGGGTGGAAAAAATTATCATCAGGCGATTGAGAACAATTGCTTGATTTGAAGGGAAAAAAAGGATGAAGCTGCCAGTCACGGCCAGGATCGGCATGGTAAACTATATCAATACCGCGCCGATCTATGAGAGCTGGAAGAAAAGGAAACATCCTGCCCAGTGGCATCTGGTTGAGGGGACGCCTTCCACCCTGAACCGGATGCTGGCGGCGGGAGAGCTTGATCTCGGATTTGTTTCTTCCCATGAGTATTGCGCCCGTCCTGAACTGTATCGAATTCTGGCTCATCTGTCGATCAGCTCAAGCGGTTCAGTGGGCTCAGTGTTCCTCTTTTCCCGGATTGATCCCAGCAAACTTGATGGGTGTCCGGTGCTGCTCAGCGGACAGTCACAGACCTCGGTTTTTCTGGTCAAGATCATCTTGGAGGAATTTTATGGGGTCAAGCCCGTTTATAGCTCCGGCGATGTCAGCAGTGATATGAGCACCAAGGCTACGGCCCTGCTGGCTATTGGTGATCAGGCCCTGCGTCTGGTGGGAGATCCTCAGTTTCCCTATCAGCTTGATCTGGGTGCGGTGTGGCAGCATCATACCGGGTTGCCCTTCGTTTTTGCCGTGTATGCAGTGCGGGAGGATTTTTGCCGGAGAGATCCTGAGACCCTGGCCCTTATCCATCGGGAACTTGTTTGCTGCGTCCGGGAAGGGCGGCAGAATCTGGAGGCCATCTGCCAGGTGGCGGCTCCGAGGATTCCCATGCACCCTGATGAATGTTATGTCTATCTGCGGGCCATCGAGTATGATCTGGGTGCAGAAAAACAGTTGGCCCTGGAACGATTTTTCCGCTATCTGATAGATCGGGGTGAGGGCTCGGCGCAATCGCTGCCCTTGAAGATAGTTGAAAGTTAAAGGGTACCTTGAAAAATTAAGATTTTTGTTCAATATCAAGGCGTGAAGAAAATTTTACCGCAGGCACAATTTGATATTCCGAGGATAAAATTTTCTGAACAACGCAGGGCTTGGACTAAAAGACCATTTTTCAAGATACCCTAAAGAAAGAAAGCAGATAAGTGCAGGAGGAGAGAGTAGGTAATGGGAAACAGGCAGGTACCAAAAAAAATCCTGGTGGCAGTGACTGGCGCCTCGGGCATGCTTTATCTCCAGTCTTTTCTGACAGCCATTGCCGGTCTTGATCTGGTGGTGCATGGCATCTGCTCCGAGGCGGGGCAAAAGGTGCTCGGGCTGGAAAAGGGGATAACCCCGCAGGACTTGCCGGCGATCAGCGTCTGGTTTGACTGCCGAGATTTTGCAGCGCCTCCTGCCTCCGGCTCCAGCGGCTATGATGCCATGCTGGTCCTGCCCTGCAGTATGGGAACCCTGGCAGCCATTGCCGCTGGGATCTCGGCCAACCTGATTCAGCGTTGTGCCGATGTGATGCTCAAGGAACGGAAGGATCTGGTGCTGGTGGTGAGAGAAACCCCCTTCAATAGGACGCATCTCAAGAATATGCTGGCGGTCCATGATGCCGGAGCTATTATCTGTCCGCCCATGCCGGGCTATTATCTGCAACCTGCCAGCCTGGAAGAGGCCGCCGATACCTTTTCCTGGCGACTTGCCGATCAGATTGGACTCGATATCCCCGGTCGGCGGCGCTGGGGCACAGAGGAATAATAAATGTTGAAAAAGATTGCTATCCTTCTGGAGATGGTGAAATTCAAGCTCACAATCTTTGCCATGCCTTTTGCCTTGATGGGGGCCTTTCTTGCGGGCCGCGGCGCGCCGGATGGAATGACCTTTCTCTGGATTATCCTGGCCATGGTGGGGGCCAGAACCTGTGCCATGGGTTTTAACCGGATTGTTGACCGTCATTTTGATCGCGCCAACCCCCGGACGGCAGGCAGGGCAATACCTGCTGGAGAGGTACATCTGGTGGAGGCATGGGCTATGGTAATTCTGGCCGGGCTCCTTTTTTTCTTTGCCTGCTATAACCTCAACGAGCTGACCCTGAAGCTGGCGCCCCTGGCCCTCTCCCTGACTCTTTTTTATTCCCTGACCAAGCTCTTTACCTCGTTCTGCCATCTGGTGCTCGGTGTGGCCCTGGCCTTTTCGCCTCTGGGCGGTTGGGTGGCGGTCTCGGGAAACCTTTCAGGGTTTCCTTGGGTGCTCTCCCTCGGTGTCCTCTTCTGGGTGGCCGGTTTTGATACCATTTATGCCTGTCTGGATGCGGATTTTGATCGCGACGCAGGCTTGCATTCTCTGCCCTCTCTTCTGGGGCGCGAAAATGCCTTCAGGCTGGCGATTGGTTTTCATATCCTGGCCTTTATCCTCTTTGTTTTGACCGGGGCGCAGGCCCGTCTCAATCTCTGCTATTATATCGGCATTGTGCTTACAGCCGCAGTCCTGTTCTATCAGCATCTTGTGGTCAACCCCAGGGATCTGTCCCGAATCCAGGGCTCCTTTTTTTCCCTGAACGGGGTGATCAGCCTCACTCTTTTTGCTGCCACCTGGCTTGCCCTGCTGACCGAAAAAGGGTGAAACGGTGGCAAGATTCTGAGGGCTTGCTGCTGTCGCAGCAGAAGCTCCTTCCCTCAGGGCGCCTGATCCCGCACTGCTGCGTTCCGCTTACGGTGGTGACGAGAGTGGTGATGAACTCTTCAGCTATGATGTCTCCTGGAGCGGGGGTATTAAAATCGGTGAACTGCGCCTACGGATAAGCCGGACTGCCGAGGATCAGGAAAGTTTTGAAATCCATGCCAGGGTCACAGACTACGGGGCTTTCCGTTTTTTTCTATCCGTTTGATGACACCTTTTTTACCCGGGTGCAAGGGGAAGAACGCTTGCCGGTCAAATATGAAGTAGAACAGAAAGAGGGCCGCAGTTACAAGGCGCATCGCCTGACCCTTTACGATCAGGAGGCTGGATTAGTACGGTACCGGGAAAATGATGAGCCGGGCGCATCCGTTATCGTACCCACCTTTGCCAATGATAAACGACATGAAGTGGTGGTTCGGGCCAGGGAGTGGACTCATTTTGATAAAACGCTGCTGGGTCCGGTGGACGTAATTGAGGTCCTGCCCCGCATGACCTTCGAAGGCTTATATGACAAGAGCGCGATACGGTGACCTGGTTTACCGATGATGCCTGCCGGGTGCTGGTGCGGATTCGCTCGAAGATCCTGATCGGATCGCTCACGGCAGAGCTTGTTTCGTACCACGGTTTGTCCTGTGGCCGGCGTTGGGATTTGGATAAGAAGGTCTTGAAAATCAGCGGAGATTGAGAAAGGGCATGTAGCGGCAATCTGCCCGAGAAAGGGTGATACCCGGGCCGTATTACTTAAGCCCGGATATCAATGATCCTGCCGGTTGTGGTGTTGGTGGATGATGCAGGTGCGGGGATTGCTGTCGGGCTTTGCATATTCTCGCTGCTTGCCGCACCCTCCAGCGTTTTTTGCAGAAGCTGTAGAGCCAGCTCCGGTTGTTTATTGGCATACGCTAAAACAGAGAAGCCACTCTTGGCGCTAATTCCTTCCATGGTAATTCCTCCTTTATTGTTTATAAAATAGGTTGTTCAAGATAGTTTGTCAAAGACCTGTTGAAAAAATGAGAACGATTAAATAACTGGGCGTCATCTGCCTTCATTTTTTAGGGAGGTGCTGGCGCTGCCGGGGAAAAACAGCGTGCAACATGAGATCTTGTCTATAATACAAATTTAATACTGTCAGTTCTTAAGCCGCCTGCATTCGTAACGCTTGAGAATCATTTAAAGATAATGGATAGCAGTCAGTCTGGTCACTTCTGGTTGATTATCAGAGTTATATTTCACTGGCGTTGAACGAAAAAGTGTTTATACTATTTCCCATTTTATACCCTTGGATAAACAGAGGGCATAATCTGAAATTTGCAATAACTGCATGAAGATTTTATTCTAATAATAAGGAGAGGATAATGAAACTGATTCTGTTGGGCGCCCCTGGCGCTGGAAAAGGCACCGTCGCCAAATTATTGACCGCACTCGATGGCTCTGTCCAGATTTCCACCGGCGATATCCTGCGTGGCGCTGTCCAAGCAAAAACTGAGCTGGGCCGCGAGGCCGAGGGCTTCATGAAACGTGGTGATCTGGTGCCTGATTCCCTGATCATGGGGATCATGGAAAAAAGATTGCAGGAACCCGACTGCGCTAAGGGTTTTCTCCTTGACGGTTTTCCCAGGACCATTCCTCAAGCCGAGGAGTTGACCCAGCTGCTGGATAAACTCAATATTAAACTGGATATGGCTGTTGATATTGATGTTCCCCGTGATATCATCCTTGACCGTCTTTGTACCCGCCGGACCTGCGAGAATCCAAAATGCCAGGCCATTTATAATGTGAAGTCCAATCCACCCAAGGTGGAGGGCATCTGCGACAAGTGCGGGGCCAAGGCAGTTCAGCGTGAGGATGAGACCGAGACGGCTATCACCCATCGTCTTGAGACCTATAACGAGAAGACCGCCCCTCTTATCGGTTTTTACCGGGAGAAAGGCCTGCTGATGAGTGTGCCTGCCACCTCCAGCGATGATGTGATTAACGCAGTGAAGGCGAAACTGAATCTGTAGAATTTTAGGTGCCGTTATGAAATAAGCAGTGCCTTGTTGCTTATTTTATTACGGCACCTTATGCCGCTTCCAGGAAACAGCCAATCTTTTCCGGCTGTTTCCTGGAGTGGCGTCTGGCAGATAACACACAGGGAGGCTGTTCGGCTGTGACCGGTCAGCCTCCTTTTTTAACTCAAGGTACCCTCAAACAAGGAGTTGTGAACAAATGACTCAGACAATTGTGAAAACTGATTTTGCGGGGCTCAACCTGGTGCATCGGGGAAAGGTCAGGGATATGTATGCCATCCCCGGTCATGATGATAAGCTGCTCATGGTGGCCACCGATAGGATCTCTGCCTACGATGTGGTGATGGATGATGCGGTTCCGGGAAAGGGCAGGATCCTCACCCAGATCTCCCTCTTCTGGTTTGACCTGCTGGGCGACATTGTTGACAATCACCTGATCACCGCCAATGTGGATGAATATCCCGCGCTCTGTCAACCCTATGCCGACCAGTTGCGCGACCGTTCCATGCTGGTCCGTAAAACCCAGCCCCTGTCCATTGAGTGCATTGTCCGCGGCTACCTCTCCGGTTCCTTCTGGAGTGCCTATAAGAAAAATCCAACGGTCTGTGGTTTTGAACTGCCCGCAGGGATGCAGGAATCCGACCAGTTCCCCCAGCCTCTGTTTACCCCCTCCACCAAGGCGGCTCTGGGCGACCATGACGAGAATATCTCCGTTGCCACCATGGAGACCATGGTGGGCAAAGATCGGGCTCGTGAGATCGCGGATATCAGCATTAAGTTGTATACCCGGGCCGCAGATTATGCCCGGAAAAAGGGGATCATCATTGCCGATACCAAGTTTGAACTTGGTCAGCTGGGCGACCGGCTGATCCTGATTGACGAGGTGCTGACCCCTGATTCCTCTCGCTTCTGGCCTGTGGATGAATATCTGCCGGGTCGCGGCCAGGCAAGTTTTGACAAGCAGTTTCTGCGCGATTATCTTTCATCTCTCGATTGGGACAAGACCCCGCCGCCACCCAAACTTCCAGCGGAGATCATTGAAAAGACAAAGTCCCGCTACGAAGAGGCCCTGCGGAAGCTTACCGAGGGCTAAGTTGTAAGGACACAGAGTAAAGGTCGTCATCTGGATGGCAGAAACAGCAGTCGCTCTCTTTCGCCATCCCCGTTCTGTGTAAGGAACCGTGGCACAACGCTCTGGATAAATAGTGCTTGTGGCGTCACGGCTCCTGCGTTCTCAAGGGCCGTGATCTTGTTTCACGGTTATTCTACGGGAGAATGAAGGTCATGCTCGATTTTACGGAATATACCAAGATCTTTATTGCCTTGCTGGCCATTGTCAATCCCATCGGGGCAATCCCCATTGTCATGGCCCTGACTGCAGACGCCTCGGAGGAGGAATTTAAGCGGACCACCAAGACCACGGTTGTTGCTGTCCTGGTGATCCTGCTCACTGCCCTGTTGACGGGTGAATTGCTGCTCGGATTTTTTGTATCAGTATCAGTTCCTTCAGGGTCGGCGGCGGAATCCTTATCCTGCTCATGGCTATAGCTATGCTCCATGCCCGGCAGAGTCCGATCACCTTCAGCAAGGAGGAGGCCAGCGACGGGAACCGGGAATCGGTGGCGGTCGTTCCCATCTCCATGCCTCTGCTTGCCGGCCCTGGGGCCATCAGTACGGTCATCCTTTCCACCCATAAAAGTCACGCTCCGCTCCACTTTCTTTTTATGGGAATGGAGATTGTGCTGCTGGTGCTGGTTCTGTGGGTCGCCTTCCTTTCCATTCCCTGGATCTCCAAACATACCACCCAGACGGGTATCAATATCTTTTCACGGGTCATGGGACTGATTCTGGCCGCCATTGCCGTTGAATTTATCGCCAATGGCTTGAAGGGCTTGTTCCCAGTCCTTGCCTGAATGATTTGAACACAAAAAAGCCATGATCACCCTAACAATGGGTGATCATGGCTTTTTTGTGTGGTTCATGCTTTCGGATGGCAAGATATATGTATTATGTCCCCGTATTTTATAAGTCTGCTCGGTTCGATACGCGTAATGATGAGACCGAAACACCTCGCGCACCAGGTCTATGAGCCTGATATCGGGATTCGGATTAAATTGTGGTTTATTTTCCTTTGACTTTCCATAATACTACTCATAGTATCGTAATATCTTGAAATCATCCAGAGAAGATGCAATAAGCGGACAAGAAACTCTGTGAGTTTCTATGTTTCATAGATAATATAAAAATAAGTGGAAATTCCGTCCACCCATACGAGGTGATATGATGAAAAAATTTCCATTTATTACACTGTTATAAAAAAAATAAAGCCATAGGTAGGCACATGAAAATAGTCGACTTAACGCATTCTGTGTCACCGAACATGCCAGTTTATCCGGGCACAGAACCACCTGTCTTTATAACTGGATGTTCGATTGATGAAATAGGGTTTCTTGAAAAAAAGATAACCTTGTACTCTCACACAGGAACCCATATTGATGCGCCAGCACATTTGATCAAAGGACACAACACTCTGGATCTACTGCCGATAAACCATTTTTATGGTCCAGCATTAATGTTAGATTTTGACATGTTTAAGCCAGAAACGATCGGAGTAAAAGAGCTAGCACCATATCAGGACAAAATCAAAGACGTAGAGTTTCTATTACTTCATACGGGTTGGAGCCAATATTGGGGAACTGAGAAATATTTTTCGAATTATAATGTTTTGTCTAAAGAGGCTGCGGAATGGTTAAGCAAATTTGGGCTAAAGGGATTTGGGTCGGATACCATTTCTGCTGATACAGCAGACACCCATGATTACCCCGTGCATAAAGCCCTGCTGCGGCTGAACACGATTATTATAGAGAACTTGACAAACCTTTTAGCTTTGCCCCGTAATATATTTGATTTTTCCTGTTTTCCTTTGAATTTTGAAGATGCGGATGGTTCACCCGTACGTGCGGTAGCATATATCAAATGACTATAATTCACATAACAATTTTATCCACTTGACCCGCGGCAGCTCCGTCTTCTGCTCTACGACTTACTGACTCAGCTTCATTGAATGACCGTTCTTTGGGCCACGGCGGGCAAGTGATAATGGACGTTAGGCCATTGACCCGAAGTGAGGACGACCTCACCGCTCCAACATTGATCGGGGACGACCCCGCCATTTTGAAGGGAGAAGATACATGGCTTGGGTAATTCTCGTTATTGCGGGGCTGTTCGAGACCGGTTGGGCCATCGGTTTGAAGTACACGGAAGGCTTCACCAGGTTGTGGCCTACCATTTGGACGATTCTGGCGATGATCGTGAGTCTTTGGCTGCTGGGCATTGCAATGAAGTCACTTCCAGTTGGCACCGCTTACAGCATCTGGGTTGGTGTTGGCGCTGTCGGCACCGTAATCCTTGGAATCGTGCTGCTCGGAGAGCCCGCAAACGCTGGTCGGCTAATCAGCATTTCGTTCATCATCGCTGGTATCATCGGTCTCAAACTTGCATCACCGGCCTAACAATGCAAATTCAGCCAACGCAAAAAGCCGCGCGGCTGGCTAGCGGCGTGGCTTCTTGAATATCTCCCGACATGAGAGGTTCTTTTTTTTGATGATCAATGTCTTGGCATTGGTCAGGTTCGTGAGAGGGTTGAGACGGACCTAAAAGAAAGAACGCAAGGTTGAAATCTCTTTTATGGTAAATATTGATTCTGTTATGGACGGGATAAAGAAGTTGATGGCAAAGCGACGGAAACAACAACCTGATATAAACTGTAGTAAATTGTAGTGAACTTAAAAAAAGAAAGGGGTTTCAGTGAATCACTGAAACCCCTTATTCTATTGGTGCCTAGAGCGAGAATCGAACTCGCACGATCACAAGGATCACGAGATTTTAAGTCTCGGGTGTCTACCAGTTCCACCATCCAGGCGTGTGCTTGTTTTTACCACAGGGATGTTTTGTTTGTCAATCGACAAACGCTGACCCACTGTCGACAGATTCCTGAAGGATTCATACCGGTTGGTAAAAAAAGCTGTTTCCGACAATTCTTCACATTTCCTATAAAAAGATAAATGATAGGTGCGAATTGGTGTCAGGTGAGGTAGCATAAGAACTTACTGGAAGAATTTGATAAGGGATTGTATGTGTTTTTTTGAAAGAAGTTGACAGTTGCTTTTGTCGTTTTTATTATCCAGAGACTTTTTTTTAAGATATTCTGAAAATTTGTGCTATCTGAGATGGCGTTTGAGCAGGGTGAAGGCAGTATGCAACGAAATCCCGTGGAAAAATTAGGAGAGACAGGCCTCTATATGCTTCAGGATATGGGGCGTATGGGCCTCTATCTTTTGCTGGCGCTTAAAGGGGTGTTCAGGCGTCCTTTCCGGATGGCCGAGTTCATGCGCCAAATGCATTTTATCGGCGCCGGCTCCATGATGGTGATTTTTTGTACCGCTGCCTCCACAGGTATGGTGCTGGGGCTGCAGGGCTATTATTCGCTGCACAAGTTCGGAGCGGAGGGGATGCTTGGCTCTGCGGTGTCGCTCACCCTTATCATGGAACTCGGGCCAGTCCTGACCGCCATCATGGTGGCCGGGCGAGCGGGTTCCGCCATGTGTGCCGAGCTTGGCATCATGCGGATTTCGGAGCAGATTGATGCCCTCGAATGCATGGCAGTTGATCCGTTTCGTTATCTGATCAGCCCAAAATTCCTGGCCGCGCTCGTCTCTATCCCCCTGTTGACGGCCCTCTTTGATGTGGTGGGGATTGCCGGTGGCTATGTTGCCGGAGTCCATCTCATGGGGGTGAATCCCGGCAGTTATCTTGAGGGGATGCGCACCAGTGTCACCAACCATGATATCAGTCTTGGGGTGATCAAGTCCTTTGTCTTTGCCTTGCTGGTGGTTTGGATCTGTTCAGGACGCGGTTATTTTATCTATCAGATCCGTGGGGCCGGTTTCGGGGCCCAGAGTGTCAGCCGGGTGACCACCCAGGCCGTGGTCTTTTCCTCTATTTCGGTGCTTATCTTTGATTATCTGTTGACAGCGGTTTTATTATGAGTGAATTTGCCATAGAATTCAAGGACGTGACCAAGTCCTTTGCCAAACAGAACGGGGGACGGCAGATGATCCTTGATCATGTGAATTTTTCCATCCCGGTTGGCAAGACCACAGTCATTGCCGGCGGCAGCGGC
Organism: Desulfobulbaceae bacterium; assembly: GCA_024636345.1. Lineage (GTDB taxonomy): Bacteria > Desulfobacterota > Desulfobulbia > Desulfobulbales > Desulfocapsaceae > UBA2270. Next base: position 36,838 of record JAGXHG010000012.1, on the reverse strand, counting down.
CAGGGGAAAAGTGTTACTTTGAAGCTGATCCTGGGCCTGATGCCGGTTGACAGCGGCCAGATTCTGGTCGGAGGTGAAGATGTGACCGGACTGCGGGGACGTTCCCTTGAGCAATTACGCACTCGCTTTGGGGTGCTTTTTCAGGGCTCGGCCCTCTTTGATTCCTTGAGCGTCTATGAGAATGTGGCCCTGCCGCTGCGGGAGCGAACCAGCAAGTCGGATGGTGAGATCCGTGAGCAGGTCATGGCCATCTTGACCCAGCTTGAGCTGACCGGTCATGAGGAAAAGTTTCCCGCCCAGTTGAGCGGCGGCATGCGTAAGCGGGTGGGGTTAGCCAGGGCCTTGCAGTTGAAGCCGGAGATTATGCTTTTCGATGAGCCTACTACCGGCCTTGATCCGGTTATGACCCAGGATATCTATAGGCTTTTTGCCAGAACCCAGGAACAGGTTGGGTACACCGCGATGATTGTCAGCCATGATATTCCCAAGGTGTTTAATCTGGCGGATCAGGTTATTGTTTTAAATAATGGAAAAACTGATGTGTTTGCCAGCCCTGAGGCCTTGCAATGGTCGCGGGAACCGCATATCCGTGAGTTTGTGGAGAGTACAATGGGTGAAATTTATCAGAGTTATCTGGTGGAACAATGAAACAGAACGGTCTTGAATTATTTGTTGGTCTTTTTATGGTGCTTGGTTTTCTAGCTTTTGGCTATTTGGCATTACAGCTTGGAGAGGTCTCGATTCTGAGTGCGGGAAACAGCTATGTGGTCAATGCCGAGTTTGACAATATCTCCGGGGTGAAGAAGGGCGCAGCAGTCCAGATCGCCGGAGTGGTCGTGGGTCAGGTCCAACGTACCTGGCTTGGCAAAGATGAATTGGCTTATGTGGCTCTGCAGATTGATAAAGGGGTGAAAGTTCCCGTGGATTCCATGGCCTCGGTCAAAACTCAGGGGATTATTGGTGACAAGTATATTCAACTGACCTTGGGCGCAGACGAGAATCTCTTTGCTGACGGGGGGCTGCTGGTCGATACCGAGTCGGCGGTTGATCTGGAATCACTGATCAGCAAATTTGCCTTTGGCAGTGTAGAAAAAAAATAGGGCCGCTGGTAAGCGTTCACCTGTTATCGTTATCAACAACCTAACTCAATGACCATTCACAGCTGTCTGCAGCAGATTCACGATGGCGGCACGCTCAGTTACGAGAGTGCGCTAGAGGTGGCACGTGACTCTGACCTGAACGAATTATGCCGGGAAGCGGACGGCCTCTGTCATTTTTTTCATGCCAGCTCTTTTGATCTCTGCTCCATTATCAATGCCCGTTCCGGCCGCTGTTCGGAGGACTGCCGCTATTGCGCCCAGTCTGCCCTCTATCCTGCGGCCATTGACAGTTATGAGCAGATAGAGACCGCTACGGCGCTGGAACAGGCCAGAGAAAATGATCGAGCCGGGGTGCGTCGCCTCTCTCTGGTCACGGCCGGTCGCTCTGTCAAAAATGAGCAGCTTGAGAAGCTGGGGCAACTTTACGCCGAGCTTGGCCGGGAAACAGGGCTTCTCTTCTGTGCCTCCATGGGGCTGCTGACCCGCGACAAGGCGGAACGGCTGGTTGCCTTTGGGGTGCGGCGCTATCACTGTAATCTGGAGAGCTGCCGGGAATATTTCCCACAGGTGTGCACCACCCACACTTGGGAAGAAAAGGTTGAGACCATTCGTATTGCCCGGGCGGCCGGTATGGATATTTGTTCCGGCGGTATCATCGGCATGGGTGAGACCCTGGAACAGCGCTTGCAACTGGCTTGTGAGCTGCGAGATCTTGAGGTCATGTCCATCCCCATCAATATCCTGACCCCCATTGCCGGTACCCCTTTTGCTGAATTGGAACCAATTCCCTTTGACGAGGTCCTGCGCACCATCGCCATGTTCCGTTTTATCAATCCGCGGGCGGTTATCCGTCTGGCTGGAGGCCGCAATCAGTTTGGGACGGAGCAGTATCAATGCTTTGCTGCCGGCGCCAACGGCGCCATCGTCGGCAACTATCTGACCACAGCCGGCAATGGTCTGGAGCAGGATCTGCAAGCCATTGGCAAGATGGGATTTAAATTTTAAAATAGCTTGCCCTCCAAAATAATCGAGCTTCATCTTCATGGATACCCAAACCCTTCTCAATTACGACCGTGACCATCTCTGGCATCCCTATACTTCCATGAAAGATCCCTTGCCGGTCTATCCGGTGGAGTCGGCGGCAGGCGTGCGTATCCGCCTTATGGATGGCAGAGAACTGATTGACGGCATGGCCTCTTGGTGGTCGGCAATCCATGGCTACAGCCATCCTGTCCTGGTCCAGGCCCTGCAGGAACAAGCCGCCCGCATGTCCCATGTGATGTTCGGCGGGCTCACCCACGGTCCCGCCGTGGAGCTGGCAAAGTTACTGGTGGAGATGGCCCCTGCTGGTCTGGAGAAGGTCTTCCTCTGTGACTCGGGTTCGGTGGCAGTGGAGGTGGCCATGAAGATGGCTATCCAGTATCACCATGCAACCGGTAATCCTGAGCGCTGCCGTTTTCTCACCATCCGTTCCGGTTATCACGGGGACACCTTTCATGCCATGTCGGTCTCTGATCCGCAGGGAGGCATGCACCATCTCTTTGCCGGATCCCTGCCCCAATATTTCTTTGCGGACCGCCCCGAGTGTCTTTTCTCGCACGTTTGGGATGAAGGTGATATCGCATCCTTTGCCCGGCTGATCGAGCAGCACCACAAGGAATTGTGTGCGGTGATCCTGGAGCCCATTGTCCAGGGTGCCGGCGGCATGCGTTTTTATCATCCCGAGTATCTGCGCCAGGTGCGCCGTCTCTGCGACAACTTTGGCGTCCTGCTGATTGTTGATGAGATCGCCACCGGTTTTGGCCGCAGCGGCACTCTCTTTGGCTGTGACCATGCAGGTATCACTCCCGATATCATGTGTCTGGGCAAGGCCATAACCGGCGGGACCATGACCCTGGCCGCAGTCCTGGCCACTGCCGAGGTGGGCCTGGGTGTATCCCAGGGCAGTCCCGGCGTCTTTATGCATGGTCCGACATTTATGGGCAATCCCCTGGCTTGTCATGTGGCCTGCGCTTCCCTCCGGCTCCTGCTGGAGTCTGACTGGCAGCAACAGGTGGGGCGGATCGAGCAGCTGCTGGAAGAGGGGTTGGCGCCATGCAGGGAGCTGGCGCAGGTGCAGGATGTCAGGGTACTGGGCGCTATCGGCGTGGTGGAGATGAAAGAACCGGTGCGCATGCGTGAGATCCAGGCGGCCTTTGTCGAGCGCGGGGTCTGGGTCCGGCCTTTCGGTCGTCTGGTCTATGTGATGCCGCCATACTGTATCGCAGAAGAAGATCTGCAGACCCTGACCTCGGCCATTGTTAAGGTGGTGGCGGGTGAGGGGCAATGACGGCCAGGGATGGCCTGATGCCGCGGGAGCCAAGGATGGCGGGAGCGGCCGTGAGTCCTGAGTACAAGGAAGATCTGGCCAGACTTGCACAGTGCGGACGGCTGCGTCACCTCAGGCCCCTGGCCGGTCGCAGGGGCTGTCATGTTCAGTCTTCGGGACGGGAGCTGCTGAATCTGACCTCCAATGATTATCTGGGTCTGGCCGGGGATTCCTCTCTGCTCCGCCGCTTTTACGAGGGGATGGATGACGGGAATCTTCTTGAGTGTTATGGGCTGGGAGCAGCCTCTTCCCGTCTGCTTGCAGGCGATACGGATCTGGCCCATCATCTGGAGGAGGATCTGGCCATGGCCTATGGACGCCCTGCGGCCCTGCTTTTTAATTCAGGATATCACGCCAATATCGGCATTCTGCCGGCCCTTTTGGGAAAAAACGATCTGATCCTTTCTGATAAGCTGAATCATGCCTCCATCCATGACGGGATGCAGCTCTGCCGGGCAGCCCATAAACGTTTTGCCCATCGTGACTATGATCAGCTGGAGTGTCTGCTGGCCACCCATCGTCATCGTTATGAGCGGGTGGTAATTGTCAGTGAGTCGGTCTTCAGCATGGATGGCGACGTGGCCGACCTTGGGCGTCTCATTCAGTTGAAAAAAGAGTTTGACGCCCTGCTCTATCTGGATGAGGCTCATGGTGTCGGCCTCTATGGGGAGAGAGGGCTTGGCAAGGCCGAAGAGCAGGGGGTTGTGGCTGATATCGACCTGCTGGTGGGAACCTTCGGCAAGGCCCTGGCCTCCATTGGTGCCTTTGTCATCTGCAGCCAGGATATCCGTGACTATCTGGTCAATTACAGCCGCTCGCTGATCTTTACCACGGCCCTGCCGCCGGTGGTGCTTAACTGGAATCGTTTTGTCTTTCAGGAACAGCAGACCATGGCAGAACAGCGGCGTCAACTGGCCTCACTCTCCCTCCAACTCCGTCAGGGGCTGCAGCAGTATAGCCTGCCCACTGCCGGCGATACCAATATCATTCCGCTGATTATCGGCAGTGACCAGGAAACGGTACTCCTTGCCGAAACCCTGCAGGGTCATGGATTCCTTATCTTCCCGGTGCGTCCCCCTGCCGTCCCGGAAGGTACTGCCCGTTTCCGTCTCTCCCTGACTGCAGATATGGGCTGGCACGATCTGCAGGGGCTCCCGGAGATCCTGGCCAGGGAGATTAGTCGCTCATCATCCGTCCCTGGATGTCGCGACAGTGGGGCAGGTAAGCGCAGCGAAGCGGAGACTCCGGCCCTGCCCGGCGCAGCCTTGCGGCAGGGCATTGGGGGCCGGCGGAGATGATAAGTACCTGGCTGCATCAGCAGCAGCGGGAGCAATTGATCATCTTCTGTAATGGCTGGGGCATGGATGCAACGCCGTTTCAGCCCCTTGGCGCCGGGGAGTATGATGTCCTCATGCTCTCCGATTATCGCGATATGGCGCTCGATTTTGATCCAGCGACCCTTTTTAGACGGTATCAGCGTAGCTTCCTCATCTCCTGGTCCATGGGAGTCTGGGCCGGACAGCAGATCTTCCAGCCCTGGTCACATTGCTTGCAGGGCTCCATGGCCATCAACGGCACCCTTTGTCCCATCCATGATCAGTTCGGGATTCCGGTGCAGCTTTATGGTGCCACCCTGGAGCAGTTCAGTGCGACCAGTCGCCTGAAGTTTTATCGTCGCATGTGCCGGGATCGCCAGACCTTGGACACCTTTCTTAGCCATCAGCCGCAGAGATCAGTTGAAAGTCAGGCCCTGGAGCTTGCGGCGTTGCAAGGGCAGGTGAACTGTCAGCCGGCAGAAAATGCGATCTATACAAAAATCGTGATCGCCGGTCAGGACATGGTGGTACCCACTGCCAACCAGGTTGCCTTTTGGCAGGGGAGAGAGGTCCGTCGGGTCGAGGGGGCTCACTTTCTCTTTTATGGCTGGAACAGTTGGGATGAACTCGTGGGGACACTGTTATGACTAAAACGAAGGGAATAGCAGATAATCCATGGTCATGACTTTGAATAAGGAAAGGATAGCCCACTGCTTCCGGCAGGCCATGGCAAGCTATGACCTCCATGCCACGGTGCAAAGGCAGGTCAGTGCTCGGTTGCTGGAACTTGCCGGGCAATTCCCTGCCATCAGCTATGAGCGGGTTCTGGAGGTCGGTTGCTGTACCGGGATGCTGACCGAGATGCTCTGCCGGCAGCACCGGGTTGAGACCCTTTTTCTCAATGATCTGGTCCCTGATTTTGCAACATCAGTCAGGGTCAGGATTCCAGAAGAGAGGATGCCGCACCTCCTGCCATTGTTTGGCGATATCGAAAAACTTCCGCTGCCGGACAGGCTCACTCTGGCCATCTCCAGCGCCACCTTCCAGTGGCTGACAGATCTTCCCGGCTTTCTTCATCGTCTGGCCCAGGCACTGGGGACGGATGGTTTTCTTGCTTTTTCCATCTTTGGCCCAGGCACCCTGGCGGAGTTCAGGGAATTGACGGGGGTGGGTCTTGACTACCGGAGTCCTGAAGAGATTGCCGGCTTGCTGGAGAGGAATTTTATTCTGGAACAGATGGAAACCGAACAGAACAGGCTGTTGTTGCCCTCCCCCAGGGATGTCCTGCATCATCTGCGGGCCACCGGTGTGGGCGGGGTGCGTGATTATTGTTGGACGAGAGCCGGGCTCAGGCGTTTTGAACGGGAGTATCAGGCCCGCTTTGGAACTCCTGAAGGCGTTCCTGTTACCTATGCCAGCACTTGTTTTATTGCCCGCAAAAAATAATCTCTCGAGCTATTTGTGGTGAACCTGTCGACCCACAACAAAAAGTGTCGCATAGTCGTCTCTATTCTCAAATGTAAAGTCCTTTCTGTTCATAGATAAAAAAGCGCTTTTTATAAATCTTGAAGGGAGCTCGGAAGTCTGGGCAGGGCCTCAAGTACCTGCTTGGCTTTGCCGTCCTTGCTAAAGAATCCCCAGAAGGCCTCACTGCTGTGATCGCCTGGAAGGGTTGCGGCCATTTCCGCTGGTTTCCAAGGGGCGTCAAAGGCCTCAAAACAAGCCAGGGACTGGCTGGGGGAGAAGGGAAACCGTTTGAGAATATCTGACCAGAAGAGCCTCTGTCGTTTCATTGAAAAACCCTTATCTTTATTATTACGGCCGTCATGACTGGAATACCCAGGCATGCCTGTCTCCTTGATCAGCAGCGGTTTGGTGTAAGTCGTTTGGAATTTATCAACCATCTCAATGACCATATCAACACCCTGGCTTGGGTTACTTGCGGTAAACCATTTTTCAAAGACCGGATGGATGTTGGGCATCAGCAGGTCGTGGCTGTTGAAAAATTGCCTGTACTCTGTTTCAAAATAGAGGAAAAAAGGCTCGGAGGTGGTGACTGCCATCTCTGGGCACTCTTTCTTGATCCGCTGCATGGCCTTGTCGACGTTTTGCGGCAGGTATCGTCTGGTGTACAGCCCTTCGTTGCCAACAATAATCGCTCCAATCAGGTTGGGGTATTTTTGGGCGGCATGAATGACGTTTCTGATCTCCGTCTCGGATGAGGGGTCCCAGATGCCCAGAATGAGCGCTCGAAAGCCAAGTTCATGGGCAATCTGGGGAACGGCTTCCAGGCCGCTGGTTGCGGAGTAGGTGATCACACCGTTAAAGAAAGGGTGCAGCAGGGTGAGATCCTCTCTGATGCCGGCCTCGGTAGCAGCATGTATCTTGCCGCCACTACTGGAAAAGCTGCGGGGGGTATAGGCGATAAACCTGGTCTGCTGGATCAGGTTTGGCAGGGGGGAAGCAGCGGCACTCTGCACCGGCCCCGGCCAGAAGCTGATGACCATAAGAATCAGGATAAGGTGACTCATGATTCGGCCTTTGATCATGTTGCTTTTTTACCCTCCGCGATGCTGTGCCAAGCTGTTTTGAGCACCTTGCTGGTGGCGGCGCTTACCGCGTCCATTTGCAGGACCTGAGTCAAGATCTCAACGGGTTTGACGCCAGGCAGACTGCTGGTGTAGAGAAGCTCCAGTCTGAGGGTATCTGCTGTTTCCGGGGTAATGGTCGCCACCAGGGGACGGATGTCAAACTCTGACTTCTTCCCTTTCCGGCTGCGGGTAATGGGGAATTCGGTTCTGCCCATGAACTCATCTATACGGGAAAGTTCTTCTGGTGATAAGGGTCGCGGACAGGTGACAGTATAACTGCTTTGCAGACTTTGGGGAACCTTGCCCGAGTGCAGGGCCACGGACTGCACAGTCAGTCCTGGCGGGAGTTGTCTGTTGAGCTGTGATACAGTGTCCTCGGGTGATTTAAGTGAGACTGGAAGATCCATGATAAAGTATTCGGCCAGGCTTTCAGTGCCAACCGGCAGGGCCAGCCCAAAAGAGATCTTGGGTGAGGGATTGAATCCTTGAGAAAAATGGGTGGTGATTCCAGCCCGGCGCAGAGCCCGGAAGACCAGCTGCAAGAACTCCAGATGGCCGAGAAAACAGATGTCGCCTGTGCGTGAGTAGATGACATTATACTTGAAATGGCCCTCCTCGGCTGCTGTTGCGGTTGGAGTTGCGGGAGTTGCTGCTGCGGTTTCAACTTGCTTCTCGTCACTCTTTTCTGCTTTTTTACCATGGACAATGGGCCTGATCTCCTTGAAATCACAAAGACCGCATTGCTGACAGCCATTATAGCGGCAGTCTGGGGTATAGGTCTCGGTGTGGGCCTTTGCCAGTTCCTCTTGCAGGAAGGTGGTCTCAATGCCGCTATGCAGATGTTGCCAAGGTGGGATCTCGTCCGGGTCACGCTGGCGCAGGAAGGTGTCCAGGGCCAGACCGCATTTTTCGCCGGCTGCCCGCCAGATGCTCAAATGAAAGTGCTCAGACCAGCCATCGAGGCGTGCCCCATCCTTCCAGGCAGTCTCAAGGAGTCTGGACAGTCTGCGATCACCCCTGGAAAAGACACCTTCCAGAAAACTCTGCTCAGGGTCATGCCATTTCAGGTTGATTCCGCTGCGGGGCAGGGCTCCTTTGATGCGTCTGATCTTTTCCCGGCTCTCATCGATACTGATCTGTTGCGCCCACTGGAAAGGGGTGTGGGGTTTGGGCACAAAGGTGCCAACGCTGACATTGATCTGGCGGCGTCCGCGTCCGTCTTTATCGCCCTCTTGTTTAGCCTTTTTTGCCAGTTCTGCAATGGCGTCGATGTCTTCTTCCGTCTCAGTCGGCAGGCCGATCATAAAATAGAACTTCATGATTTTCCAGCCCAGACGGAAGGCGTCCCGGCAGGTAGTCAGCAGATCTTCCTCGGTGATACCCTTGTTGATGAATCGGCGCAAGCGTTCGCTGCCTGCCTCGGGTGCCAGGGTAAATCCCGTTTTGCGAACCCGCTTGATCTGATCCATAACCGATTCGGTCAGGGTGCCCACGCGCATGGAGGGCATGGAGACCGAGACATAGTCAGCTGCAAAATTGTCCATCAGTTGTGTCAGGAGGGGTTCAATGCAGGAATAATCGCCGGTGGACAGGGAGAGAAGCGCCAACTCGTCAAATCCGCTGTCATTCAGTGCCGACCGAGCAATGTCCATGACCTGTTCCGGGCTGCGCTCCCTGACTGGTCGGTAAATGATTCCTGCTTGACAGAAGCGACATCCTCTGGTGCATCCTCTGGCGATCTCAACTCCCAGACGGTCATGGACGATCTTGGCATTGGGAACCAGTGGTCGTTTCAGGTGTTCGGTGCAGGAAAGGTCGGATAAAATTCTGCGCTGAACATGGGGAGTGTCACTTTGCAGGATCAAGATCTCGCGAATAGTTCCCTGGTCAGTATATTGAGGTTGGAAAAAAGAGGGGATATAGACCCCTTGGATGGTGGACAGCTGAGATAGCAGTTCTGCTCTTGAGAGGTTGTTCTCCTTGGCCTGGCCCACCATAGTGGTGATCTCCACCAGCGCTTCTTCGCCGTCGCCGAGCAGGATAGCATCGAAGAAATCGGCAACCGGTTCCGGGTTCATGGAGCAGGAGCCGCCGCCAAGGATAAGGGGAGATGATTCATCCCGGTCTTTGGACCACAGAGGAATTCCGGCAAGATTGAGGATGGTAATAATATTACTGTAGCACAGTTCATAGGGCAGGGTGATGCCGATTATGTCAAAGTCTGCCAGGGCGTGGTCTGATTCCAGCGATGCGAGAGGGGTATGTCTCTCCTGCAATAATTTCTCCATGTCCCGGTCTGGACAGTAACTCCGTTCCGCCAGTACCCTTTCCTGGCCGTTGAGAATGTGGTAGAGGATCTGCAGGCCCTGATGGGACATGCCAACTTCATAGAGATCAGGGAAGATGAGAGCGCAGCGGACCAGGGTCTGGTCCCAGTCCTTAATGGTTGCATTATATTCATGCCCCAGGTAACGCCCTGGTTTAGTGACAAAAGGGAGAAGTTTGTTTCGAGCTATTTTAGCTTGCATGGGGAGTCTTCAGGGAATTGTTTATGGTACCATTGAAAGGGACTGCCGGTCTGGTGTCTGTCTCTCGTATCTATATTTCATCTGCAGATTTACTGGAAATAGGTTGACTTTACAAGGGCGGATAATGTATTCAAGTTAAAGATGTATTTGTTTGAATAAAAATAGTATGTTATCTTGAATAAGGGTTACATGTATGAAAATTAAAGGTCGTATCATAAATTTGTTATTTCTGCCGGTTTCTTCGAGACAGCAGAGAAGTTGCCGGCCTCTGCCAGCAAGGCTTTCAGAGGGCCATGACATGCGTCAAGCAATCCATCTTCTTCTATTGGCTGTTGTCGTTTTTCTTGCCTTGCCTGTTGCTCAGAGTTGTGCTGAAGAGAGTGGCGCTCTGCTTGAAAATATTTCCTTTGAGCGGGAAAGCAGTAGTCGGGAAACAATCACTTTTAAACTCAATGGTCCATATATCCCCAAAATATTCGCCATTCAAGGAGATTCGCCCAAGGTTGTCTTTGATTTTTATGATACCCGTCATTCCACATCGGTTAAGGGGGAGATGAAGAGCAGAGGGAATCTGGTCTCAGCAATCAGGGTTGGAATGCATACTGCCCCCCAGCTCAAGACCAGGGTGGTTTTGGATCTTGTTCCTGCTGGTGACTATGATTTTTCTCAGGACTTTCGGGAAAAAGATAATAGCCTGATCATTACAATTTTCCATGCCAAACAGAAAGAGCAAAAACAGCAACGTGAACAGGCAGATGGAGAGAGGAAAAAAACTGACCTTGTTTCTGCAAAAGCGACTCCTGCTCTTGGGACGGTGGAAAAGGAAGCACCTTCTTTGAAGCAGGTGAAAGAGAAAAAGATTGAGATGCCGCTTGCTCCATCTCCCGTAGCTTCCGGCAAGAAATTATCTGTTCCGACGTCGTCGCAACTTTTGATTCAGGATATTTCATTTGAACAAAGCCCTGATAAAGGGGATAAAATATTGTTCAAATTGAATAATTTTCACCCTCCTGTGGTTTTTGGCATTGAAGAGGGAATGCCCAGTATCGTTTGTGATTTTATGGATGCAATTATTGGGGAGAATGTGCCGGATGTTATACCCATAACAGGTAAATTTGTTAAGCAGGTTCGGGTGGAGAGGAATGTGACTTCTCATAAGATTAGAGTGGTTCTAGAGTTAGTGCCGAATCGACATTACGACCTGCAGCAGGTATTTTTCAAAGAGGAGAGTTTATATGTCCTTTTTGTAAATTCCTCTGACGGTACAGATGCCGGAAGCAGTGAAAAACCATGAGGACCTTTGGATATGTTCTTGTTCCGTCTTACCCTGAATGGGTTGCTACAGGGGCTGGCTGTTGAGGTCGCATGTTACCGTTGAAAGAAGAAATCCTGCATGGTATTTATGATACCTTTGCCGAGTGGTCGACCGGGTTAACCTTTGCCTGTAAAAAAAACTGTGCGGTCTGCTGTACCCAGAATGTGACTATTACAGCCATTGAAGGGGAGGTTATTCATCGCCTGATCCGGGAGAATGGGCGTGAATTGTGGTTTGCCGGGGGCCTGCAGAAAAAAGGGACCACTTGCCGTCCCCGGATGACTACCAATGATTTTGCCGGCGCCTGCCTGCAGGGTGAGGATGTGCAGCCGGAACAGTATGGGAATATGTCTTCCTGCCCTTTTCTGGAGGATGGTTGCTGTCGGATCTATGAAGCGCGGCCATTTGCCTGTCGTTGTTTTGCCTCAGAGCAGAGGTGTGTCTCCGGGATGTCAGCCCTTCTGCCGGAATACTACCTCTCAGCATCCACCGCCGTTATGCAGATTATTGAACATCTGGGGCAGGGAGAGTACTGGGGCAACATGCTTGATGTCCTCGCGGCCCTGTGTGACCTTCCGGAAAACAGGAAATATGCAACATTGCTTTCCGCTTCTTTTGTGGATCAGTCCCGGGTCCAGTTGGTCAAAGCAAAACCTTTGCCAGGCTTTTTATTGCTTGAAGATGAGATGGGGGAAATTGCCCCGCTTCTGGATGCAATTTTCACGCGGAAGGTTGGTGAAAAAACAGTTGAGTCGATATTGAATGGCAGGTGATAAAGGAGTAGGGGAGAAGGAGAAAGAACAGCTCGAATTCCCAACTGTCTTAAGGAAGCTCCTGAGTCTCATAGTCTGCTGGTACCTTCAGTCTGAAATTAGCCGCAGAAAAAGAGCGATCGGTAAGGATCTCTGTAAAATCGATACTGAGCTGTGAGCCGTATGGCAAGTCGCTGATGGTGATCCTGCTGACCGGCTCACAGTCATTCTTTTCATTCCGGCGATCGTAGAAGATGGTGGCAATGGTTTCTCCCTCACGATCAACAAGAATACGGGCCAGGAGTTGCCTTGTGGCCGGTTGAATCAAGAGGTGGCTTTTATTCAGGGACGCCTCGTCCTGATAGCGCATCGTAATCCACACACCTCGCCCTGAACCATCCTGGTGGATGGCCTCAATCGTTGCTCCCTGTTCATGGAGTCTTCCTGTCAGCCAATAACCCCAGTTCTCAGAGAGCAGAGACTCCGGGATTTTGTTTTGCGTGGCCAACGAACTGATCTTGCCGATGATGTGATGTTTCAAACTTGTGTTGATAGACTGAAAATCCTGGCCGTTATTGACCAGGGCGTAAAGAGGTTGGCCCAGAGGATTCAGTACCACGAATTTTATTGATGTCGGGAGCTTCAACTGGAGAAAGCCGGCAATGGATCGATCTTCTCCAGGGGTGTCCCAGGAAAGCGTTGTCTTTGCATCCAGACAGCTGAAACAGGAGGCATCCCGTTCCTGCATCTCCTCAAAAATTTGGGTGATGAACGCGGTCTCACTGTCGGCCACCTGGCTGGTCCAGGGTTTTCCGGCACAGCCTTGTATGAGCAGGACCAGTAGGGTCAGGATGAGCCTGAAAAGGATTGGGGGCCCCTGAAGTCTGGGAGCCTTATTCGATTTCATCGATTTTCTGCTGTATTTTTTCTTTCAGGTTCTGCTCTTTGAACAACTCTTTGGCTTTACGATAAGCATTCAATGCCTTTTTCTTTTGACCGGATTTCTGGTAGATATCTCCCATATGTTCTTGGATATAGGGGTCATCGGGTTCAAGAGCTATGGCATGTTCTAATTCTATTCTGGCCTTTTCCAGATCTCCCATGTGAAAATAGACCCAACCAAGACTGTCCAGGATATAGCCATTGTCTGGTTTGAGGGCAATGGCTTTTTTTATGTACTCCAATGCCTTCTCAAGATGGATATTGTTGTCAGCCCAGGTGTATCCAAGATAATTTAAGGCCTCCACATGATCAGATTGCAGCTCGATCACTTTTTCCATGCTGGATATGGCCTCGTTCTGTTTTCCTTCCTGCTCCAGGAGAAGTCCGTACTCAAAAAAGAGTTGGACATTGTCCGGGTATCTCTCGATTCCCTTGCTCAGGATTTCATGGCCACTGGCAAGCTGGTTCTGTGTCACGTAGATCCCTGACAGAAGACTGTAGTAGAGGGGTTTACGGCGGCTTGTGCTCTCAATAAGTTTCTTGAGAAGGGTGATCGCTTCCGGAGTTCTTTTCAGCTCACTCAGTATTTTGGTCTGCAGAGCAATACTATTTTCAAATTCCTTGTCGTTGTGGCTTATTTTTCTGAGATGGGCAAGTGCTGCCTCTTGTTTTTTTTGTTCATAACGAATTACTGCCAGCATGTATCGGGCGGCAGATGACTCTTCCCTGATCAGAATTTTTTCAAGCAGAACATTGGCTTTGTCAAAATTCTGCATACGAATGAGTATCCGGCTTGAGATAAGATCAATATCGGTGGGGTTGCTGCTTAGAGCACGAATTCTGGCAAGTTCTACCAATGCCTCTTTTTCCTGGTCGATGAGAAGGAGGGCATGGACGCGTCCAAGGGATGCTTGTTCATTCTCAGGTTCTTTCGCTAGAATGGATGCATACAATTGTTCGACTCGTTTATATTGCTCACGTATGCCATAAAATTCGGCCATTTCATAGACTAGTTCTGGAGACCAGTTTTGGAGCAGGATTTTTTCATAGAGGGTAGCAGCGGTGTCATAATCAGCGGATTGAATAGCAAGACGAGCAAGATAGAGGAGAGCAAAGTATGAGTTCGGATCTTTCGTTAGAAGAATCTTGATGGTTTTCTCTCCCTCTTTATAGCGACCCTGCTGACTATAGAGGTAGCCAAGGCGAAGGCGTACAGTGCTGTTGTCAGGGGCAAGTTCAAGGATCTTTTCGTAAATCTGGATAGCTTCAGTCATGTCACCGGAATTAATGTCCAGACGCGCCAGGAGCAGTTGACTGTCAATATCGTTTGGATTCTTCTTGGTGACCTCCCTGAGCCATTGAGCTGCTGCCTGTTGTTTCCCCATCTTGATAAGGAGAACAGGAAGTTTCTTGAGGATATAGTCAGCCTCAGGGTCACAGATAAGGGCTTTTTCATATGCTTCTTGAGCTTCACTGTATTTTTTATTACTCTCTGCGTGGGTCCCCCAGAGAAAATAAAAATAGGAGCAGGCGAGATCTGTATTCTCACCTGTGGCATCTTGAGGTTGTGGCGCAACAGGCACGGGAGCAATTGCAGGAACTGGGGGTTGTTCCTTACCGGCACAGCTGCTTAGAGATATCTGCAGGCTCAGAATGCACAGGAGGGTGATTGTAAAACGGCTGATGAGGGAGTTCCTTTTAAGCATTTTGATTCATGTTGCGTAAAAAGGGTGTGACGGCTTGCAACACAGCCTGATGGACGGCTTCAATGGAACCAGAGGCGTCAATACGCTGAATATAGGGGAGCTTCAGGCTGTCAAAAATGGCGGCTACTTTTTGCAGACTTGCCTCCTGCTCAAAGTCATTGAGTGTCTCACCACGCCCTGTCGTAATCCGTTCAATGCCTATTTGAGGAGGGACGTAGAAGAGCAGGGCCAGATCAGGTTGAGGAGCAAAACTGTTTCTTTCAATAATCTCCTCTGGAGAAAAGCCGACGGCGCCCTGATAGGCAGCTGTGGAGAGAAAATAGCGGTCACAGAGGATAATCTTTCCTTCCTGTAGCCTCGGCATAAGCATATCTTGCACATGCTCTTGTCTGTCAGCGATAAAGAGCTCGAGTTCTTCTTCCCGGGAGACACCATCTCTGTTGGCGTAAAGGGTTCTAATGCGTTGACCGAATTGTCCGTTTGTCGGTTCTCTGGTTTCAATGATGTCAAGCCCTTTTTCCTTTAAAAAACATGCCAGTAGTGACATCTGGGTTGATTTTCCGGTGCCGTCGATCCCTTCAAAGACTATGAGTAATCCTTTATTCATCTGATATTGACCATATTTTCTCTTGCATTGTACTCATTCTCCAAATTACCATATTCACGTTTAGATACCCTCAAAATAGATGAAAGACACGAAAATAATGAATTGAAAAAACGTGTCAACTACACAACTTTTAATTTTAACCACAGCTATACGGGATGCAAGGGAGAAGGTGAAATGAAAAGGCAATCAGCTCGATGCCCGCAATTTTGTGACAGTGTCAGGATAATGACTGGTTGCCGGGATTGTTGTGAGCTGATTCCTGAACATCTTTTTGAGCAGTCTCCCGGTTGACGGCAATCGAGGCAGCCATATCCACGGCAGCAGAAAGGCTTGTCGGGTCTGCCAGTCCTTTTCCGGCGATATCATAGGCAGTTCCATGGTCTACGGAAGTCCGGACAATAGGCAGACCTAAGGTAACATTGACCCCGTCCTTGAAATGAAGGAGTTTGAAGGGGATAAGGCCCTGATCATGATACATACAGATTACTGCATCAAACATGCCAGATGCGGCCTTGAAGAAAATGGTGTCAGGGGGGAAGGGCCCTTGAACCTGAATCCCGACTGCCTGCATTCTCTGAATGGCCGGCCCAATAATGTCATCTTCTTCATGGCCGAAAAGACCAGATTCTCCAGCGTGGGGATTCAGAGCAGCCACAGCGATTCGCGGGGATGAGAGGCCAAAGTCGCAGTGCAGGGCTGTGTTTGTGGTCTGGATAAGGGCGGTCAGGGTCTCTTGATTAAGACAGTCTGGAACCGAAGCCAGTGGACAGTGAATGGTGGCGAGGGTAACCCGCAGGCGGCTTCCAGCCATCATCATGACATAATGGGGACTTTGGGTGAGTGCGGCCAGCATCTCGGTATGACCGGGGAAGGTGTATCCGGCACGGTTCAGGCTTGATTTGGAAATAGGGCAGGTGACCATGGCCGAGAAGGTTCCATCGAGGATGAGGCTGACAGCCTTTTCAATATAGCTGACCATGGCCTTGCCGGTGGCGATTGTCGGGTGGCCCCAGACCAACTCATTGGCATTTAGACGGGATAGCTCAAGAACAGGGATCTGTCCCGTCTTGATAGGGGTTCCAGGATGCCATGCCAGAAACTGAGCCTTGATCTTCAGTTCGGTCGCACAGCGTTGCAGAACACCGATATCACCAAAGATCACAGGAGTATATTTTGAAAAGCTGTCTGCTTGGGTAAAGAATTTCAGCAGTATTTCAGGCCCGATTCCGACAGGGCAACCCATGGTGATAGCGATGTGGCGCATAGCAATTCTTAAAAACGATTATTTATATTAAAATTAAGGTTGAAATTTCGAAACCGTAAGCTGATATTCTGGATTATTCTGTGTTGTCATGCCAGGTAGAGATCGGCCATGGCTGTTAAAAAGCATCGCTTAGATCAAAGGCATTCTGGATAAGATCTATTTTAGGAGGGGTGGCATCCGGTAAGAGAATGGCTACTACGTCAAACCGGGCAGCGACTTCACTCAGTTTATTTTCAGCAAGGTAAGCCATGGCCACCTTGCTGATCTTGATTTGTTTCTTTCTGGTAACGGCTTCACAGGGATGGCTGAACAACTCATTTCTTCTGGTTTTGACCTCAATAAAAACAAAACTCTTGGCTTCTTTGGCAATGATATCAATTTCACCGTAATAGTTTCTATAATTTCGTTCAATGATGTGATAACCCGCATTAAGAAGGAATTGAACTGCCAAATCTTCACCCCGTTGGCCAAGAATATTTCTTCTGCGGTCAGACAAATTCCTTGACCCCTTTAAATGTCTTGCGATGGCATGGAGCAGGGCCAAATTTTTCAATGGCCTTGCGATGTTCTCGAGTGGGATATCCCTTGTTCTGCCCAAGGTTGTATTGTGGAAACAGGGCGGCCAGTTCGACCATCAGGGCGTCCCGTGTCACTTTGGCAAGAATGGAGGCGGCGGCAATGGAAGCGCTTTTTGATTCACCTTTAATCAGTGTGAACTGGGGGGTGTTCATGGGGATCTTGAACTTACCGTCAATCAGCAGAAAGTCAGGTGATGGTAGTGTGCTGGCAATATTCTCCACGGCCCTTTTCATGGCCAGAAGAGATGCCTGCAGGATATTAATACGATCAATTGTTGCGATGGAAACAATGCCAACACCCATTAAGGCGCCGATTTCGGAGAGTGTTCCGGTCAGGAGGCAACGCCTGTTGTGGAACAGTTTTTTGGAGTCAAGATAAAGTGAAGAGTCGCAGTGTGGCGGTAAAACCACACAGGCAGCGACCACCGGACCAGCCAGTGGACCTCTGCCTACTTCATCCAACCCTGCAACACAAGAAAAACCTCTTGTGCGCAGGGCACGTTCAAGGAGAAAGGTGTCGTTCGTATCTGGAACGACGGAGGAGAGAATCTCTTCAATCCGTTGCAACGTATTGTTTAGGCTTAAATAGTAGAAACTATTTAATAAATTTTCGTTCCTGAATACGTGCAGCCTTGCCCCGTCTGCTGCGCAGATAGTAAAGGCGTGAACGCCGGACACGACCACGGGTAATCACATCAATCTGCTCAATTCTGGGGTTGTGCAGGGCAAATGTCTTTTCAACGCCAACGCCGTGGGACATTTTCCGTACAGTATATGAGGCATCCATCGTGCCGTTTTTTCTTTTAATTACAACGCCCTGGAACATCTGTACCCGCTCTTTGTTCCCCTCGATGATCCGGATGTGAACCTGTACGGTGTCTCCGGAACGAAAATCCGGGTGATCAAAACGCATCTGCTCCTGATTGATTCTGTCAAGTATTACGCTCATAATTTTACTCTACGTTAAGGTGTGTTGAAGGAAATGGTTGTTGACCACTATCTTATAAGAAAGCTCGAAAAGATCTTTTTTTCAAAATTTCCATTAAATTTATAATTCCTCCTGGACGCCAAGAAGTCGATCAAGGATGATCGAGACTGCTGAACGGACAGAAAGGTGATTATAGCCGGTTGTACTTTCAATTGGAGGCAGGGTGTAATCCGCTGTCTCGTTTATCTCCGGGGATAGTCCATGGGCTGTTCCAAACAAGAGAAGAATTGGCTCTCCTGCTTCGATGCGCCTTCGGGCATCCCGGTAGCTGATACTGTTTTTCTGAACTCGAGCACTCGTAGTCAGAAGTAATGGCTTCTTGCCTCTCTGTTCAGTGACCAGATTAATGGTTGTCTCTAGTGACCCTGTAATCTTAACTCGGTCAAGAGCTGATTTGCGAGCTGGATTGTATGTTGCCCCATAGCCTGTCTGCCAGTGATCGAGAATTTCCTGAACCAGCGTGTGCTGGTCGGTATACGGGGTAACAATATAGTAATTATCCACTCCAAATGTCCGTGCTGCCCGGGCGATATCATGCACATCAAGATTGGTTACTGCTGAGCCTATGGTATCTCCAGTTTTATTTATAACAGGATAATGAATAAGGGCAATGTCAATGGCTCTTGGTTTTTCCTTACTCATTGGGGCGTGCCTGTAATGCCTCTATCTTTTGGTATAAACCATGATTTTTTAGCAGTTTTATTTCTTTTTTGCTGAAATCAGTTTGTTTTAATAATTCTGGTCGTCGAGCCAGAGTGCGCTGTACTGATATCAGGAAACGGTATTGCTCAATTGCTTCATGGTTCCCAGAGAGAAGAACCTCAGGTATCTCCTGCTCTTCAAAAAACCGTGGTCGCGTAAATTGCGGGTGCTTGAGTAAATTTCTGCTGAATGTATCCTTGGTTGCAGACTCTGCACACCCAAGAACTCCGGGAAGAAGTCGGGTCACGGAATCAATCACAATCATGGCCGCAAGTTCACCACCGGTAAGAATATAATCACCTACCGAAATTTCATCATCTACGTAAGCGTCCACAAAACGCTCATCAACACCTTCATATCGGCCGCATACCAGAATCAGATGAGACAATGAGCTCAGCTCTTCGGCAACCTTTTGCGTGTATGCACGCCCTTGTGGACTAAGGAGGATGACCCTGCCTGGTCCATTTTTCTGCTGCACTGCGCGCAGAGCAGCAGTTAGAGGTTCCGGTTTCATGACCATTCCTTCACCGCCGCCAAAAGGCCTGTCGTCGGTCATGGCATGTTTGTCCAAAGAAAAGTTCCGGATATCAGTGAAATCAATACGGATCTTTTCTTCCTGTCTGGCGCGGCGAATGATGGATTCATTCAGCGGTGAATCCAACAGCGCTGGAAATATGGTCAGTATGTCAAAAATCATAGTGCCAATAGACACTAAAGAATGCTGTCGCCGGAGTTTATCTCCAGAAGTCCTGGTGGGGGCGCTATCACAATCTTTTCAGTATCATGGTGACGGATAATACTATCAAGGATGGGAATCAGATACTCCTCATCGTTATTTTGCACCACCAACAGATCTTGTGCGCCGTTGGACATGATGCTTGTTACTGTTCCAAGTGTGCGACCGTCGACGGTTATGACGGTCAGGCCTTCCATTTGATACAGATAAAATTCATCTTGTCCCGGCTGTGGAAGATCCTCTTTCAGGATTAACACACCCATTCCGGTTATCGCTTCAGCCCCATTCCGGTCATTGACTGAGGTCAATTGCACAATGGCTGATTTTCCCTTAACCCGAGACTTTTCCATACTATAGGCTTGGGAAATTTTTCCGGATAAGGTTACTAAAAACAGTTTCTTGTAACTTTGGATATTTTCCGGCTGCCCTGCATAAGAAAAAATCTTTACCTCACCTTTAAGGCCGTGGGGTTCAATAACTTTTCCGATCAGTAAATACGTCTCAGAGGGATATATAAAATTGTCAATCATGGCTCTTAGGATATTACTTACTCCAGAATATCAAGCCTTGATCGCTTGTTCTCCTTCCCGGCTGTGACCGCAAGGAGAGAACGCATAGCCCTTGCGGTTCGGCCTTGTTTGCCGATCACCTTGCCGAGATCTTCTTTGGCAACAGCCAGTCCGATGGTGATGGTATCATCTTCTTCACTCATGGTGACATTTACCGAGTCGGGATTGTCTACCAGCGATCTGGCAATATAGGTGACCAGTTCTTGCATGGCCCGTTATTCGCTAACTGGAGTTTTCTTGATCAAACTCTTAACTGTAGTGGATGGTAAGGCGCCTCTGCCAATCCAGTCCTGGAGCTTCACATTGTTGATAGTAATGGCGGCAGGATTCTGCATCGGGTCGTAGGTACCTACGATATCGAGGAATTTTCCATCACGCTGACGCTCACTGTCGGCAACTACAATACGATAGAAGGGGTGTTTTTTTCTGCCAAGCCTGGTTAAACGAATTCTAACTGCCATTACTGATAACTCCTTTGATGTATTTAAAAAACTTTGAATAACTTCTGAATATTCTCTGACTGTCCGCATCAGAAAGTGTGCTTAATTTTTGCGTAATCCTTTCGGCAGCTTCCGCCTTTTTTGACCAGTGATCAATCCGGGTTTTCCGCGCATCTTCTGCATCATCTTCAACATAGTTGAATAGCTTTTAATGACTCGGTTAACATCGGCCACATCTGTACCGGAACCGTTTGCAATCCGTTGTCGGCGACTGGTATTGATAATGGCATAATTATGCCGTTCTTTCCTGGTCATGGAACGGATAATGGCCTCGGTCTTGGAAAGCTCTTTTTCGTTCGGTTGTGGCGCATCTTTCAACTGCTTGAGCTTGTTTATCCCTGGAATCATGGCCATAATCTGCTCTAGCGATCCCATTTTTTTGATCTGCTGGATCTGATCAAGAAAATCTTCCAGGGTAAATGTGTTCTGCCGGAGCTTGTTGATCAGCTTGTCCGCTTTTTTCTTGTCGACAACGGCCTCGGCCTTTTCGATCAGGGTGAGGACATCGCCCATACCCAGGATGCGTGAGGCCGTCCGGTCGGGATGAAATATTTCAAGTGCGTCCAGCCCTTCACCTACACCTGTAAACTTGATGGGCTTACCTGTGACATTCTTAATGGAAAGGGCAGCGCCACCACGGGCGTCACCTTCCATCTTGGTGAGGACCACGCCGGTTATTTCCAGATCTTCGTTGAACTTGCTGGCAACGGTAACCGCATCCTGCCCGGTCATGGCATCGGCCACGAACAGAATCTCGGAAGGTTTGATTGCGGCCTGAATCTCTTTGAGCTCACCCATGAGAAGTTCATCGACATGGAGGCGGCCTGCAGTATCTATGATCAGGGTGTCGTAATTTTTTTCTTTGGCAACTGCCACTGCCTGCCGGCAGATATCCACCGGCCTTGTCTCGGCAAGGGAAGGATGAACCGGGATATCAATTTTTCCACCAAGGATCTGGAGCTGCTCAATAGCTGCGGGGCGATAGATGTCGGCTGGAACCAGGTATGGCCTTCTGCCCTTGCTCTTGAGCATGCGCGCTAGCTTTCCTGAAGTGGTGGTCTTGCCTGAACCTTGCAGTCCTGCCATCATGATAATGACCGGTTGGCGGCCATCAAGTCGAATCTGCTCCGTATTCCCGCCGAGAAGGGCTACCAGCTCTTCATGGACTATCTTGATGATCTGCTGGCCTGGAGACAGGGCCTGGCTGACTTCAATTCCCACGGCCTTGTCGGTAACCGTGGCAATGAACTGTTTGACTACATTGAAGTTAACATCGGCTTCAAGAAGCGCCATGCGCACTTCAGCCATGGCATCTTGGATGTTTTCTTCAGTCAGCTTACCGTGGCCGCGGAGTTTTTTAAAGACCCCTTCCAGCCTGTCTGTCAGATTCTCAAACATGTATAATTACAGTGTTGCGAAAAAAATAATAATGTCACTTAAAATTAATGATAATAGCTTGTTATAGTGACAGTAATTGAAACAAAATATCCAAATATAGCAGTACGCAAAATATCACAATGGTACCGATAGTATTTGATAAAACATATTCTTTTTTAACTTAAAAACAGTAAAAAATACTAAAAAAAGTTAACTCTGTCAAGCAGGGAACGAAGAGTAATTGGAAAAAGACAGTGATGCTATTTTTCTACTCCTTCAGATTATGTGATCATTGACTATAACTGCAGACAGCTTTTGGGAGTGATTTGGAGAATGCTCCCTTTGAAAATTGGCCATATCTACCTGGATGTGCGTAGTTGTTTTATTTGGAGAGAAGGCGATTGTGCTATAATATAGCTGTTTGGAGCGGTGTTTGCTGCTAATGTCTCTTCGGATGGAGATAGTGACCTGTTCTTGAATATGTGTTTCATTTTATTTTGCCTGACGATGTCCGAAAAGAGCGGTCCCTATTCGGACGAGAGTGGCGCCCTCCTCTATGGCAATGGTGTAATCACTTGACATGCCCATGGATAACTCCACATGATTGTTGTCGTAAAAATAATCTTTCCTCTGTAACTCTTCAGCCAATATGCGCAGCGATTGGAAGTGCGGACGGGTATGTTCCGGGTTGTCATGATATGGAGGAATGGTCATGAGTCCGCGTATTTTTAAATTTGATAATGGAATAAGTTGTTGAATCAATTGTTCAGCATTTTTGGGAAGCACTCCGGATTTTTGGGGTTCTTGACCAATATTAACCTGAACGAGGATGTCCAGTGTTTTGCCCAGAATCTTGAGTTCTTTATCTAGAGCGACTGCCAGCTTGAAACGATCAACGGTCTCTATCATCTGGAAGATCTGGGCTGCCAGTTTTGCCTTGTTGCTTTGCAGGTGGCCTATAAAATGGAATGAGGCAGTTTCTCCGATTTCTGTCTTTTTTTGTGCTGCTTCCTGGATATAGTTTTCTCCAAAAAGGAGTTGCCCTGCCCGTATTGCTTTCTCAATATCGGCTACTGGGAATTTTTTGGAGACAGCGATCAGCCGGATAGTGGCAGGATCACGTCCGCATTTGATTGCTGTCGTTAAGATCTTTTCTCGAATATCTAGCAGGTTACGGTCAATCATTTTTTCACGTCAATCAAGGTGGAAGGAAGTCGGAAAAGTCTCATGGCGTTGGAGCTGGTCTGTCTTGCAACTTCGTTGATCGGGATGTCACGTAGGACAGCAATCATCTTGGCGGTATAGAGCAGGAAAGTGGGCTCGTTTCGTTTGCCACGCCGCGGGACAGGAGACAGAAAAGGGCCATCTGTTTCGAGAAGCAGGGACGTCAGAGGTGCCTGCCTTGCCACCTCCTGGAGTTCCGGGGCATTTTTGAAGGTAACGACCCCAGGAATCGAGATATGGAAACCAAGTTCCAATACCTGTCTGGCCAGGGTCATGTCACCTGAAAAGCAATGCATGACTCCGCCATATTCGTAAGGGGCTGCTTCCAGCAGGATGCGTAGAGTGTCCTCATGCGCCTCGCGGTCATGGATAATGACAGGGAGCTTCAAATCTTTGGCCAAGGATAATTGTGAGCGAAAATGGGTGCGTTGTATCTCAGGTGCGGTGTAGTTCTTGACATAGTCAAGACCTATTTCTCCATAGCCTACAATGTGTTTGCTATTCTCTTCTGCGAGAGTTGCCAGGGTGTCTAAGGTTTGAGGCTGGATATTGGCTACATCGTGAGGGTGGACGCCAATAGTGGCCTTGACCATGTTATATCTTGCTGCCAAGGAGATTGCATGGCGAGAACTTTTTTCATCAATGCCGACACTGATTATGGCGCGAATATGGTTTCGATATGCTTGTTCAAGAAGTGTGTCCAGGTCATCCTGGTAAACATCCATGTCAAGATGACAATGACTATCGATAAGAAAATAATCGTCAGTAAGTTTGGGAAGTTGGGTAGGTTCTATGTTCATGGAAATTCCTCCATGAATGTTTTTAGCAGATGTCATTTTTTGTTGCAATGCAGAAAATATAAGAGAAAGGTTTGCTTTATCCTTCTAATGTAGGATAAGGTTTGAATATTGCTTAATACTGTAGGTTGTCAGGATCAGTTTTCATGTGGTCTGTTTTCATGATGTCACGAGTTTGGTGGATCGTACAGTTCTTGCCAATAATGATATGTTTTTCAAGATGCTTGGAATGAAGACTCTTTGTGGCGTTGATTTATGACCTGGACAATAATTTGACACAATTTTTAACAATAAATTAAAAAAATAGCTTCATATCAAAAAAAAACTGTCGTATATTGACAAATAATGTATGTAATAATGTGTTTTCTTTCTTCACAAACAAAGAACCACAAAATATATCACATATGTTGTTCAGGTAATAACCGACCCAAAACCGGCAGTGAGTTGTGCGCTTTTGGCTGTTTCGTAAAAAAAATCCATATCGTTTAAAGGTGTGGGTTGAGAAAAAGCAGGTTCCGATTCCAGCGGGCTTCAATCAAGAATAAAGAGGTAGAGAATGAATTATGGTATTGTAAGTCAGGAACAGCTAGAAGCAATTGAAGAAATTTTGTCCCAGAAATTGATAAAGCTCGGTGTGGATTGTGCCATAATCATTGATATGGCTGGAAATATTATCACCGTTAAAGATAATTCGAAGAGTAAATATGATATTTATTCCTTCGCTGCTTTGGCTGCAGGTAATTTCGCGACAGTGGATGCCATGGCAAAATTAGTTGGTGAAACTGAATTCTCACTTCTCTTTCATAAGGGGCAGGATTCTAATATTCATTTTAGTAAAATTGACGATGAGCTTTTATTGATAACCATGTTCGGAAGGGATATTTCTTTGGGATTTCTCAGGTTGAATGTTGTTGAGGCCATAGAACAGATCCAGAAGGTTTGGGACAGACAGGAATAAGGAAACCCTTGAGACGAACCTTTGTTATTAAATTAAGATCGGTTAGTTGTCATGTGTTTAGACTGAAATAATAGCTTGGGGGTGGCAGGTTGAGTTTTATCAACTTAAAAGATAAGGTGGTCCAGGTTAAGATTGTTTATTATGGTCCTGGTCGTTGCGGAAAAACAACAAACCTTGAGTATATCAATCGTAAATTCAGGGAGCAGATCCAGTCGGAAATGGTGAGTCTGAAGACCCATGGTGATCGGACTTTGTTTTTTGATTTTCTTCCCTTTCATATGGGACAGATTAAAGGATATGATATTAAAATTCAGCTTTATACTGTACCTGGTCAGGTTAAGTATAATGCGACCAGAAAGTTGGTGTTGAAAGGTGTGGACGGAATCGTTTTTGTTGCAGATGCCATGGAAAAACAGCGAGAAAAAAATATTCGTTCACTGAATCAGCTCCATGAAAATCTGCAAGCATATAAGGAATCTATTTTTAAGATCCCGTTGGTCATGCAATACAATAAGGTGGATTTGAAAGATCATGGAATTCCTGTGTTGCCAATTTCTGTTCTCCAGCAGGATCTCAATAGTAAATTGCAGGTACCTTATTTTGAAGCCAGTGCAATTACAGGATATAATGTTGCCGCAACGTTGAAGAAGATTATCTCATCGACTGTTGTCTCGATACAAAAAAAATTACTTTAGAGAGAATGTACGGTGGCACAGCATACTGGACGACAATATGACGATGACCTGACCGTTGGCGCGGATGAGTACAATGAATCGTTCTCAACCGAATATGTAGATTTGTTTGAACCCCTTGGTGATGACGATGCGCCTATTGCCAAGCTCAAGACGATTATCCTGTCGATTGACTGGGAGATAACCGATGATATCCTCCAGCAGTTAAGTGATGAGCTACAGGATCTGAAAGATGTCTGGGCCGGGAATAAAATTAATCTGATTTATCTACAGGCATTGGAGAAGATTGGTCGATATATCTCCAGTGAAAAAGCAAACTCCCATCCCAATGCTATAAAGTTACTACTCACTTTTTATTCCGATCTTGAAAAAATAGTCTCTTCTGCCACCATGAGTGACGAAGAGAAAAAAAAGTTATTACTCCAGGATGTAAAGAAGTTTGAGCAATTTAAAATTCAGATAGTTCCACCTGTGCCCAAAGAAAAGAAAAAAGCTGCACCGGCGGTTGAGGTTCCTTTGCTTGCTTCACAAGGGCAAAAGAATGTTTTAACGAATTTGAAAGCGATTGTGCTGGGTATAGATTGGGAGATTAGTGATAAAGAGCTCGTTCGTCTAAGTGGCGAAGTAAATAAGCTGGAGCAAATTTTCAGCGACAGCAGAGCTAAATTGATTTTTCTGCAGGGTATTGGTGCTCTTGGTAATTATATTCGTTCCACCAAAAGTAAGGCCCATCCGAATGCCTTTAAGCTTTTACATTCATTCTATAATGGATTGGAAAGAATTTATAGTGAGGTTTTGTCCAGAGAACAGGAAAAGGAAATTCTTCTGGCTGAAGTTACTAAATTTAATGATTTTAAAGTAGTAATTGCAAAAGTTGCATCCGAAGTGGTGGTTCCGGTTGATGATTCCACCTCTTTTTCAGCAGAAAAGGAAGAGGCTGATGAAGAGGAGTTTGAGGAAGAGAGTGGAACCTTTACACCGGCCTTTGCAGACATGCCTGAGGATGTCCATGGCTTTCGTGCCGATTCCGAAATCGTCAAGAGTGAAATTGATAAAGGCGTTGCAAGCTTTCTGGGTGAAGAAGATGTGTCTGTTGATCGGTCTTCGAAAGTCGTTGGAGAAACGACTGACATGGCCCCAGAAGGCCCTGAGGTAAAATCCAGGTTAGACGAACTGTTCGGTGAAGAAGAAGAATCCGAGTCGTTAGGTCCAGCGCCGGATATTGCCTTGGAAGGGGTGAATGTCGAGACTGAGGCAGATGATGATTCCGGTGAAAAGGCCTTGCCTCTTCAGGGTGGCGTGTTGGCGCCAGCCTTGGCCGAGGCAGGTGGGCAACGTTTGTTCACTGAGGATGCCTCTTTAGAAAAGCCACCAATACAAGAAGTAATTGTGGCTGCACCTGCAATTACTGGCGTTGATGTTGAAACCGAGGCGGATGATGAGTCCGAAGAGGCTGCTTTACCCCGTGATCATGGAGAAGTGGCACCTGCTCTGATGTTCAGTGATGAAGAATATGGTTTTCGGGAAGCAGAACTTATCAACGGCCCTGATGAGGATGAGTTTGATCTTGAAGATCGACTTGATTCTTTTTTTGGTGCAGAGATTGAGGAGGCATCTCAAGAGAATAGTTGTCAGGTCAATGATGATGTTCCTGAATCATTAATCTCATCAAAGGTTCCCTCCCCTGAGGTACCTCTTGTCAGCGAGATCGAAGAGATAGCGTCAGCGGATTTAGAGGAACAGGAAGTTTCGGTTTTAGAGCCAGAGGCAGAAATTCGAGAAGTTGAGCCAGCGGCTTCTGATCTTGTTTTCGAAGGTGTCGATGTTGCAATTCCTGCGGATGCAGCGAGTGAAGATTTTGAGGTGGTTTTTGAACCTGTTGGCGATGAGATTGAAGTTGATGAACTTCCCGACGTCACTGGTCGTATTGCAACTGAGGGTGAGCTTAGCTTAGAACAAAAATCTCTGACAGCGCTTCGGGAATGCGTCGCCTCAATTTTCTTGAAGAAATATGATACTGCTTTTCCTTCTTTTTTTGCTGGGACAAACAGTTTGCGGCAGGGGTGGCAGAGCCAGTATATAAAGAATACTTTTCTTCAACTTATACTCACCGTAGGACAATATATTGATACAAATCGTGAGTGTGCAGATGTTGTGTCCCTGACACTGCTTCAATCTCTCTGTGACAAACTGGAACTGGTATGTCACAGACAAACGGGTCTTGATGGGCAACGTGAGCAGGTACTTTATGAAGAGACTTGCAATGTATTGCGCTGGCAGCAGAGTTTGATTTCTGCCGGACTTGCAAAGGAAGGGAGAAAAACTTATTCTTCTGAAATAATCGATGATCTGGATGACCTTTTTTCTGAGGAGTAACGGTTTGTTTTAAAGAACTTTTTTTAACAGGTTTGACAAGGGCGGTTATTCCCCTCTGCGGGAGTAAGCGCCTTTGTGTTATCAGCGGCAATATGTCAATATTTTCTGCTTTTTATCAGAAATGTATTGCTTACATTTTTGATGCTTGGAGAAAGTTTTGGTATAATGCCGATTTTAATCGGTTATTAAAGTTTTTATACTATATAATAGAGGATTTTATGTCCATAATACATTCAACAGCAGTTATTGATAAAAAAGCGGAGCTTGATTCCACTGTTCATGTTGGGGCTTATGCTGTTATAGAGAAAGGGGTTCGTATTGGTCCTGGAACCCGGATTGAACCACATGCGGTAATTGCCGGTCTGACTACTATTGGTGCGGGAAATGTGATTGGATCTTTCACCTCTATTGGTACACCGCCCCAGGATCTTAGTTATGCCGGTGAACCCACGCAATTGGTTATCGGTGATCAGAATCAGATCCGTGAATATACCTCAATCCATCGAGGCACCGTAAAGGGTGGAGGTAAAACAGTCATTGGTGATCATAATCTGTTTATGGCCTATTGTCACATCGGCCATGATTGTCATGTCGCCAGTCATGTGGTTATGGCCAATGTGGCAACCCTGGCCGGTCATGTGGAAGTGAATGAGCATGTCTCCATCGGTGGTCTGGTGGCCGTTCATCAGTTTTGTCGTATAGGCTCATACGCCTATATCGGCGGTATGTCAGGAATCAGTCTGGATGTCGCCCCGTATATGATTGTCACCGGAACCAGGAGTCGGATGCGGGTTTCGGGAATCAATAAGGTGGGCCTCAGGCGGCATGGCTTCAGCAAAGAGATTATCAGTAAACTGGATCAGGCCTTTCGTATTCTCTTCCGTTCCCCTGACCTGTTGCAGGCAGATGCCCTGGCGCATGTACGTAAGGAACTGCCTGAATGTTCTGAGGTGGAATCTCTGGTCCATTTTTTTGAGAGTTCTCAACGTGGTGTGGCTAAGCGTACCGAAGATTAGGAGCCGTTACGAAATACAAGGCGGCCTTCTTCTTAATTTCGTTACGGATCCTTATGCCGCCCCTGCCAATTAAATGATCATATTATTTTTTTATAGCGGCCTAGATTTTCTCCATGCATATTCATCCTGAAAAAATAGGTATTATTGCCGGAAGTGGTCAATTTCCGCTTCTTTTTATCAAGGCAGCCAGAGAAGCTGGACGGATTGTGGTGGTGGTTGCCCATAAAGGAGAAACCCTGCCGGAAGTAGCCGCTGTCGCCGATGTGGTTTGCTGGGTTAAGCTTGGTCAGTTGGGCAAGATAGTCCGATTTTTTCATGAAGAAGGAGTGGGAGAGACGGTTTTTTTGGGTGCCATTACCAAAACCCAGGTGTTTAAGGATGTCTTTCCTGATTTGAAGGGCTTAACCCTTTGGAACAAGATTGATACCAGGCAGGATGACGCCATCCTTCGGGCAGTGGCCAGTGCCCTTGAACGTGAGGATATCAAGGTACTGGAGTCCACGTTATATTTGCGCCATCTTTTGTTTCCCGGAGGGGTGCTTACCAAAAAGAAGCCAAGTCGCGAACAACGTCTCGATATTGAATTCGGTTGGCGCAATGCTCGGGCCATAGGTCAGCTTGATATTGGACAGTGTGTGGTAGTAAGAAATCTGTCAGTACTGGCTGTAGAGGCCATCGAAGGAACTGACGCCACCATCCTTCGTGGTGGAGGGCTGGCCAGAGAGAAGGCTGTGGTGGTCAAGGTCAGGAAACCGTCCCAGGATTTTCGTTTTGATCTGCCTGCAACCGGATTGAAAACAGTCGAAAGCCTGGTCACCGTCAAGGCTGCGGTGCTGGCAGTGGAAGCTGGTCAATCTCTGCTCTTTGATCGTGAGGTCATGGTAAAGGCGGCAGACAAGGCGGGCTTGGTGGTGGTCGGGGTTGTTGAAAATCCTGATGGTACCCTGGAGTTTTGAATGGCTATGTTCCTCTTTTCTTTTTCCTCTTTTTTCGTCTGATGCAGGCCATGATCCTGGCAGCCGGTTTCGGAACCCGGTTGTTGCCCTACACCCTCGTTCGTCCTAAACCCCTTTTTCCCATCCTTAATCATCCCTTGTTGCTGCTTACGATTCAACGTCTGCAACAGGCCGGTTGTGATCATATTGTGGTCAACTGTCATTATCTGCGTGAACAGATCGTTCACGCCCTGCAAGGGATTCCCGGCGTACTGGTGCAGGAGGAGGTCTCTGTCCTCGGAACGGGAGGTGGCCTGCGACTGGCCCTTGATCAGTTCCGGGATGAACCTCTACTTGTGACCAATGGAGATATATATCATACCATTGACTACCAGCGTCTCTACCAGAGCCATATAAGAAACGGGGTACCAGTGACCTTGGCCATGCATGATTGTTCTCGTTTCAATACGGTGGCCGTTCAGGATGATCGGGTCTGCAGTTTTGATGACCGAACCAAAGGGGAACTGCTGGCCTTTACCGGACTGCATGTCCTGGATCCTGAAGTGCTGTCAGGGATTCCTGCGCAAGGAGAATATTCGATTATTGACTTGTATCGCCAACTCATAGAACAGGGACAACCGATTGCCGTCACTCGTGTGGATGATTGTTTCTGGACGGATATGGGAACGGTGGACGATTATCTGGCGCTCCATGCTGGCCTGTTGACCGGGAAAATTCCTCTCTGGCCAGAGCTGGGATTGTCGGTAAAGAGTCCTTTTCTTTTTGGTGGCAAGGAAAAAACAGGGGGTGGTCTTCTGTTGCGGGATTGGGCCTGCGTGGGAGATGCTGTCATTGGCAAGAATAGCTATCTGCAGCGATCAGTGGTCTGGGATGGGGCTGTGATTGCTGAGGGTCAAAGGGTTGTAGATCAATTGGTGGCTCAGTAATACAACAAAGGGGGGCGTTTGCTCCCCCCTTTGTTGATGTGTTGAAGGTGGGATTTTTAAAAGGAATATCCCATATTCAAGGCCATGGCATGCTGGGTTGACTCTATTTCCTCATACACCGTATGGTTTGGGATTACTCCATAAATATAGAGGTAGGTGTTGGAAAATTCTGCGTTCATTGTCCCGTCGGTCTTCATTGCTTTGAAGTCGTAGGATGCGGTCATGAACCAGTGTTCAGTGAAATCATATTTCCCTTTGAGGTTGAACATCCATGAAGAACCATCCAGTTCACCAGTGTTTACCTTTTCCCGGAGCAGGTGCTGGTCAACATTTTTAGCATCAACCAGGGGAGAATAGCTGACGTTGGCCTCTATAGAGAATTGCTTGGCCAGTTCGATTTTACCGCCTATCTGGATATAGGGAATATTGTATTCAAGTTTGTAATTGATAGCGGGGGTGCCATCACCCAGATAGTCATATCCTGTCTGTCCAGAAGGCGAGTATTGCCGGACAAGGTTGGCGGTATATTGCCAGTTCTGGTAGATGTAGCCCACTCCAGCGTTCAATGACCAGTTTTCCCCACGGAAAAATTTGTACTTGGCATTGAAATCAAACTCATACCCTTCAAATTCACTGATATTACTGTCTGAATAGACGTCGAGTTGGCCCGGATTGGATGCTGTAAGCCAGTCCTGGTCAATCATCTGGTCATCAGGTGAGGAGATATCTTTTTTGACAGAGGCGGAAACCATCCAGGTATCATGAAATTCGGCATTGCCTTTGGCGGTTAGCATGTAAATATCGAGTGGGAATTCCAGCTGGCTGAAAGGGAAATAGCCATTTTCAACCACACCGTCAAACCAGTGGACAGGATATCCTATCTGATAGGTGTTGTCCCCTGACCATGACTCAACACCAAGCATAATCTCCGCCTTGGCCTGTCCTGTTGTTATTGTGACTGGCTCGGGTGAAACACTGCTGTTGGACGCGGCAAAAACTGGCAGAGCCGTTAAGGCGGTAAGACCTAAAGCCATCCAGGCTGACTGTACTCTTTTGTTCATACCCTTTTCTCCTTTTGGTGATAAAAAAGATTCATCTGCAATCAATGAGTATTTTTTTACAGGAAAAAAAAGGAGAAAGCAAGGGATGTCCGGAGAATCTCATTGATGGGTTGGGTGTGGCATAATTATTGGGGATCGGAATCAATCTTATTGTGGTCACGTCCAGTAAAATAATTGATCCAGGACGAACTTCCTTGAAGAGACCAGTCTTTAGGGGGAAGGGGCGGACAATGAGACAAAGACCCCAGGTGACCGATGGGGTTGTTATGGTAAACTCTGACCCAGAAACAGAGTCGTTCTTGGGGATAGACCTCACAGAAACCGTGCAGGGAGCCGCCGCAGGGACCGTTGATCATTCTCTTGGGGCAACCGGACTGCGGGCAGAGATAACTGGATTCGGCCAGGGTGCAGTCTCCGCACATGCGACAGCGGAAGAAAAGAGTTTTGATCAGGTGTTCACAAAAGGTGTAGAGACTGCGGGCTTGATTGTGCTGATCAGCCCGGAGACTGACTGCTCGAACCAGAGGAAAAATGAGGCCCTCTGCTTGAAATGCGGAGTCATGGATCTGCTGGTTGATACGAAAGAGCGCTGAGGGCCTATGGGGTGTGTCTTTTTGTCGTCCTGATTCGGGAAACATATACCAAATGGATGGAGTCGGGAAATCCACCTCGTGACGTATTTCCTCCATGTTGGCTGTTTCCGCTAAGGATTCTGCCTGGTCAAGAAGAAAGGCTATCTTGCTGAAAGTAAGATTGTTACCGCCGAGATGAACCCCGGCATAGCCCATGTGCTTGAGTGCGGCCACCATTCTGGCTCCCCGCAGCAATCTGGCCTCTTCCCCTTTGTCCCCACTGGTAGCCTCCTCCTGCATAAGTCGCATCAGGGATTCTGGAAAGAGAATGCCGGGAACCTGCCCCTGGCACATGATCTCGGCTACCTTCATGCTGGGAATAAAGACACTGGCGAGAAGTGGCAGGGTGATTGTCTGCTGGCGGCAGAAGAAAAGTAGTTCCTGGTATTTGGCCATATCAAAACCAAGCTGACTGATGACAAAATGGGCGCCAGAGCAGACCTTGGTGAGTAGCTTGGCATATTGGAAGATCTGCTCGGATTGCATGGTCTTAAAGGGTGAGACCACACAGCCCGCCAGGAAATCCATGGAAGGCAGCGGCATAACGCAGCCAGGGACATTTTCCTCCAGAGGAAGAGTTTGCCGCAGGCGATCAATGAGGCTGAGGAGCTGTGGAGAGTCAAGATCAAAGACCGGCATGGCCTGACCGTGGAACCCGTGACGGGGATAGTCACCACCGAGGACCAGCAGGTTGAGCAGTCCGTGACGATGGCATTCAAAGAGCTGGCTTTCAGCCATGTTCCGGTTTTTGTCCTTGAGGGAGAAATGGATAAGTGGCTCAAGTCCCATGGACTGTATCTCAATTCCTAAGGAAGTGGGGGCAAGTGCGGGATGGCCTCCCGGATTGTCGGTGATGGATAATGCCTTGATCCGGCCATCTTTTTTGGCCTCTTCGGCAAAGCTGAGGATGCCTTCCAGCCGCTTTCCACCCGAGCCTCGTCCTGGCACCAGTTCAAAGGTGATGGTGAATTCCTGGGGATTGAAGAGAGAGGTTCTGAAGATATCGGGAGCTTGCGAGGGTTCCATGAAGTGATCTCGTAAAGTTTTGTAAAATAAATGCAGGGTCTTTTTTCTCCTTGCACATCTTCTGCGACAGTAGGTACTATTGTACGCATGACTCAGAAAAATGAAAGTGAAAACGTACTGGCGCTTGTTTCCCTGCTCCGTGACTCCGGTCTTCTTTCCCGGCAGGAGGCGGAAGAACCACTGACATCCCTGGTGGTGCAGCGGCTGGCAGGTGACGGCTCAAGCCGGCGTTTCTGGCGGATCGGGCGCAATGATGGAGAAAAAATCTGTCTGGCGGTGGCCCCTGCCGGCAGGACAGAGCAGGATATGTTGGAAGCCAGGTCGGCCCGATTGATCGGCGTCCATCTCCATGATTGTGGTGTCCGGGTTCCGGCCCAATATGGATGGGACGCAGAAGCTGGGTTGTTGCTGTTCGAGGACCTTGGGGATGTGAAACTCCATGATCTGGTGGAGCAGAGTCGCAATCAGTCGGGGCAGCTGGATCTGCGTGCTCTGCGCCCCTGGTATGTTCAGGCCGTGCAGCAACTGGCCGTGATGCAGATTCGCGGCGCCGCTGACTTTAACTGTGACTGGTGCTGGGATACCAAAGAATATGACCGTTCTTTGATGTTGAGCCGGGAATCCGGCTATTTTCTGCGGGCATTCTGGCAGGAGCTGTTGGGCCAGGAGCTCCTGCCGGGAATTGAAGAAGAGTTCGAATGGGTCGCAACCGCGGCCTCACAGGCATCGGCCACTTTCTTTCTGCACCGGGATTTTCAGTCGAGGAACATCATGGTGCAGAATGGTCAACTTTCTTTCATCGATTTTCAGGGGGGAAGGATGGGGCCTCTGGGATACGATCTGGCCTCTTTGCTCATTGACCCCTACACCGCCCTTCCATCCACTTTTCAGGAGGAGCTCCTTTTGGTTTACCTGGATGCCATGAAGGTCCTGCATCCTGTGGATGCCCGCCAGTTCCGGTACCAATATTGCTTTCTCGCCCTGCAGCGGAATCTGCAGATCATCGGTGCCTTTTCATTTCTGAGCAGGGTACGGGGCAAGAACTTTTTTGCCCGTTTTATCGCGCCGTCCCTGTTGTCCCTGGCTGGGCGCTTACGGGATCAGGAACTTTCTGATCTTCGGATTCTTCCGCGCATGGTGACCCAGGCCCTGAAGATTTTTCAGCAGGGAGTGTAATGGCATTCAGTGTGTAGTTTTTAGAAGTAATCCGCCGCCATACTTTGGTAAAGAGATCAAAACTAATCTGACACCTTGCTTGTTACATATTCAGGAAACATCTTAACTTATATTTTTCCTTAAATGTTTAATCTTGCCACTGGTATCCTCTTAATTCTTTCCCCAAAATTTCTGGTAAAAACATTTCAAATGTGATTTCATAAATAATGAAGCATTTGTTGAGAGGAAGTCAGGAAACATCTCAAGTCTCCGTCAGCCTCCTATTGATTAGGATTGCCAATACAACTCTTCCATTCGTCTAGTTTGACATTTAATTCTTTATGAGCATATAATTTATTCAGATAAAGTCACACCTGCCTCCATGCCAGTAACATTTGCTGTTTTTATGGTTGTTTGTGATCAATACACATAAACCTCCTTCAGAAGGAATACAACAAAAGGTGGAGTCTGGACGTGCTAACTAACTGAAAGCATAAAAGCCAAAAATGCAAATATAGAATCACGCAACTCATGGCCAAGGTTACCCAAACAAAGCGGTTGTAGGACGAAATAGCCAGAAAGGTCGGCAGCCGGATATGCCGAGCAGAACTGGTTGGAGGCGAAGGCTCAATTGCAGTAAAACAACCAAAAAAGGAGCATGACCATGAAAGAATCGAAATCCGTGACCAAGGACCCCGTCTGCGGGATGACAGTGGACGAAACAACTGCTCTTTCCGCTGAATGTGATGGAAAGACCTTCTACTTTTGCAGCGACCAATGTCGGCAGAAGTTCTTGTCCACGCCCGCCGGTGCCAAGTCGGGGACCAAGTCTGGGGGCTGCTGCTGCGGAAAAAAATGATAACAGGACAGTAGCGACCAGCCTACCATCCGGATTGCCGGATAGTAGGCTGGTCGCTACGCAACTAAAAGGAGCTTGGCAATGAATCATATGGGCGGTTGGTCGAATGGCTGGATGAATGGGGGAATGGGTGGAGGAATTGGCCTTTGGATGGTGATCGGCGTACTGGTGGTGGTCCTGCTGGTCGTCCTGATTGTCAGAGTGTCCAAAAAATAACAGTACCGTTATTTGCTGTTTTTATGGTTTTTTGTGATCAATGCACATAAACCTTCTTCAGAAAGAAATGCGCATGAGTAATTTAGACGGACTTTCATTAACTGAAGTGGCAGAGCGCCGTGCTCGTTATGGCCCAACGCCTTTCCTGTACCGGGATATCACAGGCACGGCTGATTCTCCGATAGTTTCGTGGCATCTTTAACATGCTGCTGAATGGCGCGGCCGGTTGACTGACCTTTGCGCTTGCTGTACCGATTGACGGCTCTTTTATCTTTCTGTTTGTCTTCCTTGGATTCTCGCTAAATGTTTTTCAGTTTAAGTTCTGTTAATGGAGCGGCGCCGCGACCAGAGCAGTAAAATAAGAAATGGCTGATTGTCAGATTTTGAAATTAAAATAAGTAAGGAGAAAACAATGAGAAACATGATCGTAGGAACCGCTTTGATGTTTGTGCTCGCAATAACTCCTGCCTGTGCGGTTGAGGAACATCATACTGGTAAAAGCAGTGAGGCGGTTAAAGCTCCTGCGCAGGAACAAGATAAAGTTGCGGCGGACAAGATGAAGATGGCACAGGACCAGGTCGCAGCGGATAAGATGGTACAGGATCAGGTCGCAGCAGATAAGATGGCGCAGGAAATGGATACCCTGATGAAGAATATGCAGGAACTGCGGCAAAAGATGCAACAGGCGAAAACCCCGGCTGAGCGAAAGAAGCTGAGAAAGGAACACATGGTCGAAATGCAGAAGGGTATGAACGCCATGGCCGAAATGCAGAAAAGTATGAACGCCATGATGGGAAAGATGGGTAAAAAAGATGGTATGATGATGGGTGGTCAGGATGGGATGAAGATGGGTGGTCAGGATGGGATGAAGATGGGTGGTCAGGGCGGCCAAGGCATGATGATGGAGCAATGCATGAGCAAGATGGAAAAAAGAATGCAGATGATGCAGGAGTTGATGCAGGGCATGTTAGAACAGCAGACAATGATGATGGAAAAGAAATAGTC
>JAGXHG010000002.1 GCA_024636345.1 Desulfobulbaceae bacterium | reverse complement strand
GAATCTGGTTATGCTGTTGCCGGCAGCAAGCTTTGGATTGGAAGAGGACGAACCAACGGTTGAGGCTGCGCCACCGAAACAAGAACACGATATCGCTGAGAAGGATGCCGGCAACGAGCCGGTAGAATCTTCTGTTGTTTCGGAACCGCAGATCGTCAAGGAGTCGGTGCCTGATTTTGACGTCCAGAAACAACGTAAGCGTGTCGATACCCTGCTGGGCTTGTGCCATCAGAAAATGGGGGGGGAGGTAGGTGCTCTGCTTGGACTGGAAGTCGTATTGAGTGACCAGGAGTGTCGGTTGGTCAGTAAAGAGGATTATTTCCTGGATGAGGCTTTAGGTAAGCAGATCCTTGCGCATATGGATGTTGTCGGTGAGATAGAGGATAAAAGTTATCTCTTCGTCAGTCTGAAAGACGCCATCTACATTGGTGGCACTCTTATTATGCTGCCGCCGGTTGAACTTGAGAGAGCGGTCCTGGATGAAGAGTTTGGTGAAGACACGGAAGATGCTTATGGTGAGATCGCCAATATCATGTCAGGGGTTTATACTTCGATTTTTGAAGAGCAGTATAGCAAGAAGATTCGTTTTGTTAAGACCGGTCTTGAAAAAGTCTTACCGTTGAAAGTTGAGACTGAATCTGAGACCCCTCTGCCCAATCAGTTTTATTATATGAGTAGCAGCTCTTTGAGTATTGGCGGCAAAGCACTGGGGAAGATCCAGATGCTTTTCCCGGCAGCCATGTTGCAGCTTGATGGACTTGTTAAAAAAGAAGAAGAACAAGCTGCTGCCCCACAAGGGCAAGAGAGTAAAGCGACTTCTTTTGCCGGTAGGGCGGAGGGATCGACGGAATCGATGGGGGGGACCTTTGATGTCCTGGTGGTGAGCGATGATGTGCAGGAGGCGGGAAGAATTACTGATGTTCTGGAACAGCGTCAATTGAGCGCGAAGGTTCTTTCCTTTAAAGAAAGTGTGACGGATTATCTTCCGGGCGAGGTGAAGGCTGTTTTTCTGGTGATGACAAATGTTAATGAAAAGGCCTTTTCTGTGGCCATCAAGATAAGTGCAGCCTGCTCCCTGCCACTCATTGCTGCCGGCCCGGGATGGACCCGCAGTAAGGTGATAACGGCGGTGAAGTATGGTGTGGATGATATTCTTTTGACCCCCGCGTCCAGTGATGATATTGCGGAGAAAATTGAAAATATTTCGATCAAGCTTGCTGCGTAATTTTCTTCTATCTCTCCCGGCTACTCCCAGCTGTCCTCTATCTCTTTCTTCTTTATTTTTTCCAGTAATGTTGTTCGCTTCAAATTGAGGAGTCTTGCCGCTTCTTTTTTATTTCCGCTGGAAAACTTCATGGCCTGGATGATCAATTGTCTCTCGAAATCATTAATCAGCTCATTGAAATCCACTTGCCCGCTCTCCCAACTGATGTCAGTGCCACGGGTGGACGCCATGGTTTCATTCTCTCTCTGTTCTGTCTGCTGTGGAGTCGTAGCAGCAGGTGATGGCGACGGCTCTATAGTCGCAGTAGATGGATCAAAATCTACTGTAAATTTTTCTGGTAAATCTTCGAGACGCACATCTTTACCACTGAAGAGAATGGACATGTGTTGAACCAGGTTTTCGAGTTCGCGTACATTCCCACGCCACTCATAACTCATCAACGCTGTTATGACCATGGGCTCAAAGCGAAGAGGTTCACGCCCCCGCTTTGTTGAATATGTCTGAATAAAAGCTTCAAGAAGCAGGGGGATGTCATCCCTCCTTTCTTTGAGCGGGGGGATGGACAGTGGAATGACACTGAGGCGGTAATAGAGGTCTTCTCTGAATCTCCCTTCGCTGACCAGTTGTTCCAGGTCACAATGGGTGGCGGCGACGATCCGGGTGTCCACCGGACAGGCCTTGAGTCCGCCCACCGGCTCAAACTCTTTCTCCTGCAGGACGCGCAGTAGCTTTGCCTGGAGGGAGGGTTTCATGTCACCGATCTCATCGAGAAAGAGGGTGCCACCATTAGCGTATTCTATCCTTCCTATTTTGTTTTGCGTGGCACCGGTAAAGGCGCCTTTGGTATATCCGAAAAGCTCGCTTTCGAGAAGGTCGTCAGGGATGGCGGCACAGTTAACCGGTACAAAATGCTTTTTGTTCCGTTTGCTGTGGGTGTGAATGGCCTTGGCCACCAGCTCTTTTCCTGTTCCGGATTCGCCCCTGATCAGAACTGTGGCGAATTCGTCTTCGGCTACCTTGGAGATGAGCTCAAAGAGTTGTTGCATGCGCTGATTTTGACCAATCAAGCCATAAAATGATGCTGGTTTTTTTTCTTTTGTGGCTGAAGCAGATGGGATACGTCGGCTGAGTATCGATTGAGCCCGTTTCAGAGCGATACTGATCTCGGCCGGATCATAAGGTTTATGGATATAAAAGAAGATATCCAGCTGAAGTATCAATTCGATCAGATCTTCCGCGCCATCTGGAATAACGGCGACGATCAGTAACTCAGGGTAGTCTTGGTGAATCTTCTGGAGTAGTGTGAGTCTGCTTTTCGCCCCTGGCAGGGCCAGATCGTAGATGAGCAGTTGGGGTAAAGAATGGTTCAGAATGGATAAAAGCTCTTTTTCCGTTTTGTATCGTATGCAATCAAAGGCATTGTTATTCTTGACCTGTTCGTTGAAACAGTCTGACTGTTCGAGATCATTGTCCGCAAGAAGTATTGTGAAGGGAGCTTGCATGTTTTTATGTTATTGCGCTAATAGGTAGAGTCATTATATATAATTCTAAATTATTTCCAGACTGAAGGGGTGACGATGAAAAAAAAGCGACAGTCGGTATTATGGTCGGGACCTATTACTTTACATGGATGGTCAATGAATATTGGTATCATATCAAAAAGAGAAATAAGATGCCACCTTTCTTCTGTAATTATAACGATCTGGAGATGACTTTCAGTGAAAGTGGGACATTGTTGCCGGGGACGATCTCTTGATTGGGACAGAGAAATCTATGGTGTATGAGATTATCTCAGAGGGAGAGTGTTGTATCTCGCGTTTTCGATTCTGGCATATTGTCCTTCTTCTCCTTCTGTCTTCTGTCTTCTTTTTGCAAGGATATCAGTCATGCTGGGCAAATTCCGACTCTGATGGATTATTCTCTGCCTCTGTCGTTAAAGTCATTGATGGTGATACTATTGAGGTGAAGCACCTGGGGAAAAAACTTCGTGTCCGGTTGTGGGGGATTGATACTCCTGAATGGCAGCAGCCATTTTCTCATAACGCTCGAGAGTTCACCCGCCATCATGTCCAGGGGCGGCAGGTAGAATTGCAGCCAAAGGCATGGGATAAATATGGTCGTCTGGTGGCGATGGTTGAGGTCGGAGGGCGCTCACTTAACGAGGACTTACTTCTGGAGGGCATGGCCTGGGTGCATATATATTATTGTAAGGAACCGATTTGCCGTGAGTGGCGGCAGGTCGAGAAAGAGGCCAGGTCAGCCAGACGCGGGTTATGGCAAGATAACAATCCTGTACCTCCATGGAAATGGAAACAGGGTCATAGATAGGTGTCGGACGCTTTGAAGCACAGCGACTTCAGGAAAAGAAAAAGAAATACCGGCTTTTCGACCGATCAGAGGGGAGGGTGTTATGTTTAATGCGGAACAGTTGTTAGGAAAGATGATGGCGGAGATGGTTGGCTCTGGTAGTGGCTATAAAAAACAGAAAAAATATAAGGGCGGCAGCATGATGCACTCTCTGACCTCAACGCTGTTGTCAGGGAAAGGGCTTATGACGGCAATTGGTCTCGGAGTCGGCGCTTATGAGATATTGAAGAGCAAGCAAGAGATACCGCAACCTCCTGTCTCTGCGACACCGTTTACACCTCCTTCGGGTATGGCATATGACTCCACATCTTCTGCTGCTAATGTATCAGTTCCGCCACCACTGCCGGGTGTTGTGGCGAATCCTCTCAAAGATCAGGTCGCATCCGAGCAGGATAGGGATCTTGCCCTGCGCTTTATTCAGGTGATGATTGCAGCAGCCCATGCGGATGGGAGGATGGACAGTGAGGAGGAAGGGAAAATACTGGAAAATTTACAGGGGCAGGGGATCAGTCAGGAGGAAAAACGTTTTATCCTGGCGGAGATGCATGACCCCAAGTCCATTGAACAGTTGGTGGCAGGGATTTCCGATCCGCGTATCGCCCAGACCATGTATGGCCTTGCTGTATCAGCAGTTGTTGTGGATACTGCTGAGGAGAGGAAATGGTTGGATAAATTGGCCACGTCTCTCTCCATTAGTGAGGGAATGCGCCGTTTTATTGAGGCGGAAACTTAAAGAGCCATTACGAAACAAACGGTATGTTACGTTTGTTTCGTAATGGCTCTCATTGATAAGCTGCCTGTCAGCTTTCAACGGTTAGCGCGCTGTCATAATTTTGACAAGATATTCGCCCTTGAAAGCTGAGCACTTACTGATTTTTATCATTTCTGCAGAAGATTACCAAGGGCACCCAGTACAGACCCTTCTCCCTGGGTGGAAAAACCGCTGTTATTCTGAGGTGCGACCTCATGGATACGGCCTGCCAGGCGTGAGAAGGGCAGGGACTGCAGCCAGACGTGACCTGGTCCCCGCAGGGTTGCAAAAAAGAATCCTTCCCCTCCGAAGATAGCGGATTTTACGCCGCCAACAAATTCGATATCATATTGCACTGTCTGGGTGAGGGCGACCATGCAGCCGGTATCTACCCGCAGGGTTTCTCCTGCCTGCAGCTCTTTTTCAATGATTGTGCCTCCTGCATGGACAAAGGTGAGCCCGTTTCCCTCCAACTTCTGCATGATAAGCCCTTCTCCGCCAAACAGGGCGACACCGATTTTCTTCTGGAAGGCGATCCCTAAAGAGACGCCTTTGGCTGCGCAGAGAAAGGCGGATTTTTGACAGATGAGCTTGCCGTTATAGTCTTTCAGATCCAGCGGGATAATTTTCCCTGGATAAG
The DNA here is from genome assembly GCA_024636345.1 of Desulfobulbaceae bacterium. Taxonomy (GTDB): domain Bacteria; phylum Desulfobacterota; class Desulfobulbia; order Desulfobulbales; family Desulfocapsaceae; genus UBA2270. The sequence continues at coordinate 48,030 of JAGXHG010000002.1, read as the reverse complement.
GGGCGGCAAAGGCAACCTTGCCTTTACCCTGGCCCATAAAGGTAAAAATAGTGGTGAACAGACTTTCGCCGGTAATGAGTCGCTTGCCGGCTCCCAGCATCTTGTCCATAAAACCGCCACTCTCAGAGCTGTGGCTCCCATCGCCAAAGACCGTCTCCATCTGAATGCCGTCTGACATGTACATCATGGCCCCGGCCTCGGCGACGACGCTTTCTCGTGGGTCAAGTTCAACCTCTACGAATTGCATCTCATTACCATGAATCTTGTAATCGATTTCATGGGCCTGCATGGCACCAAGATTCATAGGCGGATTTGGGGGGACAAAAGTTTGCTTCAGTTCCGGCACCTGTTCAATGGTAAGCCAGTTGACAAAACCCTGACGCCAGACCAGTGTCTCTTTTGTGTACATTCCTGTGGCCAGTCCTTGACAGATATGGGCCTGATTGAAGGGGCCCTGTTGTTGACCATTCAGTGCAATATACCAGGTGTCCATATTCTTGACTCCTTGTCTTGAAAGCAGTTTATTGATATTTTTCTTTCAGATCGTACAGTTTGTCGAGGTATGCTTCTTTATAGTGCAGTGGATTGCCGCCAATCTCGATCTCTGAGGTTAACAGGTCGATTGCTGGTTGCAGTTGAAGACCGTATTTGTTCTTTTCTTCTATGTTAGCCTGATGGATAATCTGAATGGCATAGTAGCTGACAAGCATCCGTGTAAGAGAATCCCGTCTTGCCAGATACAGCTTTCCTCCCATGGTGTTGAGAAAGAAGCAGGCATATTCATACAGGGCGTTGTCAGGGATTTTGAGAGACAAGTCGTTGCCAAGGGAGTCGGGTTTCTCGGTCAGGATGAGGGTGTAGTTGGCCATCACCTCTTCAATATTGTTTTTGTCTTGATTCAGGATCTCTTTAATGAGGAGGATATTGTCTTTGCCTAGAATTCGAAAGAAGTGGGCACTGTTCTTAAGAATGGTTAACAGGTCATCTGTCTCACGAGTGACAACCGGTGGGTTGTCCAGTATTTTCTGAAGCAGGCTGGTAATATAGAGACTGATTGGTGTACCCAGGTGATGGGCCTTGATGTATTCCTGCTGGTCAAGATTTTGGTAAAATGCACTGATCCGCTCTGTTGCCATGGGCAGCTGCTCTTTGGTTGGCAGAGTGGGAAGTGGGGTGGAGTCAGTTTTTTCTGTTAGGTTGTCAAGCGCTCCAAGGGGTAGCTCTTCTTTGGTAAGAGGCGTTGAAGGTGCTGCTGGGTTGATTGATTCTGAGCGGTCGGGAGTAAGGGCGGTTGACGGACCTGCCTCTAATCTTTCAGAAACAGCAGATAGTTCAGGAAGAAGTGGGTTTCCTCGGTTAAAGAAAAACCAGAGTGTAGCTGCCGCCAAGAGTAGCAAGACAAAGGCAGGAAAAAGGAGTGACCGGGGCCGCTTGGATGGTGATTTCATAACGGAACCTTTGAGTTGAGGGAAAAAGGGCTGAGGGCTAAGTCCTATAAATTAAGCCCTCGTTTATAAACAAGTGTAACTTTGGAATACCGTGACCAGAGTTGGTTGTTCTGCATGCGTCCATGGAGCCGAGCGACACTAGGCCATTCATAGCCATTGTAAAGAACTGATCAGGATGATAATGGTTATTTTATAACACCCTTAAATATACTTGAGGGGCAGAGTAAAGTCACGAAGCTTTTGTTGACAGAAAGAGTGTTAGGTGGCATTGTACGAGTGTTTTTGTGTCTCGTTTTTCTGCTTGACTCCCTCTGGTGAAGGCACTATTGTGGCGAAAAAATATTGGAAACAAAAGAGAATTTGAACTTTGTATATGTAGATAATAGGCAGTATAGGAAATCGTCCGTGCTGGTCGATTTAAATAACTCATTATGTATGGAGGAATACCCCGATGACAATTTGTGTAGTAGGACACTCTAACCCGGATACCGATTCAGTAACCGCAGCCATTGCCATGGCAGCGCTTCTCAATGCCCAGGGTAAACCTGCAAAGGCCTGCATGCAGATCGAAGCTGATAAACTTAACCCAGAATCCACAGTGGTCCTGAAGCGCTTTGGACTTGCTGCCCCTGAGACCATGATGGATGCTGCCGGTCTGAAAGTTGCCCTGGTGGATTTCAGCGATATCGGTCAGGCTCCGGCCAACATCACCTCTGCCGAGGTGGTTGCCATTGTTGATCATCATAAGATTGGTGACATCACCACCAATCAGCCTATCCTGTTCCGTGCCGAGCCTGTGGGTTGCACCGGCACTGTCCTGAACAAGATGTTCAAGGATGCAGGCGTTGCCATTCCTAAGGATATTGCCGGCGGAATGCTGGCAGCCATTCTCAGCGATACCGTGAATTTCAAGTCCCCAACCTGCACCCCTGATGACAAGGCCGCAGTGGCCGACCTGAAGAAAGTTGCCGGAGTTGAGGATACAGATGGCCTGTTCATGGACATGCTTCGCGCCAAATCTTCCATTGACGGCTATGCCATGAAAGATCTTGTTTTCCGTGACTACAAAGACTTTGATATGAATGGCAAAAAAGTAGGTATCGGCCAGTTGGAGCTTGCCGCTCTCGATCAGGTTGCCGGTATTCGTGCTGACCTGCTGAAGGCCCTGGAGGATGTTAAGAAGGACGGTCGTCATTCCGTGCTGTTCATGCTCACCGATGTTGTCAAGGAAGGCACCGAACTGATTGTCCTTTCCGACGATCCAGCCATGATTGAGCAGGCCTTCGGCGGCAAGATCGATGGTGGTGTCATGTGGGTAGGCGGCATGATGAGCCGCAAAAAACAGACCGTTCCACCATTGCAGAAGGTCTTCGGTTGCTAATATAGAAAAAAGAAGAAACTTTCATTAAGGTCTCAGGCCTGAGAAAGTTTTGGATAGAAAGAAATCCTGCTCCAGTTTACTGGTGCAGGATTTCTTGTTTTAAGAGGTAAAAAAAGAGTTTCTTTTATGGTTTTTTCTTTTTACTCGGTCGCAGTCATAAGAAAAGTTTATGGCATTACCAAGCAGGGTAGTGGATCAACGCTCTTTTATCTGGCTTGCTATATGGAATTTTTCAGGGTTGCCGGCAAGTGTTTCGCCAAAGCAAGGTTAGTATGAAAGTTTTTACAGCTTACTGTATGAAGAGAAGAAGACAGGGCGAGAAGCAGAGCATTGCCAAAATAAATCCAGGGCTGGTGGTGACGTGGCAAGGGAGGCACTCCAAGTTGAGCGCCTGGTTTACCCAATAAGGTCTGATAAACTTTGGCGTGACGAGTTGTCACCCAGAACTTGCTTTGATCTGGATGGCAAATCTCGGAATCTCTGTCACCAAGGAGTTGGGGGCTCGTGTTTTTACCGGTGTTTGTTGCTGCTGTGGATATCAAAAATCTGTCGTTTGATATCGGTGACAAGAGCCGTGATCTCGGGGGCCTCAGCCAGTGAATTCTGCAACGCCAGGAAATTATAGGTGAAGCTGCAGGGTAAGTTTTGTCCGTCTGCAGATGCAGTGGCCGGGCTTTGTTCCAAAGTCATGATCTGCTGGTCCACCGTTTCCCGATCTCTCTCAGCTTGTTTGATCTTTTCGATATACTCTGGCTGTTGAAGATCCTTTCTTGTCCGCATCCTCTCGAGTTGCCAGTCGAGCGCACCAAGTTTGTTCCGTAGACTGTTGAGCTCTTCTTCTCTTGCCTTTCCCCATCGGCCGCTTTTATTCCAGTCAACATTTAGAAGACCTTGATATTTCCCCTGACGATCGGTCTGGGTGATCAAGGTGTTGTTGACTTGCTGCGGGTTCATGTTGCCACCGCCCAGATCAGCGGCCAGAATGAGGTGGAGGGCAGGGAATTGCTGGGCGATCTCCTGATTCTCGGCAGGAGACAGGCTGGAAAGCAGGATCAGGATGTCGCATTGATGGCTGGTCTTTTCAATCAAGGCAGGGAGTATCGTCTGCCACTCTGCACGAGTGATACCTTGGGGCAGAGAAGAAAGAGCACCGGTCAGGCCTATGATTCCAGCCTTTATTTTGCCGATTTTTTTGATGCGCGTCGGCTGAAATAGAGGGAGTCCATTCTGGTCAAGAAGATTGGCGGACAGCCAGGGGAAACCTTGTTTTTGAGTTGTTTGCAGCAAGGCAAAACCAGATGCCAGGTCCAAGGGAGCAACCGCCACGGCATCCACCTTCATTGCGGTATATATCTTGATGATTCCTTCAGCAGTCAGCCGTTCCTGCGATGGCCCTTCGGTAATTTGTGCTTGCTTGAAAAGCAGATTGCCGGAGTCAAGGAAAAGGTAAGGCTTCTGTTGTTCGGTGGTGATCTTGTTGATCTGGAATGCTTTTCTGGACAGTCCGCCCAGTTGATTGGAGTGTCAGCCGCAAGGCTCAGTTTCTCCCTGGATATTGTTTGAGTAAAAGAGGAGAAAAGATTGCAGAGGAGAAGCGTGGAGTCGTGCGGCTGGCACCAGCAAAGTTGTGAGTAACAGGACCGTGAATACGCCATTGCTGAGGGGCCTGTTGCTAGGGCAAGTGGAATTATTTTCTGAATTCATCCTGTTCCTGTTTACGTTGTTGAAGGATCTGACGCCATTTGTTGAGTCTGTCTTTGATCACTGCTTCATAACCTCTGGCGGTGGGAGCATAAAAATTGGTGCCTGTAAGCTCCGGTGGCAGGTGATTCTGTTCCACTAAGCCTTGGGTATGGTCATGGGCATACTGATATCCCTTGCCATAGCCCAGTTTCTTCATGATACTGGTTGCGGCATTGCGCAGGTGCATGGGCACCGGCAGTGAACCGGTGCGGGATATATGGTGACGAACCAATGATTCCGCCGTGTATAGGGCATTGCTTTTGGGGGCAGTGGCCAGATAGACTACGGCCTGGGCAAGGGCCAGGGTCCCTTCCGGGCTTCCAAGGGTCTGAAAGGCCTGTTGGCAGCTGATGGTCTGGCTTAGGGCCTGGGGATCAGCAACACCTATGTCCTCTGAGGCGAAGCGGATCAGCCGGCGACAGATATAGAGCGGTTCTTCTCCTGCATCCAGCATCCGGTAGAGCCAGTAGAGGGCGCCGTCCGGATCGGAGTCTCGCAGGGACTTGTGCAGGGCCGAGATCAGATTATAATGTTCCTCGCCATCCTTGTCGTAGCGCAGCGATTTATGCTGTCCCGCCTCTGCAATATCGTCGCTGGTGATGGTTGGAAACTCTGAGTCCGGTGTGTTTTGAAAACGGTGCAAGGCAAGGGTGGCGGCGATTTCCAGGATATTGAGGCCCATCCTGGCATCGCCGTCTGCCAGACTGATCAGTTGGGCCAGAGAATCATCAGTAAAATGGAGATGATAGTGCCCCAGACCCTTGTCAGGATCATCTAGGGCGCGGAGGAAGATGGTCTGCAGGTGTTCCCGTTCAAGGGCATGGAGGACAAGGACCCGGCAACGGGAGAGCAGTGGGGCCGTGACGTGAAAAGAGGGATTCTCAGTGGTGGCCCCAATGAGGGTAAAAAGGCCGGATTCCACATGGGGAAGGAAGGCGTCCTGCTGACTTTTGTTGAAACGGTGGATCTCGTCGATAAAAAAAACAGTGGCCCTGTTTTCTGTCTTCAGAAGTTCCTGGGCTTGTTCCACGATCTGCCGGACTTCTTTTACCCCGGAGAGGACGGCTGAAAAAAAGACAAAAGAGGCAGAGGTGGATTCTGCCAATATTTTGGCAAGCGTGGTTTTGCCGGTTCCCGGCGGCCCCCAGAGGATCAGGGAGGGGAGGGCGCCGGAGCTGATCATAGTACTCAGCATCTTTCCTGGCCCCAGCAAAGATTCCTGGCCGGCGAAGCCGTCAAGAGTATGGGGGCGCATCCGTTCAGCCAGGGGGGATGAACTATGAAGTGGCGATTTGTTTGTGGTCATTGTGGAGGAATTTATTCCCAATTGCTGTTGCCTGTTGTGCTTGCCCTGATGGATTCAAGGGCTTGGCGCAGGCCAGGAAGGTCTTTGCAGTCATAGATCATTTTCCGGTATCGTGCGCTCTCAGGCAGTGCTTTGAAATAACGGCCAAGGTGATTTTTGATGTCGCCTGGCATGTAATCTGTCGTCAGTGATTCCTCGATCAGCTCCAGGTGACGAAAGACACCATTCATCAGGCTTGCCAGGTCGGTTGGTTTCCCGCCCGGAGAAAAGATCCAGGGGTTGCCTAACGCTGCCCGGCCAATCATGATTCCGTCACAGCCTGTCTGGTGCATCATCTCCAGGCCCTGGGCGTGGGAGTGGATGTCACCGTTACCGATGACCGGTAGAGACACCGCCTGTTTCACCTTGGCAATGACATCCCAGTCCGCCGTCCCGGTGAACCCTTGAGCCCAGGTGCGGCCATGCACAGTGATGGCCGCTGCCCCGGCATCTTCTACCATTCTGGCAAAGGAGATTGCTGAGATATTCCGGCTGTCCACCCCGATCCTGGTCTTTACGGTGACCGGAACCGTGCTGTTGTTGATGACGCTGGTCAGGATTGCTCTTGCCAGTTGTGGCTCCTGCATCAGGGCGGCGCCTGCCCCCCGCTTGGTTACTTTTTTGACCGGGCAGCCCATATTGATATCAATACAATCAGGATGAAAGGAGCTGAGCAGGGCCGCGGCCTGGCCCATTATGTCAGGATCTGCTCCAAAAAGTTGAAAAGCCACAGGTCGCTCCGCAGAATTTGAGGCCAGCATGGCTCTTGTTTTAGCTTGACCATAGACCAGACCATGGCAGCTGATCATTTCGGAGACAACCATTCCGGCCCCGAACTCCCGGCAAAGTTGGCGAAAGGGAAGGTCAGTGTATCCGGCCAGCGGAGCAAGGAGAAAGGGCGAGTCGAGAGTCAGGTTGGCGATGTGAAGCATATTTTTATTGCTGATATTTTTTTACAAACAGAGTAATTTGAATTTTTTTTAGTTCTTTTATTTCGTTTCTGTTTTCATCGTGATTGAGAAAGGAATAAGGGATGTTTGGGAGAATGCTTATCAGCGTATTCCTGAAACAAGCCCTCATGCCGATTTTTGTCTTCTTCGGGTCAGTTTTATATGTCCATGACAGCCTGGCTGAGAGATGAACTCTTTATCAGTTTCTTTATTACCATAATTGGAGAACCATATGCCACTGCAATTAAATATGCAATCAAGTGAATTGTCCAGTCAAGAATTGCAGGGATTGCGCGAGATGCGCGTTCGTTGTGCTAAAAACATCCTGCTTTCCACCAGCCTTGCCGCCTCCGGCCACCCCGGCGGATCTCTCTCCTCACTCGATATGCTGTTGGTCACCTACGGCTGCATTAAACATGATCCCAAAAATCCAGATATGGAAGAGAGGGATCGAGTTATCGTCAGCATGGGCCATATCTCTCCAGGCGTCTATTCGACTCTGTCTGAATATGGATATTTCAATCAGGAGGAGTTCCTGGGCGGCTTTCGCCGGACTGGTTCCGGTTTTCCCGGTCATGTGGAGCGTATCGTCCCAGGGGTTGAGTGGGACACCGGCAATTTGGGTCAGGGCCTGTCCTCTGCCGTGGGTATTGCCCATGCCTTCAAGATCCAGGGGAGCCCGAATAAGGTTCTTGTCTTTATGGGTGATGGGGAACAGCAGAAGGGGCAGATTTGTGAAGCCATTCGTTTTGCCAATAAATATAAGCTCGATAACCTGTTTGTGGTCATTGACCGCAATCATCTGCAGATCTGTGGTGCCACCAAGGATATCATGCCACAGTCTATCCGGGCCATGTATTCCACCAATAATTGGGACGTTAAATATCTGGAAGACGGGCATGACTACAATAGCTACTTTCGCGCCTTGGCTGACGCTTACACCAAGCCATGCGGGAAACCGACGGTGATTGTGGCCCGTACCACCATGGGTAAGGGGATTTCCTTTATGGAGAACCTGGCCAAGTATCATGGCTCACCTTTGAATCGCACCTTGTTGGCTGATGCGCTGAAGGAGCTGGGAGTTGAAAATGATGTGGAAAAATGGGAGGCCTTGCGCACCCTGCCTGTAGCCACCCATACCATTCGTAAATATGTGTCCAATGCGCCGGAACTCTCTACAGGCGCGCCTCTTCTGTATGGTGCTGATGTCAAGACCGATAACCGTTCCGCCTATGGCAATGCCCTGCAGGGACTGGCCGAGGCCAACAATGTTGAAGGAACAATCAGGATCAGCGGTATTTCTTGTGATCTGGAAGGATCGGTAAAGATGGGAGGTTTTCGCAAACATTCCCCCAACGCCTATATTGAGGCAGGTATTCAGGAACATCATGCTGCCAGTATGGCTGGTGGTATGAGTTCTGTGGGCATGGTTCCTTTCTTCAGCACCTTTGGCGTCTTTGCCCTTTCTGAGGTCTATAACCAGACCCGCATCAATGATTTTAATCATACCAACGTAAAGGTGGTCGCTACCCATGTGGGGTTGGATGTAGGGGAGGATGGCCCGACGCATCAGTGTATTGATTATCTGGGGCTTACGCGTAACTTCTTCCGTTTTTCCGTATTCATGCCGGCTGATCCCAATCAGACGGATCGGATTATCCGTTATGCCGCCACCCATGCCGGCAATGTCTTTGTGGGTATGGGGCGCTCGATCACCCCGGTGATCCTGAAAGAAGATGGAACTCCCTTCTATGATGCGGACTATACCTTCCAGGCTGGCAAGGCAGACTGGCTGCGCCGGGGATCTGAGGCCACCATTATCACTTATGGGGCGCTCACCCCAACGGTCATGGAGGCATGGGCTCTGCTTGTCAGAGACGGAAAATCAGTGGCTGTGTTGAATATGGCCTCCCTGGTGCCCATGGACAAGGATGCCGTTCTTGAGGCCGCAGGTAATGGACCGGTGGTAACCGTGGAGGATCATCATGTTGATACCGGGCTTGGGGCTATGGTGGCCCTGGTGCTTGCCGAGTCGGGGAAAGCGGTCCCCTTCAAGAGATGCGGGGTGAAATTTTACGGTGGTTCAGGGCAACCGGCAGAGTTGTACGCCAGACAAGGATTGGATGCTGGTTCCATAGCTGCTGTAGTGCAAGAGTTGTTGTAAAAGCAAGCGGCGTTGTAAAAAAAACTCCAGGTGACAGGAAAAAATAACAAGGCCGTTCTTGGTTTCAAGAACGGCCTTGTTATTTTTCAGGGAAACACTTCACACCGATTATCGCGGTGGTTTTTCATAAAGTAATTTTTTGTTAATTTCTCCATTTTTCATCAGGTTTTGATATTAAGCCGTTGTAATAAAATAACGTCGTTACATCACTGGTGAAAACCGTATACAATGTAACGAACTGGTTAGAAAAACAGAAGTTATTTTGTAACGGCTCCCTGGATTTCTGATCGCTTTAATTTATAAACAAATAATAACTGTTTTACCATCAGCTGATCGAATGGGGATAAACATATGTTTTTTTGTAGAATCAAAATTTGCGGTGATATTCTTGTCGGCATTTACCAATATTCCTATTGGATTCCCTGTGCCAGCAGAGTCTCCTGACCAGTTGATAAAAAAAGAGCGGACTGCTGGAATTGCGGTCAAGGTTGCAGTAGTTCCCTCATTATAATTGCCGCCGCCGGTTACAGTTCCTGTTCCGATGGGAGCGACTGAGGTCGTCACTGTATAGCTGATTACAAGACTTGTGTCGAGCTGGAAGTCCTTACCGGTAGTCGTTTTTCCTGCCGTTACGGTCACAGGCTGGGCTTGACCGCACGCCTGGCTGCTCATGGGGGCAGCCCACCATTCATCGATCTGAATACTGTCAGTTTTGGTATAAGCATACAGATAATAGCTACCAGCTGATAATCCTTCGGTTGTATACGTGCCGTCTGGGTTAATAGTGCCCCAACCAACCCAAGTAGAAGCACCGCAGGGATCGCCGATCATGACATCTATATACGCAGTTGCAAAAGCATCAGTTAGCGGGTTGCCGGAACTGTCAAGGATCCTACCAGAGATATACCCTGAATTGGTAAGAAGTAGATTGTATGGCCCTGTCCCTGTGATAACAAAGTGTTTTACCATGGCATAATAGGTTCCCGCTTCAGGACATGTCCAGACTATCTTCGAGGATAGACCTATTCCGCTGTCATCGTCTTTAGCCAACTCTTTCGCGTTACTATCATAAAGGTATAAATAAGTGTCAGTGTCTTCCGCTGATGATGTTTCTAGTAGATATATATTGCCTTTTACCCCGGTGAAATAGACATAATCTATATCCCCAGCAGGATCCAAGGTGTGAGCCTGTGGGGAATTAAGATCGATGACGTATGCCGAGACAAGGTCATTATCTGGTTCATATACGTCTGCGGCAGCAAGAAGAGAGTCCGCTCCGGTAAGAAGATATAACATGATGGCGGCTGTCATAATGCATTTAGACAAGATTTGTTGAGTCATGATTCTCCTTTAAGTTTTGACAGCGAGGCATTAAACTTCTGCAGAAACATCTTTGAGAGACAAATCTTAATAATAAAATATAGCACAATTTTTTTTCAAAGAACAGGGATGGCCCCAAGATTTGTACAAACTGATAAGTGGAGAATCTGCTAGTTTTTGATGGTCCTTACAGGTTTTACTATGGAGCGGAGAATGAAAAAAAGAACGAGATGGATTCACTCGGTGGTGTTCAAAATTAAAGTGGAGTTGGCAGTAATGGCGGGAGGTAAGACACTGGTTTAGGAGGGATAATGTGTTCGTTGAGGGATTGTGAAAGTTGTTGAAATACGAGCGGGTGTATTTATATGCTTATGACTCAGTTGCCGAGGCCAAGATTTCGATTGTTTAATACATGAACTGGGTTAAACAAAGCAAGGCCACATTAGATCCTTGCTAGAAAAACACCGGAAGAAGTTTATACCGTGATGATGCCGACGGTTAAGCTGGCAGTGTAAGAATCAGCAGAAAATCCACTTGATAAAAAAAGGATAGTGCTCACAGGAATGGAGACACCTCTTTTTAAATGAAAGCTACACCGATAATCTTGCAAAATGACAGGTTCCTTGGTCTTTTCACGAGATTATTTGTGCTTCCATTATTGTATCTGTGACAATCTATCCAGCGCTTTGATGTAAATCTTTTCTGAGAGATCGTCAATAATTGATGCCAGAGCCTTGGCTTCATTGTCTGAGGTTGCTGTTGAGCTGCTTGCTATCCTGGAATCCTTGGTCCAAGTTTCGACAGGCACCTCAAGAAGCACTTTGTCGGTTTTAATGTCTTTGAGAATGTAGCGGACGTTGAGAATCACTTTTACTTCAGTGGTGTTGTTACCGGCGCCATACGAGAGGCTTGGTAGTTGAATGGAGATGATCTCGCCGGCAAGGATAAGATCTGCTCCTGTCTTTTCATTCGTTACTTTCAGAGCGTTGGATTTCTGGAACCAGTGAGTTAATGATTGATAAATTTTGGTATCAAGTTGCAGGGCATTTGTTCTATTCTTCCAATGGGTAACATAAATGGATTTTTCAGGACCGCTATAGACGTAAGGACTATGATACCCACAGGCAGCAAGAAACATAGAAATAAGGAGAAAAAGCGAGCTGAGACGAAGTGTTGTTTTCAACAGTTTACTCCAATATGTATAAGATAAGTTTAAGGGGGGCCGTTACGAAATAACCATTACGATTTTTACCATTTCGTTACGCAGTTCAAGGATAGCCGAGTGTCGCGGGACGTCATGGGCGGTACAGGAGCGACCGGCGCTTTTATACTGTTTGCAAATATCTCAAGGTTACATTTATTTTATTACAACAATTTACTTAAAATATCCTTAAATAACAATATTAACAAGCTTCTTCTGCACGATAATAATTTTTTTGACGGGCTTGTCCGCAATAATCTTCAGGGCATTCTCGTCGCTCAACGCCCTTTTCTTAATCTCTTCATCGCTGATATCCGCTGGAACCTGGAGACGGGAACGAACCTTGCCGTTGACCTGAAGGACGAGGGTCAGCTCCTCCTCTTTGGCCGCTTCGATGTCAAGTTCAGGCCACTGTTCCTGGTCAATGGGACGGGTGTTGCCCATCTGTTGCCACAGTTCTGCACAGAAATGAGGAACCATAGGGGAGAGCAGGAGGAGAATCGTTTGTACTGCCTCATGGATCAAGCCAGGTGTCACTGTCTCCCGGGTCTTGTCGCTTTCCAAGGGAGCAAGGGTGGTCAGGGTGTTGAACAGTTCCATGATTCCGCTGATGGCGGTGTTAAAGTGAAAGTTGCTCTCGATGTTCAAGCTCACCCTCTGGATAGTCTGATGGGTCTTGCGATGGAGGGCCTGATCAGCCTCACAGTGGATCTCGATCTTCCCGTCTGTCGTCTGGGCCAGGAGTTCCTTGTGGCCCATAACATAGCGATAGATCCGGTTGATAAAACGAAAGGCGCCTTCCACGCCCTTGGCGTTCCATTCCAGATCCTTTTCCGGTGGGGCGGCAAAAAGACTGAATAGTCGCACCGTATCCGCCCCATATTCGTTGATTAGATCATTGGGGTCAACCACGTTTCCCTTGGATTTTGACATCTTGGAGCCATCCTTGATCACCATCCCCTGGGTCAGAAGGTTGGTGAAGGGTTCGTCAATGTCAAGGTAGCCCAGATCGCGGAGGACTTTCGTGAAAAAACGGGAGTAGAGCAGATGGAGGATGGCATGCTCCACTCCACCGATATACTGATCCACCGGCAGCCAGTGTAAGGCCTTGGCCCGGTCTATGGGCGCTTCGGTATGGCGGGGGCAGGTATAACGGGCAAAATACCAGGAGGATTCGACGAAGGTGTCCATGGTATCGGTCTCACGTCGCGCCCCGCCACCACAGGCAGGGCAGGTGGTCTTCAGGAAGGAGTCGCGCTGATGCAGAGGGGCGCAGGTATTCTCAGCTGTTTCGGTGTCTTCCGGCAGGATCAGCGGCAGCTGTTCTACAGGTACGGGCTGGACGCCACATTTGTCACAGTAAATCATGGGGATTGGGGCCCCCCAGTAACGCTGCCGGGAAATCCCCCAGTCGCGCAATCGATAGGTTGTATGGGCTGTGCCAAAACCCTGCGCTGTGGCGTGCTCGATAATTGCCTGTTTGGCCTCTGTTGAGGCCATGCTAGTGAACAATCCTGAGTCTGCAAGCAGACCAGGATTGATGGAGGCCGCCTCCATCATCTCTCCAGAAAGAGTTGTACCTTCAGGGATGACAACCGGCTTGATGGGAAGGTCATATTTGCGGGCAAATTCGAAATCCCGCTGGTCATGGGCGGGTACTGCCATGACTGCCCCGGTGCCATAGCCCATGAGAACAAAATTGGCCACATAAACCGGGACCTTGTCGCCGTTAAAGGGATTGATGCAGTATCTTCCGGTAAAGATTCCTTTTTTCTCCTGTTCATCATCAGGCTTCTGTTGCTGCTTTTCCTGGATAATGGCGTGGATAAAGTTCCGGATCACTTCCTCTTGTTTCGATCCCTTGATCAGGGTCTCGACCAGTGGATGCTCAGCGGCAATGGACATGAAGGTCACGCCATAGATGGTGTCAGGGCGGGTGGTGAAAATGGAAAGGAGCTCCTCACTTCCTTCAATCTTGAAATCACAGGTGAGGCCCTCTGATTTGCCAATCCAGTTGCGCTGCATGGTCACAACCTTGTCCGGCCAGCCGCTCAGTTTGTCAAGATCACGGAGAAGTTCCTCGGCGTAATCAGTGATCTTGAAAAACCAGCCATTCATCTGTCGGGGGGTGACAAGCTCATCGCAACGCCAGCAGGTCCCGTCAATAACCTGCTCATTAGCGAGTACGGTCTGACAGGAATTGCACCAGTTGACCGTGGTATTCTTCTGATAGGCGAGTCCTTTTTCGTACATCTGGAGGAAGAGGAGTTGCTCCCAGCGGTAATAGCCGGGGTTGCAGGTGGCAATCTCGCGGCCCCAGTCATAAGAAAGGCCAAGTTTGCGCAGCTGGTTGCGCATGTAATCAATGTTGTCATAGGTCCAGCGCGCCGGGTGGGTATTATTTTTCTGCGCGGCATTTTCTGCGGGCAGACCAAAGGCGTCCCAGCCCATAGGATGCAGAACATTGAATCCCCGCAGTCGCTTGTACCTTGCGATGACGTCCCCTATGGAATAATTACGGACGTGGCCCATGTGAATGCGTCCCGAAGGATAGGGAAACATCTCGAGAACATAATACTTTTCCCGTTCGTCATCTTCAGAGACTTTATAACTTGCCTCCCGCTGCCAGAATTCCTGCCAGTTGGCCTCTATTGTTTTGAAATCATATCTGTTGTCTGATTCTGCAGTGATGGACATGTTTTGCCTCGGTATAGAAAAAACTGGAAGGACTATGACTTGTTACAAGACTTTCATCGCTGAAAGCGGCGGTTATGTAAGATCTTTTCTGAAATCGGGGTTAATAGCTGTGTGGGTCATCGTAGTGACTCATGTTCTCAAAGAGGGTGAATTCCTTGAGGAAGGTCAGCTTGAAGGTGCCGGTTGGACCGTTTCGCTGCTTGCCGATGATGATTTCAGCACTGCCCCTGTCTGGATTATCCTCACTCTTATTGTACACCTCGTCACGGTAGATGAAACAGATTACATCGGCATCCTGCTCAATGGCTCCTGACTCGCGGAGATCAGACATCATCGGGCGTTTGTCGGTGCGGCTTTCAAGTCCACGGTTGAGCTGTGACAAGGCCAGAACCGGGATTTTTAGTTCCTTGGCCATGGCCTTGAGTGACCTGGATATTTCACTGATCTCCTGGGTCCGATTCTCAATGGAGTTGCGGCCGCGCATGAGCTGCAGATAGTCAACGAGGATCAAACCGATATTATGCTGGGCTGCGAGTCTGCGGACCTTGGCCCGCATCTCAAGAACTGAAATGGCCGGCGTGTCATCGATATAGATGGGCGCATTTTCAAGCATGCCGACGGCCCTTGTCAGTTTGGGCCAGTCTTCGGGGAGCAGCTTGCCGGTACGAACTCTCTGGGAATCAATGCGGCCAACAGAGCAGAGGAGACGCATGACCAGTTGCTCATGGGACATCTCTAGGCTGAAGATGCCAACCCCAACATTGTCGACCAACGCTACGTGCTGGGCAATATTCATGGCAAAAGCGGTTTTACCCATGGAAGGGCGACCGGCAAGGATGATGAGATCAGAAGGCTGGAGACCTGCGGTCATCTTGTCCATCTCCACATATCCGGTTGCTGCGCCCGTGATCAACTCTTTTCTTTCATAAAGCTTTTCAATGGTTTTAAAGGCAGCAGGGATTGCCTGGCCCATTGAGGTAAAGCCCTGGCTGCTTTTAGAACTGGCAATCTCGAAAATCGCCTGTTCCGCTTCATCCACCAGGCTGTCGATGTCGCCCTGTTCGTCATAACAGCGGGAGGCGATCTCGGTGTTTACCTGGATCAAGTTTCTCAAAATTGCCTTCTGACGAATAATCCTGGCGTAATGAGTGAGATTGGAGGTAACCGGGACCATGGAGGTCAGCATGGCAAGGTAGGCTGCGCCGCCCACTTCATCAAGCTTATTGCTGTTTTTCAGCTGATTGGTCACGGTGATCAAGTCCTGGGGCTCATTTTTTTCAAAGAGCTGGATCATGGCCTCAAAGATCTGCTTATGGGCCGGACGATAGAAATTTGCAGGTTGAAGGATCTCAAGAACTGTGCCGAGTGATTGATCTTTGAGAAGGATTGTGCCGAGCACAGATTGTTCAGCCTCAAGGTTCTGAGGGGGAACTCGGCCTCCAGGGGTAGTGGTGGCAGGTGTGGTCATTGAATAGAACTCACTCATCTTGATTCTGACCATGAAGGAAAGAGGGTATAAAATGACAACACACCGAAGAGGAAAGGGTCCCTTTACGGTGTGTTGTTTTGCAAACAATAGAGCTCGGTAGAGTGAACTTGTCGTTTAAGAATAACTGTAACATTAAAATAAACGGCACGTCAGACGGTTAAGAAATGGGACACAGAAAAATACTGATGAGGAACCGTGACGAAACAAGCATGATTTCCATGATCATTCGATACGACTCCTCATACTGATTTTAGCATTCAGATGCAGCTCTTATTGTACGATAAGGGCTTAGCTCAAAACCGTTACTCAATTAAGCCTTCTCGATAGTTGGCACGATCTTGACAATGATATCAGTGGACATTTGAAAACCAACTTTGACAGGAACGGTAAACTCACCGAGGGTTTTGATGGGATCGGCAAGAACAATCTGCTTCTTGTCGATAGCAATGTCCATCTCGGCCAATTTCTGGTGAATGTCAGTGCTGGTGATGGAACCAAACAGTCTGGAATCATCTCCTGAGAGCTGAGCTATGGTGATGGTGATTCCAGCCAGCTTTTTGGAGAGTGCCTCTGCCTGCTGACGTTGCTGCTCAAGTTTTGCCTTGATGGTGGCAAGATTTCGGTCTAAAATTGACTTATTCTGAGCGTTGGCAAGAACCGCCTTTCCCTGTGGCAGCAGATAGTTACGTCCATATCCTGATTTTACGTTCACAATGGCGCCTTCCTGGCCGAGGGTGCTTATCGTTTCTTTCAATATAAGTTCCATGGTGTTGCTCCTTAATGGTGTTTGCGTTCTGATTCGCAGAAAAGCCTTTATAAAGTATCTTCCTGATTCGAATCCTGACTGCTTAAATGCCGTAAATCAAACCAGACATCAGCGAGCCCGATCACTGATAAAAGAATGGTTCCCAATGATTGAAAAATAATAATCACATAGAGAAGGGAACGTATGAATAAAGGGACTTTCCACTTATTTAAAAAAAAGAGGGCAATGGAAAGTCCCTGGAAACAATAAATAACACTTATAATCAATAACAGATTAAAACCAATGGTTCTCACCATTGGTAAAGGCAGCAGAGCCATAACTGCTGCTGCAATGACTGTCCATATAAACTTCTCCGGCAGGTGCCAGTATTGATACTCAGGCCAAGGGCTATGTCCGGTATGTTTGTTGACTAACCTGTTGCCGAGCACCATGGCCAACCATACTATAGATAAGGCAATACTGGTCAAGATTGCCGGCATGAATTGGGTCATTCTCTCTTTTATCTGCGAGAAGCTCTGACTCAATAGATAAAAAGAGTCTGCCGGGATTTTTTCATTCTCCTGATAGAGCTTCAAAGCCTCATCCATTCCCTGATTCATTGACAGCAGGAGCGTGGAATAGGGATGGCTTCCTTCTATAATGGCAATGATGCCGGAAAAAAGAAACCATGACAGGCTTAATACAATAAATCCCTTGAAACCGCTTACGGCCGGCGTTTCAGCTTGGAAAGCTGAACGGGCCAATATTAAACCGGTGGGAATCAGGGTCAGGGCAAGTAATATCTGACTTGCCACCTGCAGTAACGCTCCTATTACAAGAGCGACAAGTAGTCCATGGAGGAGATATTTGCCGCCACTATTTCTACCGTATCTGCAGAGATAGTAAAAAACAAGTAATGGTATAACGCAATACATCCAGCCAAAAACAGCGCTCTGCAGAGCGGGTAGCAGAAAAAACCCTGTCACAATGAAGATATGTTTGAATATCTTCATCACGTCAGGGCGTTCGGGCACCTGGTTCACGGTTTTAATATGCCCGGGTCCCTTTTATCTCGGAATTGAACCGGTGTAGGGTAACAGCGCAATCTGACGTGCTCTTTTTATGGCTTCACACAACTGTCGCTGGTGAGTGGCACAGGTGCCGGAAATGCGACGAGGCATGATTTTTCCACGCTCTGAAATGAAATAACGTATTGTTTTCAAGTCTTTATAGTCAATAACCGTTTCCTGGTCGGTGGTGCAGAACCTGCAGACCTTTTTTCGTGCAAAAACGCGTTTAATAGGAGGCATTTGAGTTTCCTGTATATTTATTTGGTTATGAATGGAATGAGATCGTTTTTTTTATTCGTCAGAATCGTTGGTGTTATCATCGTCAGAATTCTCATTCTCGTCAGATTCCCCAGATTCTTTAGCGGCCTGGCGTGTTGCTATGTCAACCTTGGCCTGTTCGATCTTTTCTGCTGTGATATCTTTTGCCAGTTTGACGGTCATGTATTTGAGGATAGCGTCATTGATTCTGAATTTACGCTCCATCTCCAATACTGCAGCTGGCTCAGTTGCATAATCACAATAAATATAAGTACCTTGGGTCTCTTTTTTGATCAGGTAAGCGAATTTTCGCAATCCCCAGCGATCAAGGTGAATGATAGTTCCGCCTTCGCTCTGAATAATACCATTTGCATTGTCAATAATCGTGTTGATCTCTTCTTCTCCAAGATTTGGTCGAAGAATATAGATCGTTTCGTACCTGCGCATGTGTTCCTCCTCGTGGACCCATGATTGTCGGGATCTGTTATCCCTGGTTTTCGGCTCTCATCAAAATTATAGAAGAGAGCGAAGAGGTATCTGTCTGGCACCATTGCCGGACAGGGGGCATCAATACTTCAACACCCGATAGAAAAATAAGTATAAATACATCGGCTCTTCAGCCGTGTCAATTTGTTTTTTTCTCTTTTTCCTGAGATTTGATGGCTCGCCACTGTTTCTCAAGCTCTTCTTATGTACCTTTTTCGCCATCGGCAAAGACATGGGGGTGCCTTCGAATCATTTTTTCATTGATGTTTCTGAGGACATCCTGGAGGGTGAAAGTGTCATTTTTTTTGTTAATTTCCGCCATGAGAATTACAAGAAAGAGCATGTCTCCAAGCTCTTCACAGAGATTTTCCGGGTCATTATTGTCGATGGCTGTGATAATTTCGGCAAATTCCTCTATGAAATATTTTTTCAGGCTGAGGGTTGATTGTTTTTGGTCCCAGGGGCATCCGTCAGGTCCTAGCAGAGAGCGCACAGTGTGCAGCAGGAGAGAAAAATGATGTGCATCAGTTGGCATGGAATTGTGTTCTATGGAGGAAGTATGGAGATGGCTGAATCTTGTCTGTGAATTGGAAGGTGAATTTTTTTATCAATCCTACCTGTAAGCCAGTCGTGTTTTCTTCTGTTGGAGCAGGCAGAGATAGTACCCGTTAACCTTGCCGATGAGGTCATGAGTTTCCTGGTAGGGAGCGTATTGACCTTGTTTCAACTCTTTGATGTTCTCTCCGGCATTCCAGGCAGAGAGTACAAGGGCGAGCTGGCCGTTAAATTTATAATTGTATTTGGCGATCAGGTAACAGGTGAGCAGAATATTGACTTCCGGATCAAAGAGATCGGCCTCGTTAAGATTGCTCAGCCTGGACCGGCTGACATTATGGAAATCGACCGTGCCCTTTGAGAGCTCAAGGCCGGCTGCTATCCCGGTGCTGGGGATGATCTGACCAAGTCCCATGGCGTTTTTGCTGGAGAGGGCTCTGGGGTTTGCATCGGATTCCGCCAAGATCAGGGCACGAATGAAATCAGAACTGACTTTGTGTCGGGGTTGAAAAAAGGTGAATCCGGCAAAATATTCAATGAGACCATGGTAACGGCCTATTTTTTTGAGCCGTTCGGCAGAAAGATTGACATCCTTATACTTGTTGATAGAGCTTGCAAGCTCGCTGTGTCCGGTAAATGGGACGAGAAACAGGGCGCAGATGAAGATCAGGTTGATAACAGTTTTCAGGGAACGTTTCGCCATTGTTTATCCTTCGGTTTGTGGGAGGCGTTCACAGGTGAGAAAGCGGTTGATCGTTCTGTAAAGCAGGAATGGATCGTGGCTGCCAGTCATCTCCCGGATTGAGTGCATGGCGAGCGTTGGGGCACCAATGTCGATAGTGGGGATTCCCAGGAGTGCGGAGGTATGAGGGCCAATGGTACTGCCACAGGCCATGTCGCTGCGCATGACAAAATCCTGGGTGGTAACCCCAGCCTCGGCGGCAATTGATTTATAGATGGCCCCGCTGATACTGGTGGTCGCGTAGCTCTGATTGGCATTGCTTTTGATTACCGGACCATGGTTCAGCAATGGGGTATGCTCCGGTTCTGACTTGTCACTGAAGTTCGGGTGGATGCCGTGGGCGTTGTCCATGGAGATAAAAAATGATCCACGCAGAGTACGATCCCTGGTGATGGGATCCGGCATGATCCGTCCCAGCACTGAGTGGAGAAATGAGCCTTTGGCACCGGCGGCAGTGAGAGAACCGATTTCCTCATGATTGTTGCAGATCAGCAGGCGATTATTGTCCGCTTTTGTATCCTTTAGAGTTTCGATCATGGCGGAGAATCCTACAAAACAACTGAGCAGATTGTCAAGTCGACTGGCGGTGATGAATTCGTTGCCAATCCCAAGATAAGAGGGCGGCTGACAGTCGTAGCAAAACAGGTCGAAGCTCAGGATGGCTTCAACCCGTTTGTCCGAGTGTTCCTTCTTTATCTGTTCGGCAAGAATAGATGAAAGGTTTAGCGAGTCATCTTCTGTTATTTGTGAGAGAATGGGAACCAGTTCTTTTTGCTTGTTGATGGCGTGGCCTTTATTGGCCTCACGATCAAAGTGGATGGCCAGGCTGGGGATTATTGCCACCGGGCGTTTGAAGTCGATAAGCAGGGTTAGTAAGGCACCCTCTGTTGTCGTGCAGACTACTCTTCCGGCAATGGAGAGCTCTCTGTCAAACCAGGTGGTCAGCAACGGTCCGCCATACACCTCGACCCCGAGCTGAAAAAAAGAGTGTGATGTGTTACCGGCCAGCGGCTTTATCTGGAGTGCCGGGCTGTCTGTATGGCTGCCCATAATCCTGAAACCTTGATCTTGAACATTCGTTGAGGCCAGGGTGAAGGCGGCAAGTGCTCCGTTGTCTCTGATAATGAAATAGGAATTACCAGGCGCAAGCTGCCATGCGTCGGTCTCAAAAAGCTGTTGGAAACCAACGTCGCGCAATTTCGCGGCCATGGATGAGACTGCGTGAAAAGGAGTGGGTGACGCCTGGAGGAACTGGAAAAAATCGTGGTTGAAACGGTTTTCCTGCATGTTTTTATTGCTCTCTGCTTTGTCAGGGATTTTAACCTTGGCCTGTCTGGTGTCAGGCCAAAGAAGCCATGGCCCTGTACGCTGCGCTCATTATTGCCCGAGTGGTGTGCGAAGGTGCTTTGGTATCTGGTGCTGAATCGGGAGCGATTTTGGTATTATTTTTAGGAAGATTCTCAGGGGATTCGTTATTGCTTTTGCCTATTGGTATTGATGGGGCATCCTGTTTTTCTGTCAATTGTGTTGTCTGCAATTCCTGAATGGCCTGCATCTCTTGCATGCTTGCCTTGGCTGCAATCTGGCGGTCCGCAGCTGATGGACTGGCAGGGGCGAGGGCCGCCCGTTTGACGGTGCGCATCTTCATGATTGTGGCCGCTGGCGTTGCTTCTTTTCCTATGTCAATGGGAACACTGCCGCCCACGGCGTATCGTTTACCGTTGGGTCCGGTTTGATAGGAAAAGGAGGGACCGCCTGACGCATACTGTCCAGCGGTGGACAGGTGTGCCTGCTCGTGGGTCCGTACTTCGGCATCCCGTTGTTGCAGTTGTTGAACCTGACGGAGCTCTGCCTCATCGAGAAGCTGCTGGTCGCTTCCCTTGGTACCTGTTTGTCTTGTGTCTGCAGCTGTTTTGTCATTTTGTTCAGAAATTTCGGGTGATTCAGGGCGGGAGCTTAAGTCCTTTCCTTTTTTCGATAAAGAAATTTGATCTTCTGATTGTGCGCCAGCAGGAAGTGGAGAGGTTGGGTCGAAGGGCGCAACTTTTCCTTGTCCCTGGGATCTGGTCCCGGCCAAGGCGTAAGCCTGAAAGCCGTATGCGGTAATAGGGGTTGTTGAGAGGTTAGCCATATGTTTTTGTGGTTATTCCAAAGCTATGGCGTAACGAAATTCAGAATCGTTAGCGCAGCTGTTGCCGTAGGCCAGTCAGGGGATTCTTCCCTTAAAATGGCCTGAAGTAGTATTAACTGCTCTTTACAGATTGAGCTATTCCTCTTTGTGCTTTTTTGTCAAGCAAATAAATAAAATTCGCATGTAGTATTAAGGAATTTCTAAATAAAATAAACATAAGTCAGTGCGAATGCAAACTTTAATTATTCCTCCTGTTCCGAGGAGGTGTCAGGTGGGTTGCTGGATCTCTCCTCAGGGGCTGCTGACTGCTTAGGTTTTATCGTGGTGAAACAGACAGGAGGGAGGAAGTCCTGGAAGGATTCGCCGTAGAGCTCCCAAATGGAGACAAAAAGGGCAGCAATGATCGGTCCGACGACAATGCCGATGATGCCAAACATGGAGATGCCGCCGAAGGTGGAAAAGAGGATGAAAAGGTCGTGCATCTGGGTGTCTTTTCCCACCAGGCGCGGGCGGAGGAGGTTGTCGGCGTTGCCGGCGATCAGACCGCAGAAGATGCCGATGATGACGGCCCCTGTAATGTCCTGGCTGAGGATCAGGATAAGAAGAGCGGGACCCCAGACAATGGCCGTTCCGACGCTGGGGATGATGGAGAGAACCGCCATGAGGCAGCCCCAGAACACCGGGCTGGGAATACCGGCCAAAGCGAATCCTAGTCCGCACAGGCATCCCTGGATAATGCCGATGATAAGAGTCCCCTTGATGGTGGCCCGGGCAACCGAGGTGAAGCGTTGGAGCAGGTGCTGTTCGTCTTTGTTTTCAAGGGGAATGTAATAGAGAATCTTTTCCAGAAGCTTCTTGCCGTCAATGAGAAAATAAAACATGGTGTAGAGCATGATGATAGACATGATGGCCGCGTTGACCGTCACTTTGGTGATAGAGGAAAGCGAATTGATGAGCAGGGTTGAGGTGTTGTTCACCAGGCTTCCTATATTCTGGAGGATCATGTCACGATGGGGGATGATCTGCTCGTAGTAGGGTAGCTTGTGCAGGAACTCTGAGGCAATGGTGGGTTGCTCGATAAATTTCTCAACCCAGGGGGTGACGGATTGACTGACGTGGAAGGCCTGTGCCACTACAACACCAATGAGTGCGGACAGGGGTAGAAGGACAAGGCATACTATAATGAGAATGGTCAAAAGGGAGGCTGTGTTTTCCCGACCTTTGAGCGAAATGAGAAGTCGTTGATAGAGGGGGCTGAGAAGTGCTGAAAAAATGGCAGCCATGAAAATAGTCATGAGAAACTGATGCATCATGGACAGAAAAATGGCGGAAATACCCATGACAAAAAGGAGTAGGACGGCTTTGCTTGCAATTTTAGGAGAGGTCATGATTCGGGTGAGTGGGTGAAAGTTTTTGCGATCGGGAGAAGAACGGGGCTCCATGAAAATGATGTTTCAAGCAGAGTATCGCTGTTTTGGCGCTGATCTTCAAGGGAAAAATAAGAGAGATTGTGTCTAAGATTCAAAAAAATTGATAAATAGATAAAAAAAAATGAATAATAGGTGATTGCTATCTTGAAAAAAAAGATAAAACCAGTTAGTTTTAACACTTTTCTAATCAATGGGATCAGTATAGTGGCGCTTTCAGGATAGCCTTCGCGGGCGGGCGCAGGAAGATATGTAAGTACGCTGAAAATATTAAGCCGTTGTAATAAGATAACTGGAACATTGAGCTACCGTGAACGGCATAAGGCCCATGACGAGATGGTAAGAAATGGAATGGTTATTTCATAACGGTTTTTCAACAATGATATGTTTTAAGCAATGAGGGAATTAAAATGACAGCAAAGATCATAAGCGGTACTGAAGTGGCAAAGGCAATCCGTGAAGAGTTGAAGGTTGAAGTCACAGAATTGGTGGAGAAGCATGGGATAACTCCCGGTCTGGTTACCATCCTGGTGGGCGAGGATCCTGCATCTCAATCCTATGTGGCGGCCAAAAACAAGACGGCCCATGCCCTCGGGATTCATTCCGAGCAGGTGACCCTGGCTGCTGACACCAGTGAGGCGGATCTGCTGGCGCTGGTTGATAAATATAATAATGATTCGAAGATTCACGGGATTTTGGTGCAGCTTCCCCTGCCCAAACATATCAACGAGGCCAATGTCCTCTATGCTATCAGTCCCGATAAAGATGTGGATGGTTTCCATCCCGTGAATGTGGGCAAAATGGTGTTGGGCGAGCAGTGTTTTCTTCCCTGTACTCCTCATGGTATTTTGGAACTTCTGGTGCGCAGCGGTGTGCAGACCAGCGGAGCTGAGGTGGTGGTGATTGGCCGCAGCAATATTGTCGGCAAGCCCATTGCCAATCTGATGCTGCAGAAACGTCCCGGCGGCAATGCTACGGTTACCCTCTGTCATACACGGACCAAGGACATGGCTGCCCATTGCCGGCGTGCCGATATCTTGATTGCCGCGGTTGGGGTACCCAAGATGGTCACTGCTGATATGGTGAAAGACGGGGTTGCGATTATCGATGTCGGGGTCAATCGTATCGGTATGAGCGAGTCCGGCAAGGCGATCCTGGCCGGTGATGTTGATTTTGAGGCGGTGAAAGAGAAGGCCTCCTGTATCACTCCCGTTCCCGGTGGCGTCGGTCCCATGACAATTACCATGCTGATGAAGAATACTGTGCAGGCGGCAAAAATAGCTGGAAAGCTGATCTGATACAAAAAGTTACACTACGACTTATCGTTCCCATACGATTTATCCTGGAGGAAACACTATGAGTGATGAGAGAAACGGATGCAGCTCCTGTAATACGATTAGCCTTGCGTCAACAAAGGATCTGATGAATCAGGATCTGGCCAAACAGGTACGCACGGCCTATGACCGCATTGACAGTCGCGGCATGTCTTCCTGTCTTTTCGGTTCCAGCGGCACCTGTTGTAAAAACTGTAATATGGGGCCATGTCAGATTATTGATGGTGTTGAATCCATGATAGGTGTCTGCGGGGCTACGGCTGATACGGTGGCCGCCAGAAATTTCGCCCGGACTATTGCGGCAGGTACGGCCGCTCATACCGATCATGCCCGGGAAATGGTGCGTGGTTTTATCGCCACAGCCAAAGGCGAAACACCTCATGAAATCAAGGACGTGCAAAAGCTGCATGCCATGGCCGAGGTTTTTGGTATTGCCACGGAAGGACGTGACAAAAACGAGATTGCCATTGAACTTGGCAATAAGGCCTTGGCCGAGTTCGGGCAGCAGGACGGAACGCTGACCATGCTCAAGCGGGCCCCGAAAAAACAGCAGGCGATCTGGAAAAAACTGGGAGTTGAGCCGCGCGGCATTGACCGTGAGGTGGTGGAAACCATGCATCGGACCCATATGGGTGTTGATCAGGAGTACCGCAATATCATGCTCCAGGGCTCCCGCTGCGCCCTGGCAGATGGTTGGGGCGCCTCCATGCTCTCCACTGAACTCACCGATATCATGTTCGGCACCCCTGTTCCCCGGCGTGCCGTTGTTGATCTCGGGGTGTTGAAGGGTGATCATGTGAATGTCACCGTCCATGGTCATGAACCGCTGCTGGCCGAGTCGCTTTGTCTGGCGGCCGAAGACCCGGAGATTCTGGCCCTGGTCAAAAAAGTTGGGGCCAAGGGGCTCAATCTTGCCGGAGTCTGTTGTACCGGCAATGAGATTCTCATGCGTCGCGGGATCCCGGTGGCAGGCAGTTTTATCCAGCAAGAGATGGTACTGGCCACCGGTGCCGTTGAGGCCATGGTGGTTGATGTCCAGTGCGTCATGCAGTCAGTGGCCCAGATCGTCAAGGGCAAACATACTGACATTATTACCACCAATTATCGGGCCAAGATGCCTGATGCCATTCATATCCAGTTTGAAGAACATGATGCCATGGGGTCGGCCAAAAAAATTCTGATCAAGGCCATCAATAACTTTAAAAAGCGTGGCGACTACTATATCCCTACAGACAAGAAATTTGATGTGGTGGTAGGCTTCAGCCATGAAACCATCAACTACATGCTGGGCGGACGTTTCCGGCAGAGCTACCGGCCTCTCAATGATAATATTATCAATGGCCGGATCAAAGGTGTGGCGGCGATAGTTGGCTGCGAACATTATAAATATGCCGATGACTTCCACTTCAAGATTGCCGTTGAACTGCTGAAGAATAACGTCCTGATTCTGGCTACCGGATGTGCGGCTCAAGCCCTGGGCAGGATGGGGTTGATGCGGCCCGAGGCTGCGGCTGAGTACTGTGGTGCGGGCCTGGCCGAAGTTTGCGAGACCGTTGGTATGCCTCCTGTTCTCCATGTCGGATCGTGTGTTGATAACAGCCGTCTGTTGATCGCCTTGAGCGAGATGGTGAAAGAGGGTGGTCTGGGTGAAAACATATCTGATCTGCCGGCCTGTGGCTCCGCCCCGTTGTGGATGAGTGAAAAGGCAGTGGCCATTGGCCAGTATTTTGTGGCCAGCGGTGCCCATGTGGTATTCCAGAATCTGCCGGTGACCGGCGCCAAGGCATTCAATAAGTATATTCTCGAGGGCATGAAAGAGGATTATGGTGCCTGCTGGGATTACGAAGAAGATCCAGTCAAATTGGCTCATAAGATGATCAAGGCCATTGATGGTAAGCGTGAGGCCTTAGGTATCAACAAGAAACAGGATCGTGTCCTCTTTGATATGGAGATGCGCCGCGACCTGACCAGTGGTCATGGTATTCCCGGCGTTGGATGCGGGCAAAAATAAATAGCTGAATGCAGGGTGCGCCGTGCGTACCCTGCAACTGAGTCGTTACGAATTTAGCGAGTTTTTTTGATGGAGGAGCGCGTCCGATGAAATCGGGGAGTAATCTTGAAAGGGTGTTGAGGGCGGGAGAGTTCGCGGTAACAGGTGAGCTGGGGCCTCCTAAAAATGGGAACCCTGAAGTGGTGCGGGAAAAAGCGCGCCTCTTGAAAGGGCATGTGGATGCGGTGAATATCACCGATTGCCAGACGGCAATTGTCCGCATGTCATCAATTGCTGCAGGTCTGATTACCCAGAACGAAGGGCTTGAACCTGTTATCCAGATGACCTGCCGCGACCGGAATCGTATCGGCATGCAGTCTGATATTCTGGGTGCGCAGGCTTTAGGTTTGAAGAACCTTCTCTGCCTGACTGGTGATCATCAAAAATTTGGTAACCATCCCGGCTCAAAAGGGGTCTTTGACATGGACTCCATTCAGATGCTGGGCATGGTCAAGGCTATGCGGGATGAAAAACAATTTCAGTGCGGTGAGGAGATCAAGAACAATGAGCCTCGGCTCTTCCTCGGCGCTGCCGCCAATCCCTTTGCCAATCCTTTTGAATACCGGGCGGTGCGCTTAGGGAAAAAGGTGGCAGCCGGGGCTGATTTTATCCAGACCCAGATCATCTATAATGTGGAAAGATTTGCCAAGTTCATGGAGATGGTTCGTGACCTCGGGCTTGATGAAAAGGTCTATATCCTGGCTGGCGTGACTCCCCCTAAGTCACTTGGTATGGCTCGCTACATGAAGAGTTCTGTGCCCGGTATGGATGTGACCGATGATGTAATCCGGCGGATGAAGGATGCCAAGGACAAGCAGGAGGAAGGGATCAACATCTGTGTTGATATCATCAAACAGGTGAAGGAGATCAAGGGCGTGGCCGGTGTCCATGTCATGGCCATTGAATGGGAAAGCGCGGTGCCGGAGATCCTTAAACGTGCCGGTCTGCTGCCACGACCATCCATCTACGGCGAGGCTGTTGCCACAGATGTGACGCCTGAAAAAGAGACTCAGGAATCCATCCAGATTCAGGCTGTGGATATGGAGAAGGTTTTGGAGAAGGCCAGAGCTGAGGCGGAAGAGATCGTTGCAACTGCCCGCAGAGAGGCTGAATCGCTTATGGTGAAGGCTCAGTCTGCAAGGATGGGCGCCGCTGGTGCTCAAGTGGTTGCAACTGATACAAATACGACTGGAACAAGTGTGCCCACGGGCGAAATAGATGACGCAGGAGAGCATGAGATGAATGAAAAAGAGCGTATCATGGCCTTGGAGGCCATGAATCATGGACTGTCCGCCTTGAAAAAGGCCTATGGCCTGTCCGACGAGCAGTTTGAGGCCATTACTAATTTTGCAGGCGCTCATGCCATTCTTAATCGTGAACCGCAAAAGGCGGTTGTGGCTTCTGCGCCAGCAGCCCCTGTCGCTGCACCTGCAGCAGCACCTACTGCGAAAGTTGATACGGCGGCTGAAGATGCTGCCAAGGCAGCGGCTGAGGCAAAGGTTAAGGCGGAGGCTGAAGCCAAGGCTGCAGCAGAGGCTGCTGGACAGGCTAAGGTACAGGAAGCGGCCCAACAGGCGGCCCAGGAAAAGGCCGCAGCAGAAGCAAAAATGAAGGCTGATTCTGAGGTAAAAGCTGCGGCAGAAGCCAAAGCCAAGGCCGAAGAAGAGGCAAAGGCAAAAGCCGCTGCTGAGACTGCAGCTCAGGCTACAGGTCCAACTGCTGGTAGTACCGATTTCGCAGTTGCCGCATTGGCCCTGGAGACGACTACCCTCGCCGAGCGTGCTGGCAAGGTCGATGAGAAATCCTATAAAGAAAAATATACCGGAGTGATCCGCGAGACCGTTCTCGGTAATGGAGACCATACCATTACTGTCGGTGGTGCTGCATCCATGCCCTTCCATCTCTTTGAAGGTAATCATCCGCATAAAGCCCTGATTGCCATGGATGTGCTTGATGCACGGCCTGATGACTGGCCAGAGACCCTCGCTCAGCACTTTACTGATGTTATGGACAGTCCGGTTGCCTGGGCCCAGAAATGTATCAAGGAGTACGGTGCCGAGGCTATTAATATTTCGCTTGTTTCCACTGACCCTAACGGCATGAATCGTTCTGCCGCTGATGCGTCGAAGATTGCCGCTCAGATAATTGAGGCGGTTGAAGTACCGATCATCGTCTGGGGATGCGGTAATAATGAAAAGGATACTGAGACCCTGCGCGATCTGACCTCAGTTATCGGCAACAAGAAAGTGTGCCTGGCTCCCCTTGAGGATGCCAATTATCGTGCCATTGGCGCTACGGCCATGGCCTTCCAGCACGCTATTGTTGCAGCTTCTCCCATTGACGTGAATTTGGCCAAACAGTTGAATATCCTCCTGCAGAACCTTGGCGTTTCTCTGGAAACAGTGCTGATGGATCCATCAGTGGGTGCCCTTGGCTACGGTATTGAGTACACCTATTCGGTCATGGAGCGTATCCGTATGGCTGCTCTGATACAGCAGGATGAGAAGCTGCAGGTCCCCATTATCTGTAATCTTGGCCGTGAGGTGTGGAAGGCTAAAGAGACCAAGCTGCCCACAGATGCCATGATTGGTGATCAGGAGAAGCGGGGAATCATGATGGAGGCCCTGACTGCAAGCTGTATGCTTTTGGCTGGTGGTGAGATTTTGATCATGCGTCATCCCAAGGCGGTGGCCATGACTAAGGCATTGATCAATGGTTTGATGGGCTGATTTCAGGAAATAGCCATACAATAAAGGGAGTTTATATTATGTCGAAGATCATCTGTTCCGCTGCCATTCGTGGAGCCCGGAAAATTATAGATATGGCCGAGGAGAGTTATGAAGAGGCGCTGAAGAAATATGGCGCCGATCATGAGGTTTCTTTTCCTAATACCGCCTATTATCTGCCAGTTATCTACAGTATGCTGGGAGCGAAGGTGGAAAAATTAGGTGATATGAAGGATATCTTTCAGGAGTGCCACAAGCTGATGCCGCCTGTTGTGACCGGCGATATCTGGCTGCCATATTTGGCGCCGGCACTTGATGCAGGTATGGCCACCTTTTTTGCTGAGGAAATGTATGAGGCAGTCCGTTATCTGAATACTCCCAACTATTATACCAAGACCGAGGATCCAACTGCCGACAACATCTGGCTGGGCGCGGCAGATGATGTTATCTTCCGGAAACGCGGAGTTGAATTTGTTGATGGCACGGCCCCCGGCTTTGCCGCAATCATGGGAACCCCTGCCGATCCGGAAGTGGCCTCCAGGATTGCCCTCGAGCTTCAGGAAAAAAATCTCTATATCTTCATGCATGATCAGACGAATGGTCTGACTATGCCTGACCTGCTGACCAAGAATAATGTTCAGGTGGGCTGGAATACTCGTCTGGTTCCTTTTGGTCAGAGCTATACCACGGCGGTCTTTGCCATTGGTTTTGCCTGTCGTGTGGCTATGGCCTTTGGCGGGATCAAGCCTGGTGACTATAAAGGTAATCTGCTCTACAATAAAGATCGGACCTTTGCCTTTGTTATGGCCTTCGGCCCGGTAAGTGATGAGTGGTACGCTAATGCCGCCGGCGCTATCAACTGGGGATTTCCGACTATTTCTGATTATGATATTCCCGAGGTCCTTCCTACCGGTATCTGCACCTACGAGCATGTTGTCTCGAATATCCCCCATGACGAGATCGTCCAGAAGGCCATTGAAGTGCGCGGCCTGAAGGTGAATGTCACCAAAATCGACATCCCCATGGCCTTTGGGCCTGCCTTTGAGGGTGAACGGGTACGTAAGGATGAGCTGTTTATGGAGTGCGGCGGCGGTCGGACACCAGGCGTGGAAGTGCTTATCTCCAAAAATATGGATGAGATCGAGGATGGTCTGGTCACACTCGAAGGACCGGATATCTGTGATATCGTCCAGGGTCAGAACCTGCCTTTGGGCATCCTGGTCGAGGTGGCCGGGCGTCAGATGCAGTCTGATTTTGAACCTATCCTTGAACGTCAGTTCCATCATCTGATTAACTATATTCAAGGCATCATGCACATGGGCCAGCGGAATATCATGTGGGTGAGGATCGGTAAAGCTGCTGTTGAAAAGGGTTTATCCTTCAAACATATCGGCGTTGTTCTTCATGGCAAGCTGCATCAGGAGTTTGGCGCCATCGTTGATAAGATCCAGGTGAAGCTCTACACCGTTGAGGATAAGGTGCGTGAGGTCATGGCCCTGGCTTCCTCTGTCTATACCGAGCGTGATCTCCGTCTGGGAGCCATGACCGATGAGACCGAGGATGTGTTCTATTCCTGTACCCTCTGCCAATCCTTTGCCCCAAGCCATGTATGTGTCATCACCCCTGAGCGGATCGGGATGTGTGGTGCCTATAACTGGCTGGATGGTAAAGCCTCGTATCAGATTAACCCAACCGGCCCCAACCAGCCCATTGAGAAGGGTGAATGTACTGACCCTGACAATGGTTACTATGTTGGTATCAATGAATTTGTTAATCAGGCCTCCCGAGGCGCTGTCCCTGAGGTCAGCTGTTATTCCCTGATGAACAACCCGATGACTGCCTGCGGTTGTTTTGAGGCCATTGCTGCCATGCTGCCCACCTGTAACGGGATCATGGTGGTGAACCGCGATTTCCTCGGAATGACCCCATCAGGAATGAAGTTTACCAGTCTTGCCGGTATGGCCGGTGGCGGTAATCAGACTCCTGGGTTCATGGGCGTCAGCAAACACTATATGACCAGTAATAAGCTGTTCAAGGCCGAGGGTGGACTCAAACGTGTGGTCTGGTTGCCCAAGATGTTGAAGGAAGAGATTAGTGAGAAGCTGAAAGAGGTTTGTAAGAATATAGGTATGCCTGAGTTGTATGACATGATTGCCACTGAAGAGCAGGGGACCACCGAAGAGGAGATCCTTAAATTCCTCAAGGAAAAAGGGCATCCGGCGCTGGAGATGGAGTCTGCTGTTTAGAAGCCGTTTAAGAATGAGCAAAGCTTTTTTTACACATTTATTTTACGGATTCTTATGCCGCTCCAAAGAAACAGCCAATCTTTTCCGGCTGTTTCTTTGAGTGAAGTCTGGCAGATACCATGCAAGGACCCATTACTGAATTTTTATTAGTGAGCTGCGAGCGTATTGTGTTGAACAGCTCACTATGACTCATTTTTGTAGATACAACTGGAGGATATTATCATGGCTTTAACCGGTATTCAAATTCTCAAGATGCTGCCTAAAAAGAACTGCGGCGAATGCAGCATCCCCACCTGTCTGGCATTTGCCATGAAAGTTGCGGCTGGTCAGGTTGAAATTGATACCTGCCCCTACGTCAGTGATGAAGCCAAGGCCACCATTGGTGAGGCTTCTGCTCCACCAATTCGTACCTTAAAGTTGGGCTGCGGTGATGATGCCTTTACCGTGGGCGGTGAGACCTGCATGTTCAGGCATGAAAAACGTTTTGTCAATCCTACTGGTATTGCCGTGCTGGTGACAACTGAGATGGATGAGGCTGCTGTTAGTGGTCGGATCGAGCGTTTTAATCAATTTGAATATGAACGTGTCGGTGTGATCATGAAGGCCGATCTCATTGCCGTCAAAGACAGTAAGAATGACGAGGCTTCTTTCACCGCCCTGGTGCAGAAGGTGCTGGATGGTTCTGCCCGAGCCAGCCTGATCCTGATCAGTGACACACCCGCCCATCTTGCTGCTGCTGCCAAGCTCTGCGGTAAGCGTATTCCGCTGCTCTACGGTGCCACTGCAGAGAATGCCGATGCAATGATTCAGGTTGCCAAGGATTGTTCAGCACCCCTGGCAGTCAAGGGTACAAGTATTGATAATTGTATTGATGTGACCAATACCCTACTGGCTGCAGGTCTGAAGGATCTGGCCATTGATACCGGTGCCAGAACATTGCGCGCTGCCTTTGAAGATAATGTCGTGGCCAGAAGATCTGCGGTCAAGGTCAAATTCAAGCCTTTGGGATTCCCGACTCTGACCTTTCCCTGTGAGATGAGTGATGATCCCATGATGGAGGCGATGATTGCCTCTGTTTTGATTGCCAAGTATGCAGGCATCATTGTCCTCTCTGATCTTCAGGGGGACATCCTCTTTCCGCTGCTGTTGGAGCGGATGAATATCTTTACCGATCCTCAGCGGCCAATGGTGGTGACCGAGGATGTCTATCCTCTCACCGGCCCTGGTGAAGATTCTCCTGTGGTTATTACCTGTAACTTCTCTCTCACCTACTTTATTGTCTCCGGTGAGATTGAGGGCTCCAAGGTACCAACCTGGCTTCTTATTAAAGACACTGAAGGCCTTTCCGTGCTTACTGCCTGGGCTGCTGGAAAATTCGGCGCTGATATGATCGCCCAGTTTGTGAAAAAGAGCGGGATTGAAGAGAAGGTAAAACATCGCGACTTGATCATTCCCGGCTATCTTGCCTCCCTCAAGGGAGAGCTTGAAGAAGAACTTCCTACCTGGAATATTATTATCGGGCCGAGAGAGGCTGGTCATCTTCCTGTCTTTTTGAAGGAATGGAAGCCGTCAAAATAGTAGAGAACGATAGTCGGGCATAAGCCCGACCTGCATTCGACTTACATTCTCGCAACTGGCAATGTAGGCCGGGTTAAAAACCGACTCCACCATATGATTTGAGTATGACAACTGTAAAACTTACCATTAATGGCGCAGAGATAATTGCTGAGGCTGGCCTTACCATTCTTGAGGTTGCCAGGCGATCGGATATCAATATTCCCACCCTGTGTCATGTGCAGGGAAAACCTGCAGAGACCCCCTGCCAGATGTGTGTGGTGGAGATAGAAGGACAGGAAGGATTGATTCATTCCTGTGTGGGGCTGGCTCGGGATGGGATGGTTATCTCCACCGATTCTGCTACGATTTCCGCTCACCGTCTGGAGCGTCTGGCCATCCTGGCTGAGACTCATTTTGGCGATTGCAAGGCCCCTTGTAATCTTACCTGTCCCGGTCAGATCAATGTCCAGGGCTATATAGCTCATGTTGCCAAGGGACAGTATGAAGAAGCCCTGCGTCTGGTCATGGAACGCAACCCGCTTCCTTTTTCCGTAGGCCGGGTCTGTCCCCGTTTTTGTGAAACAAGGTGTCGTCGTCTCCTGGTAGACGAACCTGTCTCCATTAACCATCTGAAGCGGTTTGTGGCTGATTGGTGCATGCGTCATGAAATAGACCTGAAAATTCCCAAAGATGCTCCTACTGGCAAACGGATCGCAGTGATTGGTGGTGGCCCTGCTGGCCTTACTGCTGCCCATTTTCTTACGAGAAAAGGGCATGATGTGACCATTTTCGAGTCTTCGCCCAAGCTTGGCGGAGCCTTGCGTTATGGACTCCTTGAGTATCGGATCCCCAAAGATGTCCTCGATTATGAGATCAATACCATCCTCCGTCTGGGCGTATCTGTCAAGCTCAGCCAGAAGTGGGGGAAGGATTTTACCCTGCAGTCCCTGAAAGATCAGGGATATGATGCGATCTTTATTGCCACCGGAACAGGAATTGATATTCCCCTAGAGATCCCGGGTGCGGTCAATCCTCATGCCTATTCGGCGATGAAATATCTGCGCCAGGTTGCTGAGGGAAAAAAACCTGATATGGGACGTCGCGCCGCAGTGATCGGCGGCAATAATATTGCCATGGAAGTGGCCCGTACCTTGATCAGGCAGGGAGTGGCAGACGTGACTGTCATTTATCCCCGTTCCCGTACAGAGATGCCTGCCCACCAACGGAATATCAGAGAGGCCCAGAAGGAAGGAATTCAGTTTCTGTTAATGGCCTCACCGGTTACGATCAGTGATTCCGTTGAACAAAATACCAGACTGAACCTTGAATTAATCCGGATGAAGCTGGGTGAGCCGGATGCCAAAGGTGTCAGACAGCCGGAGCCCATTGCCGGTTCCACCAATAGCCTTCAGGTCGATTCCATAGTTTCTTCTCTGGGTCAGACCGCTGTTGCTGATAAATTCACTGGTGGTGTTTTGGAGGAATCCATTGCTCTTTCTGCCAATAAGACCTTGGACGCCAATGTGCGTTCCTCGCAGATAAATATAGAAGGGGTCTTTGCTGGAGGCGATGCGGTCAGTGGACCACGTTCGGTGATCCAGGCCGTTGTTTCTGCCCGTCGTGCCGCCGATAATATCCACTCCTTTGTCATGGGAACGCCCAAAGAAGAGGCGGAAAGTCGTTTCAACTTCACCCGCGGTAAGGGTTTTGACGACGTGGATCTGAGGAATTTTGACGGGATCAATGTCAAGCTTCGGGAAAAGATGCCGACTCGCCCACCTGAAATTTGCAGTCAGGATTTTGATGAGGTGAAACTTGGTTTTTCCGAGAAGATGGCCCAGCATGAGGCCGAGCGATGTCTCTCCTGCGGTTGTACCGCCTTTGATCGCTGTGATCTCAAGGAACTTTCCATCAGTCATAATCTGAATATCAACAAGACCGGCATGGGAACCACGCCTGTTTATGCCAAGGATTATTCACATCCGGCCATTGTTGTTGATAAAAATAAATGTATCTTCTGTGGGCGCTGTGAGCGTTCCTGTGAGTATGATGCCCTTGACCTGCGCGCCGAGTCTTTTGATGACAAGGGCCGGCCTGTGGGGCTCGTTCTGAGCTTTAAAGACAATTGTGTCTCCTGCGGCAAGTGCGTTGACAACTGTTCCACCGGCGCTCTGAACAAGAAGGCCCAGACCATTCCTATCAATTCGGAGCCGGTGAAAGAGGTCCGCAGCACCTGTCCTTATTGCGGGGCAGGATGTCAGATCATTCTCCGGGTCAAAGGCGACACCGTGATTGAGGTCACTGCCGATCCTGAGCAGGCACCCAACTATGGGGCCTTATGCGTCAAGGGCCGTTTCGGCCATGAGTTTATCCAGCATAAGGAGAGGCTGACCAAACCCCTGATCCGCAAGAACGGCATGCTGGTTGAGACCAGTTGGGATGAGGCCCTCGATTACACGGCCAAGAAACTCTTTGACCTCAAGGCCATGTATGGCCCTGATTCCATAGCCGGATTCAGTTGCGCCAGAGCCACCAATGAGGAAAACTTTCTCATGCAGAAGTTCATGCGCACCTCGATCGGTACGAATAATATCGATCATTGCGCCCGTCTCTGACACGCTCCAACTGTGGCCAGTTTGGCCCTTTCATTCGGTAGCGGCGCGATGACCAACTCCATCGCTGATGTGAAGAAATCTGATGTGATCATGGTTATCGGTTCCAATGCCGATACCAGCCATCCCACCATCGGTCTGCGGATTCATCAGGCCAAAAAGAACGGAACGAAACTGCTGGTGGTTGATCCAAGGCGTACAGCCTTTGCCGATGAGGCCGATCTCTGGTTGCGCTCCAATCCTGGCAGCGATGTCGCCCTGTTGAATGGCATGGTTCATGTTATTCTTGAAGAGGGAATCTGGGACAGAAACTTTGTTGAAGAGCGTACCGAGAACCTCGAAGAACTCGAGATTGTTACTGCCAAGTACACTCCGGAGTATGTTGAGCAGATCACAGGCATCCCTGAGGATCAACTGCGCGCCGCCGCCCGGCTCTATGCCTCTCCTGGTAAAAAATGTGCAATTTATTACGGGATGGGCCTTGCTCATCACGCCAGCGGCACCGATAATGTCAAGTCCATTGCCAATCTGGCCATGCTCTGCGGTAAGCTCGGCGTTGCCGGTGGCGGAGTCAATCCCCTTCGTGGCCAGAATAATGTCCAGGGTGCTTGTGATATGGGCGCCCTCTACACTACGCTGCCCGGATACAGTGGCTTGGACAACAACGATGTTTTTGATCGCTATGAGAAGTTATGGCAGGTGAAGCTGCCCCGTCGGAAGGGCAAGGCAGCCACCGAGGTCTGGGATGCTATTCTTGAGGGCGATATCAAAGGGATCTATGTCTTTGGTGAGGACCCGGTGTTGGCCGATCCCAATGCCCATCATGCCGTAGCGGCCTTGAAAAAACTCGATTTTCTCCTTGTACAGGATATATTTCTCACCGATACCGCCAAGATGGCTGATGTTGTCTTTCCGGCGGCCTGTTATGCGGAGAAAGAGGGTACCTTCACCTGTACCGAGCGTCGTGTGCAGCGGGTGCGCAAGGCAGTTGAACCACCCGGAGAGGCCAAGCCCGACTGGCAGATTTTCTGCGAGCTGTCGCATCGTATGGGCTATGATATGCCCTATTCGCAGGCTGAGGATATCTTTAAAGAGATATCGATGCTTCTTCCCCAATATGCCGGCATTACCTATGAACGTATTGAGAAGGTGGGGCTGCAATGGCCGGTGCCTGATAAGGATCATCCAGGAACTCCGGTTCTCCATATCGGGAAATTTACCAAGGGGAAGGGTCTGTTTATTCCCGAGGAGTATACCCCTCCCACCGAGATGCCTGATCCCGAGTATCCGCTGATCCTGACCACCATCAGGGAGATACCTCAGTACAATTTCGGTTCCATGACCCGGAAGACTCCGGAGATTGAGGCCCTCTGTCCCGAGGCCTTTGCCGAGATCAATCCTGAGGATGCTTCTCGCCTCGGCTTTGCTGATCTGGATACCATTGAAATTAGTTCCCGGAGGGGGACAGTGCAGTTACGCGCCCGGATAACCGATCGTTCTCAGCTCGGCACCATTGCCATTCCGTATCACTTTGCAGAAGTTCCAGTGAATAACTTGACCTTAAACAGTCTTGACCGGCTTTCGCGCAGTCCCCAGTACAAGATTTGTGCGATTAAGGCCACGAAGGTCGAAGCATAATATAAAAGAAGACCCAAACGATCATTTTTCAGGAGTAACATTATGGGTAAAGCAATGAAGAACAGAGAAGGAGCAGTCATGATTCTCGGCGGTGGTATCGCCGGAATCCAGGCTGCGCTTGATCTGACGGATCTTGGTTTTTATGTCTATCTGGTGGAGAAATCACCAGCTGTCGGCGGGGTGATGGCCCAGCTTGATAAAACCTTTCCGACCAATGACTGTTCACTCTGAATCCTGGCGCCAAAACTGGTAGAGGCCGGTCGGTCTCCCAATATTGAAATGTTGACCAATGCTGATTTTCTGGCATTGGAAGGAACAGCAGGAAATTTCACCGCCACTATCAATATGCGGCCACGCTATATCGACGCCGATGCCTGTACTGCCTGTGGACTTTGTACCCAGTATTGCCCCAAGCATCATGTGGATCCCTATAATGAGGGGCTGGCCATAACCCGGCCAATCCATATCGATTACGCCCAGGCAGTGCCTGCCACCTATTATATAGACCCGAGCTCCTGTCTCTTCTTGCAGCATGAAACCTGTCAGATCTGCGTACCGGTCTGTCAGAGTCATGCCATTAATTTTAAGCAGCAGCCGGAAGAGCGGAAGCTGCATGTGGGGGCAGTGATCCTCTCGCCCGGTTTCGGTAAGATTGCTCCCGAGACCCTCGCCAAATTCGGTTACGGCAAACACCCGGATGTGGTTACCGCCTTTGAATTTGAGCGGATGACCACCGCCTCAGGCCCCTTCATGGGTGAGGTCAAATGCTTTTCCGATGGCAGGCATCCCAAACGCATAGCTTTTATCCAGTGCGTCGGCTCCAGAGACATCGGCTGCAATAACGGCTACTGTTCTTCTGTCTGCTGTATGTACGCCATCAAAGAGGCACTGGTGTGCAAGGAACATGATCCGGAAGTGGATATCACCATTTACTATCTGGATATCCGCACTCAGGGAAAGGACTTCGATGCTGCACGTGAACGGGCCGAGGCCATCGGCGTCAAATTTGTCCGGGCCAAGGTGGCAGATGTCACTCCCTGGGAGAACCGTCTGCAACTGACCTATGCCACACTCGATGGTCAGCACAAGTTCGAGCCCTTTGATCTGGTGGTGCTTTCCGTGGGCCTTGAGTCGCCCAAGGATGCCCAGAAGATTGCCGATATCACCAAGATCGACCTCAATAAATATGATTTCTGCGACACCAATGGATTTAACCCCCTGCAGACCAGTCAGAAGGGGATTGTGGTCGCCGGTGCCTTCCAGGGCCCCAAAGATATTCCGGAATCAGTGACCCAATCATCGGCTGCTGCTTCACTGACCGCCGCATCGCTTAAAAAGGTGCGGGGCAAAGGCGTGGAGCTCAAGATCTACCCTGAGGAGCAGGTTGTGGCGGAAGACGATGAGGCCAGGATCGGTGTCTTTGTCTGCCATTGCGGCATCAATATCAGCTCGGTTGTGGATGTGGCTGCGGTTGCCAACTACGCCGGGGATATGAAGAACGTCACCTATTATACCGAAAACCTCTATTCCTGTTCCCAGGACGCCCAGGAGGTTATCAAGAAGAAGATCAAAGAGCACAAGCTGAACCGGGTGGTTATAGCAGCCTGTTCGCCGCGTACCCATGAGCCTCTCTTTCAGGAGACCCTGCGGGATGCCGGACTGAACCGGAACCTCTTTGAGATGGTCAATATCCGCGATCAATGTTCCTGGGTACATGCCGGTGAGCCAGAGCTTGCCACCATCAAGTCCAAGGATCTGGTGCGCATGGCCGTCTCGAAGGCCCGTCATATCCAGTCCCTACCTGAGCAGACGGTACCGGTAACTCCCAAGGCACTAATTGTTGGGGCAGGAGTAGCGGGAATGACCGCTGCCCTGAACCTGGCCGATCAGGGATTTGAGTCGGTTCTCATTGAAAAAGGCGATAGTATCGGCGGTAATCTCAAGAATCTGCATCATACCCTGTCAGGCGACGAGGTGCAGTCGCACCTGAAGACCCTTGTCACTAAGGTTAACGGATCCAAAATCATAGATGTAATCTGCAATGCGGAGCTGGTGCAGACCGCCGGCTTTATCGGCAACTTTGCCTCGGTGATTGCCAGCGGCAAGGGACAGACCAAGGTCGAGCAGACCGTTGACCATGGTGTGATCATTGTCGCCACCGGCGGCCGTGAGCATCGACCTGACAAGTATCTGCTGGGCAAGTCCAAAAAGGTTGTGACCCAGCAGGAGCTGGAGAAACAACTGGCGGGCAAGGCCAAGACACGGGCCCCCGGTTCCGTGGTCATGATTCAGTGTGCCGGCTCGCGCGGTGATGATCTTAATTACTGCTCCAAGGTCTGCTGTAATCACGCCTTGAAGAATATTTTGAAAATCAAGGAGATCAATCCTGACTCCCAGATCATTGTCCTCTACCGGGATATGCGCACCTATGGCTTTGCCGAAGACGCCTACCTTGAGGCCCGCAAGATGGGTGTGGTCTTTATTCCCTATGAAGTAGATCGCAAACCCGAAGTGACCCAGAAGGGCGCCAAGGTACAGGTCCGTTTCTTCGATTCGATCATGCAGGAAGAGGTGGTCATGAACCCGGATATGGTGGCCCTCTCTGTGGGGTTGGTGCCCGATGATACCGATACCCTCTCCAAGTTGTTGAAGCTGCCGGTGACGGCCAATAAGTTCTTCTTGGAAGCCCATGTCAAGCTGCGCCCGGTGGAGCTGTCAGTCTCCGGCGTCTATGTCTGCGGACTGGCCCATGGACCCAAGCCTGTCGATGAGACTATTGTGCAGGCCCAGGCAGCAGCGGCCAAGGCGGCGATCCCTTTGGTCAAGGGCTATGTGAAGGTTGACCCGATCGTTTCCTGTGTTGAGCAGGACAAGTGTATTGGCTGCGGTCTCTGTACCAGCCTCTGTCCTTACGGGGCCATTGTCATGCAGAAGGTGGATGGCAAGCGCAAGGCGGAGACTGTTTCCGCTTCTTGCAAGGCCTGCGGGATCTGCGCCGCCCATTGTCCAACCTTTGCCATCTCCATGGGCGGGTTTACCAATGAGCAGCTTATCTCCCAGATTGAGGCCTTCGGGGCCACTGGTGACAGATAATTTCAATTCTAAAAAATGATGGATCAAGTTTATTATATTTGAGGAGAATGTCTTATGGCTGACCAGGAATTTAATCCCAGCATCCTTGGCTTTTTATGCAACTGGTGCTGTTACGCCGCGGCAGATGCTGCCGGTGTTTCACGGTTTCAATACCCGCCCAATATGCGGACCCTCAGGGTGATGTGTACCGGGCGCATCGATCCGGCCTTTGTCCTGCGCGCTCTGGCAGAAGGTGCGGATGGCATCTTCAGCGGCGGCTGACAACTTGGCGAATGCCATTACCAGGTTGGTAATTACGATGCAATGGGTGTGGATGCACTGGTTAAGAAGGTATTGAAGGATGTTGGTATCCGCGAGGAGCGCTACAGTCTGCAATGGGCCTCTGCTGCCGAGGCGCCACGCTTTGTCCAGTTGATCACCAAGTTTACGAACCAGATCAAGGAGCTTGGCCCCATCGGCGAGGCCGAGGGACTGTCCAAAGAAGAGCTGAAGGCCAGGATCGACAAGGCCCTGGCTGCCGTCTCCGATCAAAAGGTACGGATCGCCTTTGGCAACGCCACCAAGGCGGTACGCAAGGATGCTGTCTGGACCAATGAGCATATCAGCGGAATAGTGAATGAGAAGATGGAGAAGTCTCTGACCACGGCCCTTGGCTGATCGTTTCGAGAGATTTTTGGTAAAGAGAAAGGCCCTGCTTCTTCAATGAAGCAGGGCCTTTCTCTTTTTATATAACAGTGAGTAAGATTGTAAATTAATACGGTAAAGAAAGCTGATTTTCAAGATCTGACTCTGAATCCCGCTCATACCTAAAAGCTTTAACAGACCAAACCAGGGCCAGGAAGACTCTCATCAATATCTGGAATGTCTGTCCATCCAGGAAGAGATTTCAGGTGACCTGAGACCGGAGACGAGTATTTAACTAATGCCATGGGCAAGAAGGCCGCACTCATATTCTCTGCCCACTACTCTTCGTTGTTGGAGGATAGAAGAAAACTCCTCTTCACTGAGAGGCGAATCCTTTTGCTTTACCAGATAAACCAGGCAATCAACGCAAATATGGAATGAGCTGGCTTTATCATCCTTGACCAGTTCCCAGCAAGCCCTTTCCGGATCGCTGGCCAGGAGACACTTCTGTTTTCTGTTACACTGGGTTATTTCCCAACATGGTAATTCAGATAGCAAAGACATGAACTCTTCCCCCATTCATCTTGAATAAAAAATTTGACCGAACTTCACCACCTTTTCACCAATCCATTCTAAAAAAAATTTTTCACCAGCAAGAGCTGTCTGTTCTCTTCCGATCAGAAGCTGATGAATTTTAAAAAAACTTTGGTGTCCCACATTGATGACTGACCCCACTTTTTCCATTACCTCCTTTTTCTTGAGCGAAAGTTTTGTTAGTGAGCAATGCTGCAAGGAAGAGAGCGATGCTATAAGGATCTTGTTCTTCATTATTGATTCTTCTTTTGAATATCGGTCTTGACTTATCAAATGGGAAACTGTCATTTAATCCTGTTGTCGCAAGGGGTACTGCTAGAAAATTCTTCCAGTTGAGTGTCGGTTTAACAATTTTATAGCCTATCATTTGATCCGTCTTTTTTTTAGTTTCAGATTTCCACCTGGCTTGCAACATGAGTTTGAAATCCTGGAGAGGTCCATGCACGATGATGAAACATTTTCGGGATTGCTCAATAAAATGTGACGGAATATTCGATACTCGAATCCCGGTGGCTGATACATCTTCAATAATGCCAATGCAGGCAGATTCTCCATTCCATATACTGGACATCAGCCCCGGAGTAGCATGTCGTTTGCTGGTCCTACGATTTGTAAGCATGTTGCCTCCTAGCTTATTCTGTCTGGGATGTGGTTGGGCATTGCTTCAAGAGAGAGAGCCGTTACAGAAAATGAATAAAATATATCAGCTTTGCACGCTTAACAGCCTCATTAGCCACTGTTGCGATTGAAAGTTTGATGCTATCACCATGCAGGATACTTAAAAAGGGGGAGGGGGCTACTTGTAGGCTTCGAAATTCCTTTTTGTAGAGATCTGGGGACATCCATGATAAGTATTGTCAAGTAGGATAAGGACAAGGACCAGGGGGACAATGGGGGACACCTTAAATTCCTTAACTTCATTAAATTCGCTGTAAATATAAAAATCCGGAGCCTCGTTTATAACGAAACCCCGGATTGGTAGTTCTTTTCTGCTTCTAATAACGTTTGCCTTTTCTTGTGACAATTGGGTCAGGGTTATTTTTGTGCGGCAATAATAACCTTAGCATTGTTCGAATCAATGCCGGTGCCTGTCATCCCTCTTGATGTTCTTGATCGGGATTTTTGCTGCTTTATTTCATTTTTTATGGACTCCCACCTTACAGGAGTTTACCAGCGTCGTAGTCAAGTAAGAGTGCGGGTCTTAATGCACCGTTTTCTCCCTGTACGTTGCAATTTATATAAATTGTGGAGCCATTTATGATACCTTTTGGTTTTCTCTTCAGGGGTCTTGCCAAGACTCAGATAAAAAGGATACGCGTCAAACCATGATAGTTCTTTGCCCCTGGTCTTCTCCTGACAACTTGAGCATGGATATTGCCAGGTTCTTGAACCATTCCGGCTCGCACAGGATTTAGTTCCACATATCGACTACAGGCAAGAAGGTATTCGTTGGCTCTGATTGGGCTGGATTTAAAACGCCCTTCCCAGGGAGAACCGCAGCACATTTTTTTCATTGTATTGATTTAGCGGGTTTGGCGACCGGCAATGCATTTCATGAGAAGACTCAGGTTTTCAACCTGGGAGCCGGGGTCAATGAAGAGGAGGATATGGCTTGTCATCAGACAATATACGTACATCTTGCAACCAAGTTTTGATTTCCATTCTTGGCGTCGTCCTTGGCAAACACTACCTGGTGTTGTGGCCACGTTGGATGATATGATGTGGATAGTCGTTGATGATTAATCTGGCATGTCGAGGCATGAAGGAAGGCTATCAAATACTTAATTGGATGTCAAAAATAGATATGTCACCTTTTTACTTTCGTGAAAAAATCACTCATTTTTCATTCGGGTCATTATTATAAATCGGGTTTTTCTACAGACTCGTTCTAAAGAGAAGCTCCTGCTCGGCTAAGCGTGTTGAGTTCCCTTTTAATGAACCTCGCCCGGCCTTAGGACAAAGCTTTCACCAGGTTCAAGAACTGTCACTCCCACGCCCGGCGCTATTTTTTTGGCCAATCTGACGAACTCATCGGCATTTGGCGCCAGCATAGGGAAGGTGCCGTAATGCATAGGTATTGCTTTTTTGGGCGTGATCAGTCTTAAGCTTTGGGCAGCCTGCATAGCATCCATGGTGAAACCACCTCCTATCGGCAACAAAGCAAGGTCTATTGGATAGAGTCGTCCCCAGAGCTGCATGTCCGAAAAGATGGCGGTATCACCGGCGTGATAGATGTTGGCGCTACCAGAAAATTTAATAATATAGCCAACGGGTACACCGCTCTCCGAT
The DNA here is from genome assembly GCA_024636345.1 of Desulfobulbaceae bacterium. Taxonomy (GTDB): domain Bacteria; phylum Desulfobacterota; class Desulfobulbia; order Desulfobulbales; family Desulfocapsaceae; genus UBA2270. Next base: position 4,115 of record JAGXHG010000002.1, on the reverse strand, counting down.
GAATGGACGGCCGGGGTCATGATGAGCGTCAATCCGTCAATATCAATCGGTCCACCGATATCCCGTCCATAACCGTCGAATAAAATATGATCTGGAGGAAGTCCATTCGCTATTAACTTCGCAGCTGTCTCATATACAGCCACAACCTTTGCCCCCGTTGCCATGGATATGGCGATGGTGTCACCTAAATGATCAAAATGATCGTGGGTGACTAAAATGAGATCAGCTTCGGTAATGTCCTCAACCGTTATCGGGCATACCGGGTTACCGGTTATCCAGGGATCGATGAATATAGTCTTTGTTCCTGAGGTCAGCTTAAACGCGGATTGGCCCAAAAAGGTAACGGTAACCTCGTTTGTTTGGTCAGATACGCTGTATGGCGGCATCACAGAGCCGAATTTAGCATACGCAGCAGTTGAAACAAGCAAAACCAGAGCAATGATTATTCCAAAACGTGACACAATTCTTTTCATTTCTACTTCCTCCTTTTTATCTTTTTTTACATCAGCCGAGCAGGAACTCCACAATTAAAATCCAGATAAGAACGCTAATCGAGTTAACACCACGGATGAGCGCTGATCACACCCGAACAGCGAGGAGGGAGGCTGCATCCTGGAATAACAATTTTTCTTAAATGAATGTTCAGTTGATTGGATGATATAACGAAAAAAAGGAATTTACTTGAATGAACCTGCTATTGTTGAGGTAACTACGATTGGCTGGAGAAAAGTATCAGGAAAAACATGAGTTTACATGAACGAAGCTGCTAATCTTGAGACAACTGGAAATAGTGAGGCCGAACATGCTTCTGTAGGTTCGGCTCAGATGTGCGGAATCAGAAAACCCAGCACTGTATGCAGCTTCGGTGAGAGACTGTTTGCCTTGAGCAATTAATTGCATTGCCGACAATACCCGCAGCCACAGGCTATAGCGCCGGAGTGGAATGCCGATTTGTTTGGAGAACAGATGCATCAAACGGCTTTCGGAAAGACAGGCATGCCTGGCAAGTTCCGCGATGGTCAGTTTGTGGGTAAGATGTTTTTCCTGCAGCAGGTTCATGACAGCCAGTATACGCGGGTCAACCACTTCCTCTGAATGCCCTGCATATCCGCCAAGGACCGACACGAATTTTCCGTAGACATCGTCAGCCTCTGCGCATGACCCAAGAAAATTACCCGAGGCATCAATACACCCCCGTAACGTTTGAAGAAGAGCGCCATTGAGTATTTTGACATTCTTTTTCTCGAGATGCTGTCGTGTGATCGCTCTAGCAACCGCAGTTTCACGGTCAATGAACAGGTGGACCTGAGAATCACTGGAACTGAGCAACTGATGACGAAGGTCGGGGCCGATGATTACTCCGCCGCATTCGATCGATGCGCCATCGATTCGCAATCCAAAGAGCCCCTCCCGATTTATGATCACCTGCAGGGCATGGTGCATATGTTCGGTAATGTCATCAAGGCGCCCCAGAAACAGAAAATGGCCGCCCCAAAGATAAACGCTATTTGGGGGCATGTTTTCTTTCATAGGATTTCCCTGTTTTTTTGTAGTGAAATGTCAAGCTGGCACTCAAGACAAGTTTATTTTAAAATGATTGAGCTCAACATATCGACAACAGGCAAGAAGGTATTCCTTGGCACTGATAGGGCTGGATTTAAACCGGCCTTCCCAGAGAGAACCGCTCCTTTTTCCCATTGTATTGATGTAGCGGGTTTGGCGACCGGCAATGATCTGTAGTCGTCGCCCCTGGCAAACACGACCTGTCGGTTGTGGCCGCGCTGGATGATATGATGTGGACAATCGTTGATGATTAATCTGGCATGTCGAAGCATAAAGGAAGGGTATCACCTACTGAAGTGGAAGTCAAAAATAGATCTGTCTCCTTTTTGTCCATTTTTGCCGCTTTATTTCATTTTTTATGGACTCCCACCTTAGAGGAGTTTACCTGCGTTTTAGTCAAGTAAGAGTGCGGATCTTAATTGTATTTTGAGTTGCTGTTTTTTTCATTGTCTTCTCCTCCGCTACCGCCAGGGGGGTCCGAATCTAAAAGCGCGGAGGAAGAAGATCTCTTGCTGCGCTCCGAAATGACCTGTGCTTCGCTTCGAAGTGGCATCAGGCTGATTGCGAAGTGTCGCCACTCCATCATTCGTGATAGCCCCTTACGTTACCGAAGAACCATATCTCTCCTTAAATTGTTTTTCTGCATCTGCGGTACCAATCAGGAGCAGCTCGTCATTCAATTCAAGAGGGCTGAACGGGTCCGGGTTGAGAATCAGCTTGCCCTCTCTGGTGATTGCGACCACGCTGCATCCGGTCTCCTCCCTGAGATGGTTTTCAGAGAGTGACTTGCCGGCGAGAGAGTTTTGCGCTGAGGCGCGAAAGATGCTGAGACCTTCCACGAGCATAAGCAGCTGCTCCTGGTTGATCAGATTGATGATACTGTTGGCAGCCATGGAGGCGTACGACATTACCAGATCGGCGCCTGCCCTGTGCAGTTTGGAAACCGTTCTTTCATTGTTGGCCCTGCTGATTATCTGGACATCAGGGCGTAATTGGCGACAAAAGATGGTGAGATAGACATTCATGTCGTCGTTGTGGGTAGTGATGAGGACAGACCTCGCATTCATGATGCCGGCCTTGTGTAATGTGTCAAAATCAGCCGCATTTCCGTAGATGGAATTGTTTCTATTTTTTGTCAGGACACGATTTTTTTCCACTATAATATAGGGAATCTTCTGCTCCTCAAGGGCATCTGCCGCTGCATTTCCTACCCTTCCTCCACCGAGAATCAAGGCTTTGGAGTCGCTGGAGAAACTTGAACAACTGATAGAAAAGAGCTTGTTGAATTTTTCAAGCTGTTCAGCAGAGCCGGCCAGCACAAGTACCGTGGAGGAGCTGATTTTTGTCTGCGGGTGTGCACTTTCAAAATGCCCCCTTTCCCATACCCCGACCACCGTTACACCTGTTTTTTCCCGCAGTCTCGTCTTGGCAAGGGTTTTTCCCTCCAGGGCTGTCCTCATTGCCGGTGCCTCGGCAATGAGAAGCTGGTCGCGCTGCCATAAGATATTGGCGCCCATGCTGCTCCCGAGTACTCTTCTTCCCAGGGACCTCCCCAGCATCTTGGTGAATTGAAATGTGTGCGTACTGCCTGCCGATTTCAGAATGTCGAAGGCATGGTCCTCGTTGGCATTGGTGACGATGGGTATGTCCGGGTAAACATCCCTGATGGTAAATGCTATGCTGGTATTGATCATATCATCATTAGTGGCGACGACCATGGCCGCCTGATGTACCCGCAGTCGGGTATAGGTCTCAGGGTCCCCATAGTCGCCGAGGACTATTTCATATCCTGCATCACGGAGTTCCAGGGCTTTTTGTAATTCGTCCACCAGGATGACATACTCAAAATTATAGGACGCAAGTTTTTTTATGAGATTGATCGTGATGGGATCGAGCGCTGTTAAGATAATATGGTTTTTTGTGTCTTCCGGTAATTCTTTTGGTGTCCTTGTTTTGGCTTGTGCCTCGAGCCAGGGGGCGTAGAAGAATTGAATGAAGGTGAAGGGGAGCATGACAAGCAGGTAGACGATACCGGTCAAAAGGACAACCATTGAAAATAACAGGCCGATATCTGTAGAAAAGGTGATGTCACCAAAACCAAGCGTGGACATGACGGTAAGCGTCCAGTAGAACCCTGTAACCCAGCTGAATTCCTTGCCCTCGAGCTGCATCAGAGCATGGAAAAGAATACTGTATGTGGTGATGATGAAGAGCAGGATCACAAAGAATCTGAGCAGGAGAAAGGTATCTCTTCTCGCTTTCTTGTTGCGAGTGAAAAAGGCAAGTTGGGATGGTATATATTTCATGTCGGATTGGTTGTAAGAGTGATTTTTTTGTAGAGGACTACAGAACGTTCATGTTTTTTGGGGTAAGGGTAAAAGGGGACAGATCTATTTTCCATTCTTTGGTCTGGTGAATTCAACATCTAAGTGCACCACCTGAAGACAGAGTAGGACATCGCTGGCGGTTCTGGTATTTTGAGGTTCACCACAAACTTCAGAAACCAGGAGCCAACGATGTCCTACGATCATCTTAACCAACGTGAGAGAATG
>JAGXHG010000011.1 GCA_024636345.1 Desulfobulbaceae bacterium | reverse complement strand
GTGCAATCGGCAGTCGATAGCCTCAATCATCGGCCTCGTAAAATCTTGGGATTCAAAACCCCATTTGAGGTGTTTTTTGGTAAGACGATGCGCTATAGTGCATCACCACTGGGAGTTGCACTTCAATTTTGAATCCGCCATGTTATTTTCCGCTCTCTTCTCGGTGCTTTCCCGTCCATGGCCAGTTGATGGCAACGCCGCCAGCTTCATAAAACTCGGTTTTCCACCCTGCTCCGCCAAGGAATGGTCTTTTTTAGGGGGGCATTTTCCTTTGATTTCTCTTATTTCCCCCCATAGGATTAATAAAGAGCATATTTTAAGTGTAGGCTACCTTGAACAATGGGTTTTTTGCCCAAGCTTTATGTTGTTTTGAAAATTTTATTCTCATAATATCAGCTATATGTTTGCGGTAAAATTTTCTTCACACCTTGATCTTGAGCAAAAAACCTTGTTTTTCAAGGTACCCTGTAATGATTCAGACCTGATTTGACATAATTTGAGAGAAAGATCCGAGCTAGTCTGACACCTTGTTTATTTGATATAATCGGGAATAATCTAAAGTTTCAGTTTCCCTACCGATATTAACCTTGCCATTGGTTTCCTCTTAAAATGTTTTCAAGAATTTCTGGTAATTATATTTCTATTTTGATTGTATGAATAACTATTACTCTCAGAACAATATAAGGAGTCAGGAATAATCTAAAGTTTTAGTTTCACAGCCAACAATCAACCTCGCCACTGGCTTCTTTTTAATTTTTTTTCAAAAAAACGTTACAAATGGGTATATGTTCGAATTGTAGATATCGCCATTATGTTTAAGTGAAAGGTGATTCATTGGTGGGGAGGTGGGGATAATCAGGAAGAAAGTTAACTGGCATGGTGAGTCAGTTTAAGGTGAGCGGTTAAAGTTGCAACATCGAATATCTGATTAGATCCAACTGTCATCAGGTTGACTATATCAGGAACAAAAGCTGGAAAATTTCTGTGAGTTTTCCAGCTTTTGTCATTTCTGCCACAGTTACATCCGTACATCCCGTGAGGAGAGAAAGACAGAACGTCAATCATTCTCTCAAACCGGAGCAGCGGAATTCAATGTCTTCAGTTTCTTTCGTTAAATTATATTACCATTGACCTGTTTTCTTAAAACAGGTAATTAAGTAACGATGAGAAATGAATGACAATACTATTTTTCAAAGAGTTTAGAGTAAATCATGTTTTCCACTGTCCTATGGAGGCCAGTAAGATATTTGGGCCTTTTAGTTTTTACTGTGACAAAATAAAAACATCGTCTCTTCAGGGAACAAGAGGCACTCCATTCGACAATTATATATCACCCACTAGAAGAATGGGGGGATATTGTTCTGCTTAACGCAATATAGAGCAGCATTTAAACACAATCTCCATTGCATATATCTTATTGATAGACAAAAAAACATGAATGATTCTGAACAGAAAAAAGCATTTTTACAAAATATTCTAAGCAAGCTTTCTCTTTTTTTTCCGAATCAATCTCCTGTTTATACTTTGCAATCACTAGAAGACGGTCTGGATGCGCGAGAGGTACTCATCAAGGGCGAAGATATGCTTCCCTATCTTCAAACAGCCTTTTTTGACGACAAGATAGTGGAAGTTGAACTGGACGGAATCCCCAGAGTCTATTTCAGCCGAGTTCACGATCATATCCCAGACCTTGAGGAAGTGGAAGAAGATGGCGAGATAGTCCTGAAAGAACCTGAATACAAAAGCGGTGATTACCTGAAAGAGATGACCCGTCTCATTTTGCTGCCGCTGGAACCTGGCATGGGTAATATGCATATCCGCAACAGCCAGAAGGTACTCCTGCGCCTCTTTACCAACAAATATGCCGTTGAACTGGGAACATATTGTGAAGAAATGATTTTGGTGAAGGAGCTGCCTGTTTTACGGCTCTCATATCCCGTGACCGCCAGGCTGGTTCCAGGAATACGGGCCTTCAGGGCCAAGGTTCCAAGCACACTTAATCTTCTTATTATTGTTTTCGGCAAGAAGAGGACAGCTGATATGTATTGCAAAGCAGTTGAAGTAAGTGCCGATGGCATGTCTTTTCTGATCCAGAAAAAGGAACAGGAACTTTTTCGCATTGGAGAATCTCGGAGCTTGCAGTTTGTCCTTGATGATATTTTATATGTCAAGGTCACCGGTATTGTCCGCCACGTCTCAAAAATTCGAGGCAAGGGAGGAACTGAGTTTCGATGCGGGGTACAGTTTGAACTGACAACCCGGGCAATGGCCGCCAGTGTCGAGACCCTTGTTGCGACCATTCAACGGACCCACTTACAGGAGTTAACTCTCAAATCAGAAAAGCTTGGAATTGACCTTACACATTAAGAACTGACTTAAATTCCTGAGAAACCATATCAGGTCATACGGATGCGCTCACAGTCGGGACAGATCCAGGTCGGACCGTTACTGATTCCCCATAGATTTTCCTGAAAGCAGGCCTCGCAGATCATAAATCCACAGGGACAGCTCAAACAATAGGGCTTCTTCTCTTTACAGCAATGACATTGATATTCGCCAATCTTTCTCTTCCTATAGCCAGATTCTTTCGTTTTTTTTTCGCTCATATCCGCAGCTCCTTTTCCAGCCAACGCCGGTATTCCTCACTCAGATGGGTAATAACCGTGGCAATAATCTCCGGCGTTTCATAGGGATGTGATTCTCGAATGACCTGTTCCAGATTCTGATAAAGGGATTCGTCACTCTTCATCACCAGGAGATACTCTTCCGAGGAGACGATTTTCCCCTGCCACCAATAATGACTGCTGACAGAGCTTGAAATCTGAGCACAGGCTATAAGCCGTTTTTCAAGGAGCATGGTAGCCATTTTGTCAGCATCGACACGACTCTCAAATGTCGTGGTAATCAGCAGCGGAACAGACATAGAATAACACCTATTTTTTTTAATATTCATCTAGTATGATCGCTTTCTTTTTTCCTGATAGTAGAATAATTTAATGTAGCAGGGATCATAAAGAAAGGACAAGAAAAACAAATGGCAGACCAAGGGAAAAAGATGCTTCTGGCAATTGATATTGGAAACTCGCACACCGTCATCGGACTCATCAAAGATGACCAGGTTGTCGGTCAATGGCGGTTCAAATCAGATAGGGACCGCACCGATGACGAACTGGCCATCCACTGTCATGGCCTTTTCTCCATGATCGGTGTTAAGATCAGTGAGATTAGCGGGATTATTATTGCCAGTGTGGTCCCCAGCCTGGAAACTTCCTGGAGCTCTTATTGCCGGAAGTATCTCTCAGCCAATCTGGAGTGCCCTCCCCTTCTGGTATCAGCTGAGAATATAAAGAAAAGTATCCAGATCAAAACAGACAATCCAGAAGAGGTGGGCGCGGATCGCCTGGTCAACGCCATTGCCGCTTGGCAAAAATATCAATGCAATCTGGTGATCATTGATTTTGGCACGGCGATCACCTTCGACTGTGTCTCAGCTGGATGTGAATATCTGGGCGGTGCCATTCTCCCGGGGATCGCTATCGCACTCGATGCCCTTTCCTCTCGTACCGCCAAGTTACCGAGTATTGATGTCAATGTCGGGCCGGAAAGAGTTATCGGTACCAATACTGTCCAGGCCATGAAAAGCGGTATTCTTCATGGTTATGGCGCGCTCGTAGATGGAATGACCCAAAAAATCTGCCAGGAGATGGGATGCTCTGGAGATGAGTTGAAGGTCATCGCTACCGGCGGCATGGCCCATCTTATCGCCCCTTATGCCCAATCCATCGACGAGCTTGAACCCCTGCTCACCCTGAATGGTCTCCATTTCCTCCACAACCAGCAACAGAAAAATGATTGAACAACACGCCCCTGCCCCACTCAAACCTGGTGCCGTCATCGGGATTATCGCACCTGCCGGTCAACTCCGGGACCAAAATGAGTTCAACACAGGGATCAGACTGCTCACCGAGATGGGATTTGAGCCCAGATTCCCCCGTGAGCTCTGGCCAGGAACCGGATATTTGGCCGACACCGATGCCAGCAGGGCTGAGGAATTGAACAGGATGTGGGCTGACGACGAGATCTCTGCCCTCTTAGCCATGCGGGGCGGGTATGGCTGCCTGCGGATGGCGGGAATGATCGATCTGGAGCAAGTACTTAAAAAGCCAAAGATGCTGATCGGATTCTCCGATATCACAGTACTGCACAACTTTTTCAGTCAACAAACCAGCCTTATTTCCCTGCATGGGCCGACCCTTTGCTCTCTGGCAAAGAGCAGCAAAGACACTCTTGAGCGTTTTTATCAATGCCTGACCGGAAACTGGCGTGTCCCCCTGCAGCTGAAAGGGGTTGAGGTCCTGAGAGGAGATGAAGAGGCCAGCGGCCGGCTGATCGGTGGCAACCTGAGCACCCTGCTCACCTTGCTGGGCACTCCCTTTGAGCCCGAGTTTAAAGGACGAATTCTTTTCTTGGAAGATGTGGGCGAACCGCTCTATCGGATTGATCGCATGCTGACCCAGTTGTGGTTGGCCGGAAAACTGCAGAAGATTGCAGGGATCATCCTTGGCGATTTCTCGTATAATAATGACATGGAGACAAACGAAAAAATTCGTCTTCACGAAACGATCTGGAACCGGGTGTTGCAGCTCACCGCAGACACCCAGATCCCTGTATGGGGGGGATTCCCAGTTGGCCATGGGCCGGATAATATGACCCTCCCCCATGGAGCCGAGTCAGTTATGGACAGCAGGAACGCAAAACTTTATTTTTTATAAACTGCCGTCCGTTAACTGAATTCTGCAACGCTTGCAGAATCGTTTTCTTTGTCTTATGCTATGATTTTTCTTATTAATCTAGCCAGTTAATCTCTTCCTGTCGTTCTTTTACTTGCAGAACGAAGGCTATTATTTCCTGACCTTTTTTACCTCACGAAATTCTTTTTTTGTTTGTAAGAAAGAATTTCGTGAGGATACTTATCCGTTTACCGGGGTTAGTCTAACCTACAGAGAATGAGGGGGCAATCAGCTGACGCATTTTTTTTAGCACCAAAACAAGACATATCAACAAGCCACCCAATCGTTTTATCCATAATGCCGGACCCGTTTTCATCATTATCCTTGCAAGAAGGATTTCATTGTCTCCTCCGATTTTTCTTTAATAATTTCAACAAATTTGTTAAAAATAGTAACTACCGTCTAAAAGAAATTATAAAGAGGCTGCTAATGAAAACATCAATACTGTTTAGATCTGCATTACTCTTGGCCTGCTCCCTATATGCCCCGTCTTTAAATGCCGAGGAAATAGGCATGATCCCACTTAGAAGTACATCTAAAAGTGTCGGGCTCGATGGCCAAATGACCTTCAATGATGGAGGGAAGGCAGCTGGTAGTGACATCTTTTATAATAAAGATCTTTCCCGTCTCGGTATTGGAGTAATAGAGCCGACGGTCAGGTTAAGTATTAACGGAAGTGTTGAAGCGTCAGAGTATATCATTGATGACAACCCGGTGGGTAAAAACACCGATAATGTTGTTGCAGGTAAACTCGGTATAGGATTTGACATGGTTAACAACTATCCTTTCGGGGACGATACCCTTGTTTTCAGCGAGAACAACCTGCGGATACAATTCAAAGACAAGCGTCCCGAAATGAGTGACTGGAGAATGAAAATAAACGACAGTAACTACGGGGGTCTGGACTTTAGAGTTTCATAAAGATTCCCATCGTCACGATGGGGGCGGGAAATTTCCCGCTACATTGTTCTCTGACATAGGATATGTCTGATATCCTGCGGCAAATTGCTTGTCTGGTGGTAAATCAGAATCAATTGGAGGCTGGAATTTTCGACACTTTGGGTTCCACCAGCCTCTCACTCGAACATTGCCTAAAATATTTTGCAATCCCAACCGGACACGTCCTGCTGTAATCTGGTTTTTCTTGCGCCATGGAGTTAAGTGCATCAGGTTTTCCACCTGATCGCCACAATAGATAGCCAGCAACTGTGGTAACGCATAGGCAATTGATAAAATCTGCGTCCAGCGATGCAGAACCAATCGTGATTGCTGCCATGCATCTTTCCAGCCCCAGCGGTTTTTCATCTGGTTGAAAAGATCCTCGATCGACCATCTGCGGCCATAATATACAAAAATCTGTTGAGGCATCAAATCGCTTAACGTGGAAAGAATCAGTCGTTGTTTGCTTAAACAGCCGTTTTCATCCTCAAATTGCATCCAGATAGCACGGACTTTTCGTCCTTCCATGAATCTGGCCAGACAAACAGCGCTGCGGTAGCGTACCCATTGCCATTTCCCATACAGGAAGACCCATTCACGTGTTTCAGGCAGGGCGTTGACCACTTCAGCATCATACTTGTCGCCATATATTCTTGGCCTGCCTCTACGTCCAGTGAAAACTGGAATGCCAAACAGGGCCGTATCTCTTCTCACCTGACCGATCGCATGGAAGCCAAGGTGCAGCACATAGCTCAGGTACGGCCATTTCATAAACCAGCTGTCCACGAGAGTAATGACTTTTTTCTCGGCAAACACTGGGGCAATGACTCGAAGTAAAACCTTTGCAGCATCAAGCTTACTGCTGTTGCCCGCTGTCCTCATGAGCCTGGATAGCAATGGAACCGCAGAATGCTTCATGCCGGAGCTAATTGATAACGCCATACTCACCCAGCATTGGCCAAGGGCATATTGGGGTCTGTTGCTTTTCTTCCCATGCTGGTGATAGATACCACTGCCTGGTGCTTTCTTTGAGCTCCGGTAGATAAAGGTATCATCAAAGATGAGAAACCATATTGGCTGTGGAAAAAAGGTAACCACCAACCGGGCCATCTGTACCCCTACCGCTACCCATGACCACTTACCCTGTTGGAGCCATTTATAATATGCGCTCCAACCACGGACAGGATTTATGGCCAACCAGGCCTCGGTTACAAATCCTGCCTGGGTTATCATTGCTCCGACGAGTAATTCAATAAACGTTGGAACGGAACGAATTGGTAGTACCTGTACAATGAATGTGATACATTCAGACAGGGTGCTGGGGATATTGCCGTATCCCTTGTTATCCATCGCGGCCTCCAGAAGATTAGGTGAAAATTTATCTTCTGGTAGGCCGTTTTCTCAGCCGAATTGAGGACTGTTTGTATTTACTGTTTGCCTCAATTCGGCTGAGAAAACGGCACAATTTCTTGCCGCTATGTCAATAGTTTTTTGTGCTTTTTATGCAAATTTTAAATGTATAGTTTCAGTCATGCTGTTGGTTGAAACTCCAAACTCCAGTCATTTTAAGTCTCTTACACAAACAGCATCTTGTGCAGGTGTATTATGCCATAAAGAACCGGCAAGAGTACCAGTCAGGCCCTGACATAATCAGGGAATGACTGATTCAAGCAAATTCATCCAGTATCCAGGCAAGCGTCGGCTGATAGTGTGCAGGCATCCAGACTTTCAGCGAATTCACACTGGTTTTCAACATTTGTTCTTCATGAATCGACAGAGTCAGATGCCCGACCTTACGCCCCGGACGAACTTCTTTATTGTACCAAAAGAGTTCGGCATTGGGCAGGCTGAGCCAGCGGTCATCTTTTTCAAGGCCAATCAGATTGACCATGACACACTGGAAGTTTACCTGAGGTTGCATAATGGGCAGCCCGCAAATCGCCCTTAAATGCAGCTGAAACTGATCCACATGGGTACCGGCCTGAGTCCAGTGACCTGAATTATGGACTCTCGGTGCCAGCTCATTGACCAGCAGTTGATTGCCGACACGAAAACACTCCATTGCCATTACACCGACATAATCAAGGCTATCCATGATAGTGGTTAACACGGCTTCGGCCTGAGGCTGTAAGGCCGATAAACGCTCAAGTGTGGCAATCGAGGCCATCTGTATGCCGTCCTGATGCAGATTCAGGGTCAATGGATAGAAGGAACACTGCCCCTGACGAGTACGCACACCCACCAGAGAGACTTCTTCAGTAAAATCAATTTTTTGTTCTGCAATGGATTCATTGCGCCAATCTGCCGGGATCTGGCCATCCAGTGCCTGCTTTAACCAGTATTGGCCTTTTCCGTCATAGCCACCGATACGACGTTTCATCAGCACTCGCTCACCATATTTATCATAGAGCGTGGTAACATCAGTGTTGTCATCGACCAGTTCCCACGGGGCGGTGGCGATATTTAATTCATCAAACAGACTTTTTTGGCTGCAGCGATCGGCAAGGCGGCCAAAGACGGAGCGGTTAACAAAATTCGGGTGGGAACTGAGCTGCAGGCTGAGCGGGGACTCTGGCCACTGCTCCCGTTCTGCTGTAATGATATCATTTGTACCCAATGGCAGGATCTCGTCTGTCGGCACCATGATATCCACCGGACAGACTTCTATCGCCAGCGGTTGTCCAGCATAAGAGAGCATTGCCCCAAGCTGGCCATTGCCCAATACCCAGACTTTTCTTCTGTTTTTGGTCATTACGCTTCCCTGGGATCGGGATTATCCAATACCGTTCTGGTTTGCTCGTCACGAAAAGCGTCGAGACGCCTGGCCAGTTCAGCATCGTTATTTGCCAGGATCTGACAGGCGAGTAATCCGGCATTAAAAGCACCAGCTGTGCCGATTGCCAGGGTGCCGACAGCAATCCCCTTTGGCATTTGGACAATAGACAATAAGCTGTCCATGCCAGACAGGGCCTTGCTCTGCACCGGAACCCCCAGTACAGGTAATCGTGTCTTAGCGGCAATCATTCCGGGCAGATGGGCTGCACCACCGGCTCCACCGATAATGATTTTAAAGCCACGCTCGACAGCCGAGCTTGCAAACTCCATTAACTTGTCCGGGGTTCTGTGTGCCGAGACGACTTCAACATGGTAAGGCACCTGCAGTTTATCCATGATCTCTGTGGCGGCCTCCATGGTAGGCCAATCACTTTTGGAACCCATGACAACAGCAACAAGGGCTTGCATGATAACTCCTCCCCTTACAAATGATATTTATTTAGGGGCCGTCAAGAAATAACCATTACATTTCTATCTATTTCTCTACGGCCCCTTATGCCGTTACGGTACTGCAATGTTACAGTTATTTTTTTCACAACGGCTCAGCTGTGACTAAGACTGTGGACAAAGAGTACTGTGTTATAGAAACCGTACTTTTTTTGTTAAAATTAAAAAATGGGGACAAAATTTGACAATAGATACATTCTTTGAAAGAAGAAGAGCAGAAGTAAGTTACAAAGCTATTACTTTTCGATGGTTTTTCACTCACGACCTTCCTAAGAAACTTTTTTACGCAGGACCCGGGTATCACCAACACGAATGGTCAGTTTAATTTTATCAAAATACTCAAGCAATGGAATGGAAAACTTTCTGGTCAGACCGGTCAGTTCCTTGAAGCGCGGCGCGTCAATCTCTCCCTCACGACTGATGAAGGCAATGAGTTCCTGGGCCAGTCCATTGATGGTGTCGATGTGATAATAGAGACTTTCACTGATTTTAACCAGTTGACCCTGCCGCAACAGTAAGGCAAGCACTTCCTTCACCATGATTTCGGGGGCATCAGCAAAATGATCCATACTCTCACGGATGGTGGCGGTGGCCAACCCTTTCTGCCGGTACCACTCCTCCAGATCCCGCTGCAGGGCCTTCTCATCCGCCTGCAGGGCCACCTGATGGGTGGTGAGCCTCACCACCGACTCCTCCTGAACAACCAGCTCTTTTTTCAGCAGTTCACCCAGGCAAAACTGAAAGACCTTCTGTTCCACTCTTCTGCCAAGCCCGGAGCGCAACTCTTCTTTCGACAGGCCACTCTGCAGGGGGTTGTCACAATGAAAGGCGGCAAGGGTGGCGAGCAAGGTCTCTTCCACCCCATCACTTACCTTCTTGGCAAGATAGCGCTGAGATGCGGAATCAACCACCACTATCTTCCGGGTTGAAAGGGGGCCCGTCATCACTTTTTTCAACTGCTTGCCAAAGAGCCCGATACGAATGGAGAGTTCATCGGCGGTCAACCCGGTCGTCTGACTCTCCTCCAGGAAGAGGAGGATCTGCTCTTCAACGGTTCCATGTTGCAGGATCTGAAAAACCTCACCATTAACTTGACGATCGTGTTCTGTGGCCCGTTTTCTCTTCCGTGCAGGCTGATTGCCCAGCACCCTGCCGCCGCCAATGGTCGTCGCCGGAGAATAACTTCGTACCACATATCGATCACCGGGCCAGACGGCTATGGGCTCCTCAAAAAGAAGCTGGACTGCGGCAGTATCCCCCGGTAACAATTCATCCTGTTCCAGCAGGGATATACGGCCCATGACCTCGGCCGTCCCTAGATGGATGCGTACCCTGGTTCGGTGTTTGAGCGGTTTTTCGTTGGCAGCAAGATACAGGAAGTCACAGTCGAGCATGAAACCTGGTTGCAAAGATCCTGGAGTAGCCGCCACCATTCCCCGTTCGATGAGAGCGGTATCAACCCCCTGCAGATTGATGGCCGTCCGATGTCCGGCCTCAACCTCTTCTACCGACTGGGAATGAACCTGCAGGCCACGCACCTTGGCAATCAGCTCAGAGGGATAAAATCGCAACTCTTCACCGATGGCAACGCGTCCGGAAATGGATGTCCCGGTAATCACCGCGCCAAAACCTTTCATGGCAAAGACCCGATCCACCGGCAGACGAAATGGTCCATAGACTTCTTTGAGCTCCTGCCTGCCGACAAAATGATCAAGCTCCTCTTTCAGCTCTGCAATCCCCTCGCCAGTGGTTGATGAAACGCGAAGCAGAGGGGCCTCTTCCAGAAAGCTCCCTACACAAAAATCACGCACCTCCTCTTCCACCATATCCAGCCACTCCGCTTCCACCATATCTTTTTTGGTGATAACGATGATGCCTTCTTTCACCCCGAGCAGACGACAGATTTCAAAATGTTCCCTGGTCTGGGGCATGATCCCCTCATCAGCCGCCACGATAAAGGCCACCAGGTCCATCCCCATGACCCCGGATACCATATTCTTGACGAATTTTTCATGACCAGGGACATCAACGATCCCCAGGCGATGACCACAAGGCAGATCCAGATAGGCAAAACCCAGCTCAATGGTGATTCCACGTTTTTTTTCTTCCTTGAGCCGATCTGTTTCGATACCGGTCAGGGCCCTGATCAGACTGGTCTTGCCATGATCAACATGGCCGGCTGTGCCGAGAACAATTTCACGCATGGGTATCAGAAAGTCAGAGGATAGAGAATACAAGCCATGAATGGCCAGGTAAGTGAGCCGCACACGAGACTCCGATTGCCGCGCACACCAGGGATCGCCCCGGCGGAAGCTTAACCAGAAACAGGGAATCAGAGGTTAATCCCCCTGATTCCCTGAGCTTTAACGGATATAAGGATTTGATCTTTTTTCTTCAGCAATGGTGGAGCGGTTGCCACCATAACCATGTCCCGGCCAGACCACAGTCTCCGGCGGCAGGGTCAGCAATTGCGTAGTGATCGCTTCAATCAACTCTCCATGGGAGCCACCAAGGAAATCAGTACGGCCAAGACCACCGACAAAGAGTGAATCACCGGTAAAAAGATCCGGAGCATTGTACAGACAGATACCGCCCGGGGTATGTCCCGGGGTATGAATCACCTGCAGTTTTTCCTCACCAATGCTAATCACGTCACCACCCAGCACCTGGATATCAACAGGAGGAGAGGCTTCGAGTCCGAGCATGGAAAAATATTTTACCACATCCGGCCTGGAAAAAAATACCGCATCCGCCTCATGCATGACAATGGGCGCTCCACTGGCCTCCTTGATCCGCCTGTTGCCGCAGACATGATCGGGGTGTCCATGGGTGGCAATGATATAGTCAATGGTCAGACCCGCGCGTTCCACCTCAGAGAGAATCTTCTTTTCATCGCCGCCGGGATCAATCACCGCACACTTGCCGGTCTTTGCGCAGCCGACAATATAACAGCAGACTCCCATCTCTCCAACAGTCAGTTGTTTAATAAACATATCAGTTACATATTAAAAATATAATATTTACAAAAAAAAGAACAGAAAAAGGATCTGATACTCCACTCTTCCTGTTCTCTTTTTACTACTCACCACTTCCTACTTGCTATTCACTCTTTAATCAGCAATCACATTTGTCAGGATTACACCCACCACCGCCGCAACCACAACTGCTGGTGGCAGACGCCATGTTCAGTGTTGGTTTTACCGCAGAAAGAGGTGGCAGACGGTTTTCCACCGCCGTTACCACTGCAGCAAAGGCCTCAGTGGCGGGGCTTATGGCATCGGAGGTAAGATAGGGCTCCCCATCATCACCGGCAATGACCACCTTCGGATCCATGGGAACCCGACCCAGGAACGGCAGATCAAAATCACGGGCCAGCTCTTCACCACCACCGGTTTTAAAGATATCAACGGTCTGATTACAGTGGGGGCAGACAAAACCAGACATGTTTTCAACCACACCGGTGATCTCCATTCCCACTGTCTTGCAAAAACTGATGGATTTGCGCACATCGGCAAGGGCAACCTTCTGGGGAGTGGTTACTACAACGGCCGTGACATTAGGAATGGTCTGGGCCACGGACAGAGGCTCATCACCCGTCCCCGGAGGGGCATCAATGATCAAATAATCAAGCTCACCCCAATCCATATCAGCGACAAACTGACGGATGGCCTGAATCTTCAAGGGACCGCGCCAGATAATGGCCTCGTCCCTGTCCTTCATCATATATTCGAGGGAAACAACCTTCAAATTATCGTTGTACTGTAACGGTGGCACCAAGGCATCCGGAGTCGCGGGTGGTTCCATGCTCCCCTTCATGTTCAACATCCGGATAACATCCGGGCCGTGAAGGTCCACATCCATCAGCCCCACCTTATGGCCTCTTTTAGCCAGCCCTAAGGCCAGATTGACAGAAACGGTGGATTTCCCAACCCCACCCTTGCCGCTCATGACCAGAATCTTGTGTTTAATTTTCCCTAGTGACCGGGTAATGGCATTCTCCTGCTGGGCCATTTTTGCCTGTTGTGATTCCTGACTGCCACAACCCTTGCTTGAGCAGGAACTGCTTGTTCCACACGAACTCGACATAGTACTTCCCCCTGTAATATTGAGATAAAAAGCAAACGTTTACTTTTGAAAAATAATGTTTATTGCTATGGATCATCAGGGAAGTTAAGCCAACCGGCTCATCCCGGAACACAGTGACACCAATTATTTGTACAGTAATCCTGATATCTGTAAATGCAAATAAAATCCTGAAGGATACCCTGCCAGATATCCCAGGAGTACTGTTTTTGTTGCTTTCTTCCCTTCCTGACCGTAATATATTTTTTTTAACTTATACAATCCCTGTCACAAAAGACTGACATCTCAATAATGACGTTAAAACGTCACAAAGGACTTCCTTATGCTCGGCTGGTTCCAAAAAAAATTTGGTAAAAAAGAAGAGGAAATTTCTGCTCCAGATCTGGAGCACCCTAACCAGACAGAGCCAGACCAAGCAGAACCCACGCTAAAAGCAGAGGTTCCCCTTGAACCACCCCCCGCAACATTGGAAGAGAGCCAGGAGCCGACTTCATCCATAAAGCCCCAACTTCCACAAAAATCGTCTATCTCTAACCTCCCACAGAAAGAGGCCAGTCCCGGCAAAAAAAACAGTTCCATGTTCCAGCGACTCTCGGAACGATTAACCAAGACCAAAGAGTCCCTTGTATATCGGATTGACACCCTCTTTCTGGGAAAAAAAGAAATCGACCAGGAGCTCCTTGACGATTTGGAGGAGATCCTGATTACCGCCGACCTGGGGGTCAATACCGCCCAGGAGCTTCTGGACGAGGCCCGTCGCAAGCTCAAGCGCAAGGAACTTTCTGACCCGCAGACGCTCAAGAAAGTGCTCAAAGAGAAAATCCGTTCCTTTATCACGGAATCAGACCGACCAGCAGAGCTGGTCATGCCCGACAAAGGGCCTTTTGTCATCATGGTGGTGGGGGTCAATGGGGTCGGCAAGACCACAACCATCGGCAAGATTGCCCATAAATTCACCAATGCCGGGCAGTCAGTACTGCTGGTGGCGGCAGATACCTTCCGGGCAGCGGCGGTCGCCCAGTTAAAGATATGGGGTGAACGCAACAAAGTGCAGGTCGTCTCTCAGCATGAAGGTGCAGACCCTTCCGCTGTAGTCTATGATGCCATGGACATAGCCTTGGCCCAAAACTATGATGTGGTCATTGTTGACACGGCAGGACGTCTGCATACTCAAGTGAACCTGATGGAAGAGCTGAAGAAGATCAAGCGGGTCATCGGCAAAAAAATTCCAGACGCTCCCCATGAGGTCATGCTGATCCTTGACGCCACCACTGGTCAAAATGCCATCTCGCAGGCAAAACTTTTTAACGCTACGGTTGACATCACCGGCCTGACCCTGACCAAACTTGACGGCACAGCCAAGGGCGGGATCGTAGTCAATATCTGCCGTGAGTTAAAGATACCCATCCGCTTTATCGGCATCGGCGAACAGCTCGAAGACCTGCGTGATTTTGATCCCAATGAATTTGTTGAAGCGCTGTTTCAAGCAAAAGAAAGCAGATAACTGCTTTCCCCACAAATTTCCATAAATCGATATTCCAATGCCTTATCAACAACATAAACAACCTGGCTGCGGCGGCTGCCTGCTGCTCCTGGCCCTCATTATCCTGATCACCGGCGGTGCTCCTGCTCTGCTTAATTTTGTCGGTGCCCTCATCTTTTCCGGGATGGCGGGTGTCCTCATTTTCATTGCCATCTTCTGGGGTTTTACCTACTGGGTACAGAAAAAGGTTTCCAATTATGAGGCATCCCAGAGTGAAAGTCACAACAGGTTTGTCTGGTTGCTGATCCAGATCCTGATCAATATTGCCAAGATTGACGGAAAAATCACCAAGGAAGAAGTCACCACTATTCAGCGTTTTTTCCAGTATAACCTCCATTATTCTCAAGACCAGATGTTCTGGGTGAAGGATTTGATCAAAGAGGCCGTTGCCTCTACCCAGTCCCTGGAATCCCTACTCCAGGAATTCAGAACCACCTTTGCCTATGAACCTCGACTGATCCTGTTGGAGCTGGTCTACCAGATTCTCTACACCAAGAGTGAGGTGCCGACAGCAGAGCTTACGATAGCACGCAATATTGCCACCTATCTGCAGATCTCTGCCTATGACCAGCGGACCATTGAGGCAAAATACATGTACCGGCAGCAGCAGCCTGGTGCTACCACACGGGATTCATCGGCCCACTATTATGCAGTGCTCGGCCTGGAGCCAGGGGCTGACATGGAGACGATCAAAAAGGCCTATAGAACCCTGAGCATGAAATATCATCCTGACAAGGTGGTGCATCTGGGTGAAGAGTTCCGCAGAGTTGCAGAAGAGAAGATGAAAGAGATCAATGTGGCCTACGAATATTTCAAAAAACGATAAAAGAAACACAAGATTAAGGAGAATCATGTCTATTTCCAATAAAATGCGGACTTTTGCTGAAACATCTTCCTGGATTCGCAAGATGTTTGAGGAAGGGGCCAAGATGAAGGCCCAGTTCGGGGCCGAAAATGTCTTTGATTTCAGTCTGGGCAATCCTGATGTCCCGCCTCCACCTGAATTTACCACTGTAATCAAGGAGCTTGCAGCCGACCAGTCACCGGGCGTCCATGCCTATATGCCCAATGGCGGCTACCCCTGGGTTCGTGAAAGTTTAGCCGCCAGGATGTCGCTCGAGCAAGGGGTCACGGTCCATGGCAATGACATGCTCATGACCTGTGGAGCTGCCGGCGCCATCAATATCGTCATGAAATCACTGCTCAATCCAGGTGACGAGGTGATCCTGCTGGCCCCCTATTTTGTCGAATACAACTTCTATGTGGATAACCATGGAGGAGTCAGCAAGGTCGTGAGTACCGACCAGGAATTCAACCTTGACCTGGCAGCCATTGAAGCGGCCCTCACCGACAAGACCAAGGCCATTCTTATTAATTCTCCCAACAACCCCACCGGCCAGATCTACTCACAGGAGTCTCTCAACGCTCTTGGCAGACTGCTGGACGAAGCAGGAAAAAGATTCGGAACCACCATCTACCTCATTGCCGACGAACCTTACCGCAAGATCGTCTTTGACAATCACGTAGTGGGCAGCGTCTTCCAAGCCACCCACAACAGTATTGTCCTCTCTTCCTACTCCAAAGACCTTTCCCTGCCGGGTGAACGGATCGGCTACCTGGCCGTCCATCCAGAAATTGGAGATAAGGCAGCCTTACTTGGTGCTCTCACACTCGCCAACCGCATCCTCGGTTTCGTCAATGCCCCGGCCCTTATGCAGCGAGTAGTGGCCAAACTACAGAATGTGAGCGTTGACAGTTCAATCTACACCCGCAGGCGTGAATTGTTCTGCACAATCCTCAGCGAGGCAGGGTATGATTTTGTGCCCCCCAAAGGTGCTTTCTATATCTTCCCCAAGTCCCCCATTGCCGACGATGTGGCATTCTGCGCCATCCTTCAGGAGCACAAGATCCTGGCGGTCCCGGGATGCGGATTCGGCGCTCCGGGTTATTTCCGCCTCGCCTTCTGCATCTCTGATGACGTGATCAAACGCTCAGCTGAGTCTTTTCAAAAAGCCATGGCCCAGGCCATGAGCTGAAGGGGCACTCCAGAGATATCTGGCAGCCAGGGCTATCAATGAATGACGCACCGCAGATGATTCTTCTGCAGGCGTACCAGAAATATGAGAAAAAGATCTTGGACCTGCAGATCCATTTTTTTTTTGGTGTGTTCTTCTGACGCTGCCCTGGATTTACATGACGCCATTGTTCAGCGCCAGCATTCTAGTGATAATGGCAAAGGAGCGACAAGACCTCTGGAGGAGCAAAGGTCTGAAGTTGGGGGGGGAATTTATGGTTTGGCTAAAGCTGTTCTTTCCTGTCCCTGGGCTTAGTAAGACGCCACCCTGCGGGTGATTGATACGGTCAGAGATGTCACAGAGGAGGTTCAGAATTCAGGGACTTCTCTTCCTGAACCTCCTTCCAATCTTTGACAAAATTACGGATATACCAATCCTCAACCTTTTTCCTGGCCCAGGGGGTTTTTCGCAGAAACACCAGACTGGATTGGATGCTTGGTTCACTGACAAAACATTTTATCTTGATCTTCCTGCCCATTTTCTCCCAGCCATACTTCTCCAGCAGACGGGTAAGAATCATCTCAAGGGTGACACCATGCAAAGGATTATTCGGTTGCTGATTATTCATACTGTTATGGCATCTGTCCCTTCTTATCTTCTTTTTTTGCCTTCTTGGCCGCTTTCTTTTCCTTCATGCTCTTCGCTGGTTCTTTCTTCGCTTCTTTCTTGGTGTTCTGTTCCTTACCCATGATTGTTCCTCCTTTGAATTGTTTTTGAGTTCCCTCTACTCTCTTGCCTCCGAGACAAAAACAAACTTATTTCTGCCCCTCTTTATCCCGATTCTTATCACGAATCACTATCTGCACGGGCACCTTGTCCAGACCCAGCCCATCCCGAAAACGGTTCGTCAAATAACGCTCATAGGAAAAATGAACTCCTTTGGAGCTGTTACTCATGATCACAAATTGCGGCGGTTTGGTTCCGATCTGCGAGGTAAAATAAAATTTGAGCCGTTTATTCTTGTAAATGGGCGGACTATGCGCCACCACGGCATCCTGAAGCAACTGATTCAGAGCTGACGTGGGGAATTTAGCCGTAAACTGTTTATAGACAGCCCCGATGGTCGGAAAAAGCCTTTTAATCCCATAGCCGGTGAGCGCCGACACATGGAGAATAGGGGCAAATCCGACAAAGGGCAAGGCCCGTGCTATCTCCGCCCACAGATGTTCCTGTCTCTTTTTATCATCCTGAATCAGGTCCCACTTATTCACCAGGATAATAAGTCCCCGTCCCTGATCCTGAGTGTAGCCGATCACGGTGGTATCCTGCTCAGTGATCCCTTCACCGGCATCTATCAGGACCACGGCAATATCACACTTCTCCATAGAAGAGAGCCCCTTCAGGATACTGAACTTCTCCAACTTTTCGGTGGTCTTTCCCTTCCGGCGAATGCCTGCAGTATCTATAAGCAGATAATTATACTGGTCATAACTGAGCAGGGTATCCACAGCATCGCGCGTGGTACCGGAGATATCAGAGACCACCATCCGCTCCTGGCCAAGTATCTGGTTAATCATGGACGACTTGCCCACGTTAGGACGGCCGAAAAAGGCCACCTTGATAGTATTTTCCGGCAGAGCAACTTCATCCTCATTCACTTTCAGCTCTGTGCTCAAGGCATCCATCAGGGTATAAAAGCCGAAACTATGCTCACCGGAGAGCGACCACAAGGGCTCCACCCCCAACTCATAAAAAGGAGAAAGTAGTTTCACTTCCTGTTCGGGGCTGTCGATTTTGTTCACCACATGAAAGATGGTCTTATCAGTACGACGGAGCAGGTCCACCACCTCAAGGTCTGCGGGCATAACGCCCTGCCTCCCGTCCATGAGAAAGATAATAATATCAGCCTCTTCAATGGCAGCCATGGCCTGTTCCCTGATATGATCCACCATCAGATCTTCGGGGTTATCATCAATCCCTCCGGTATCCACCAGCATGAACATCTTCTCATCCCAGACCACACGCGCATAATGACGGTCACGGGTGACACCTGGAGTCGCGTCAACAATGGCCTGTCTGGATTTGGTGATGCGATTAAAGAGGGTTGATTTCCCCACATTGGGACGCCCAACCAGGGCAACTATAGAGTGCGTTGACATTTTTTCCTTTTTATATGCAATCCGACAATCGGAATTCTTTTCATGAACCAGCAAGGGATAAAAATACGTTGATGGGATAAAGAGAGAGACAAGGCCCAAGTCTCATCTCACTTTCTCCAACCAGGAGGCAGGAGACACTGAGCAAGGGGCTCTCGAGAGATATTTTATATGATTATACACCAAAAGAGCAGATAATGCACCCTCGCTGCCAAGTCATAACGTTTTTTTATCTCCTTGCTTTATTTTTACAAAATAACGTATAGTCCGCAATCGATTATTTATGGGGTGGAAGCTTCTCCAGTCTTCAAATCTGCATGGACAAAAAATTGAAACGACTAATAATATTTTTACTCTTTATTCTCGTGGGCTTGAGCTGTGGTTGTGCCCCAAAGAAACAATGCCTTTTTATCAACTCCAATCATCAGGAACTTCTAAGCAAGGGATACAAGCAGAAGGTTGACAATCTTCTGGTTATTTTTGATGGTTCATCCTCTATGTGGGATACCTACAACGGCAGCCAGAAATTTGACCAGTCCAGAAATATTATCCTTGGCATGAATCAAGCCATCAGCGATCTGAAGCTCAAGGCTGGCCTGCACATTATTGGCGACACTGTTGTGACCAGAGACATTTTGGCAAATGACAGTCTCATTTACGGCATGGCTGATTACACCCCGCCTGCTTTTGCTCAGGCAGTGAAGAGTGTGCAGATAAAGGGCCTGACCCCCATAAGCATTCCCTTGGTCAAGAGCATAGAGACGTTAAAGGACACTGTGGGAAAGATCGCGTTGATAGTCATCAGTGATGGCCTGCAGGTCTCTGCAGACAAGACATCTCCAGAAGAGGCCGCGTCCCGGTTAAAGACTGCTTATGGTGACAGACTATGCATCTACACCATTCTTATTGGCGATGCCGCCGCAGGTCAGAATACAATGGCGGCAGTTGCAAGGGCCGGGGAGTGCGGTTTTGTCACCACAGGGAATGCGCTTGCCAGCACCGCAGGGATGAATGAATTTATCGAAAAGGTCTTCTTTAAAAAAAGTTCCCCTCCACCGGTATCTTTCCTGCTCAATGTGAAATTTGACTTTGACCGGGACACCATCCGCCCCGACGCAAAAGACAATCTTGATGAAGTCGGAAGTTTTCTGGCTGCCCATCCGCAGATATCCATCACCCTGGAAGGCCATACCTGTGACATGGGTTCAGAGAGATACAACAGCACCCTTTCACGGCAACGGGCAGAAAGCGTAAAGAGGTATATGGTCCAACAGTTCAACATCAACCCTGCCCGCCTCGGCACCGCAGGATATGGATTTTCTCGCCCCATTGCCTCCAATGCCACGGAAGAGGGTCGTCAGCAAAACCGCAGGGTGATGGCTACCATCAACAGCAAATAAAAACAGGACACACCCTGTCAGAGCCCCACTCTAACCAGCACAAAACAAAGCACAGAAAACTTTGTTCCGCTCTCTTTTCATAGACATTAAGATAAGGCCCCAATGAATAATAAATTGCAAAGCCTGATCGAGGCCATTAAAAAACTTGAGCAGGAGCTGACTCAGGAGATCCAGAAGAAGCAGGCTGAGTACTCTTACAAAATTCAGGGCAAAAAAATCCGCTTTGACAATGAGATTAGAAGGCAGCACAAACTCTTTGCCACCAGGATTTCCCTTTATCTGAAGGAGGCGGAACTCCTAAACATCCTCACCGTCCCATTTATCTGGTCCTGCCTCTTTCCCGCCCTGCTCCTGGACCTCCTTGTTTCCCTGTTCCAGACCGTCTGCTTTCCCATTTACAAAATTCCCAAGGTCAAACGGAGCAGGTACATTGTCATCGACCGGCACGCCCTCAACTACCTCAATGGTATTGAAAAGCTGAACTGCATCTACTGCGGCTACTTCAACGGATTGATCGCCTATATCCACGAGATAGCTGGCAGGACAGAACAATACTGGTGCCCGATCAAACACGCGCGACGAACGAGCGGTTTCCACAGTCGCTACAGCAAATTCCTGGAATATGGTGATGCCGAGGGGTTACCGGCAAGAACTGGACAAAGTGCGCCAGGCCTTCGAGGATCTGCAAGCCTCAGAAGAAGACGAAGGACAGACGGGAAGCGGAGAAGGAATATAATGCGTTGAGATTCCATCTGAAGGGAAGCTTAAAAATATTAGCATTTTCAAGGTTCTCCGAATTATGATAACGCTGATCAGAGCTGACAACTCGGAAAAATAAGTTCTATTAAATCAGACACTCACAGTAGACATCTCAACCCGAGGGCATTTGGATAAAATTAGATATTCGATGTGGCAATGTTAATTTTGTGAGTCTGAACCAGAGTCAACATGTATTGATGACTCGTTGCGCCTGATTGCTTACACTGATCAGGAGACCGGCCAGGAATATCGTTTTATCACCAATGCCCATCATTTGAAGGCCAGCGAAATTCCCGCAATTTATAAAGAACGTTGGCAGATCGAGCTGTTTTTCAAATGGATCAAACAGCACTTGAAAATCAAAACATTTCTTGGAACTTCGAAGAATGCTGTACTGACCCAAATCTGGATTGCCCTCTGTGTTTTTCTGCTTGTTGCTTATCTCAAATTCCAATCCAAGCTGGGCAGGTCAATGTATCAAATTCTCAGGTTATTGCAGATGAACCTGTTTGACCGTCGACCGTTCAACGAACTATTTAAACCTCCATTCAATAAACATT
>JAGXHG010000010.1 GCA_024636345.1 Desulfobulbaceae bacterium | reverse complement strand
GTAGCACACTGCGTTGGTGTTGGCAGGGGGATAGAGGCTCTGAAATACTTGTCCAGATACCTCTACCGCGGGGTGATCAGTGAGAAAAATATTGTTTCAAACCAACATGGGCAGGTCACATTCAAGTACATTGATAGCGAGGCTGGCGAAACAAAATTCCGCTCACTCCCAGGCGAAGAATTTTTGCATCTTATAGTGCAACATGTGCTGCCGAAAGGGTTTAGGCGAGTGAGGGATTATGGGTTTCTTCACAGTAACGCAAAGAAACTGCTTTCTCTTGTCCAACTGATTTTGCAGGTCATTATTGAAATATTTGCACCACGCCAAAGACCTGCTTTCAAGTGTCCCTGCTGCAAGGCTTCGATGCTGATTGTAGAATTCCGGAGGAATTTAAGAAGGCCGGGACTCTTTTCAGTACCCCCTTGAGGGGTGTAACTGTTCTACCCGGTGCATCCTCAATATTCATTTTAGAAGGAGGAAGATTGGCTCTATGAAATAATCGACTTTTTATGCTTGTTCAGGCAAAGGGACAAGTGCGTCCTGAGAAAAGTGCATATCATTCGATTGCACTTCTGACAGAATCCTTTGAAAAAGATATTTCCTTGTTATTACCCCGGGCTTGTTCAACCATGGATAAGATTGTGGATCGCTGCGCGCTCACAATCTATCCTTATTCGATAGGTGTAGCCTTTAGGCGGAACCTGTCAGGGTGTTCGAGTTTACTCAACAGCAGCGATAAGCTCGTCCGCGTTAGCGGGCGAGCTTATCGGATAGCTCACTGGCGCGGGGCTGTTTCCGCGTCAAAGTGAAGCGTTTTGTTAGCAAAATATTTTAATTTATTGGAGCAATATATGTGGAGCAAAGAAGCAAATAGAGAATTTCAAAAAAACCTCAACGCTGGTTGTGTTGAAAAAGACCCACATGGTACTTACAAAGGAACGGCTGGGTCTGTATGTCTTCCTTTTTCAAACATTGAGTCTGCAAGAGACTGGTGGAAAAAATGCAAAGACAAAAATGGATTTCGTATTTTAGCTAAAATAGACAGAAGAATTTTGGATATGATTGTCACTGAAAAAATCAATTCGTTGTGATTGCTAACAGTGTATTAGACAGAATAGGCCAATATGGTGCTAGGCAGATTCTGTCTATTGATTTCTTTTTTATTCTGTGTATCCTTTTATGTGAAAGGTCGTGCGGTCCATATATTTTTAATATATTCACATAACTTCTTGAGTGATACATGATACAGCAGGGAAAAACAAATTTTTCAGCCAAAAATATTGAGATTTTTTGGGGTAAGTACTTGGACATACTCAGCCAGCGTGGAGTCAAAGAAAATAATAAACGCTGGTACGTGATGCGGGCTGAGGCATTTGTAAGGGCTGCCCAAGGCCGGAAACTGCTTGATCATACCGCTGATGATATCAACCATTATCTGGAGGAGCAGGGGCGGAAAGATGGAATTCTGGGATGGCAGTTCCTGCAGATCGTTGATGCTATACAGATTTTGCTGCAAACTGCCAGTGCGGCCTGTGAGTCCCAGGTGAATTGGGAGTACTGGCGCAACTCCGCCCAGGAACTAACCGACACCCATCCGACCATCGCCCGTGGAAACGGGATTCTGCCCAGTACTCAGCCGTCCGGACGAGCGCCGTTGCTGGATGCGGTACGTACCCGGTACGGCAAGTTTCTGGATGAGCTGGTTGTCGTGATTCGGCAAAGGAATTATTCCATTCGTACCGAACAGGCCTATCTTGGCTGGGTCTGCCGGTTTTTGCTTTTTGTCGGGGAGCGGGAAGTGGCGGACCTTGGCGAAGCAGAAATCGCCTCCTTTCTGCAGGATCTGGCAGTACGAGGTCAGGTGGCGGCCAGTACCCAGAATCAGGCCCTGAATGGTCTGGTCTTTTTTTTCACGCAGGTGCTCAAGCGTGAGGTTGGGACCCTTGGTGATTTTGTCCGGGCCAAAAGGCCGAGACGCTTGCCGGTGGTCTTGAGCCGTGCGGAGGCAGGCCGTCTGTTGCAGGAGCTGAAAAAGCTCAGTCCGCTCCATTATCTGATGGCCGCATTACTTTACGGTACCGGGATGCGTCTCATGGAGTGCGTTCGCCTGCGGGTACAGGATGTTGACTTTGATCAGGATCTGATCATGGTCCGTGACGGCAAGGGGCGGAAGGATCGTGTGGTTCCGCTGCCCAAGAGTTTGCGCCAGTTGCTGGTCGACCATCTTGAAGAAAGGCATCGGCTGCACCAGGATGATCTGGCCCAGGGCTTGGGCGAGGTCTTTCTTCCGGACGCCCTGGCCCGGAAATATCCCAATACCTCCAGGGAATGGGGCTGGCAGTATGTCTTTGCCAGTGGTAGGCTGTCTCTCGATCCGCGCAGCGGCGAAACCCGGCGACACCACATCCATGAAAACGGTCTGCAGAAGAGCGTCAAAAAGGCGGCCCTGACGGTCTCGATCAGCAAGCGGGTCAACTGCCATGCCCTGCGCCACAGCTTTGCCACTCATCTGCTGGAAAGCGGTCATGATATTCGTACCATCCAGGAACTTCTGGGCCACGCCGATGTTTCCACCACCATGATCTACACCCATGTGCTTAATCGAGGTGGTCATGGGGTGATCAGCCCTCTGGACAGCTTATAAAGGTATCTTGAAAAATGGTCTTTTTGTCCAAGCTCTGCGTTGTTCAGAAAATTTTATCCTAGGAATATCAAATATATGCCTGCGGTAAAGTTTTCTTCCCGCCTTGATCTTGAATAAAGAGCCTACTTTTTCAAGGTACCCATAAGTCTCCTTTCAGGAAGTCTTTATTTCTCAAGCAAAACCACGGTCTCGATATGATGGGTCTGGGGGAACATATCCACGGGCTGGAGCTTTATGATGGTGAAGCCGGCGCAGCTCAACTCTCCAAGATCCCGGCACAGGGTGGCGGGGTCGCAGGAGATATAGACCAGGCGTTTGCGGGTAAGCGTTGCCAGGTGTCGCGCGAGTCCCGGAGCGCCTTGTCTGGGCGGGTCGATGACCACGCAGTCAAAGCTCCGGTCTTCTGCTGCCAATGTCTGGCAGCGCTCATGGATGGGGCTTTTCTCAAAAAGGGTGTTGGTGAGGCATGCTCGCTTGCTGTTTTTACGGGCAGCGCGTATCGCTGATCCCTGGCCTTCGATGCCCAGCAGCGATGCTGATTGCATGGCCAGGGGGATGGAAAAATTGCCCATGCCGCAGAAGAGATCAAGAACGGTGGTCTGCCTGTCGGCCTGACAGAAATCAAGCACCGTCTGGATAAGCTGGATGTTTTGTTCCAGATTGACCTGACAGAAGCCGCCGGCTTCCAAGGCGAGCGAGATTGATTTGTCGGTATGGCCGGGAAAAGGAGGTAGTAGAAACTGTAACTCGTCGTTGTCGCCGTCATCCTTGTTGCCGGAGCTCGGCCCGCAGGGCAGAAAGTCCTGGCCGTGAAAGAGGATCTTTTCCACCAAGGGTAAGGTTGCCATCAGCGCTTCGGCCTGTTTCATGTCGGTGGGCCGTGGTTTACGAGAGAGGTGAAACAGGCAGACCACCCTTGAGCTTGCGGGATTGAACAGCAGTTCCAGTTCGGTGGTGGTGGCCAGTATTTTATGGAATGGCGGGTGGGCCTGGAGTTGCTGCAGGACGCTGTTCAGCTCCGGTCTGGCCAACAGACATTCGCTTATCGGGACGCATTGATGGGAATGGTAGCGGCGAAAGCCCGGTTGCCTGTTCTCGTCTATCTGCAGCCGGATGCGTTGGCGGTATCCGAAGGCCTGTGGTGAGGCAATGGGGTCAGCCAGCAGGGGAACAGCCAGTTGCAGGACGCTCTGAGGGGCACGTTCAATCAGGTCTGCAATGATCCCCTGTTTGATCTGGAGCTGTTGCTCAGAGTCGCAGTGCTGAAGGTCGCAGCCGCCGCAGGCACCATATTTAGGACATGGTGGAGAAATACGGTGGGGAGAGGCCTCAATGATTTTGCTGAGAGCTGCCTCGGCAAAGCCCTTTTTCTCCGCCAGAATTCTGGCCGTGACGGTCTCTCCCGGCAGGACATGCCGGAGCAGGACGATTTGTCCATTCTCTCTGCGGGCCAGGCCGTATCCGCCATTGACTATTTTTTCAATCCTTAGATGGGAGTCGCTCATTTTTTCAATGACGTACGGGTTGTGGAAATGGTATTTTAAATGAGCCTCAAATGATCTTGATTTTACAAGGTATCTATAAAAGAGTATCCTGCAAATGGTTATCAGCAATCAACCTTTTTTGGTGGCAGGGTTGGCTGACTTTGAGCTATAAAAGCGGATAGTGACTGCTTTTATAGCCCTTCTCGGATGAAACTTCATCCATAAAACAATTGTCTGTTTATTCTTAGATGCGTCTTCTGCCTATTCTCTTTCTTTTCTTGTTGATGCTGATGCCGGACGCGGCACGTGGGGCAGTGGTTCTCGATGTCAAGGTCAGCAACGTGGATCAGGTGATGTCTGCCAATATCCTGGCCCAGCTCAGGATCTATCAGCAGCGGGAAAGCCCACGACTCAGTGTTGGAGAGATGCGTCGTCTGCATCGGAAGGCCCCTGCTGACATCAAATCGGCCCTGGAGCCTCTGGGCTACTATTCGCCCCGGGTTGAAAGCGCACTGATTGAGAGCGAGGGCATCTGGCATGCCTCCTATATTATCACCCCCGGTGAGCCGGTACGGGTGCGCTCTGTTGTCGTGGGGGTCACCGGCCCTGGCAGCGGATTGTCCCTTTTTGCTGATCTTGAACAGCAGTTTCCCCTGAAGGACGGCGCAATTCTCAAACACCTGCAATATGAGGAAGGCAAGAAAAAGATTTTGCAATGGGCCATCAGGAACGGTTTTGTCGAGGCCGGATTTGCAAAAAATGAGATCAGGGTGTATCAAGCAACCCATCAGGCTGACATTGATCTGCTCCTGAATACCGGCCATCGGCTTCTCTTCGGCAAGACCCATTCCTCCCAGAATATCATTAATCAGAAACTTCTGTCACGCTATCTTCCCTATAAGGAAGGTGAGCCTTATTCCCTTCGCGCAATCACCCGATTACAGTCAACTCTTTATGAAACGGGTTTTTTCAGCGGGGTGACGGTAGAGCCAGAACTTGACAACCTCAGTGATTTTCACGTTCCTATTGCCCTGACCCTTACCCCCGCCTTGCGTAATCGTTATAGCTTTGGTCTTGGTTATGGCACGGATACTGGAATCCGGGGGAAAATGGAGTGGAAAAATCGCCTTTTCAATGCCAGTGGGCATAAGATGCACAGTTCTCTGCAACTTTCTGAAAAAATCAGTACCGTTGTTACCTCCTATGAAATTCCCGTGGCTGATCCAAGATATGATGCCTTGAAGTATGCAGGGAGTTGGGTCAGTGAGGAATGGGATGGTACGCAAACAGATCTGCTTTCTGTGGCTGCGGCTGTCAGTCATTCCGGGCCGGTCTATCAGTATGGGGTAACCCTTGAGGCCCGGGATGAAACGTATGACGTGGGGGTAACCAGCGGCTCCAGTTTTCTCCTGCTGCCAGGGGTTGGTTGGAGTGTGGTTGTTGCGCAAAACAGGATTAATACCGAAGATGGTTGGCGTTTTTCCGTAGATGTAAAAGGTACTGAAAAAAGTATGCTTTCGGATGCCACTTTTGTGCAGGCCCAGGCCGGGGTGAAGGGGATTATGTCACTTTTTGATAAGTGGCGGTTGATCGGTCGTTTTACTCTGGGTGGTACAGCTGTAGACTCCATTAATGACCTTCCCCCGTCCCTGCGATTTTATGCTGGTGGTGATCAGAGTGTCCGTGGCTATGACTATAAAAGTATCGGCCCCATTGATTCCTCTGGAACAGTAGTTGGCGGTCGTTATCTGATGGTTGGCAGTATGGAAGTGGAACGGAAGATAGATGAAATGTGGAGCGTGGCCGCTTTTTATGATACAGGGCAGGCCATGGACAGCATGAATGTCGATTTGAAGAAAAGTGTGGGTGTCGGGGGGCGGATTACCCTGCCATTTGGCCAGATACGACTGGATGTGGCTGCTCCCTTGATGGAAGAAGAATTTTCTTACCGTATTCATCTCAATGTGGGGGCAGATCTGTGAAACGGTGGCTCGTTGTCAGCTTTCTTTTCCTTCCCGTGCTGATCGTCCTGGCTGCTTTGGCCTTCCTGGGGTTGACGGAGAATGGTCTCCGCCAACTGGCAAACAATGCTGTGAAGTTCTCCGACGGGGTGCTGGCTTTTGAAGATGTTCAGGGGAGGTTGTTTGATACGTGGCAGTTGAATGGATTGCGGGTGAAGACAGCCGCAGTTGATCTGCACTGCAAAAAAATTGAGATGCAGTGGCAGCCCCTGGCCCTTTTCCATGGGACAGTGCGGATTGTCACGTTTCATGGACAAGGTGTTGATGTGCAGATAAAGGAGGAGGGACAAGGGCCGAACAGTCCTTCTTTTGTCCTGCCCGATATCCTGCTGCCCTTGGGAGTTGCCCTCACTACCTTTGAACTGGAAGATGTGTTCATTCATGGTATCTCCGGCATGGAAATGCCGCGTGTTGAGAGAGTCAGTCTTGAACTTTCTGCCGAGAAAGACCACGTTAGCCTGAAAAAGTTTGAGGCCAGCATCCACGGGGTTTCCGCGCATGCGCAGGGGAACGTTGTTCTTGGTGGGAAGTGGCCCCTTGATCTGCAGGGAGGGGGGAGCATGGAAGAGAAGGACTCCACACTCTTTGCGGCGGATTTTGTGATCCGTGGCGACTTGATGGATCATCTGACGGCCCAGATTGATGTCCAGACCCCTGTGAAGAACAGGGTGAATCTTGTATGCTCCGATCTCTTTGGTGAGGTGCGCTGGCAGTTGGATAGCACCCTTTCTCAGGTTAAATTGGTGGATCTCAACCCGGAGTGGCCTGAACTTGTACTTGCATCTGGCGATATCAAGGCAGAGGGTACAGCGGATAGGTATCAGGGGACGGTGCAACTGGAAGGGGCCTGGGCACAGTTTCCTCAGGCAGAAGTTCATGCAGAATTTTCCGGGAATTTCACAGAGCTGCAGCTGTCGTCGCTTGTTGCCCGCTTACCGGAAGATCGCTCCTGCGCCGACCTTGGTGCCCGCGACACTGGGTCTTCCATGGCCTGCGGAATGATAACGGCACAGGGGACGGTTGGCTGGCAGGATGGTGTACGCTGGCAGGTGGAACTTGAGGGAAAGGATATTGATCCCGAACCTTATTTTCCCGATTGGAAAGGGCGTATCAACAGCAGGATCAAGACGATGGGCCGGTTACAGGGTGATGAATTCAACAGTGAAACGCAGCTTCTGGCCCTTGACGGTGACCTTCTCGGGTATCCTCTTGCGGGCAGCGGTTCGGTGACTGTGAATGGGGATGTGATTCAGGTGCAGGAACTGCTGCTGCGGAGTGGCGAATCAGAGTTGGGCGTGACCGGAACGGTGGGTGCTGTCCCTGGGCAGCACAGTGTCGGAGGGACGATCAATCCATTGGATCTTCGCGTTCATTTTGATTCGGAGAACCTGGGGAATCTGTTGCCGGAGGCAGGAGGAAAAGCGCATTTTCAAGGGACTGTTCAGGGCAGTCGAGATGTTCCGGAGTTTTCCTTTGAACTTGATGCAGACCAGATTTCTTATCAGGGTAATGTATTGCTAACCCTCACCGGAACAGGGCAGGGGACGTTCAGCCCGCAAGGTGAGGTGGATGTGAAGCTTGCCGGGAAAGGCCTGCGCTCAGGAATGGATATTGACTCTCTGTCTGTAGAGCTGAGTGGAACTATGGCCCGTCATCAGCTGCAGACAAAGATGTCAGGGGCTGCGGGTGAGATGGATATCCTGATGGCAGGCGGGTTGGCTGCACAGTCGTGGCAGGGTGAAATCCGTGACCTTCTTTTACGTCTGGATCCCTACGGTGACTGGAAGTTGAGGAACCCCTCACCACTAAAGATTAGTGGAGAACTGGTCGATCTGGCCCCTGTTTGTCTTGAGCAGGGGGAGGCGAGTATTTGCCTGCAGGGTGGCTGGCAATCCTCACAGCAGTGGCAGTTAAATGGCGACCTTGAGTCCTTTGCCGGTGAACTCTTATATAACTGGGGCTTGCTCTCCCGTCCTGTTAAAGGAACACTTGCCGCTTCTGTGCAAACAAAAGGAACTGGGGCGCGGATGACGACGGGAGAGGCACGTTTTTCAGTGCCGGAACTACAAATTTCCGTCCCGGATGAAGATGGTCGGGAACAGCTTTTGCGTTGGACTGATACTTTCCTCGATCTGAAGCTTGTTGATTCTACCTTAGTGAGTATCGCAAAAACCCGCTTTCAGGATGGGAGCATTATTGATGCAACGATCAATATTGGTCAATTTGGAGATTTCTCTTCTGCATGGAAAGAATTACCGATTCAAGGGGAGATTGCTCTGGACGCCAAGGATCTTTCTTCGATTGCGGCTTTGTCAAACTATACAGTGAAACCGACTGGCTCGATGAAGGGAACCTTTGCGGTGGAAGGCCGGGTGGGGAACCCGCGTTTGAGTGGGGAATTGCGGCAGATAAAGGGGAATGTCTTTATTCCGGCAACGGGTATCACCCTTGAAGATTTGCTCCTCTCGGTTATGGTGAAGGGAGAAGGAATGCATCTGGTTCTCGATAGTGTTTCCGGTCCAGGTAAGATAAAAATTGTCGGCGATATTACACGGGACGAGCAGGCAGGATGGCAAGTCGATGCCATTGCTATGGGCAAGAACTTTGAGGTGGCGCACCTTCCTGACTATGAAATTGTCATTGATCCTGATCTGCAATTCGTATTTCGTGAAGGGGTGATGCGTGTAAACGGGAAGGCGCTGGTGCCCCATGCCGTTATAAATATTAATAAGTTTGACGGCTCTGTAACCGCCTCTAGTGATGTCATCCTGATGGATGGGAATGAAGCGGATAAAAAGATGGATCCACCTCTGTTCGTTTCGGTGAATATTGAGCTGGGACAGGATGTCAATATTGATACTTTTGGCCTGAAAGGGCGGCTTCTGGGAGGGGTAAAGGTAAGTGACGCCCCCGGTCTTCCTCTGACCGGGAAAGGGAGTCTTACCTTGCACGAAGGCACCTTTGTTCTGAGAAATCACCCCTTGGATATCTCCAGGGGCCGATTTTTCTTTACGGGTGGTCCTTTGGATAATCCGGGTATTGATGTTCTGGCCCAGAAAAAAACCAAAAAAAAGACGGTGGGGGTTATAGTCTCTGGAACAGTGAATGACATGGAGCTGAAACTTTTTTCTGATCCTCCCATGGCCGAGAGTCAGATTCTGACCGAACTGCTGGCTGGTCGATCTGTTTCTGGAACCGGCAATCAAATGAATTCCATCGTGGGGGCAGTGGCCACAGGTATCGGTTTTGAGGAGGGCGGGTCGTTTGTGAATGATATGACATCGCGTTTGCAAAATCAGTTCGGGCTCGATGATATTTATGTAGAAGGTGCTGAAAGCTCTTCCGATGTATCGGTGATGATAGGCAAGGAGGTCTTTGAGGATCTGTATATCAGTTATGGGTATGATCCGTTTAACGCCGCCAGTTTATTCAGGGCCAGATATGATTTATGGAAGGGGTTTTCTGTTGAGACAGAGGTCGGCGCCGAGAAGACCGGAGCTGACTTGCTCTGGTCTATAGAAAAGTAAAAATGAGAGGAGAATATTATGAAAGTTGTGGCATTCAGTGGCAGCGCCAGGAAAGATGGGAATACTGCGCTTCTGCTCAAAACTGTTCTTGCTGAGCTTGAGGATGCAGGTGTTGAGACGGAGCTTGTACAGCTTGCAGGTCAGGAGGTTCGTGGCTGTATTGCCTGCTATGAGTGTTTCAAGAATAAGGATGGTTATTGTGCTGTAAAGAAGGATTGCATCAATGACTGTCTTGATAAGATGAAGGGGGCAGATGCTATTCTCCTTGGCTCGCCCACCTATTTTGCCGATGTCTCCCCGGAGATGAAGGCGTTAATGGATCGTTGCGGCATGGTCAGCCGGGCAAACGGTGATCTTTTCAAAAGGAAGCTTGGCGCCGCTGTTGTTGCCGCCAGACGGGCCGGTGCTATCCATGTCTTTGATTCCATAAATCATTTTTTCCTCATTGGCCAGATGATTGTGGTTGGTTCCAATTATTGGAACATCGGGATGGGGCGTGAAAAAGAAGAGGTGGCCAAGGATGAGGAAGGAATGCAGACCATGCGTGTTCTGGGGCAGAACATGGCCTGGCTGCTGAAAAAGCTAGAGAAATAATAACAATAAAAGGGTGAAAAGGGAGCAAGAGTGGTCAAGGAAGGAAAGCAGGTAACCATTCTGGTGGTGGATGATGAACAGGTGCATCGCTATATGCTCAGTTCCATGTTCAGGGAATGGGGTTGGCGGTGTGTGGAAGCCGATGATGGCCGCACCGCAGTTGAAGCCGTGGAGAAATCCGATTTTGACGCAGTGCTCATGGATGTGCGTATGGCCAAGATGGATGGAATTGAGGCTTTTAGCCGGATCCATGCCCTGAAACCAGCCCTGCCGGTGGTGATCATGACCGCCTATTCTTCGGTGGATGATGCCGTTGAGGCGATGAAGCATGGGGCTCATGATTATCTGACCAAGCCCCTTGACTTCGACCGTCTGCGCCTAACCCTGACCCGGGCCCTGGATCATCATCAGGTAGAAGAAAAACGGCAACAGGTGCAGACCGGTGAGCACAAAGGGAATCCTGTGTGCAGTTCTATTATCGGAAATTCTCCTCCCATGGAGGAATTGCTGGAAATGATCTCCTATGTGGCTGCCACTGAGGCCACAGTTCTGATTACCGGTGAGTCGGGAACGGGCAAGGAACTGGTTGCAGCCGAGTTGCATAGCAACAGTGACCGGAACGACGGGCCTTTTGTCAAGGTCAACTGTGCGGCTTTGGCCGATACCCTGCTGGAGTCTGAACTTTTTGGCCACGAAAAGGGTGCCTTTACCGGGGCTGATCGGCGGCGGGAAGGGAAATTTGTCCAGGCGGATGGGGGTACGCTTTTTCTCGACGAGATAGGTGAGACAACCCAGGCCATGCAGGTTAAGTTGCTGCGGGTCCTTCAGGAGCATGAATTGCAGCGGGTTGGCGGTGAGGATACTCTCAAGGTGGATGTGCGGATTCTGGCGGCCACCAATCGTGATCTGGCTGCCGAGGTGAAGGCGGGGAACTTCCGCGAGGATCTCTATTATCGTTTGAATGTGGTGACCTTGGCCGTGCCGCCCCTGCGTGAACGAAGGGGAGATATCCCCTTACTGGTTGATTATTTTGTACGAAAATTTGCAGAGAAGAACCGCCGGACAGTGGAGTCGGTGACTTCCAGGTGTATGGAGCTGTTAGTCAGTTATGGCTGGCCCGGCAATGTGCGGGAACTTGAAAATGCCATTGAGCGTGGGGTGATCCTTATGCGCGGTGAGCAACTCAGTGAAAAAAGTCTTCCTTTGCCCATTCAGAAGCAGGAAGGGGAAATTGCCGCTCCCTCTTCATTGCAGGAAGCAGAGAGGCTTCTGATTCTCCAGACCTTGGAAGAAACCGGTGGCAACAAGAGCGAAGCTTCCAGGCGTCTTGGCATTACCAGAAAGACCCTGCAGAACAAATTACAAAGATATGATTTGAATTTTAAGTTTTAAATGGTAAGTTTTTTGACTTGGTTCCAAACATAATTGGTCATGCGTTAATTTTTATTCAGGAGTTTGTTCAATGAGAACAGATATAGTGCACAAAGGTGCCGGAGAGCTGACATACGAGATCAGGAATATCGTCAATGTCGGGATGAAGTTGCAGAAACTGGGTTTGACCACCAACTGGGAGAACATTGGAGATCCCATTGCCAAGGGCGAACAGATTCCCCTGTGGATGAAGGAGATCGTCTCTGAGGCAGTGTTGGATAACGCGACCTATGGTTATTGCCCTACCAAGGGTGTGTTGTCCACCCGTGAGTTTATCGCTGCCGAGACCAATAAACGGGGCGGCGCTCAGATTGATCCAGAGGATATTATCTTCTTTAATGGTTTAGGTGATGCCATTGCCAAGATTTTCGGTTTTTTGCGCACTACGGCCCGGGTGTTGGTGCCGACGCCCAGTTATACTACGCATTCTTCTGCCGAAGCAGCGCATGCCGGTGACAAGCCCCTGACCTATATCCTTGATCCGAATCATCTTTGGTATCCTGATCTCGATGATTTGGAGAAAAGTGTCAAATACAATCCGGCAGTGGCCGGCATCCTGATTATTAACCCTGACAACCCGACAGGTGCGGTGTATCCCCGGGAGATCCTGGAGGCCATTGTCGAGATTGCCCATCGCTACGATCTGTTTATTATCTGTGACGAGGTCTATCACCATATCGTTTATAATGGAACCTCCACACCGTCACTTTCCGATGTGATCGGGGACGTCCCGGCCATTGCCATGCGAGGTATCTCCAAGGAGATGCCCTGGCCCGGTTCACGTTGCGGCTGGATAGAGGTCTATAACGGCGACAAGGATCCCATGTTCGCCAAGTATATCCAGTCCATCCTCAATGCCAAGATGGTCGAAGTCTGCTCCACGACCTTGCCTCAGGTGGTCTATCCCAAAGTAGTGACCCATCCCGCCTATCAGGGGTATCTGGAGGAGAGGATTCGGCGATATGAAAAGTTCTCCAATATCGCCTATGAGAGTCTGAAGGATGTCAAAGGGGTGCTGGTTAATCGTCCGAATGGGGCTTTTTATATGAGTGTCTGTTTTGAAGAAGGAATTTTGAATCACCGACAGACTTTACCCATTGAAAATAACGAAATCCGCAAGCTGGTCGAATCGCTGGTTGCAGTTCCTGGTTCCTCTGTGGATAAGCGTTTTGTCTATTATCTGCTTGGTGCCACCGGGGTCTGCGTGGTGCCGTTGACCTCCTTTGTAACGGAACTTCAAGGCTTTCGCATTACCTTGCTGGAATGTGACGAGGAAAAGTTTATTCAGATTTTTCAGACTATTGCCAATTCTATTACCCAGTACCTGAAGAGTTGATGGCGTCGATGGCGTCATCAAAAGGCCCAAATACTGCGTTGCCCTGTATCCTTCGTCACTGCGGCGTACCCCAAAGTACGCCTCATTCCTCAGGATTCAGTGCGCCTTGTCTTTGGGCCTTTTGGTTTAGCCATCTTTTTGTGGAGGTATTTTTGAGGGCTTTGGCAATAAGTTTTTTTTGGCTATGGCCTATCGTGCAGATTAGGGAATATCTCGGAGGGAACAACTATCGCTAATGTCAGCGGCAATACCAGCGGTCTGAAGAAAAATCAGCTTGCCGCCCTTGAACGTTTGGCCAATAAAAGGGTGGCCAGAGAACAGATCATCTCTCCAGAGATGGCGAAGGCCCTGTGCCAGCTTTCATTTGAGATGAATCGGCAGGTCGGTGTCTTGCTTCACCGTTCAGGCAAGGTGGAGCAGATCGTGGTCGGTGATTTCAAGGGAATCATGATTCCCCGGCTGGGATCGGTCCGTAGTGCCGGTGGCCGCTTGAAAGGGTTGCGGCTGATTCATACCCATCTGGCAGGAGAGGAGATCAGCGATGAAGATCTGATGGATCTTCTCTTTCTGCGTCTCGATCTTCTCTCTGTC
The DNA here is from genome assembly GCA_024636345.1 of Desulfobulbaceae bacterium. GTDB lineage: Bacteria > Desulfobacterota > Desulfobulbia > Desulfobulbales > Desulfocapsaceae > UBA2270. Next base: position 27,992 of record JAGXHG010000010.1, on the reverse strand, counting down.
TTGAAAATCACCCCGGACGGGCTGCCGGAGCGTCTTTACTCCGCCCATCTTCTACCGGTGGCCTCAGAGGGAAAAAGCTGGGCCTTTCTTGCGCCGGTACACCCGGCCGGTCAGACGGATTCTTTTGCCGATTTCATTGCCGCCCTTGAAAGCGAATTTGCCCGTCAGCAAACCACGACCGCTGTCGATAAGGGTCAGGATCGGGCGATCCTGGTCAGTGTGAGCACTGAGTCTCAGCAGCGTGCCGAGGAATCTCTGGCCGAACTTGCCGAGCTGACCCGTTCCGATGATATTCTGGTCCTTGATACCGTGCTCCAGCGGAGCAGGAAGGTTAATCATCGCTTGATTATAGGGAAAGGGAAGCTTGCTGAGATTATGATCCGGGCCCTGCAGCTGGATGCCAACCTGTTTATCTTCAATCAGGAATTAAACCCATCCCAGATCCGGTCGATCACCGATTATACCGAGATGCGGGTGATCGATCGTACTCAGTTGATTCTCGATATCTTTGCCCATCGGGCCTTGAGTCGTGAGGGGCGGTTGCAGGTGGAGATGGCACAGCTGAAATATATGTTACCCCGTCTCTCAACGCGTGATGACGCGCTTTCCCGGCTCAGTGGCGGGATCGGCACGAGGGGGCCTGGCGAGACCAAGCTTGAGACCCACCGGCGGCGTATTGATGATCGGTTGGCCAGGCTGACCAAAGAGCTGGAGCAGGTGGGAAAAGAGCGATACCGCCGTCGGTCCAGGCGCCGGAAGAAGGAACTGCCGGTGCTCTCTCTGGTGGGCTATACCAATGCCGGCAAGTCAACGCTGCTTAACACCCTGACCAGCAGCGATATCACAGCCGAAGACAAACTCTTTGCCACTCTTGATCCAACTAGTCGTAGGCTGCGTTTTCCGCATGACATGGAGGTGGTGGTCACCGATACGGTGGGGTTTATCCGCCAGCTGCCCGCTGAATTGTTGCAGGCCTTTGCCGCGACGCTTGAGGAATTGCAGGAGGCGGATCTTCTGGTTCATGTCATTGACCTGTCCAATCCCTTATTCCGGGAGCAGATGCAGGTGGTGGAGGATCTGCTGCGGGAACTGGATTTGGGTGATATTCCTTGTCTCAAAGTCTTTAACAAGATCGATCAGGAGGGAGTAGGCGAACAGCTCCTGGCTGAGGCCAGACGGGAGGGGGTAGTGATCAGCGCCCTTGATGCCGGGACATTTGCCCCTTTTCTGGAACAGGCCGAAAAGTTGATGGGGAAGATTCTGCGATAAACTGGATCAGGGGAAGAGATAGAAACGGAGGCCCTGTTCAAGGGGTTCATCGTCTGCAAATCGGCAGCCTATAATATTGCCGGCAACCGATTGAATGGTGATGTGTTTCATGATGTTGGTCTGTTTCCGGTCGTCTAGAGTGAAGCTGATTTGTGCCTGTTGACCAACCTCAATAGCGTGGTCGCCCGGGGTTGTGAATTGCAAACCACCACAAGATATGTTGGTGACCAACATATGACCATTTCCAGAAGCAGGTGCCTGCATGGTATAGGCGCCTGTCAGTTTGGTCTTCTTCCAGTGCTTGTCGTTAACTTCAGCCCGTATTTTGTATCTTCCTGGTAAGGCGGTTTTTTTTCGGTAGCATTTGCGAAAATCAAGGCTGACGGGAAAAGAGTGACTGCAGGTGCAACGTGCTGTGATAGTGTGTCGGGTCGTGCGGAATTTGCCAACCGCAACTGTTTTTACGAGCTGGCATTTAGGGCAGTTGATGGTTGCCGTATCGTCTGGTTTGACAAAAACTCTTTGTATGCTTTCTGATATCATACCGATTTTGTCGATTCTCTATACATCTATATCTACTGTGTCGTTAAGTTGGGGATTTATTTCTGCAAACAATAAAATATAGTTTAGCAGACAGGCTGCTGTTTATCTCGTCCTGTTAATCATAGATAATGGTTGTATAGTTCTCCAGCAGTTTTTCCGTTTCCGGGTCAAGATCACTGGCCACTTCGTGGATCTGATATTCACGTTTACATCCTGTGCAGCGCAGTCGTATTCGTCTGCATGCACGCAGGACTTCAAGCTTATTGTTACATTCCCGACATTGCATAAAGTTTAGCTGAGCAGCTCCTCCCTGGTGAAAATGGATTCAAGGGTGTAGCCCGCATCAGCCAAGGTTTTGACACCACCTTCCTGCCGTTCAACCACAGTAATTACTGCACCCACCTTAAACCCTTGTGCCTCGACCCGTTCGATGACCTGCAGCAGGGTGCCGCCGGTGGTTACCACATCTTCGAGGAGGGCGACCCGACATCCTGCTGGCATGTTTTTCAGCCCTTCAATGTAATTTCCGGTGCCGTGACCTTTGGCTTCTTTGCGGACAATAAAGGCAGGAATAGGATTTTTCTCAAGAAAACTGACCATGGAGACAGCGGTGACCAGTGGATCAGCGCCGAGGGTCATGCCGCCTACCGCTTGAATGGGTTCCTTTTGTGTCAGGATGAGCTCGAGGATCAGTTTGCCGCAGAGGTAGGCACCTTCAGCCGACAAGGTGGTTTGTTTGCCATCAATGTAAAAGTCTGAGGTTTTGCCGGAGGTGAGGGTAAATGAGCCCTGGCGATATGATTTTTCAAGAAGTATTTCTTTGAGTCTTTGTCGATCATTCATGATGATTCACTTGGTATTTTTGATTTTGTGAGGATAGCTGTCTGTAGTACATTTTGTAAAAATACTTGTTTTGTGAGGCTATTAAAAGAAAAAACTCGCATTAATGAAAAATGTCATGTTAATCTGAATAGTAAAATCGGTATTTTATCGTATTATTATGAACAGGTTATCTGTATCTTTAAACATTGTCTTTTTACTTCATTTCTGCGGTATTTGAAAAATGTTATTTCTGTAATATCAACTATGTGTGATTTGATGGCCACGCACCTTCGGTGCAACTGCAGTAAACTGTTTTGTAAGCCTTGCCCAGGAAATGAATATCCTGACTTTTAAAATTATTCTTCTTCCATAACATTATGGAGTAAATTATGTGCGGAATTGTTGGCTATATCGGGGCGAGGAGGGTTGTTCCCGTGGTGCTTGAGGGGTTGCGACGTCTTGAATATCGGGGGTATGATTCAGCGGGAATTGTCTATCTGCAGGACGGACGGTTGGTTAAATATCGGGCTGCCGGCAAGCTCTCCAGTCTGGAAGCGATTATCGATGAGGCTATTGTGGCCCCATCGCATATTGGCCTTGGTCATACACGCTGGGCGACACATGGTGCTCCGACCACTGAAAACGCCCATCCCCACACTGATTGCAGTGGAAATCTGGTGGTGGTGCATAATGGGATCATTGAGAATTATCATTCTCTGCGCGAGGAGCTTCTGGCCAAGGGGCATCGTTTCAGTTCAGAGACTGACACAGAGGTACTGGCCCATCTAATTGAAGAGTATCTGGCCGGTGATGATCTGATAGCGGCGGTACGCAAGGCCCTTGAGCGGGTGGAGGGTTCGTATGCCCTGGCGGTTCTGTGGACCGGAAGGCCCGACACCCTGATTGCCGTACGCAATCATAGCCCGCTGGTCCTTGGCGTTGATGATGAAAATGGCTCTTTTCTGGCCTCGGACATTCCGGCTTTCCTTCCTTTTACCAAGCAGGTTATTTTCCTTGAGGATCTTGAGATGGCAGTGCTGACTACTGCCGGACGGACTTTTTATTCTTTGGAGACAGGGAAAGAAATCAGCAAGGAAATCAAAACTATTGAGTGGACTGCTGCCATGGCGGAGAAGGGTGGCTATCGTCATTTCATGCTTAAGGAGATCTTTGAGCAGCCCCAGGCCATTATTAATACGGTCAGTGGCCGGATTAATCTGGAAACGGGCGCAATTGAATTGCCGGAAATTCATTTGGGAGCGGACGATCTGCAGAAAATCGACCGGATCTTTCTGGTTGCCTGTGGAACGTCTTGGCATGCGGCCCTGGTGGCCAAGTACTGGATTGAACGCTGGGCGCAGATTCCGGTGGAGGTTGATATTGCCTCCGAATTTCGATATCGCAGGCTTTTGATCAATGAACGGGTGCTTACCGTTGCCATTTCCCAGTCAGGTGAAACAGCAGATACCCTGGCAGGGATCCGTCTGGCCAAAAAATTGGGATCAAAGATTATCACCATCTGCAATGTGGTTGGTTCCACCATGACCCGTGAGGCGGATGGAACGGTCTATACCCATGCCGGACCTGAGATCGGAGTGGCCTCCACCAAGGCCTTTATTTCGCAGCTGGCGGCCCTTTTTCTCTTTACCCTCTATTTAGGAGAGCAGAAAAAGACCATTAGCGTGGAAAAGAGCAGGGAGCTGGGACAGGCCCTTGTCGGCATTGCAGCCGTCATTGAAGCGGAACTGCCCCGCTTACAGGAAGAGATCAGGGGGCTTGTGGACAGTTATTATGACTGTCGCGATTTTCTCTTTATCGGTCGTGGCTTGAATTTCCCCATTGCCCTGGAAGGTGCATTGAAGTTGAAGGAGATCTCCTATATTCATGCGGAAGGCTATGCCTCGGGCGAGCTCAAGCATGGACCTATTGCCCTGATTGACAAGGAGATGCCCTTACTGGCCCTTGTCCCCCAAGATGCGGTGTATCAGAAGTCAATCTCCAATGTGGAGGAGATCAAGGCCCGGGCCGGGCGTCTTATCTTGTTGGGAACTGAAGGGGACAGCCACCTGCAGGCTATCACCGAGGATGTCATCTATCTGCCTCAGGTGCATGAGGAGATGAACCCCATTCTGTATACCATTCCGGTCCAGCTTCTCGCCTATGAGATTGCTACCAGGCGCGGTTGTGACGTGGACCAGCCACGGAATCTCGCGAAGAGTGTGACGGTGGAGTAAATGGTTAATTTTTTATGCTGACAATCGGACTGGAAAATTTCCTGGCTGCTTCGCCCTCAGACCTTACCGGAAAACGGTTGGGGCTTCTTTCCAACCAGGCATCCACTGACCGGAATCTTGTGCATGCAAGGGTACTGCTGCAGCAACGATACGGTTCCCGGTTGACCTGTCTCTTTTCACCCCAGCATGGATTCTTCTGTGAGAAGCAGGACAATATGATCGAATCTGGTCATGAGATTGACCGGTTGACCGGGTTGCCGCTTTTCAGCCTCTATGGGGAAAGCCGCAGGCCCTCGGAAGCCATGTTTGATCATCTGGACGTTCTGCTCATTGATTTGGTGGATGTGGGAACCAGAGTCTATACCTTTCTCTACACTATGGCCTATTGTCTGGAAGCAGCTGCTGAGTTTGGAAAGAAGGTTGTGGTTCTTGATCGTCCCAATCCCGTGGGCGGCATTGCGGTTGAGGGTAATATGCTGCTGCAGGATTGCACATCTTTTGTTGGACTGTATCCCCTGCCCATGCGCCATGGTCTGACCTTTGCTGAACTGGCCCTGATGCTGAATCAGGAGTTTGGCCTGGGTGCTGATCTGCAAGTGGTTCCCATGCAGGGGTGGAAACGTTCCATGCTCTTCAGGGATACCGGGTTTCCCTGGGTCTTTCCCTCTCCCAATATGCCTACGCCGGAAACGGCTCTGGTCTATCCGGGGCAGGTGATCTGGGAGGGGACCAATATCTCGGAGGGGCGGGGGACTACTCTGCCTTTTGAGCTGGTCGGGGCTCCCTTCTGGGAGCATGAACCGATATTGAAGGCCCTGGAACAGACAGAACTGCCAGGCTGCTTTTTGAGGCCGCTGGTTTTTGAGCCGACTTCCGGTAAGTGGGCAGGTCAGGCCTGTGTCGGCTTTCAACTTCATGTGACCGACGCTGCGACGTTTTTATCGTATCGGACCTCTCTGGCCCTTTTGCAGGTAGTGATGCAATTGTATCCCGGAGATTTTTCATATAAAGAGCCGCCCTATGAATATGAATATGAACGGCTGCCCATGGATTTGATTCTGGGGGATCAGAAGGTGCGTCGGGGGCTAGAGGACGGAGTGCCATTGATGGAGATTGAGGCAGGCTGGCAGAAAGGGTTGCAGGAGTTCAAATCGGTGCGGAGGAAATATTTTCTTTATCCGGAAGAATCTCCAGCATCGAAATCAGAATTATGAAGGATAACGGATGGATAAAAGGATGGAGGTGATGGTGAAGAGTGTTGCTTTACGGCAGTTGGCGCAGTTGGTTGAGGGTGAACTGGTAGGTGATGGAGATGTGCAGATCCATGACCTTGATGCCCTGGAGACGGCTGGCGTTGGGGCAATCACTTTTCTGGCACAGGCAAAGGATGCAGCGTCTCTGGTGAATAGTGGGGCCTCGGCAGTAATCGTGCCCATGGCCATTGAGACAGCAGACATGCCTATTATCCGGGTACGTGATCCTTATCTGGCCGCAGCTTTAGTACATACCTTTCTGCTAAAGGCCCCTTTTCAGGCCGCAGGGGTGCATGCAAAAGCTCATGTGGGAGCTCAAACAGTAGTTCCGGAACAGATCTCCATTGCCCCCCTTGCCGTGATAGGCGACAGGGTACACCTTGGTCAGCGAGTGACCATTGAGTCGGGCGTGGTGATTGGTGATGATGCGCAGATTGGTGATGATACCCAAATCCTGGCTAATGTGACCGTGGGTCGTGGCTGCAGGATTGGCTGCCGGGTGACCATTCATCCTGGAGCGGTAATTGGCAGCGATGGCTACGGTTATGCTACGGATAGCAGGGGGTATCATGTGAAACGGCCGCAGGTGGGGATCGTCCAGATCGATGATGATGTGGAGATCGGAGCTAACACCTGTATTGATCGGGCTACCTTTGGTGTGACCTGGATTAAGAGCGGAACAAAAATTGACAATCTGGTCCAAGTGGCCCATAATGTCGTGGTTGGTGAAAATTGTCTGCTCGTGGCCCAGGTGGGCATTGCCGGCTCAACAAGCCTGGGACGTAATGTGGTTCTTGGCGGTCAGGCCGGGCTATCCGGTCATATTCATCTGGAGGACGGGGTGATGGCGGCGGCTCAGGCTGGAATTCATAATAATCAGCCTAAGGGGGCGGTGATTGCCGGTACCCCTGCCGTACCCATGAAAAAATTTGCCAGGGTTGTTGCCTCCATGGGACGATTGCCGGAAATCGTAAGCGAGTTGCGGCGCATGCGCAAGGAGATTAGCGCGTTACAAGATGCACAGAATGTTCAAGAAGAACAAGCATGAAAGGAGAGATGATCATGACTGAAACAGTCGTTCCTGAGAAAATAGATATTGTGGAGATATTAAGGCTTCTGCCCCATCGTTACCCTTTTATACTGGTAGATCGGATCTTGGCGATAACGCCGGAGAAGGATATCGTCGGGTTGAAGAACGTCACCATTAACGAACCATTCTTTCAGGGTCATTTCCCGGGAAGACCCGTCATGCCAGGTGTCCTGATCCTGGAGGGAATGGCCCAGGTTGGCGGGATATTAGCCTTTTGTTCCGAGCCGGAGAATATCGGTAACAAGGTTCTCTATTTTGTTGGCATTGACAAGGCCCGTTTCCGGCAGCCTGTAACCCCGGGTGATCAGATTCATTTCAAGCTGGAGCTCTTGAAGAGGCGGCGGGGGATCTGGCAGATGGCAGCTCATGCCTATGTGGAAGAAAAGCTTGTAGCCGAGGCCGAGTTGATGGCATCGTTTGGTTAGGGGCCGTAACAAAATAAGCATTACACTTTTTAATATTTCGTTACGCAGAACATGGATGAATGAAGAGCGACACCGGCTGATTATGCCGTTTACGATATCACAATGTTATATAGTTATTGATGTAGACTGACTTAGTCAGAGTTTACTGGTATTTTTTGTTGTGGCACGTGTTGGCCACGACTCGTCGGTTATAAACAAACAATTATTCAATGACAATCCTGTACTCCTTGATTTTGCTTAGCAGGGAAGGGTAGCTGAGCTCTAATAATTTTGAGGCCTGTAAACGATTTCCCCCTGTCTCTTTCAAGGCCTTGGAGATTATTTTTTCTTCCATTATTTTTTGAGCCTTTTTCAGGGAAAATCCTGTGAAGAATTGTTCAAAACATTCTGCTGGAGTTGTTTGAACAAGATGTGGCGGCAATTGGTCCAGACCGATTGTTTGATCCTCTGCCAGGACAATCCCCCTTTGAATTATATTTTCCAACTCCCGTACATTTCCAGGCCAGGTATGAGTCAGGAGCTTTTCCATGGCCTCAGCTGTTATTGAGGTAATACTCGTTCCGAGAGTTATATTAAATTTTTTAATAAAGTGATTGCATAGAAGGGGAATGTCTTCAGGTCTCTCTTTGAGGGGTGGAATGTGTATGCTCAAAACATTGAGGCGGTAAAACAAGTCTTCCCGGAAGGTTCCCTGCCGCACCTCATCATCCAGATTTCTGGCAGTTGCGGCCAGGATACGAACATCGATCTGTTCAGTTTTATTGGCACCAACAGGTTTTATCTCTCCCTCCTGCAGGACTCGGAGGAGCTTTACCTGCATATCTAAGGGAAGCTCACCTATCTCATCGAGAAAAAGCGTTCCTCCGTCTGCCTCGGCCAGGAGACCTTTCCGGGTTTTATCCGCACCGGTAAAGGCACCCTTTACATATCCAAAAAACTCACTTTCCAGTAAATTCTCAGGGATACTGCCGCAGTTTACGGCAATAAATGGCTGCTCATTTCTCGGTGATGATGCGTAGATGCCTCTGGCCACCAGTTCTTTGCCGGTGCCGGATTCACCGATAATCAGGACGGTCGTATTGTAAGGAGCAACTTTTCTGGCCAGAGTGAAGAGGGAATGCATGGACTTGCTGCTGGCCACCATCTTATCAAAACCATCAATTGCCTTGAACTCCTGTATCTGCTCTTTCAACAGGCGATTTTCCTGCTTCAGGCTCTCTCTTTCTTCTGCTTTTTTCAGGGTGAGCAGAACCTCGTCGCTTTTGAAGGGTTTTGAAATAAAATCATAGGCCCCAGCTTTAATTGCTTCCATGGCCATATCTATGGTGCCGTAGGCTGACATCATGATAACCGTCGATGTCAGGATCCTGCTTCCGGCTTCTTGAAGAAAAGCAATGCCGTCCATGTTCGGCATTCTGATATCACAGAGGATAAAATCGAAGTGTTTTGTGGCGATTTTGTTCAGGGCATCCTGTCCATCAACAGCAGTTTCTACACTATACCCATGGCGATTGACCATGGCCTGCAGCATGTGACGCATGTTTTCCTCGTCATCGACGATAAGTAATGTCCTATTCTGTTCCATTATTTCGAAAATATGAGTTCTGAAAGAGTTTTAACCAATTGGTTCAACGGTTCTCCAATAAAGGGAGAAGCATGAATACCTGGGCGCCCTGACCCTCTTTGCCTGTTATCTGCATCTGGCCACCAAGGCCCTCAATAAGCGCATAAGATACAGAAAGGCCAAGACCTGTTCCTTTTCCTGGTTCTTTGGTGGTGAAGAACGGGTCAAACAGGCTATCCTTGTCTGTGTCTTTGATCCCGGCTCCGTTATCCTCTATCGTGATCTGAATGAAAGGATTGCCCGCGTCATTGGTGGTGTTGATAGTGGAGAGGCAAATTTTTCCCTTACGTGGAACATTGTATTCATGTATTGCATCAATTGCATTCAGCAGACAGTTGAGAAAGACTTGATGTAAACTCTCACTATCGGCAGCTGCCAGATCACACTCCGCATCAAAATGCAACTGAAACTCAAGTCCAGCCAGTTTTTTCTGGGCCTGCAGCATGTCAATAAGTTCGTGGAGTAATGGATGGATTTCCGTACTTCCGGAATTATCGGTTTTGGCCCTGGAAAAGTTGAGGAGTTGGTGAATCAGGCGATTGATGCGCTCTAATTCCTGAATGGAACGACTGGAAAATTGTTGTTGTTCCTCTTTTGATAAACCAGATTGACCCAATAACTCTAAATAACCTTGTACAATTCCTATAGGGTTGCCAATTTCATGGGCAAGACCAGCTGCCAGTCTGCCGATTGCCGCCATCTTTTCAGTCTGTACCATTTTTTGCTGGGTGGCACGCAACTGCCGGTTCGCTTTTTCAAGGGATACCACAGACTCACGCAGTTTCTGTCTGTCATCATCAATACGATGCAGCATTCTGTTCAAGGATATGGAAAGCTGTCCAAATTCATTGCCCCCTTGATCAGACAGAAAAGGGCTGTTGTTATCGCTCTGGTAGGTGTCCGTCAATGTAACCAGATGTTCTATGGGGCGAACCACAACGTGAATAAAGCGAAAGAGGCCAATGGTTGTGAGAATGATAGTATTAACGAAAAGATAGATATAGGCAATGTGGCGTCCCTGCCGTACCTGATCATACACGGATTGTAGAGAGATTACGGCCCCTATGCCGCCTTGAGCACCATGCTGAAGTAACGGTACCGCAGTTATTAGCAGTTGGCGGCTGAAAAAAGGAAGATTGGGGGTTGCGTCGATTGTTTGTGTGCTTGCAACTCCTGTGTTGATAACCTGTTTAAGTTTTTCATGCAGCGCAGAGCCTTCCGGGCTACACCCTTCAGGGATTCTGGTGATAATATTATTGATGGAAAGCATGATACAGGAGGCGGCTAGATCCTTTGGGAGGTGAGCTAGAACGCTTTGCGACAAAAAATCCTTTTCATCAGGCGTTTCTTGAATAATGTTTGCCACAGTTGATAGGATTAATCTTGCCTTTTCCATCTCTGTGCGCATTAAACTGCGTTGCCAGAATGTAGAAATAACAATACATATCAGTAGCATGCCAATAGCCAAGAGGCTTGCAAGCATGATCGTAATATGCGATTTAATGCCTTTTGATTTCATCTCCACATACTTGAATATGGGGGCATGTTTTTTTGCATTATAGCATAGTGGCCATGCATTTTTGGTGTGGCATCTATGATGCCTGTAATAATCATCCTCTGATGTTTATTGAATAACCTCGAAGCCAATGCTGATGATGGCTTTTTTTACTATCTGGCCATCTATCTTGCCATCGAAAGTTGCTTCTCCTTTTTCCAGATCTATCTGGACATTCGAAATACCTGGTATTGCTTCGAGTGCTTTCCGGGTAGAGCCCACGCAGTGCTGACAGCTCATGCCTTTAATTTTTATTGTTGTCATGTTTCTTTCCCCTTTATGTTGCTTGATTTGCAGACGAGACGGTCGTTGATTATTTTATGAATATTTTCAAGAATGATCTTAATTAAAATAGATTTATTCAATACTATGTTCATTCATAAAGTTTTTTTATTTTTTTTACCATCAATTCTTGCAAAAAAGCAAAGGGCCTGACTTTATTAAAGTCAGGCCCTTTGCTTTTTTGTATGTAAAATTATTTTTTTAAAATTTACTTTACATGCTGAAATCGTATTATATTTCAATCTCCTTCTGCATTTTTTCCAACATTTTTGGACCAATGCCTTTTACCTGGAGCAGACCTTCCTTGGTTTTGAAATTGCCATGTTGAGTGCGGTATTCGATAATGGCAGTAGCTTTTGCTGCACCAACTCCAGGGAGAGCCTCCAACGCAGCTTGGTCGGCATTGTTGATATTAACGGCTGCAAAAGCAGAATTGACCAAAAAAAGTAGAGCAAAAACAAACAGTGCAGTTCTTTTGAACATTTTTTCCTCCTTGAGCGATTTTTTTCTCTTTATGAGAAAATGTGTATCCCTGTTATGAAGATCAGACTCTTAATCGACATTCACAGGAATGTTTGGTGATTAAATTGTATTGTTTTGTCCATTCATCGCCAGGGGCGAAAGTAACTGTAGTATCTGTTGATGCAAAGAGTGTTATAGCATGTCTCTGTATGGTCATTTGCAATTGATGCTTAATAATATAGAATTATAAGAGGGCTTTGTTATGATGTGGTTAGGATAAGATTAGATTCCTGCTTGTTTTTCACTTACTGTTTGCATTTATTGTTTTTGTTTTGCTATGGTATAAATATTTAATAGTGTTATATCTTTCATTTTATTATCTCTTTCCCAGGATCTTATCATGTCCCCATCTTCCAAGAAGAAGCAACCGGTTATTTCAGAAAAAAAAGGAACTACAGCTATACTTCGTCAGCTTATTAAAAATCTTGATAATGAACTAAAAGAACATGCGTCGGATGAAATAAACAGTAAGATTCTTGAAACGCTGAATGCACAACATAAGGAAGAAATCGTTGCGTCAGCGCTGCTTAAATTCTGTGATTCTGAAGAGTTGAAACCTTTTCAGGCTGAACTGATCAAAATGCATGCCCATCTCGAACGAACCGGTAAAAAGATGATCGTTCTTTTTGATGGTCGTGACGCCTCGGGAAAAGGGGGGACTATTCGGGCTGTTACCCGGTATATGAATGAAAAACGATATCGGATCGAGGCCCTTGGAAAACCAACAGATGAGCAGAGAACAGAATTGCATATGAAACGCTATATTGAGCGTTTTCCTCATGCCGGTGAAATTGTCTTGTTTGATCGAAGCTGGTATAATCGGGCCATGGTTGAGCCGATTATGGGCTTTTGCTCCCATGAACAATATCATCGCTTTCTGCATAAAGTAACCACCTACGAGCAGAATTTTATTCTGGATGCTGGAAGGACTATTCTCCTGAAACTTTATTTTTCAGTGACCAAGGAAGAACAGGCCAAAAGATTTGAACGACGTAAAAATGATCCTCTACGTCAATGGAAACTGAGTGAAGTTGATCTGCAGGCGCAGGAGTTGTGGAATGAGTTTACGGAGAAGAAAAAAATCCTTTTGCAGAAGACCCATACTAAAAATTCAAAATGGTGGGTTATCCGTTCTGATAATAAGCATCTTGCCAGACTGGAAACTATGAAGTTGATTCTCAGTTCAGTAAAATACCGAGGACGTAGTAGAACATTGAACTTTACTCCAAATCCAGAAATTGTTATTCCAGGAGAAAAGGAATTACGAATTATGCTGAAACAGGAAAAAGAATTTGGTGTCCCTCTCAGTTGAACAAGAATGCTGAAGAGGTTTGTGTCTCCGTTCACTTACATTGTTGTTCTTTTAAACATATAAGGATGCATGCATGTCAAAAAATAACAAAAAAAACGATGATAACCAAAAGAACGATGATAATAAGCAGCGTGTTAAGCTTCATGAGGGGACAGCCATAAGAAATAGAGATGCCAAAAAAGAAGACGGTCGTGTTGCTGTCTGGATAAAAGAGAGCGATCTGGAGTACGAGGAAGAATTAAAAACTTTGCAGATCGAGCTGATGAAACTGCAGCAGCATATGCAGCAGAGCGGGGAACGGATTCTGGCCATATTTGAGGGACGGGACGCCGCGGGGAAGGGTGGCACCATCCAGCGGATTATCAGTAATCTGAACCCACGGAATACAAGGGTGGTTGCCCTGACAAAACCGAATGAAACTGAGCAGAGTCAATGGTATTTTCAACGCTATGTTGAAGAATTGCCCCATGCCGGTGAAATTGTGCTCTTTGATCGCAGTTGGTATAATCGGGCTATGGTTGAACCGGTTATGGGATTTTGTACGGATGAGCAGAATAAACGATTTCTCAAAGATGCACCGATGGTGGAAGAACTTCTGGTGAAAGATGGGATCAAACTGTTCAAGTTTTATTTTTCTGTTTCCAGAGAGGTACAAAATGAACGGTTTGACTCCAGAAAGGTTGATCCGCTGAAACAATACAAGCTCTCACCTGTGGACAACTTGGCCCAGGAATATTGGAATCAGTATTCAATCCGTAAATTTCAGATGCTGTCGGAGACGAATCGCTCCCTTTCTCCCTGGACCATTGTCCGTTCAGATAACAAGAAGATGGCACGGCTTAATTGTATGAAGTTTATTCTTTCATCAATGGAGTATCCGGACAAGTTGTCGGAAAAATATTTAACTCCTGACCCCAAGATTATTGTCTCTGGCATTGATGAACTGCAAAATATGCAAGAAAATCTGCTGACACCTGAAAAACTGCACGGGTAAAGAGCAAAATCAAACTACAAAGAGATCAGTAAGACTCATAAAATTTACTGGTCTCTTTTTTCTACATCTTTTAAATTACCTTAGCGGCAATCCCCCAGGCAGGTGCCTACACTGCGAGCTGATGCGATCCACTCATGATCCAGCGGTACAGTTTTTCGTTTGTTGACCACTTCTTTCAGCGGCACAGTCACTATCTTCCGGCCTTGCACCGCTACCATCACCCCGAAAACCCCTTCTTCGATCAGCCGGACACAGGCGGTGCCAAGTTTGGTAGACAGCACTCGGTCGGCAGCTGACGGTGTACCTCCACGTTGTAGATGACCAAGGATGGTCAGTCGTGCTTCAAGCCCAGTTAATTTTTCCAGCGCTTGCGCCAAATTCAGGGTGTGATTGGTACGTTTTTCCTCAAACTCGGCAAGCTCGGTGGTAACTTGGCGCAGCGCCTTTTTGTCATCCTGCGCTTTGGCTTTTTCTTTTTTGTTGAGAAGAGTAGACAATGTTTTGTGCTCTTCCAATGAGAGTGCTCCTTCGGAAACGGCCACTATGCTGAAGTTGCGTCCCCGGTGCACACGTTTATGGATGGCATTAGCCACCAGTTGAATATCGTAAGGAATTTCGGGGATAAGGATAACATCGGCACCGCTGGCAAGGCCGGCGCCAAGTCCCAGCCAGCCGGCCTTATGGCCCATGATCTCGACGACAATAATACGATGATGGCTGTGGGCAGTGGAATGCAGGCGGTCGATGGCCTCGGTGGCAATGGACAGCGCTGTGTCATAACCGAAGGTAATATCGGTCATGGCCACGTCGTTATCAATGGTCTTAGGTAGGGTGATAATGTTAAGTCCCTTTTGTGCCAGGCGATAGGCGTTTTTCTGGGTACCGCCACCGCCGATGCAGACCAGAGCGTCAAGATGGTGATGATGGTAGTTGTCGACAATAACGTCAGTCATATCTTTCAGGGTTCCGTCTACCGGCATTTTGTGCGGCTTGTCACGACTGGTGCCAAGAATAGTTCCGCCAAGGGTCAATAACCCTATCATCGATTCACCTTCCAGTGGGACAATCCGGTTTTCCATCAAACCACGAAAGCCATCACGAAAGCCGATAACCCGCATGTTGGTATTCATGGCACCCTTGCCGATGGCACGGATGGCTGCGTTAAGGCCTGGGCAGTCGCCGCCTGCCGTGAGAATGCCTACATTCTTTGCCATATGTATGTTCCCTTGAAAGTGATCAATAAAAATTTGTGCTGTCAGGGTTAAACATAATTCTGACAGCACATCTTCGATCGGCTATTGCGGCTGACCACAACACTTTTTATATTTTTTGCCGGAACCGCATGGGCAATCGGAATTACGGCCTATTTTGTCGATCTCACGTTTTACAGGTTTTTGAGGGGGAGGTTCGGTTTCTTTTACCCCGGCAGCCCCCATGTTTAACTGCATTTCCTGGGCCTGACGTCTGCGGTGTTCTTCTTCCAGGCGTTCAACTTCGTCTTCCTGAACCACTTGAACTCGCATCAGGGTGGAAACAGTCTCTTCCTTGACCATCTCAATCATCCGCATAAACAGGTCAAATCCTTCTTTTTTATATTCATTTAAAGGATTCTTCTGGCCATAGCCCCTGAGCCCGATCCCCTGTTTCAGGTGATCCATGGACAAGAGGTGGTCTTTCCACAGGTTGTCAACCATCTGCAACAACACAACCCGCTCAAGATGTCGTTGAATCGGTACACTATTGCGTTGTTCCTGTGCAGTGTAGGCATTGAAGACCAGTTCTCGCAATTTTTCACGGAAACTGTCTTTGTCCATACCGGTACGATCCTCTACGCTCCATTCAGGCTGAATGTTGAAGGTCTCCAGCATGCGTGCGTCAAAATTTTTCCAGTCCCAATCCTCTGAGGCACGTCGCTCCTGGGAAAAATCGTCTACCACTGTTTCTATCAGGTCAGAGATCATGCTTTTTATAACATCGACAAGATCTTCACCGGCCAGGACTTCACGCCGCTGGCGGTAGATAACCTCACGCTGCTTGTTCATGACATCATCATACTCAAGCAGATGTTTACGGATATCAAAGTTATGCCCCTCCACCTTGCGCTGGGCATTTTCAATGGCCTTGGAGATCATGTTATGTTCAATGGGCTCATCCTCTTCCATGCCCAGTTTGTCCATGATTCCAGAGATTCGGCCTGAACCGAAGATGCGGAGCAGGTCGTCCTCAAGCGAGAGGTAAAAACGTGAAGACCCTGGGTCACCCTGACGTCCAGATCTGCCTCGTAACTGATTATCAATGCGGCGAGATTCATGGCGGGAAGTGCCAAGGATATGGAGGCCGCCTACTTCACGCACTCCTTCTCCCAGCTTGATATCGGTGCCGCGTCCTGCCATATTGGTGGCAATGGTTACCTTGCCCAGTTGTCCGGCACCGGCGATAATCTCGGCCTCACGGTCATGCTGTTTTGCATTGAGCACCTCATGGGGAACCTTTTCTTTTTTCAACATAGTAGAAATCTTTTCGGAGACATCAATGGAGATGGTTCCCACAAGGGCCGGCTGTCCTTTGACATGTAGGTTCTTGATCTCCTGCACCACTGCCCGATATTTTGCCGCCTCATTCTTATAAATCACATCTGGGAAATCTGTGCGGATCATGGGCTGATTGGTGGGCATAATGATGACGCTCAGATCATAGATCTTCTTGAACTCCGGGGCCTCGGTGTCCGCGGTCCCAGTCATTCCCGAGAGCTTGTCGTACATACGGAAATAATTCTGGAAGGTGATGGAGGCAAGTGTCTGATTCTCTTTTTGTATGGCGACATGTTCTTTGGCCTCAAGCGCCTGATGCAGGCCATCACTGTAGCGCCTGCCCTCCATGGTACGGCCGGTAAACTCATCGACGATGATGACTTCACCATCTTTGACGATATAATCAACGTCACGCTGAAAAAGGGCATGGGCCTTTAAGGCCTGGGTCAGATGGTGAAGTTGTTCTATACTGGAAGGATCGTACAGATTCTCAACCTCAAGCAGTTTCTCGCCCAAGGCAACCCCTTCTTCAGTCAAGGCCGCCTGTTTGGCCTTTTCATCGACGATATAATGTTCGTCTGCATGGAAATGGGACATTATCTTGTCAACATTGACATAGAGTTCGGTTGAAATCTCTGCCGGGCCTGAGATGATAAGCGGGGTTCTGGCCTCATCAATGAGGATGGAGTCCACCTCATCGACAATGGCGTAATTAAAACCGCGCTGACAGAAATCGCTCATCTCAAATTTCATATTGTCGCGCAGATAATCGAAACCAAACTCATTATTGGTTCCATAGGTCACATCAGCGCCATAGGCTGCGCGGCGTTCGGTATCGTCCATACCATGAACAATTTTTCCAACGCTGAGTCCGAGAAATTGATACACTTTGCCCATCCATTCAGCATCCCGGGCGGCAAGATAATCGTTGACGGTTACCAGATGCACACCTTTTCCGGTGAGGGCATTCAGGTAAGTGGGCAGGGTGGAGGTCAGAGTTTTACCCTCACCGGTTTTCATCTCGGCAATCTTGCCCTGATGCAGAATGACCCCGCCTATGAGCTGTACATCATAATGCCTTTCCCCCAGAACACGTTTTGCAGTCTCACGCATCACTGCAAAGGATTCAGGAAGGAGGTCATCCAATGGTTCACCTTTGGCCAGTCGTTCTTTAAAGGCAACGGTTTTGGCGGCAAGCTGTGCGTCATCGAGAGACAGGAGGCGATCTTCCAGTTCATTAATACGGCTCACTAAGGGAGAGATCTGTTTTAGCGCCCGATCATTGGTGCTGCCGAATACTTTTGTCAGTAATTTTCCAATCATATTAATTTCTTTTATTTTGAATCCATGGTGAAGACCAGCGCTTCCTCGTCACAGTCAGGAAACTTATGGCAATGGAGGCAGTCGCTCCAGATCTTGTGGGGCAGGTCCCGCTTATCAATATCAGTAAAACCTTGTTTACGGAAGAACCCTGCTTGATAGGTCAGGGTAAAGATCTTCTCAATTTCAAGTATTTTTGCCTCTCGCAGGCAGGCCTGGACTAGTTGTGCCCCTAAACCCTGTCCTTGAAAGTCCTCTTTGACAGCCAGAGACCTGATCTCAGCCAGGTTTTCCCAGCTGATCTGCAGGGCGCAGACGCCAAGGATCTCTCCTGTCTCGTTGGTGAGCACAATAAAGTCACGAAGATGGTCATAAAGTGAACTGATGGAACGACCGAGCAGCAGTCCCTTTGCCGCAAAATGATTGAGCAGGGAGTGGATTGTCTTTACGTCGTCCATGCGCACGTTGCGTATCATTGATTGTATTGGTTCCATCGGTTGTATCTGTCCAGTTACTCTTATCTTTTTTATTTATCCCGTTTGGCTAAGCCACAGCGGTTACTCTTGTCTTTGGAGGGTCACTGTTTTGCTGACCTCACTCTTTCCTGGTTGTGACGGTCGCAGTAAGGATTCTCCTGTCCAGACGCCCAGCAGAAACATCCATAAAAAGATACAGAAACAGACAACTCCCACTCCAGCAATCGCACTGGGCGTCAGCTCAAATTTGATCTTTTTTACTTTTCTTCGAGGTGTTCCGGCCATTCTTTAACAAGTCCTGTTACATCTCTTCAGGTGCAGTCAAGCCGACGATTCGCAGTCCGTTCTGGAAGACCACCTGCAAGGCCTCAATCAGGCAGAGCCTGGATTGACTGAGTGCAATGGTATCGGTAATGACTTTATGTTTGTTATAATAGCTATGGAACTGACCTGCAAGATCCATCAGGAAAAAGATGACCCGATGGGGGGCAAGCCCGAGCGCCGCGTCTTCGATCATGGCCGGAAAGGCTGCCATGCTCTTTAATAACTGCAGTTCCTCCGGTTCAGAAAGCAGGGAGATGTCCACATCCTGCACGGGAATTTTTTTAACACCCTTTTCTTCGGCCTGACGCAGGATGGAGCAGATTCGGGCATGGGCATATTGTACATAATAGACCGGATTCTCTTGGCTCTCTTTGGTGGCTAAGTCCAGGTCAAACTCAAGTTGACTGTCGGCTTTACGCATCATGAAAAAGAAGCGGGCCACGTCAACCCCAACCTCGTCAAGGAGTTCATCGACCGTGACAAAGGTCGCTTTGCGGGTGGACATCTTTACCTGTTTCCCATCACGGGTCAGGGTCACAAACTGATGCAGTACTACCGTCACTTTGGAATCATCATATCCCAGCGCCCGTACCCCGGCCAACACGTCGGGGACGGTGGCAATATGATCGGAGCCGAAGACATTGATCAGCCAGTCAAAGTTACGTCGAAATTTTTCCCGGTGATAGGCTATATCAGGCAGACGGTAGGTGGGTTCGCCCGTACTCTTGATGATGACCCGATCCTGATCCTGGCCGAATTCAGTTGTTTTGAACCAGGTCGCGCCCTCTTTTTCATAGACCAGCCCTTTTGCCTTGAGCTCAGCGACCACTGAGTCCACATGACCATCTTCATAAAGGGTGTGTTCGTTGAAATAGTTGTCAAAGACGATACCCATCCGCTCAAGGGTTCCGGATATATCCTTGAAAATAAGATCCTTGGCCTTACGGGTGAAAGGGAGGACATCCGCATTGTCCTTGAGGGAGTCCCCGTACTCTGTAATCATCTCCCTGGCAATATCCTGGATATAATCTCCTTGATAGCCATCTTCCGGGAACTCGCTGGGCAGACCAAGTAGTTCCAGGTATCTGGCCCGGGTGGACTCGCCGAGCACTCGCATCTGTCGTCCGGCATCATTAAAATAATATTCACGGAAGACATCATGGCCAGTGGCCGTCAGCAGGCGGGCAATGGCGTCGCCAAGGATTGCCTGGCGGCCATGACCGATACTGAGAGGGCCGGTGGGGTTGGCACTGACAAACTCAACCATCACCTTTTTGTTATGGCCGATAGTGGAAAGACCAAACTCACTCCCCAGTTCCAATACTGGGAAAATAGCCTGTTGCCAGATCCCTGTCTTCAGGAAGATATTGACAAAGCCGGGGCCGGCAATCTCCAAATGATCGATGAGTTCTGTTTCTTGTTCAAGAAGGGCGACCAATTGAGTTGCGATTTGTCGCGGATTACTTTTTTGGGTGCCGGCGAGGATGAGAGCCATATTGGTTGAAAAATCCCCCTGTCCCTCCCGTTTAGGCACTTCTACCGTATATTTTCCAGCCAGATCCGCTGACCATTTTCCTGTCCTGACCCCCTGTTCGAAACAGGCATCAATAACTTGTTTTAAACGTTGCCGTATCATCTTTGCTCAATTATTGCTTATTTGTAGTTTCTATTATTGTTATTGCCAAAGAGACAGAGGACTTCGTAGGATATTGTCTCCATCCATTCGGCAATCTCATCGGCAGTGATTGTCTCTGCCCCCTGTGATCCCAGAATAACCACTGGATCACCTGGCTCTACCCCTGGAATTTCTGAGATATCTGCCATGCATAGATTCATGCAGATGCGGCCAATGATTCTGGCCCGCCTCCCTTTAATAAGCACTTGTCCCCTATTGGACAAGCTGCGGAGGAATCCATCCGCATATCCAACCGGCAGAACAGCTACCTTGGTCTTCTTTTCAGTGACAAAGGTATGGCCATAGCTGATCCCGGTTGCCTCCGGAACTGTTTTTATCTGCACGACCTGAGTAGTAAACGACATGGCCGGAACAAGTTTCTCTTCCCTGGCCTGTTGCGTCCCCTTTGTACCATCTGGATAATAGCCATAGAGGGAAATGCCCAGACGTACCATGTCGCAGCAGGTTGTTGGAAAATAGAGGGCTGCCCCAGAATTTGCTATATGACAAAGTACGGGAGCTTGCTGACTCGACTGCATGCAGACTTCTTTATACTGTTGATACATCGCCAGGGTATGTGTGGACTGCGCGTCATCAGCCAAGGGAAAGTGGCTCATGATCCCGGCAAGTGATATTCCGGGAAAATTCTCTAGCTGGGATAGAAAATTCTGCAGCTCAGCAGGCATGATTCCCAGCCTGCCCATGCCGCAATCGACCTTCAGATGAACGGCCATCTCTTTGCCATTTCTTACTGCGGCCTGCGATAGCAGGTCCATGGCCTCATAAGTAAAGACGACCGGGGTTAGATTATAATCAAAAAAGAGCTGTTCCTGGGAGGGTTGAAAACCGAGGAGCACAAAGATCTGACCCTGGATCCCTGTGCTCCGTAATTCAACCCCTTCTTCAATCTCGGCGACTCCGAAACAGTCACATCCTGCCTCTGCAAAGCGGGCGGCAGTCTGGACCATCCCATGGCCATAGGCATCCGCCTTGACCATTGCCATGATCCGGATATCCCGGCCGACCCGTTGCTGCATTTTGCTGAAGTTCTCCCGCAGGGCAGAAGAGTCAATGCAAACCTGATTAAAAGATCTGGAAGATGGATGAGAGTGAATCACTGCTTTTCCTGCAGGTCAGAAATATGTAGCCAGGCCTGCCAGGCGTGTCGGCTGGAAAAAAACAAGGCCCAGCCAATCGTTACATACAGACCACCCAGGAGCTCTCTGGGCAAGGCAGATTGGCGTAGCACCATACCACTTCCCATCATGACCAGAACCAGCAGCCATGTTCGTATTGAGTAAACCGCTCCCAGGCAGGTTCCATCTGCCATTTCCAGGATACGACGGACCCCTTTTTTGGCAGTGTTATCAAGGATGAAAAGTGACTTCATGGTTCCGGCAATCAGGGCCGGTACCATAATCCATAGTCTTGCGACTGCTGACAGCCAGGAGGCTCCACGAAACATGAGTATGCCTCCTATTAAACTCCATAACGTAGCTGCAAGCAACAGATGAATCCGTCTAGGGACACCTGGCTTTAATTTTGTAAGTGTTCCTTTTATCATCTGGAACTCATATCCTTAAAACAAGACAAGCCCATTCCCCTAAAAAGGGAATGGGCTTGTCTCAGACTGAGACTGATGGAGATTACACTTCAGTGACAGTGATGGCGCCTTCAGGACAAACTTCAACACAGGTCTCGCAACCAAGACATTCGTCAGGCTCTGCGGCAAAGGCCTTACCGTCACGCATCTCATATACCTGAGCAGGACAGGCGTTTACACATTCTTCATCACCAACACATTTGTCTAAATCAATAACGATATCCCAAGCCATAATACACCTCCAAAATAGAATTAAAAGAACAAGTATTTTATA
Organism: Desulfobulbaceae bacterium; assembly: GCA_024636345.1. Classification (GTDB taxonomy): domain Bacteria; phylum Desulfobacterota; class Desulfobulbia; order Desulfobulbales; family Desulfocapsaceae; genus UBA2270. The sequence goes on along the minus strand of JAGXHG010000010.1, from coordinate 5,864 downwards.
CTTAAACGGTAAATTGACAACAAAAACGATTTTTCATTCCGTGCTTGTTGCATTAATTCACGGCCTGATTTTTGTCAAGAAAAAATCATCTTAATGCCGGAAAGGACTCCTTGTCAGACCTCGGTAAAATCAGAAGGAGGATTGAGGAGATATTTCACAAATTTAGCCTTGTCGATACAGTTGGAATAGGCAGAGTCAGGACTGATCATTTTTTTATCCAGAAAAGCTAAGATGGCATCATCAAGGGTCTGCATGCCATATTTTTTTCCAGTCTGCATCACCGATGCGATCTGGTAGGTTTTGCCTTCACGAATGAGATTGCGGACGGCCGGGGTGGCAATAAGGATCTCGAGTGCGGCACATCGTCCTTTGATGTCGGTACGTTTAAACAGGGTTTGCGAGACCACGGCCTTCAGGGCATCTGATAAGGTGGATCTGACCTGCCCCTGCTGATTGGCGGGAAAGATCTCAATGATACGATCAACGGTCTTCATGGCATTCAAGGTATGCAGCGTACCAAAGACAAGGTGACCGGTCATGGCTGCCTCCATGGCCAGAGAGATTGTTTCGAGGTCGCGCATCTCACCCACCATGATGATGTCGGGATCTTCACGCAGCGCGCCGCGAAGGGCGGCGGTAAACGATTTGGTATGCTGACCGACCTCCCGGTGATTGATAATACATTTTTGGCTCTTATGTACAAATTCAATGGGGTCTTCAATGGTCAAGACATGATCTTTTCTGGTTCTGTTGACCTCATCAACAATGGCTGCCAAGGTCGTTGATTTACCAGATCCTGTAGGTCCGGTTACCAGAACAAGCCCTTTTGGTAGTTGGGCAAGCCGGGAGATAACCTTTGGTAGTCCCAGCTGTTCGCAGGACATGATGTCACTGGGAATTTCACGGAAAACAGCGCCAATACCATGCTTCTGCTGGAAAAAGTTACAACGGTAACGGGCAAGCCCTGGGATCTCGTAGCCAAAATCGACATCCCCGCTTTCTTCAAAGGCCTTGATCTTCTCTTCCGGGCAGATCTCATAGAGCATCTTTTTTAATTCTTCATTCTCCATTATTTTAAATTTCACCCGCTCCATGTCTCCACGAATACGGAGAATCGGTTGCTGGCCTGCCACCATGTGTAAATCCGAGGCACCTTCATCGTTCATCAATTTAAAAAATGCATCTATCTGAGCCATAAAATCACCTTGTCCAGTAAGTCTGCTGTTTGTCAGGAGAAAACGAGTTTATTGATATCATACTACTACGGTCTTTTTTATATAATTAACCACATCATCGACATCATCCATCATGTCGATAAGTAAAAGGTCGTCCTTGTTTATTGTTCCATTTGATATGAACTTATCCTTGATCCATTCTAAAAGTCCACCCCAAAAATCACTGCCAATCAGGATAATAGGGAAAGGTTTAACGCTCTGGGTCTGGATAAGGGTCAGAGATTCGAAAAGTTCATCAAGGGAACCAAAGCCGCCGGGCATACAGATAAAGGCCATGGAATATTTCATAAACATCACTTTACGTACAAAAAAATATTTAAAATTTAAAGGGAAATTGATAAATGCATTCGGCGCCTGTTCGTGTGGAAGGTGGATATTGAGGCCAATGGAGACGCCACCTGCCTCAAAGGCCCCTTTGTTAGCTGCTTCCATGATGCCTGGACCGCCTCCGGTGATGATTCCATAACCGGCCTGGGCTAATTTCCCGGCAAGTTCTTCTGCGAGTTTGTAGTACGGATCGTCTTTTGCTGTTCTGGCTGAGCCGTAAATTGTTACCACCGGCACATCTATTGCGGACATGGTATCAAAACCATCGACAAATTCTGACATGATACGAAACATTCGCCAGGAATCGCCAACTACGCTGTTGTCCAGACAATATTTAGGTTCTCTTTTTATCCGTCTTCGATCACTGTTTTGCATGCTGCGAAACTCCTTTGTCCGAGTTTATTGAGCCTGTAGCTCTAGCAGATAGTTGCTGGCCTGTTTGTGCTGGTTGGACCCAAATTCTGCATGGGTAATTATCTTGGAGAACCAGTGCCTCGCTCTTGACTTCTTTCCCTGTTTCCAGTATGTTAAGCCCATATGGAAGCCAGCCGCTTCTTTTGTTTCTTTGTCCCTGAGGCAGTGACGGAGAGTCTCTCTTGCTGCTTCCAGGTAGCCGCATTGTACCTGTGCTCTTGCGAGGCGAAGATGAAACAGGGCTGGTATTGGATTCAGCTCAACACTTTTTTCACAGAGCTTCAGGGCAATCTGGTCGCCCTCGTTGTTGTCAAGGTAGATTTCTCCCAGTAGACTCAGGGCATCCGCATCAAACTCATCAAAACGTATGGCTCGCTGCAACCAGCTCATTGCTTCCCGAACCCGGCCCACTCCATGACAAGACTCTCCAAGATAACGTAAGGCTCTTCCAGATCCGAGATCGTTCTTTTCCGTATTATAGTACCATGGTAAAAGAATATCTAAAGTTTCCTGATAGCGTCCTGTTTGGCAGTAGAGCTTTCCAAGTTGCAAAGGCAGCTCTTGTCTGACGTTGGCAGTATCCGGTTCGTCTTCAATGTGATATCTGACGGCATATTCAAAGGATTCGACCGCCCCGGCAATATTTCCCTGCAATTCACGTCCAAGTCCCAGATTATACCAAGACATGAAATCGTCTTTTTTTACAGTTAAGGCTTTTGTAAAGCAGTCATTGGCCATGTTGTGTCTGTTCATCATGGCATAACTTACGCCAAGACTGTTGAGCAGGTTTACGTCATGGGGTTGGATTAATAATCCTCGTCTGTAATCTTTGACGGCCTTGGGGATATCACCCTCTCCATAAAAAATATCGCCGCTGACATTCAGGCTCAAGGCCTCAAAGATTGTGATCGTGCCCTCTCCCAATAATGCGCCATGCAATAAAGCTTTTCGACAATTAAGTATCAGTTCTGATTTTTTAAAATCACTGAAGGGAAATGTTGCGATACCTGCCGCGATACTTTTATTGTTTTTTATGTCGCAGGGTATGGATTGTATGATTTTTGTGACAAGAGGCTGCGCTCTTCGAGAATCTATGTCTGGCAGTAATATATAAACATCTTGATCTTTCCCCTTGAATTTTTTACTGCCGGCAAGATCAAGAATAATATTATCATAGATATTGTCAGATCCTTTTGCTGGATGCAATTGTATCAGAGTAAATTGATCCAAATTTTGCCAATAGGGCTGAATCCTGGCCAGGATATCTCGAGTCGAGGCATAGAGAGAGTGGCGTTGAGAATTTTGCAGTGAGCGATAGGTACAGAAGCTAAAAGGTCCTCTTTTGCAGGCAATCTGCAGGGCCAGCCAAGCTTCGTCGAGGATCTGTCGACCGGCCTTTCTTGTTTCATTATGGGAGTTCTGGCTGAGTTCTCCCTGGCTGTATCCGACGTGAACACGTTTGAATTGCTCTTGTTTCAAAAAGGATACCAGCAAAGGGCCAAAACGAGCGGCAGAATCTTCATTACAGTTCCGGCAGGCGAAGGCGAAAACGGACTGTCCGATGTGATACAGGGGAACATGTTCTCCGGCAAAGGATTTAAGTACAGTCGCTGAGCGTCGCACATGTCGCATGCCTTCCATGGCGGTGCGAGCCTTGGGGTAGATTTCTACCAGAACTAGTCCAACATGTTCTCCTTCGGGAAAGGTGTCAAATAATGTGTTCAGGTGGGCGCCATTGAGGAGACCTGTCTGTAGATCAACGCCTGCCTGTTTTAATATCAAAAATTCGCGTTGCAGGGTATCACGGACCTCCTGTAACCAATCGTGACCAGCCTTTTTCACAAGAAGTCGATCGATTCCTGTAACAAGGGCCACAATAATCTGTTCATCAGCAATAGAAAAAGGAAAGAACAGGCAATTGTCATAGGCCGCAGGTACTTTGGTCTTTAACGTTTGTGCGAAAATTTCTTTCAGAAGAGAACATCTGGATAGATCATCAGATACGTTGTCCAATTGACAGGCATCTTCAAGGAAAGATACTTCAGTGGCCGTTGTTATTTTCTCTTTTATTACCCTGGAAAAGGGGAGGAAGAAGTTGTGAAAATCCTGGTGTGAAAGCGAATGAGCGGCGCTGAAAAGAGGAAAGTGATGAATCACAAGAGCTCTCCACACCCAAAGAAAGAAATTAAAGAGGCGGCCAGATCGGGAATTTCATCATCACTTACTGTTCTCATGTCTAGGAGCAGGGAGTCATCTTCCATTCTTCCAATGATAGGGATGGAAAGCTTGCGCAGACCTTGTTCCATGTTGCTGAGATGTATATGGATAGGTTTGAAGGCAACAGCCCAGCTAGGCAGTCCATGTTCAGGCATAGCGCCACCACCTACCCGCGACATCGTGGGGTGCAGACAAAGAGAGCAGGTTGGCTGGACAATTGCGTGAACTCGGCGCATGAGTCTTTTGGCTCTTCTTTTTATGAGATCAACAGGCTCGGTTAACATTTTGAGGGTGGGAACGGTGGTCAGGGCCTGCTCCAGATCATAATAGTTGCGTAAAACTGCTTCCAGTGAGGCCAGGGTGAATTTGTCAATGCGCAGGGCACGATTTAAGGGGTTACGTTTGATGCGGTCAATGACGTCTTTTTTGCCGACAATAAGGCCGGCCTGGGGCCCGCCAAGGAGTTTGTCGCCGCTGAATGTGACCACGTCAACGCCAGCCTTGACGATCTGTTGCACGGTTGGCTCTTGCGGCAGACCAAATGAAGAAAGATCTACCAGGCTGCCACTTCCCAGATCTTCCATTACTGGTAAGTCTCTTGCATGGGCCAAAGCTACGAGTTCTTCCGCAGAAACCTCGGAGGTGAAACCGATAACCCTGAAATTTGAGGTGTGAACCTTTAATAACATGGCGGTCTCACCATTTATCATTCTTTCATAATCGGCTAGATGGGTTCGATTAGTGGCCCCAACCTCAACAAGACGAGCGCCGCTCTTAGCAATCACATCGGGGATTCTGAACGACCCACCGATCTCAACCAGCTGCCCTCTGGAGACAATTACTTCCTTGCCGGAGGCCAGGGTGTCGAGTGCCAGCAATACTGCGGCGGCATTATTGTTGACAACCAGGGCCGCCTCGGCTCCCGTCAAATCGCAGATAATCTCTTCGACCAGGCTGTATCTGCTGCCTCTTTTACCATTGCTGAGATCAAATTCCAGATTGGTATAATGGGCGCCGGCCTGTTGGAGGGCCTCAACCATGGTTGCGGAAAGAAGTGAGCGGCCAAGGTTGGTATGAATGACTACGCCGGTACCATTAATAACTCGTCGGAGATTCATCTGGTTTTTTAAGGTTATTGCCTCAATGAGCCGTTTATCCCATTGTTCACTATTCAAGAGCTTGCAATGTGGGTCGTCTGTTAAAATACGTTGTCGTTCTGACTCAATGCAATGACGTACTGCAAGTTTAACAAGCTGGGCTGGAATCGATCTTGTTCTGTCAGCCAGGCTTGCGAGGCATTCGTCAATTTTAGGTAAGGCGCGAAGGAGTAGTGTTTTGTCAGTCATGAGGCCGAACATTTAAGAGGTAGAAGGGAAGTGTAATGGCGCACTGTTTTTTGAAAATTGAAATAACCATCTGCTATGTTACGGTTTATACAGACTAAAAGCAAACAAATTTCACAGAGAATGAACAAGATGGATCTAAAATATGGAAAAAAACGAAAAAGAGAGTGTTGCCATTTTTAAAGGCATTATTTTCATTGACAGGGCCTCACTGATTGAGTAGTTTGCCGCGGTCCTTGGGTGCGAGGCAAAAGCAGCAGATCACCTGAGGGAATCGAGGCAGTAAAACGAATGACCTGAGAAAAAAAGATATTGACAGGTTGTTTGG
>JAGXHG010000009.1 GCA_024636345.1 Desulfobulbaceae bacterium | reverse complement strand
CTGGCCATATTCGTTTAGACGGGAGTGAACTGGAAAGATGGTTACGCCGTCTCTAAAAAATATGTGGAGTAACAAGGGAATAATCTATCGATTATACAGGTAATTCCATAGCTACTCCACATAAATAAAGACTCAACATAACACAAGGAGAACACCATGGCGAATACCGGAAAAAAATTGAGTTTTCTCGACCGCTTTCTCACCCTGTGGATTTTTCTGGCCATGTTTATCGGCGTGGCCGGGGGGTATTTCTATCCTGATATCCGTGATGTCATCAACTCCTTCCAAGTGGGGACCACCAACATCCCCATTGCCATCGGCCTGATCCTCATGATGTATCCGCCGCTGGCCAAGGTACGCTATGAAAAGCTGCACGAGGTGTTCCGCAATGGTAAGGTACTGGTGCTCTCGCTCGTCCAGAACTGGATCATCGGCCCCATCCTCATGTTCGGTCTGGCTGTGACCTTTCTCTCCGGCTACCATGAATATATGGTGGGGTTGATTCTCATCGGCCTGGCCCGCTGCATCGCCATGGTCATCGTCTGGAACGACCTGGCCGACGGCAACCGCGAATACTGTGCAGGTCTTGTCGCCTTCAACTCCATCTTTCAGGTACTCTTCTTCTCCTTCTATGCCTGGCTCTTCATCACCATCATTCCCGGCTGGCTGCATATTGACGGCGCGGTGGTTAATATCTCCATGGGCCAGATCGCCAAATCGGTCTTTATCTATCTTGGCATCCCCTTTATCGCCGGGATGCTAACCCGGTTAGTGGGCGTCAAAGTCAAAGGCGAAACATGGTACCAGGAAAAATTGATTCCACGGATCAGTCCCTTCACTCTGATTTTTCTGCTCTTCACCATCATGGTCATGTTCTCCCTCAAGGGCGAATATATCGTTCAACTGCCGCTGGACGTCCTCCGCATCGCCTTGCCGCTCACCATCTACTTCCTGATCATGTTTCTGGTCTCATTCTTCCTGTCCATGAAGGCCGGAGCCACTTATGAGCAGTCGGCCACCCTCTCATTTACCGCCGCCTCCAACAACTTCGAGCTGGCCATTGCCGTGGCCATCGCCGTCTTCGGCATCGACTCCGGCCAGGCCTTCGCCGCCGTGATCGGACCACTGGTCGAGGTACCGGTACTTCTGGCCCTGGTGCATGTTGCCCTGCATTTCAAGAGAAAGTATTTTCCATTTGCCAAAGAAACCCCTACCGGGGTCTGCCATGTTTCTTGTAAACTATGACAACGCTGGAGAAACACAATCAATCTAGAATATGAACTGAAAAAAGTTCAGTCTGAATATTCAGGACAAGGGGAAGATACCCATGGTGAATGCGGAAACAGGTAAAGAAGCCGGGTAAACTGTTAAAATATGGCTGCAGTCATTGCTGATTTTGAGAGTGAAGATATCTCCCGATACACCGACCCCAAGGTGAATAATAACATCGGCGACAAAAAACATTCCCGCAGTCTTCAGCCGGAGAGTTCTGATTTGATCTTCAAATGGCGTCGGAAGATATCGGCCAGCAGCGGGGCCACCGAATAAACATCGAGCAGCTCATCACTCTGAACCCCGGGCACCGTATCAGAGCCGATCACTCTGGATATCGGGCTGTTCTGAAAACGTTCCCGCGCATCCCCTGCCATGACAAGATGCGTGGCCATGACCGCTACCTGCACGGCACCTGCCTCCAGGCAACGTTTAGCCGTCTGGATGATGGAGCCACCGGTACGGATCATGTCATCACAGACAATGGCCGTCTTGCCCTTGACCACACTGGAGATCTGGCCGACAATGGTCTTGTCGGTGTCGTAACGATCCTTGTCAGCCGCCGTATGCGGGCAGTTCAGCAGGCTGGCCAGTCGGGCGATGCGTTTGGAGAATCCATAGTCAGGAGAAACCAGGACATAATCTCTCAGACCGCTTGACCTGATCTTTTTGATCACCAGTTCATCGGTCCACACATGTTCGGTCCGGATCTCACCGGCGTGAGCATGGAGTACCGCCTCGGAATGCAGATCAACAAAGGCCACAAAGTTGGGCCTGGCCCTGAAGATCTGCCGAGTTCTGGTCACTCCTTTGGGAATTTCATAGGAGTTGGGTTTGGCCCGTTCCATGGTGGAATAGCCCAGATAGGGGATGGCCACGTTGATGGTGGACGCATTCCAGTACCTTCCTCCCTGGATCAGATCCATCAGTTCCTGATGAGATGTATCGGTATGGGTGGAACCAATGATGATCAGATCACGCCCGGCCACATCTTCCGGAAAGGCGTGATAGGTCTCCCCATCGGCAAAACTCTTGCGGATCATCTCGAAGAAAGGAATCCCTAAAGAGTCAGCCACCTTTCGGCCCAGATCCGTTGAGGCCTCATTGGCCACCACCATACACTCCTGCGTACACTTCAAGGCGTCACCTCAAGGCGGCAACAATGGCATCACCCATGGCTGCGGTATTTACCACCTTAGTCTTATCAATGGCAATATCCGCGGTATGGATCCCGGCATCGAGAACGCTCTCCACGGCGCGGTCAATGGCATCAGCGGCATCGTCCATACCAAAACTGTAGCGCAGCATCATGGCTGCAGACAGGATCTGGGCAATGGGATTGGCAATGCCTTTGCCGGCGATATCCGGGGCTGAACCACCAGCCGGCTCATACATCCCGAATTTTTCGGCATTGAGACTGGCTGAGGCCAGCAGCCCCATGGAACCGGTGAGCATGGCGGCCTCATCGGAGATGATATCGCCAAACATATTGCCGCAGAGCATGACGTCAAACTGATGGGGGTCACGCACCAGCTGCATGGTGGCGTTATCCACATAGATATGGTTCAGGGTCACATCAGGATACTCCTTGGCGATTCCGATCACCACCTCCCGCCACAACACCATGGTGGTAAGAACGTTGGCCTTATCAACCGATGTCACTTTCTTGCGGCGCAGCCGGGCAGCCTCAAAGGCCATACGGGCAATGCGCTCGATCTCGGCCCGGGTATAGGCCATGGTGTCAAAGGCCCGCTCCTCAGGGCCGGATCCCTCGCGCCCTTTGGGCACGCCAAAATAGATATCGGAGGTGAGCTCACGCACACAGAGGATATCAAAGCCGTCGCCCACGATGTCCGCCCGCAGAGGACAGGCCGCGGTCAGAGACTTGAAGATCCTGGCCGGACGCAGGTTGCAGAAGAGGTCAAAATGTTTACGCAGGGGCAGCAGTGCCGCCCGCTCCGGCTGCTGGGCAGGAGGCAGAGATTCCCACTTGGGGCCGCCAACCGAACCAAAGAGTATGGCATCGCTGTTTTCACACAGGGCAAGGGTCGAGGGAGGCAGCGCCTCACCATGATTATCAATGGCAATCCCACCCACATCTGCATACTGATAACTCAGATCAAAAGAGAACTTCTTCTGCACTGCGCTCAGGACCTTAATTGCCTCTGCCATCACTTCCGGGCCAATTCCATCACCAGCCAATACTGCAACTTTCTTCATTTTATTCCCCTTATTTTTTTCATGCGGAAGTTGAGCCGCATCTTCAAAAGTTCCCATCAAATTTCACAGCGAGCAAGGTGAAACACTTTAAACCAACCTTACGGGGATTATCAACTGAAATCCTTTCTCTTCCTGCACCATCATGTTGCAGTAATCATGCTTTTCCACAAATCCATTGACTTTTAGGCCTTAATAAGGACTAAATAACAGGAATTATTCTTTCAAAAAAAACTCCACTGGCAAGGTCTTACAACGATTCATGGAAATCAAAAGAAACACCCTTTTTATCAGCATCCTGTGGACGCTACTCATTGCCGCCTCTTTTACCTGGAATTACAAGCAGACACAACAGGCACAAGAGCAACTGGCACTGCAGACGGCAAGAAGCATTTTTGACCATATCATCATTACCCGCCGCTGGAATGCGCAACACGGGGGTGTCTATGTCCCTGTCACCACAACAACAGTCCCGAATCCCTATCTGCAGGTGCCCATGCGGGAGATTCAAGTCAACGACTCCCTAACCCTGACCAAGATCAATCCCGCCTTCATGACCAGACAGATCTCAGAAGTTGCCATGGCCCAAGAAGGTATACAATTTCATATCACCAGCCTCAAACCACTTCGTCCAGAAAACAAGGCGACGGAAAATGAAGAGGTTTTTTTAAAAGAATTTGAGCAAGGGGTCAAAGAGGCGGGACTCTTCATCGGACATGATGAAAAAACATCATTCTTTTACATGGCCCCTCTCAAAACAGAAAAATCTTGCCTACCGTGCCATGAAAAGCAGGGCTACAAAGAAGGTGACATTCGAGGGGGCATCAGTGTGACCCTGCCCTTTACGCAAAGTACCCCCTTTGGCGCTCTCCTCCTGGCCCATATCGGTATAGCAATAACGGGTCTGCTTGGCATCTTTATTTCAGGGACCCGCTTAGACAGGGCCTATGCCATTATCCAAAGACAGGCCGTCATTGACTCCTTGACCGGAATCTCCAATCGTCACCGCTTCTCGGAGCATATTGTAACAGAATTCGAGCGCAGTAACAGGGAGAGAGGACCACTTTCCGTCATCATGTGCGACATAGATCATTTCAAGAAATACAATGATACCTATGGCCATGGCAGTGGCGATAAATGCCTGCGAAACGTTGCCCAGGAAATCAAAAAGTCAGTGACCCGCCCTGGGGATTTCTGCGCCAGATACGGAGGCGAAGAGTTTGTGGTCATTCTGCCCGACACAACCCATAAGGGAGCCTTACATGTTGCCGAAAGAATACGCTTGAATATCATCAAGCTTCAGATTCTTCATGAAAAGTCTTCCCCTTTACCAGTCATCAGCCTCAGTCTGGGAGTGGCAACATCTACAGACCCGCCCCTGATTTCCCACGAAGAACTCCTCAAAAATGCCGACTCAGCCCTCTATGTGGCCAAGGCCAACGGTCGTAACAGAGTGGAATCATACACATTTTCCACCAAGGCTATAGAGCTCTAACCATGGTAAGAGAAATTCATTAACGACTCGTCAGCCCTGTCAGGAATTCGACAGTACTGCAAACCAATGGTTCGGTTGAAGCAGGGAATAAAATATCTCCTGCCTGATCGTTGGCCACCGACTTCTTCTCTTCCGCGCCAATATCCTCAAAAGCCGTACGGACCACTCTGGTGTCAGCAGTCTTGTCATCAGGGGAATAGATGACAGTCGGCACCTTGATACGGTGAAGTCAAAAGAATAGACCAGCTTCACCATTCCCATCATCGACAATAATGCGCGAACCGGGTAGGAACTGGCCCAGTATCGGCCATGCTCCTCGTTCACCGGTTTTAGCTACGAGTTTCCCCCACCAGCAATTCAGCAGGTCCAAAATTTGGTGAGATCAACACAAAGGCAAGGGGTATTTGCTCTCCCGGTCTATGGGCCCAGATAATAATCTTTTCCTTTCCGGGCACGATATCAGAAGAGGCGGCTTCTGACCGGGCAAGGTAGGCATCAACATCCTACGGCAGGACAAGAGGGTGGAGCGGAGGTATCTAGATCAACCCGAAGACCGTTGAAAAAAGAACTAACAGCAGAAGAACCATCAACAATCCAGCACGATAGATACATTGGGAGGATGACATTCATCACTTTTTTTTATTTCCCTTGGAAAATAAAAAAACAATCCCAATAACAACACAACATTAATAAGTTAATGACTAAAAACCATCTGTGATGATAGAGAGCATGAGATGATTATTTTCAATAATTGGTTTGACAGAACAAAAGAAAATGAAGATATATACCAATATACTTTCATTGAAATTGAGTATCCATCCAGCAACATTTTCTTTTCTTTTACACGAACCATCTCCACCAAGAGGTAACAAGATGACAAGAAAATATTTCATGACACACTTCATGATCACTGCTCTGGCAATACCCCTGACTCTGTGCATACCATCCAACAGTCATGCCGGAGATATCGGAGTCGGCATTCACTTTGGGATTCCCCCACAACCAGTCTTTGTCCCGCGACCTGTTTATCGGCGGCCAGTGCCAATCTTCTACTTCGATGAAAGCCCAGAGTTTGTCTACTCGCCGTTTCTGAGCTTTTCTATGGCAATTGGATCTCCATACGATCTCTTCTACGACAACAACGATTACTACATCTTCCACCAGGGTTACTGGCACAGATCCTCCCACCTCGATGGCCCATGGCGCATTGTGGACTACCGTTCTCTACCGCCGGCATTTCACCGGCACAAAATTGAACAGATCAGAAGATATCGTGACAAAAAATATGATGTCTATCGCCAGCATCGGCAAGGCTATCGGGACAGACGCTATCCCCCCCCCCGCTACAACAGAGAGTACAGAGAGTACAGAGAGAGATATCACAGGGATTATCGTGAAGAGAGAAGGCCTCGTGAATACGAGAGACACCAGCGCTGAACAACAGAAGCTGGAATGATCAGCACAAATCTTCTGCCATCACCTGGAAAAAGTCAGCAAAGCGCGTCTGGCATGAGAGCTGGGAAGTTCCCGTTCAAGGGTCGAGGTATGGTGGAGCAAAATGGCTGGAGAGAGTTTCTGCATGGTCTGTAACTCCTCCTGCCATTTCGGTCCTTTCATGCAGATAACCGTTGTCCCCTCACCGCACAGACGACTGACCATCCTTAAAAATTCACCAATATCGGTGACCGCCCGACTGGTGATATGGGTAAAGACAGAACTGGACGGCAGCAGGATCTCGTCCTCCACCCGGCCGGCCAGCGCCTCCACCCCGGTAAGCTTCAAGGTCCTGATGATATGACGCAGAAAGGAAACCCGTTTCAGGCGAGGTTCCAGCAGGGTCACGGTTATCTCAGGCCGGGCTGCCTTGCAGACAAGTCCGGGAAAACCCGCCCCGCTTCCCACATCCAGCAGATGAAGACCAGAGCTGTCCAAGAGGGGAAGGAGGGTCAGAGAATCCAGGAAATGGTTTTCCAGGATCTCCGCCTCCGGAGTTCCTTTGGCAATCAGATTGATCTTCCTGCTCCAGCGCAGAAGTTCGGTAAAATAGAGGAAGAGCCGTTCCACCGCCTCAGCATCCAGCACAATACCCAGAGCAGTACAACCCTGCTGGAGCTGTTCCCGAAAATCAAAAGGTTTCACTGTCACCTTTTCTCTACCCTTTTTCCTGCAAGCGCTCAGTGACAGAGGCGGCATGGGCGGTCAGACCTTCGAGGGTGGCAAGCCTCCGGATATGATCCGCATCTTCTGCCAGGGCTTGCTCCGAATAACTGATGATGGAGCTCTTCTTCAAAAAGGTCTCCACGCCCAGGGCTGAAGAGAATCGGGCGGTGCCCATGGTGGGCAGGACATGGTTGGGACCGGCCAGATAGTCACCCGCGGCCTCCGGGGTATGATGACCCAGAAAGATAGCCCCTGCATGCCGGATACGGGGCACCTGGGCCCAAGGATCGCTGATCATCAGTTCCAGATGTTCAACGGCTATATCATTGGCGAGATCAATGGCCGCATCCAGACTGTCGGCAATGAGAATCACCCCGCGATCATCCAGGGATTTGCGGGCAATATCCTGCCGCGACAGGTTTGCCAGCTGTCTTTCCAGTTCAACCAGAATTTCGCCTGCCAGCCTCTCTTCGGTGGTCACCACCATGGCTAGGGCCATGGGGTCATGTTCCGCCTGGGCCAGCATATCCGCCGCCACATGATTCGCCTTGGCGCTTCTATCTGCCACAATCAGCACCTCAGAGGGTCCGGCAATCATGTCAATACGCACCCGGCCGGATACCTGAGACTTGGCCTCGGTCACAAACTGGTTTCCCGGACCGACAATGACATCTACCGCCGGAATGGTCTCGGTACCATAGGCCAAGGCCGCAATCCCCCAAGCTGATCCCGCCTTGAAGATCTCGGTAATCCCGATTTCCTGGGCCGCCACCAGAAGGTGGGGGCTTATCTTGCCCGCACTATTGGGCGGAGTAAGCATCACCCGGCGGCCAACCCCGGCAATACCTGCCGGGATGCCGTTCATCAGCACCGAGGAGACCAGGGGCGTGGAGCCACCCTGACCGCCAGGCACGTAGAGTCCTGCCGCATCCACGGGCCGGACCAGTCGACCGACAATGGTCCCGTTCTCCCTGGTCTGCATCCATGAATCTTCCATCTCCCGTTCATGAAAGCTCTGCACCCTTTCAATGGCCAGGGCCAGGGTCTCAAGAAAGGATTCATCCACCAGATCATAGGCCTCAAGCATCTCGGCCAGGGAGACCTCCATATCGCTCAGTTCAAGATCCGGCGCGTCAAATTTTCTGGTATATTCGAGGACTGCCGCATCCCCACGCTGCCGTACCGCAGTCAGGATCTCGGCGACAATGGCCCGACAGGAATCATCCGCGGGCTGAAAACGTTGAAGAAGGGAGGCAATAACCCGTTCTCCTTCCTCGGTATTGATTTTCACAGGTTTAATAGGCATGATCTCCACTTCCCTTCAAATTATTTTCAAAATCAGTTCGTTTCCCTCAAGAGAGCAACAACCGCATTACGATTACTATTCAGCGACCTTCACAGGTGAATAGTCTGCAGTCTCTAAGACTATCAGCTAAAGACCTGAAAACTGTCCACCTGCCGCATCCTTCTTCCTTCCCCAGTGAATCCCGATGGTTCCCAGCATAAAGCGTTGATAGCCAACAGCCTCGAACCCGGCTTGAGCAAAGAGAGCTGCCAGGGCATCAGCACTGTAAAAGTCCATGGTCGAACCCGTCAGATAGGCATAAGCGGCCTCATCTTTGGCAATCAATCGACCCAGAAAAGGGATGCCGAAACGGAAATAGAAACGGACAAAGGGATAGAAAAGGTTTTTCCGCGGAGGTGTGGTATCAAGACAGACCACCCGGCCGCCCGGCTTCAAGACCCGATGCACCTCTTTGAGCACTGCCAGGGCATCATCAACATTTCTCAGGAGATAGCCAAAGGTCACCGACTCAAAGGTGTTATCCGCATAGGGCAGGAAATTGGCATCACAGGCCTGCCAGTCAATGTCGAGGGCCGCAAACCTCTTCCCGGCCTCCTTCAGCATATTCTGAGAAAAATCAGCGCCAAGCACCCGGCATTCAGGATAGGTTCTCCGGGTCAGAGCGGCAATATCGCCAGTGCCGGTAGCCAGATCCAGTGCCCATCCCGACCCGGGATCCTGCGCCTTCCTGACTACAAAACGCCGCCAGCGCTGGTCCTGCCCCAAGGTCATCACCCGGTTCATCAGGTCATACGACCCGGCAATGGCATCAAACATTCGTTGCACACCAGGCCCCTTACTCACACTATCGTTCTCCACTTTGACCCTCAGACTCTCTCGTATCAGCATTTATAAAGGGTATCTTGAAAAATGGTCTTTTTGTCCAAGCCCTGCGTTGTTCAGAAAATTTTATCCTCGGAATATCAAATATATGCCTGCGGTAAAATTTTCTTCACGCCTTGATCTAGAACAAAAATCCTAATATTTCAAGGTACCCTAAAGATAGACAACTCATCTGTCCGGCAATCTCAACAAGGGGCAAAACCAGGGGTGCGCGGAAAGGGAATCACCTCCCGGATATTGGCCATGCCGGTGACAAACTGCACCAAACGCTCAAATCCCAGGCCGAAACCGGAATGAGGAACCGATCCGTAACGGCGGAGATCAAGATACCATTCATAGCCACTGGGTTCAATCCCCGCCTCCTGCATCCGGGCCAGCAGGACATCATATCGTTCCTCGCGCTGACTGCCGCCAATGATCTCACCTATCCCCGGCACCAGGATATCCATGGCCGCCACTGTCCGTCCGTCGTCGCTGACCCGCATATAAAAGGGTTTGATGGCGGCTGGATAATCGGTGACAATCAGCGGTCGCTGGTAAACCGTCTCTGTCAGGTAGCGTTCATGCTCTGATTGCAGGTCAATCCCCCACTGCACCGGATAGGTAAAAGTCTGCCCCGACTGCAGGAGTTGCTCCACCGCCTGGGTATAGGTGATATGGGCAAAATCGTGATCGACCACCTGCTGGAGCTTCGCCAGCAGCCCCTTGGCAATAAAGCGGTCAAAAAGCGCCAGATCCTCGCCACACTCAGCCAAGACCAGCCGCAGAAGATATTTAAGCATCTCTTCCGCCACCTGCATGTTTCCCTGAAGGTCGCAGAAGGCCATCTCCGGTTCCACCATCCAGAACTCAGCGAGATGCCGGCTGGTATTGGAATTTTCCGCCCTGAAGGTGGGGCCAAAGGTATAGACATTGCCTAGGGCCTGGGCATAAACCTCAGCCTGCAACTGACCGCTCACGGTCAGACCGGCAGGGCGGCCGAAGAACTCGCCGCCGGCCTCCGCACCAGAAGCTGCAGAGGGAGTGGTGACTTGAAACATCTCGCCTGCACCCTCACAGTCACTGGTGGTGATGATGGGAGTATGCACCTGAACAAAGCCCCGCTCCTGAAAAAAGGTATGCACCCCATAGGAAAGCCGGGAACGAACCCTGGCCACCGCCCCCAAGGCATTGGTACGGGGACGCAGATGGCTGATATTGCGTAGGAACTCAAAGGAATGATGTTTTTTCTGCAAGGGATAGGACTCCGGGTCGGCCCAGCCCAGCACCTGTACCTCGGTGGCCCGCAGTTCCACCGCCTGGCCCTTGGCCGGTGAATCCTGGAGAATGCCGGTTACCAGCACACTGCAGCCGGCGCTGAGCTTTTTGACCTCCTCCCCGTAATTGGCAAGGGTCTGATCAGCGATCACCTGGATATTGGCAAGACACGAGCCATCACCCACCTCAATAAAAGAAAACCCGCTGGCATCCCGCCTGGTTCTCACCCAGCCCGCAATCTGCAACTGTTCACCTGTCTGCGGGAGAGCAAGGATATTCGCTATACGTTTTTTCATAAAATTAACTCTTGTGAAATGAGAGATGGAAGCGCTCAACAATCAAAAAAATCGATCCATTGTCTTCATACTCCTGGAACGCTACGAGCTACCAGCTGAACGCTCCGGGTAATAAAGTACCATTTCCCCGTGACCGGGAAGTTCTTCCACAGATTTCCCGGTCATCCGGGCAAGATGGGCCCCGACCACCGGACACTTTATGGTCAAAAGAAAGAAGATATCTGCATCGCTCTCGGAAACCGCCTCAGACAAGGTCTCAAAATTCCCCTGACCTTTGGAGAGGATAAGATCGGCCTGCCGAAAGGCATGCAGAAACTCAGCCGAGCAACTGGCAAGGGGACTCCCAGGACAAGCCGTCCCATTACTGATAATGCGGGCATAGCTATCAAGACCACAGGCCTGGGCATCAGCAAACAGGGCGTCATTAATAATAGGCCCTTCCTTCACCGCCACCGTCACATCCAGCCCCAGGTCGACAAGACAACGAATAACCAGGAGATCATAGACGATCTCACCGCAGTTATCCGCCAGGAAGAGAACCCTTGATTTCCCAGGCAATCGGCAGGCCAGCTCAAACAACTGTCGGCTGGCATCAATGGCCAGGGGAGTAGTTCTGGCTCGCGCCAGGGCATCCCCCACATCAAAACTGCGCATGGCCCCATAGTCAATAATATTACCGGCAATGGCCAGATGGAGAGCCGCAATCAAAGGCACCTCGCTCTCTTCAACTTCCCGGATAAGCTCAGGCAGGATGGCAAGGGCCTGATCATTGGATGCTTGTTTTATAGCCAGATAGGGGTCAGCACAGCCGGTTAGCCTGGCAATAGTCGCATACACAGCCACAGAATTCTCAGGAGGGGTCAACGACATCTCCATTTGCGGCAGCAGGGCCGCGACAGCACGAGCCACTTCCAGATGCACCGTCTCGTCAGTCGAACTGATCCGCGCCACCCGCAGGGCCTGGTCCATGAAACAGGCGAGACAATCAACAGAGGTTTTCATAGCAGGTAGCCTTCCCGTACATTGCTCATTGAGGCAAAGATCGAGGATTTGACACCGGGATCTTGGTCATAAAGGGTCTGCAGCACACTCCGCACGTGATCACGCCGGGTGTTCCCGGAAAGAGGACAAAGGTTGTCAACCGGTACAAGACCAAGATTCTTGGCAATCTCCTGCACCTCATGTTTTTCAATATAGGCCAGGGGACGGATAAGGGACAGCCTGCCGTCAAAAAGGTCCTGCTTCGGAACCATGGTTGAAATATTGCCGCTATAGAGCATGTTCAAAAAAAGTGTTTCAATGAGATCATCCTTATGATGACCAAAAGCGATCTTGTTACACCCATACTCTCTTGCCAGATCAAAAAGCTGATGACGACGCTGCCGGGCGCAGAGAAAGCAGCTTCGATCCACCTCATCTAGCTCCCTGGCCTGTTCCACCAGCAAAGGGATCCCGAATCGGTCAAGTTGTTCACGGATTCCTGCAACCGGATTGGCACCCAAATCTCCCTGTCCCCGAAACCCCATATCAATATGAACGACCCGTAAGGTATAACTGATGGGGGCCTTCTGCAACCACATCTGCAGCAGCCAGGCCAGCACCAGACTATCCACCCCACCGGAAACGGCCACCAGCACACAATCTCCATGGCTGAGCATGGAATAAGTCTGCATGGCCTGACCAATGCGCCTGTTAACCTGTCTAGGTAGAATCGTCTCTGATCTCATTGCAATAAAAAATGCCTGCTGAATTTGCTTCAAGCAAACCAGCAGGCAACCATAAAACGGGAATACCAGCAACCAGCCGTGTCTTATTTCTGCAGATACGGACAGTCAGCCAAACGTTCTTTCACCCCCTGACGAACCAGATCTTCTACAGTAATCCACTTAAAACCCCGGTTTCTAGCCTTGCCAAGGGAGAGAAGATTACTGGACAACGCCTCTTGGGTCTCATCAAAAGAGGCGGCCCAGAGAACCATACCAGTATCCACATGGGTGAGAACCATTTGAAAGGCGGCAGAGGCAGGAGTGTTCACCGAAAGGTCACTTCCATCCCGATCGTGAAAACGGGTTACCGTGATATCAAGAACCGCGTTGGAATCCAATTTAGCGCCAAGTGCCTTCATCTGCTCCAGACGAGCTCCAGCAGCATCGTTCAGCAAGGCATCCAGTTGCCTCTCCGTCACAATGTGAACCTTCTCATTTCTCCCCAACTCAGAGGCAATCACTCCATCAACAAATCCCGCCCCCCTATCAAGAGTTGAACTCCCTTTGCCCATTGCCCCCAAGGCCTCTTTCGTTATCACTGTCGGCATCACCACAATACCGGTGAGGGGCTGCAAAGCTACCACTTTGTCTTCTGCCTGATCGCCCTTTTTTCCGGAACAGGCTGAAAAGAAGAGAGAACAAAAAAGCGCCACAATTAAAATACTGGTTATATTTCTCACAAATGACCTCATTTTAAATTTATAGGAACATCTCAAATTAAAAACAACCCCAATGACATATCTTACAACATACCTTTTGAAGACAAAGTTCCAGTCACGAAACGATTTATGCCGGTGGCCTGATCCATTGCCCGAGCCAACCCTTTGAAAATTGCTTCTAAAATATGGTGACTATTTTCACCATGCAGGAGATCAATATGCAATGTCACCCCGGCATGTTGCGCAAACGCCCGGATAAACTCGGGGGCAAGGGCTGTATCAAAAGTACCAACCTTCTGATCAGGAACCGCTGCTGCATAGTGTAAAAAAGGTCGATTAGAAACATCAACCACAACACGGGCCAGGGTCTCATCCATGGGAAGGTAGCTCAGGCCATAGCGATTTATGCCGCTCTTATCACCCAGAGCCTGGGCAAAGGCTTGTCCCAGACAGATACCTATATCTTCCACCGTATGATGATCATCAATCTCAATATCACCTGTCGCTTTGATTTCAAGATCAAAAAAACCATGGACGGCAAAAAGGGTCAACATGTGATTAAGAAAAGGAACAGCTGTCTCAATTTTGGCAATACCCGTCCCATCAATCAGCAAAGTGAGCTGAATATCAGTTTCACGGGTTACACGCTTCACCTCACCACTGCGCTGTTCAAGTGTTTCCATACATTTTCCTTAAAAAGTAAATTCCACTTCAGAGTAAAAAACAAGAACGGCGCATCTTCCAGGAACCTTCAATTCCTTAGTAACCACAGCTTGCAACCTCATATCTGAACAATTATTTTATTTATATCATATATTCTTTACAGAGGGCCATCTCTTTTTTATCTCTTCCTTTTTTTTTAACAATGCCAATGCAAAATATAACTATTTCTTATTGACAAATGAGTGACAGGTTTGTTAAAGTAGCTTCGTTTAACTTTACAGATAATGAGCGGGAGTAACTCAGTGGTAGAGTGCAACCTTGCCAAGGTTGACGTCGCGAGTTCGAATCTCGTCTCCCGCTCCATTAGAGATTCGAAAAGGTTCGACACAGTTCGAACCTTTTTTTATTCATTGCATTAATCAGCATCTTGAGGAACACCATGAAAACCTATCTGGCTCCGGTCAATGAGATCGAAAAGAAATGGTATGTCGTCAATGCCGAAGGCAAGGTTCTTGGTCGCCTGGCATCAGAAATTGCGTCCCGGTTGCGTGGAAAACACAAACCAACCTTTTCCACCTTTATCGACAACGGCGACTTCATTGTCGTCACCAATGCCGATAAAATTCAATTGACCGGAAAAAAATGGGACGACAAGAAATACTACCGTCACACCGGATACATCGGCGGAATCAAAGAACGAAGTGCCAAAAAGTTGATGGAGGTTCACCCAACAGATCTCATTATAAAGGCTGTGAAGGGAATGCTTCCAAGAAACAAACTTGGGGCTCAACAGTTGAAGAAACTTAAAGTTTATGTTGGCAACGAGCATCCACACGCAGCTCAGCTGCCTGCTGAATTACATATTTAATTTTTCGCGGAGAAAGCAAGCATGGATCAAAATCGTTTTTATGCCACAGGGAAAAGAAAAACAGCAGTTGCCAGAGTATGGATCACCCCAGGTAGTGGCAAGGTTATTGTGAACACCATGAACGCGGATGATTATTTTGGTGGCACATTCCAGACCTACAAGATAGCAAAGCCCTTTCAGGTAACTGATAACGCTGAAGGATATGACGTTATAGCCACCCTGAAAGGCGGCGGCAAGTCTGCACAGGTTGAGGCCTTGACCCATGGAATTTCCAGGGCTCTCCTTCATGTTAATCCTGACAATAGATTACCCCTGAAGAAGTCAGGCCTCTTGACCCGCGATCCTCGTATGAAAGAGCGGAAAAAATATGGCCAGAAAGGCGCGCGCGCCAAGTTCCAGTTTTCTAAACGTTAATTCCTTTCTTTCTGCCTTGCTCCTACTTTCTTGTTTCAAATTGGAAAGAGGGACAACGAAACAGAAAATGGGTTTATCAAAGGGAATAACAGAAATTCTGTTATTCCCTTTTTTTTATTCTATAAGGTGTCCATCATGTTAAACGTCGCAATCATCGGTGCCTCGGGTTACACAGGTGTTGAACTGGCCAGAATTCTCTGCAACCACCCAGATGTCACCCTTACTGCAGCCACTTCACGACAATATGCGGGTCAAGCCCTGTCCCAGGTTTTTCCCAACCTTCGTAAAAAGACCAATCTTATCTGTGAAAACCTCACCACTGAAGAACTCTGCGCCAAGGCAGATTTCATTTTCACCGCAGTACCACATAAGACGGCCATGGATATTGTCCCGCAGCTCCTGGCAGCCGGCAAAAAAGTAGTGGACCTCTCAGCAGATTTCAGACTGCGTGACGTAACAGTTTACGAGGAATGGTACCAGAAACACAGTGCAGCCGATCTGCTCAAAGAAGCGGTATACGGCCTACCCGAGCTCTATCGGGAGCATATTCGCACCAGTAGACTCATCGCCAATCCTGGCTGCTATCCAACCTCAATCATTTTAGCGCTGGCCCCTCTCTTGAAGGCAGGCGTCATTGATCCACGCTCAATTATCGCCGACTCAAAATCAGGAACATCAGGGGCAGGCCGCACAGCCCAGGTGGGTTCACTCTTCTGCGAAGTGACAGATGGTTTCCGTGCCTATAAGGTTGGCGGCACCCATCGTCATACCCCTGAGATTGAACAGGAGATCAATACCTTTCTGCAAGAGCCGGTACGAATTTCTTTTACCCCACACCTGCTACCAATCTCGCGGGGAATCTTAAGCACCATTTACGCCCAACTGAAACCAGAAGTTCAACAAACCGACATCACCCAATTGTATGAGAAGATGTATTCACAAGAGCCCTTTATCCGAATTCTGCCAGAAGACACCTTTCCAGCCACCCAGTATGTGCGTGGATCCAATTTCTGTGACATTGGCTTCAAAATCGACAATCGAACCGGTCGAATCATCATTTTGTCCACCATTGACAATATTGTCAAAGGCGCTGCCGGGCAGGCCGTACAGAACATGAACCTGATGTGCGGATTTGCCGAAACCGCTGGACTTGAGTCCGCGCCTTTTTTCCCATAAAAATCCAGACGACGGCCGGGAATGTCTTTTATTCCCTTCTGTTCAATTGGCATCATACCCTGCCATGCGCAACATAAGACTCACCATCGCTTACGATGGAACCGATTATAGTGGTTGGCAGAAACAAAAAAATGCCATCACCATCCAAGGGGAAATTGAACGGTGCCTCCAGATCATAATCAATAATTCAGTTTCTCTGTACGGTGCCGGCAGGACAGATGCGGGTGTTCATGCCAAGGAAATGGTCGCCAATTTCCACACCGAAGCCGCCATTTCCTGCCCGACCTTCACCAGAGGACTTAATGGCCTGCTGCCACGATCCATCCGCATCCTGGATAGTTGCGAAGAAGACCATGATTTTCATGCCCGCTTCTCTGCCAAGGCCAAGACATATACATACTCACTGTTTACCGGGCAAATCCAACTCCCCATACAACGCCTCTATTCTGTGCATACACCGGATATCTCTCACCAGGAGAGAATCGAGCTCTGCCTTGAGAAGATGAGAGGAACCCATGATTTTGCAAGCTTTGAAGCGTCAGGCTCCCGCGACCTCAAGGCACCAAGTCGCCGCGGATCGGTTCGTACGCTGTCACAAGCAACTTTCACCAAAGTCTCTCCAGAAACATATCATTTTCAATTCACCGCCGATGGTTTCTTACGGCACATGGTCCGTAATCTGGTTGGCACATTACTGGAGGCAGGAAAAGGCAGGCGCACTGTTCTGGATTTTGAAGAGACACTCCAGGCCAGAAACAGAAGCACGGCAGGCCCCACGGCTCCTGCCCATGGCCTCGTTCTGGAAAAGATTTTCTACTGACCGACCATTTCACTTTTCCATTTTTTCCTGTTGCCAAAAGGAAATGAAACAGGTACAGGAATAAAAATGAATTTTATAAATATACTTAACTGCTTTTACAGACTTACCCTTCACTACTCTTTTTTCAACAGGATCCTAAAATGAGCTCTCCAATCATCACCCTGGCAGACAGAGTTATCAATATCAAGCCATCTCCAACCCTTGCCGTAAATGCAAAGGCCAAGGCACTGAAGGCTGCAGGCGCTGACATCCTGAATTTCAGCGTCGGCGAACCCGACTTTGACACCCCGCCCCATGTCTGTGAAGCAGGGAAAAAAGCCATCGATGAGGGATTCACCAGATATACCGCAGTTCCCGGCATGCCAGAATTACGTGAAGCCATCTGCCAACGCATAAAGGTAGACAAAGGACTCTCCTATGCGATGGAGGAGATCCAGGTCGCCTGCGGCGGGAAGCATGGCCTCTACAACATGTTCCAGGCAGTAATAAATCCAGGAGATGAGGTTCTCATTCCCACTCCCTACTGGGTCTCATATCCACCCATGGTACAGCTGGCAGGCGGCACCCCGGTTCTGGTACCTCTTCTGGAACAGGACAATTTTGACCTCAACCCGGAAATCCTCCATAAATATGCCACCAGCAAAACCCGAGCCATCATCATCAACTCACCCTCCAACCCCACAGGCTCAGTTTTTTCAATCGAGGCCCTGCAGGCCATTGCCAAAATGGCTCTGGAAAACGGCTGGCTGATCATAACCGATGACATTTATGACACTATCACCTATATGGACACCGAGCTTCCTCATATCCTTGAGGTGGACGACAGATTAAAGGAGCAGACCCTGATTCTGAACGGAGTCTCAAAATCCTTTGCCATGACAGGATGGCGGATCGGCTGGACTGCCGGCCCGAAACATATCATCGCGGCCATGAACAAAATCCAGGGTCAATCAACATCCAACCCCTCATCCATTTCCCAGAAGGCCGCACTTGCCGCAGTCACCGGCCCCCAGGATTTCCCGGAAACCATGCTCAAGGCTTTTCTTCCCAGGCGGGACTTTTTTGTTGAAGACCTGCGCTCAATCGAAGGGGTCACTTGCGTCAATCCCAAGGGAGCCTTCTATGTCTTCCCCAATTTCTCCACATATTTTGGAAAAAGATTCAACGGCAAGGTCATTAACAACTCAGTGGATCTGGCCGACTACTTCCTCGACGAGGCAAAAGTAGCCTCTGTACCTGGTGCCGCCTTCGGGGCCGACGACTTTGTCCGCTTCTCCTTTGCCACCTCCATGGATATCATTAAAGATGGAATGGGAAGAATCAAAAATGCACTAGCCAGCCTGGAAGGATAATACGTACACAAAAAAAAACCGGTTGCAGAATTACTCTTCTGTAACCGGTTTTTTTTCCCTTCAAAAATAAATCTGTCAATCTACCCCTTCTGCCTGCAATCTCTGCAGCCAGGTAATTACTTCTTTAAGCTCAACAACTGTTTGCTCAACAAGGATTGTTTTGCCAGCAAAGACTGGAGTTTCCATGGCGAAGAGAGACAGGCCCTGCTGGCACTACAGGTGGACATCACATCACAGAAGGCGAGAAACTCGGCCAGGGCATCACTCATAACCTGACCTTTTCGGGAAATTATCTGCAACTGTCGATGCATGTCAACCCCTTCCACCTTCAGACTTTTCAACCAACCATGCTCAACTTCCCGACAAACCGTCAACGAAGAAAGACAGGCAATACCTACCCCTGATTCAACAGCCCGCTTAATTGCCTCGGGATGGCCCATCTCCATGATTACAGAAATCTGATCAAGATAGGCCTTCATCTTTTCACGAAATATAGCAACCGTCCCTGATCCCTCTTCCCGCATAATCCAGCGGGTATTTTTAAAATCTGTCTTCACATCAAAGATTTCATTGCCGGCAAGGGGATCGCCAGGACCAATCAGGATCACCAGCTCGTCTTTAAACCACGGACGAATAATAGTATCGAGGGATTTTACCGGGCCTTCAACAAAACCGATATCCGCCTTTCCCTCCTGAATAAGAGTTTCAGCATAACGGGTATGATGAACAAGCATGTTAATACCCACATGAGCATGCATCCGCTTGAAGGCACCAATCAAATAAGGGAGGAGATAGTCACCAATGGTGGTACTGGCCACGATATTAATATGCCCGGTAAGCTCGTCATTCTTCTCGGACATGATACTCTCCACATTGCCAACCTGACAGACAATCTCCTTGGCCAGGGGTAACAGATATCGTCCCCGCTCATTCAACAACAGGCTGCGGCCATGACGATCAAATAGCGCACCGGCAAGTTGATTTTCAAGTTCAGCCAGGGCCATGCTCACAGCCGATTGGGTCACAAATAATTTTTTGCTCGCCTTGGTAACCTGGGCAGTCTCTGCTACTGCAATAAATATTTCCAATTGTCTCAAGGTGATAGACATCTATTTCTTCCTTATTCAATATTGCTGATAAAAATTATCTTTTTTTTAGATTAGGGATTTGTCACTTTATCACGTATATACTTTTTCTCAATAGTTTTCATGGATGTTCTCCCTAATCAATAAATATTCCTATGAAATTAAATAAGTAATCACTCACATTGAGATGAATGACCATTCATTATTCAATTGACAAGCTCTCCGTCCTTCATTATAAAGTCAGACATTAATGAAGGACTGATTGTTCAATCAACATCAGGAGCATGAATATGGAGTTTCAATTTTCAGACTTTCTTTACCGCGACAACGTTCTCTGGATCGCGGCCTTCACCCTGGGCGGACTTGCCTTTGCCTTAGGCCCCATCGCCATTGTTTACCTCCTCATGCCTCGCGGCACCCGTCAATTCGAAAATAGAAACAAGCAGTTCATTGAATGCGGTATGCCGCCTATCGGTGACAGCTGGGTTCGTTACGGCGTTGTTTTTTTTCTCTACGCCCTCATCTTTCTTGCCTTTGATGTGGATGTTCTTTTTCTTTTTCCGGTCGCCCTCGCTTACAACAACGAGATGTTTGCCTATAGGGATTTTGTAGAAGTTGTAATCTTTGTCGGAATTTTATCGCTCGCAATCGTATACGCATGGATCAAGGGAGTATTCAAGTGGGAACGCAAAACGTACCTTCACCAGTAGAAGCAGTACCTTCATCACTCGTTCAGTTTGCCATCGCCGACAAACTGATTAATCTTGGCCGGGCAAATTCCTTATGGCCCCTTACCTTCGGCTTGGCATGCTGCGCCATTGAAATGATGGCAACAGGCTGTGCCAGATTTGACATGTCGCGCTTCGGTGCTGAAGTTTTTCGTCCCTCACCACGACAAAGTGATGTGATGATTGTGGCCGGCACTATCTCAAAAAAAATGCAACCGGGCATCAAGACCCTCTACGACCAGATGCCTGAACCAAAATGGGTTATGGCACTCGGCAACTGCGCGATATCAGGTGGTCCTTTTGCCTTTGAAGGACAGTATGGCATTGTTCTGGGTGCCGACCAGTTTTTACCGGTTGATGTTTATGTCCCTGGATGTCCGCCACGACCAGAGGCACTTCTGCAGGGTATTATTGAACTCGAGCATAAGATTTCTGGTTGGAAAAGATGGAAAAACCCTGAGGCTGTATAAATTAATTACGTTTTCAAGGCCACATTAAATATAATAAAGTCATTCACTAAAACGCTTCACACTCCTCCGGAGCCACAGAATCATGATATTAGAAACAACACAACAAGCACTGCAAGCACTCTTTGCCGGATCTGTTCCAGCAGATGAAGCTGAGGCTGGTACCCCCAGGGGTAATGGTGTTCTCACTCGTGATTACAAAACCCATGGATACCATCTTGATGCTCAGGTTGATGCAGCTCAACTTCTTGCAGCAGTCACTATCCTTGATGAAGGCGGGTTTTTTATTGAAAGTATCACCGGGGTAGACTGGATCAAAGAGAACCAACTGGAAGTTATTTATGACTTTTCCCGTTACGATTTTGACGCCTGCAGAGTGGTTATCCGCACCAGGATACCTCGCGACAAGCCAGAAGTCCCCACCATCTCCACAATATACGCCGGAGCAAACTGGCATGAACGTGAGACCCACGATTTTTTTGGTATAAAATTTGCGGGTCACCCACACCTTGTTCCCCTGCTCCTTCCTGAAGATGCAGATTTCCATCCACTCTTAAAGGATTTCAAGGCATGAGCGCTCCAATTCAACTCCGACCGGACGAGACATTCCTCCTGAATGTAGGCCCACAGCATCCAGCAACTCACGGTGTTCTCAGGGTCAAAATGCAAATGGATGGTGAATATATTGTCAAGGCAGAAACCGTCCTTGGCTATGTTCACCGCATGCACGAAAAAATGGGCGAGAACAGGACTTATGCCCAGTATCTTCCTAACTTAAGCCGTCTGGATTACCTTGGTGCTTTAGGATATACCCATGGCCACGTCCTGGCCATAGAACGCGCTGCTGGCATTGAAGTTCCGGAACGCGCTGAGTATATCCGGGCCATCACTGTTGAACTGAATCGAGTGGCATCCCACCTCTTCTGGTTTGGCGCCTTTGTCATGGACCTTGGCGGCTTCAGTCCTCTCATGTACGCCATTCAGGATCGTGAACATATTCTTGATATGCTGGAGGCCGTAACCGGTGCTCGTTTAACGTATTGCTATTACCGATTTGGTGGCCTCTACAATGATGTAGACGATGATTTTATTGAAGCAGCTAAACGTTTTATCCCCCGGATGCGAAAATCTCTCAAAAAATATGACGCCTTGGTGTCTGGGAACATCATCTTCCAAAAACGACTGGAAGGAATCGCCCCTGTTTCGGCTGAGATGTGCCGCAAATACGGAGCCACTGGCCCGGTTGCCAGAGGCTCTGGAATCAACTTTGATGTCCGTAAGAATGAGCCCTATTCCGTCTATCCTGAGTTTGATTTTGATGTCCCGGTATATCACGAATGCGATTCATTGGCCCGTTACAAGGTGCGAATGGACGAGATGGAACAATCACTGCGAATCATTGAACAGGGTTTGGAAACATTACCCGACGGCCCCATCATGGCTGAGAAGAAACCAAAAAACATCAAGCTTCCAGTCGGTGATTACTATCAGGCAGTGGAAACCGCACGCGGCAGTTTTGGCATCAGAATCGTCAGTGATGGTGATAAAAATGCCTACCGCCTGAAACTACGCTCACCAACATATTCGAATATGCACCTCTTTGATGAAGCATGCGAAGGGATGTTGATAATGGATGCCCTTGCATTTATGGGAAGTCTGGACCTCGTAATACCAGAAATAGACAGGTAATTTCATTTCTTAATCAGAAAATTGACCGTAAAAACTTACCATTTGATTGAGAAGTGGAATAAGGGAGAAGCTCAATGAGTTTAACATTATTAAATGTCATAGTTGCTGTGGTGATAGCCATCGCCTTTGCCGCTGTCAACGCCGCCTATCTGGTTTGGGCTGAGCGCAGAGGAGCAGCCCGAATTCAGCGCCGTCCAGGTCCAAATATCAATGGTCCTTTCGGACTTCTGCAGCCACCCCTTGACGGCATCAAACTGATGACCAAGCAGTTGATGATCCCTGGCGGTGCTGACAAAATCCTGTTTATGGTTGCCCCTGTGCTGGCTATGGCCCCGGCCATTATGAGTTTTGTCACCATTCCCTTCAGCGAAGGAATCGCCGCCCATAATATGGAGCTTGGTGTCCTTGTAATCTTTGCATTTGCCTCCATGGGAGCCATGGCCATTCTCTTTGCCGGCTGGGGATCACGTAACAAATATTCTGTCATGGCATCGGTCAGGGCAGTATCACAGAATGTCTCCTATGAAATTCCCATGCTGATCACAGCGATTACCGTGGTTATGACAACTGGGTCAATGGATCTCAAGGAGATCAGCATGGCCCAGTCCGGTGGTTTCTGGCACTGGAACATCTTTCCCTCACTACAGAGTCCATTAATGCCCATTTCTTTTATCATATTTTTCATCTGTTCACTTGCAGAAACAAATCGAGCTCCTTTTGATCTAGGAGAGGCTGAGAGTGAGCTTGTAGCCGGTTTCCACACCGAGTACGGCAGTATGGGTTTTGGACTCTTCTTCATGGGAGAATATGCAAATATTGTCATTGGAGCCAGCCTGACAACAATTCTTTTCCTTGGCGGCTGGGATTGTCCTTTCGGTATGTTTCCCGGCGTCTGGTGGTTCCTGCTTAAAATTTATCTATTGATTGCCACATTTATCTGGATTCGCTGGACCTTTCCACGAACAACCATCTATGGACTGCTAAATCTGTCCTGGAAAATACTTATTCCTATATCTCTGTTCAACCTGCTTCTCACGGCAGGATTACTGAAGGTGTTCTAATATGGGCGGATATTTCAGCGATATATTCTATGGTAGTAAAAGTCTGCTCATTGGAATGGGTATAACCTTTCGGGAATTTTTCAAACCAACCGTAACTGTTCAATATCCCTATCAGACCCTCAAGATGTCTGCTCGGTTTCGTGGACATATCGAGCTCATTGCCGATAAAGAAGGGAAGCCCAAATGCGTCGTCTGCGGAATGTGCGAGCGCGCCTGTCCTTCCGGATGTATCACCCTTGGTTCTATCTCGATAGAGATCGAGGTTGACGGTAAGATCAAAAAGAAAAAGGTGTTAAGCAAATACGATCTTGATTTCACAAAATGCTCCCTGTGTGGTCAATGTGTTGAAAATTGCAACTTTGGGGCATTAGAATTTTCAAAAGAATATAATCTTGCGTCTACGCGCAAGGAAGATTTCCACTTTAATCTTCTTAAACGGTTGGAGGAGAGAAACACATGAACCCTTCCATGGCCATAACAGAAGCGCCAGGACTGTTCACCGCGAACGGCCTGACAGGGCTGATCTTTCTTGTAATGATGGCAGTAACCCTTATTGGTGGGCTCATTGCCTGTACCGCAGAAAGACTGGTACGCTCGGTAGCAGGACTTATTGTCTGTTTTATCGGAGTAGCCGCCCTGTATTACTTTCTGAACTCACCCTTTGTGGCATTGATGCAGATCCTCATATATGTGGGAGCTGTCTGCATCACTATCGCCTTTGCCATCATGCTCGCCGCTCCTGAGGAAAATAAAAAAAATGGGCCAGCGGGTCCACTCTCAGGGCCACTCGCATTTATTACCGCCGGTATTGTCACCATTGGCTTGATCGTTATGGCGATGCGAGCAAAGTTCACCTCGCTTCCTAAGGTCAATGGCGGGTCAGTGAAAGAGATTGGAATTCAATTTCTGACCAGTTACTCCATGGTCTTTGAACTCATATCCATTGTCCTGCTTATTGCAATCATTGGAGCACTGGTCATCGCCCGCGCCGGGAGGAGCAAATAATGTCATTTCTTACTCTATACAACAATCTGAATACCTTTCTGTATCTGGCAGCCATTTTGTTTGGCATGGGAGTCTATGGGATTGTGACCCATAGAACGCTCATCGGGATGCTGATTTCTTCTGAGCTGATTCTGGCCGCAGCTTCCATTAATTTTATGGCCTTTAACCGATTTACCGCACCAGATCCCACAGTGGGTCAAGTTTTTACCCTGTTTATTATGGCCATAGCCGCGGCTGAAGCGGCCATCGGTCTCAGTATAATTATCGCAGTATATCGCAATTATAAATCAGTCGACACTGAAGATCTGGTCGAACTTAACGGTTAGGAAAAGGAACATCTGTCATGGATATAACAACGGTCAGTTCCGCTAAACTTCTCGTAACACTCCTCGTGCCACTCGTTGGTACTCTGGGCGTCATGTTTATGGGGAAAAATGAAAACATCAGAGAAGGTGTTTCATGTGTTGCCTCAATCATCCTGTTTTTACTTGTCGCCTCAATGATCCCGACTGTACTTTCAGGTAAGACCCTGATCTTCCACATGTTCAGCATCCTTCCAGGAGTTACTGTCACCCTTCGGGCCGACGCCATGTCCATGATCTTTGCCTTGGTGGCATCATCGCTGTGGACTATTGCCGTCTTCTACTCCATGGGATATATGAGGGCCCACAACGAGCATGCACAGACTAGATTCAATGCCTGTTTTGCCCTATCAATCTTTGGGGCAATCGGGGTCGCTTTCTCTGACAACCTTTTTACCCTTTATCTCTTCTACGAAATCGTATCGATCTGTACTTACCCCCTTGTTGCCCATCATCAGGACGCAGAAGGGTACAATGGTGCCCGTAAATACATTGTCTATCTGACAACCACCGCCAAGGCATTTCTGTTGCCCGCCCTGATCCTGATTTATGTCCTGACCGGGACCCTTGATTTTGCCCCCAATATCTCAACAGGTATATTCCCGCCAGATGTCAATCATGGCCTGGTTATCATGCTCTACGTTTTCTGTCTTTTCGGTTTTGCCAAAAACGGGATCATGCCATTTCATCACTGGCTGCCAGGTGCCATGGTCGCACCCACTCCCGTTTCAGCTCTGCTCCATGCCGTGGCCGTTGTTAAGGTTGGTGTCTTTTGCACCACCAGAGTAATGCTCTACGTCTTCGGGGTAGATACCATGCATGCCTTGAATCTTGGAATTCCAACTGCCTACTTTGTGGGATTTACCGTGATCATGGCTTCAGTCCTGGCCCTGTCCAAAAACAACCTCAAGGAGCGGTTGGCCTATTCAACCATCAGCCAGCTCTCTTATATCATAATGGGTGTGGCACTCCTCACACCAGCAGGCATTGATGGCGGGCTGATCCATATTGTCAATCATGCCTTTGCCAAGATCACCCTCTTCTTTTGCGCAGGCGCAATTTATATCGCCGCCCATAAAAAAGATATCTCGGATATGGGAGGATTGGGAAAGACTATGCCCTTTACCTTTGGGGCCTTTGCTATTGCCTCACTCTCCATGATTGGCGCCCCACCTGTTGGCGGATTTGTCACCAAATGGAATCTGCTGGTGGGATCAATTCAGGCCCATCAAATGGGGATACTGCTCATTCTTATCGCCAGCACCATGCTCAATGTCGGATATTTCGCTCCCATTACCATTAAGGCCTTTTTCGGTAAACGACCGGAAGGTGAAACGTTCCAAGGTATCAAAGAGGCGCCCTTGTCCATGCTGATCCCTATTCTTATTGCATGTACAGTCTCTGTCCTTCTTGGTATCTTTCCAAACTTTATGATGCAATTTGTTAAGGTGGTGACAGGATGATTGTCAATTTTATCGATTATCTAAGAGACCGGTTACAGACGGTTAAATATTGCTGCTATGGTGGTATCGTCCTCATAGTAATCTGGAGCCTGACCATTGACACCAGCCATGCGCATACATGGGCTGAAAAGATGATTCCAGGATTCTGGTCTCTCTTTGGCCTTGGGTCCTGTGCGGTCGTCATTATGGTGGCAAGATTACTCGGCAGAAGTGGAATCATGACGCGCGAGGATTATTATGACAACTAATTTTTTCCATCCGGCCCTAATCATGATCATAGGAGCGCTTCTTCTGCCCCTGATCAGAGGACCGTTCAGAAAACCCTATCTCTTTCTGGTTCCTTTGTTGACCTTTCTTGATGTACTCTATCTGAGTCAACATCCAGGCACCTATGGTGTGTTGCAATTTCTCGACTGGGAAGTCACCTTTGGCCGGGTTGACCGTCTGTCCATGATTTTTGGATTTATTATGTCTCTGATGGCCATCATCGGCACCATTTATTCCATGCATGTGGACGATGAATGGCAGCATATTGCGGCCTGGTTTTATGTGGCAGGCTCACTGGGTGTCATTTACTGCGGTGATTTTTTGGTTCTTTTCCTTTTCTGGGAGATGATGGCCTTTGCCTCCACCTTCCTGATCTGGTTCAAAAAAGATCCTGAATCACTGGCTGCAGGATATCGTTACATTCTCGTCCATACCTTTGGCGGGGTTATTCTTCTGCTGGGTTTTGTCCTTAGATATCAAGCCACCGGCGACCTCTCCTTTGTCCAATTAAATGTCCAGAATCCGGAGTTATACACCTGGCTTATCATGATTGGCCTGATGCTGAATGCGGCCGTTCCTCCGCTACACTCCTGGCTGCCTGATGCCTACAGCAAGGCTACCGTTACCGGTTCCGTCTTCATGTGCGCCTTCACCACCAAAACTGCTATCTACACCCTGGCCAGAAGCTGTGCCGGATTTGATGTGCTCATCGTTCTCGGGGTCGTCATGGCCATCTACGGCATCATTTACGCGATCATGGAAAATGATGTCCGCAAACTTCTGGGTTGGGAAATTGTCTCACAGGTTGGGTATATGGTAACAGGCGTCGGTATAGGAACAGCCCTTGCCATTAATGGTACCTGCGCCCATGCCTTCGCGCATATCCTTTATAAGGGTCTGCTCTTCATGGCAGCAGGAGCTGTCATCCATACCACTGGTAAATCAAAATTTACCGAACTGGGAGGCCTCTACAAGAAGATGCCTGCTACCTTTATCTTTCTGGTGATCGGGGGGATATCTGTTTCCGCTTTTCCCTTTCTCTCTGGCTTCGTCTCCAAATCAATGATCATCAGCGCCAGCTTTGAATCACACATCCTCTGGGCTGGATTTCTCCTGACTGTGGTCTCTGCCGGCACCTTTTTGGTGGCTGGTCTCCGACTTCCCTATCTTCTCTTTTTCAGTGAAAATAAATGCAGTGCTGAAACCTGGGAAAAGGCCGAAGATCCACCATGGAACATGCAGTTTGCCATGGTGATTGCATCATTTTTCTGCATCCTCATTGGCACCTATCTTCCCTTTCTCTATGGCATGCTCCCCAACACCGATGTTGTTTATCATCCCTATGGGGCTTATCATCTGAGTGAAACCCTGCAAATACTGGCGCTCACAGCTTTAGGTTTTTATCTGTTACGCAAATACATTACGGCCAGAGAAACCATCAGTCTGGATCTGGACTGGTTTTACCGGAAAGGTGGACAGTGTTTTCTATGGACGGTTACCAATCCCTTACAGTGGTTTGATACCGCATTCAGTAAGGCATATAGAGTTGTCGGTTTGAATAGCCTGATGACTACTTCACAATTCTGGTCATGGTTTGACTGGAATGGAATTGACGGCGTGGTTGATGGAACGGCCCGTTGTGTACGCGCCATAGGCAGGCGCGTCAGTCTGGTTCTCCAGCGCGGTCAGATTCAGCAAACAATATATTATACGGTAACATTTGCCGCCGTTATTCTTGTAGCTTACGTCTGGCTATAAACCACTGATTTTTGAGGACCACCGGGAATGGATCAACTACTTATTAATCCAAATTATCCACATATTCTAAGCACCCTTGTTTTTTTGCCCCTGGCAGGAGCCATATTACTGCTTTTTGTAAAAAACGAGTTTTTTGCCCGCTACTGGGCGCTTGGCATAACAGCTCTTACAGCCATACTTTCTATTCCGCTTGTCAGCGCCTTTGACACCAGTTCAGCAAAGTTTCAATTCGTAGAGCAGTACAATTGGGTTGATTCACTCAATATCCAGTATGTTATAGGGGTTGATGGTATATCTATCCTGCTGGTGATGTTGACGACCTTCATCATGCCGCTCTGTGTTCTGGCATCATGGAGCTATATCAAGACCCGCGTTCAAACCTTCATGATCTGTCTGATGATCATGGAGACAGCTATGCTCGGTGTCTTTATGGCCTTGGATTTTGTCCTATTCTACATTCTCTGGGAGGCTATGCTGATTCCCATGTATCTGCTCATCGGAATCTGGGGTGGACCACGAAAGATTTACGCATCAATCAAGTTTTTCCTCTACACCCTGGCTGGTTCCATCATGCTGCTTGTTGGCATCATCTGGCTGTACAAGACGAATAACTACTCCTTTTTTATCCCGGATATGATGTGGCAAAGTTACTCACTGACCGCTCAGATCTATCTTTTTCTTGCCTTCTTTCTCGCCTTTGCCATCAAGGTTCCAATGTTTCCCTTTCATACATGGTTACCAGCCGCGCATGTTGAGGCGCCAACGGCCGGGTCTGTCATCCTGGCCTCTGTCCTTCTAAAGATGGGCACCTATGGTTTTCTCCGCTTTGCCTTGCCCATAACACCAGAGGCTACCACCCTGCTCATGCCTTATGTGCTCTGGCTGTCGATTGCCGGAATCATTTATGGAGGGTTCACCGCCCTGGCCCAGCAAGACATGAAAAAACTGATCGCTTATTCCTCTGTCGGCCATATGGGCTTTGTTACCTTAGGAATATTTGTCATGAACATTGATGGTATTGAAGGTTCTATTCTGCAGATGATTAATCATGGTATTACCACCGGCGCCCTGTTCCTCTGCGTGGGAATGATCTATGAAAGGACTCACAGTCGGGAACTTCGTTCGGCCACCGGTGTTGGAAAATATATGCCGATCTATGTTACCTTTCTGACCTTTTTCTCTCTTTCATCATTTGGTTTCCCAGGAACCAACAGTTTTGTCGGTGAGTTTATGATTCTGGCCGGCGCATTCAAACACAGTATTCCCCTTGCCCTGGCTGCCATCCCTGGTGCTGTTCTTGCTGCAGCCTATATGCTACGCATGCTGCAGAAGATTGTGTGGGGAGGGACAGACAATCCTGACCAATCATGGCTCAAAGATCTGAATCTACGCGAGATTATAACCTTATGTCCTTTCCTCTTTTTTGTCTTCTGGATTGGTTTGGGGCCACAGCCATTTATTGATCTCATGCATATCAGTGTTATAAACCTCCTTGATCAATTTCATGCACATCAGGCTCAGGCTGTTGCTGCCGCAGAATTAATTCTTCATTAATCGAATTTAATAAATAACGACCTAGGGTATACACATGCAATTTCTACCTGAATTAACACTGTTGGGAGCGGGTCTTGTCATCTTCCTGGTCAGTCTTGGAAAAACTGACACCGACAAAATAAAAACGGTTGCCATTTGGCTGGGAGCAGCAGTACTTGCGGCAACGCTTGTAAGCTCTGGAGCCCAAGGGAGCCTCTTTTATGACTCTTACAAGATAGATCTTTACTCGCAGGTTTTTAAGTGCCTGATTGCCGGTGCCATGTTCGTTGTCCTTATTCTGGGTCGGAAGCTGAAAGACATAAAAAATTCTGTCCATCCAGAATACTATCTTTTTCTCTTTATAAGTGTCCTCGGACTCATGATGCTAGTCTCCAGCGTTGAGCTTCTAGCTATTTTTGTAGCCCTTGAGCTCTCATCATTTGCAGTCTATATCATGGTTCCCATGCGTGATGACTCAGGGAACTACCGGTTTCAAATGGAAGCCGGCATCAAATATCTACTTTTCGGTGTCACTGCAACCGGCTTCATGCTCTTTGGCATGAGCTATATGTTTGGTCTGACTGGATCAACACAGCTCCCAGTAGTAATGGAAAAACTTTCATATATGTATGACCAACCAGCAGCTATTATAGCAATTATGATGGTACTGGCTGGTTTTTTCTACAAACTTGCCCTCTTTCCTTTTCATTTTTGGGTACCAGATGTCTATGAAGGCGCATCCAACGAGACTACTGCCTTTATTGCCTCTGTCCCCAAACTTGCGGCCGTTGCCCTGCTGATCCGAATTGTAAGTATGGTTAACGGCGAAGGGCAGGTCATTGTCAATATCTTAATGGTATGCGCTGTTCTTTCCATGTTTTATGGGAATCTTTCAGCCCTAGTTCAGACCGATATCAAACGAATGCTTGGATTTTCGGGCATCGCCCATGCAGGCTTCGTTCTCTTAGGTATATTAACCTTCCAACTCAGTGGTTATGCCAATGCCCTTTACTATATCATTGGCTATGTAGTTATGAACCTGGCCTGTTTCCTTGTAATCTGTTCAATTTCCAAGAATGGTGAGAATGTGCAGATTAGTGATTTAAATGGGCTACATAAACGGTCACCATTACTGGCGCTCACCTTAGCTGTCGCTCTTTTTGCACTCGCCGGCATTCCTCCTTTTGTCGGCTTCATGGGTAAATTCATGCTCCTTACTGGTGCCCTGAAACAAGGTTATCTCTTTTTGGTTATATTGGCTGCTATCAATACGGCAATTGCAATATTTTATTATCTATCTGTTGTACGTGTAACCTTCTGCAGTGATCCTGACAATAATAGTCCCGTTGTTAGTGGAATCTTTACCAATGCTACTTCAATTGTTCTACTTCTTATTATTGTGATCATGGGCGTAGCACCACAAGGTTTTATTAATTTTGCCACATCTGCAGTACAATCGATTATGTAATTATTGAGATCAAAAGAATGCCAGTAAAAAATATTGAGTCTGAGTTTAAAAATAAAAATTCGGTGGATAATCTCAGACAGCATAATACTCTAACTTATAGGGCACTATATTTATTATTTTTTTCCGTAAGAAATAACAACTTATAACTATTTGATGACACAAAAAAAAAGCTCTTGTTCAAAAATTGAACAAGAGCTTTTTTTTGTGTGTATTTGTAAAAAATATAATTATTTCTTCCCTTTTGCAGATGCCCTCTTAGCAGCCTTCAAAGGATTAACACGAATAGTAACTACATTAATTTCTGGTTTAGCATGTGTTGCAAAGTTACAGATTCCAATACGCCACTTCGATTCAGGCTGCATATAAGTCTTGCAAAACTGAGCCCCTGCTTCTTCTACAATCCTTCCACAGCCAATACATTTATCAATTACAGACTTAAAATTTCTTTCACTATAACTTTTCACATCTTGATTTTGCATCCTACCCTCCTGAATTCTCAAACAACTTTACAATCATATCAAACTTATTAACAATAACTCATTATGATCCGAAAAATATTAAGCCAAGACATGATTAATATCAAAATTTAACATATTAACAAAACACCTTACTTTTCTCAAGCAAAAAAATACCAGGTACTATTTCAACAACTCTTCATACAGATTAAATAAAAAAAAACGACTGCTTATCGCTACTTCCTTGTATTCAGCAACTTCATGAGATAGAATGCATCATATATTTGCTTTGGCATAATTCAATCATCTTAATTTACACGAAATATAATTCATAGCGTACGTCAAAAGAGGAAACAGACTATGCCAGTTTACGTATGGAAAGGAGTTAATTCACAAGGTGTCAAACGCAAAGGTGAAGTAGAATCTCCAGACCAAGCGGCCGCGTTAGCGCATGTCAAACGCCTGCGTATCCAAGATATTATTATAAAAGAGAAACCTAAGGATCTGTTTGAAAATATTGCATTTTTTAAGCCAAAAGTAACTGGTAAGGACATTGTTGTATTCACCCGCCAGCTTTCCACCATGATTGATGCCGGCTTACCCTTAATACAAAGTCTCGAGATTTTAGCAAAACAACAAGACAATTCAACATTTAAAGACGTTCTTACTGCTATCAAGAGAGATGTTGAAACCGGTACCACCATCGCCGATGCGATGAGAAAACACCCTACGGTCTTTGACACTCTTTTTGCAAATATGGTAGAGGCTGGTGAGACGGGCGGTATCCTTGACACAATTCTTAGTCGCCTTGCCGGATTCAAGGAAAAGTCCATGGCTCTGCAAAAAAAGATCAAAGGGGCCATGACTTACCCCACCATCTGTCTTGCCATCTCCTTTCTTATCCTTGGAGTCATTCTCCTCTTTGTCATTCCCGTATTTGAGGAAATGTTTTCTAGTATGGGGGCAGCTCTGCCGATTCCTACTCAAATAGTTGTGCAAATGAGTAATTTTTTAAAATCAAATTTTCTTTTTATTATCATGGCAATATTTGCCATGATATATGGTGTTAAAAAAATATACAAAACAGAAAAAGGAAGATTCAGAATTGATGCCATGCTTTTGCGAACACCCATTATAGGCCCTTTGATCAGGAAAGTTGCTGTTGCTAAATTTACACGAACCCTGAGTACCATGCTTCAGAGTGGAGTCCCCATTCTGGATGCACTTCAAGTTGTGGCTAAGACTTCAGGGAACAAGGTTATAGAGGGAGCTGTTTTCAGGGTAGCTGAAAGTATAAGCGAGGGCCGCCCTATTGCCGAACCCCTTGAAGAAAGTGGCGTCTTTCCAAACATGGTGGTTCAAATGATTAATGTAGGTGAATCAGTTGGTGCTTTAGATTCTATGCTTGCCAAAATTGCCGATTTTTATGACGAGGAAGTTGATCAGGCCGTTAACAATCTCACCGCCATGATTGAACCCTTTATGATGGTCTTCTTAGGAGGGATGATAGGTGGTATCGTCATTGCCATGTACCTGCCCATCTTCTCAATGGCCTCAGTAGTAAGTAGTTAGTATTCACCAAAGGTCAAAAAACCAATACAAATATTTCATATTCGTTTTTTTAAATAAATTTTTTAACAAGTTTTATTATTAATGGAGAGCAACATGACCCTTACAAAAGCAGAATTAGTACAACAAGTTTACAAAACCCACACTAGTCTCAGCAAAACCCAAGCAACAGAATCCGTTGAGGCCTTTCTCCGTATCTCCAAAAACACATTGATCAATGGATCCGATTTACTCCTGAGTGGTTTTGGGAAATTTAATGTCAAAGATAAAAACTCAAGACGAGGCCGTAATCCTCAAACCGGCGATGAGCTTACTCTGGATGCTCGAAGAGTTATCACCTTTAAGCCTTCTGGAATCCTTCGTGATAAGATAAATAATAGTTTATAATCTTTCTTTCAGTCTTTGACACCATCCCCCTCTCTAGCTCAGTGACTTGACTCACTTTGACTTAACAGATATGGGTTTGTTAAGTCACTGAGTAGACACACTCAGAGTTTTCTAAATTTTTTTCTTTTTTTTCTGTCCTTTACACCAAAGACGGACTCATTCAGTTTTTTTTAACGTCATAATATTTTTTATTAACAACCTTTTGACCCTCTATCCATGACCACCTATCCCTCATTTAAAGATATCTCCCTAAATTCCATTCGCTTCACACCGGACTACAATATTCACCCTTTCCTCGACAACTCTGCTCCACCTGCACTCAAACAATCATTTATGGAGTCAGGCATTCTGCATCCCCCCATTGTTCAACAGGATCAGAATGGATTTTTTGAACTGCTCTGTGGCCGTAAACGTCTTCATGCACTCAAACATCATTTCAAGCAAACGAGCGTCACCTGTCTGATTATTCCACCTGATTGTGATCCATATACCTTTTTTCTCTATATCCTGACTGATCAGCAGCTCAATGGAGTTCTCTCTCCCATCGAAGCAGCCTATTTCCTCAAATATTGTCTTGAGAAGATAGAAGAGAAAGAAGTCATAAATTTTTTCCTCCCTCGCTTAAAATATAAACAGCAGGCTACTATTCTCCACCAAGTCCTTAACCTCTCAACACTTGACGAAAATATACAACGACATATTCATAATGGCTTCATCTGTGACAAAATTGCTTTTGAATTACTGGAGCTGCCACCTGAGGATAGATCATCTATCTCAGCCCTGTTTGAACTGTTACAACCCGGTACAGGAAAGCAAAAAAGAATACTACTGCTAAGCCGTGACATTGCCCAACGTTCCCAACAATCAATCACAAAACTCTTTGAAGAACAGGAATTCCAACATATCCTGGAGCATACAGAGATGAATACTCCACAAAAAACCCATAGTATCCTTGAACTCTTGCAAAAGAAATTCTATCCTCAGAGCAGTGATGCAGAACAGACCTTTAGAGACAGAGTAAGAACACTCAACCTGCCTGACAACTATGAGATCACGCACAGTCTTAATTTTGAGAAAGATGAAGTTTATCTTACCGTGACCTTCCCGGACTTGGAAAGTTGTGAAAATAGCTGGCAGAGAAAAAGTTCTGATTAGAAGAAATCAGAGAAAGGTTACTGAAAGACCTGGGAACTAAAATTAATTTCGAACTCAGGAACCACTATTAAAGAGATCCCCTTCAACCATTACATCCTCCCCGAGACGGGTATAACGGACATTCTGTAGACGAAGCGCATCATCAGAACCGGAGATATTCACCCCCTCAACCACTGGAGTGCCATGGTTTCCAGCAAAGATCGGAGCAATGAACAGGTTCACATGATCCACCAACTGCTCCCTTAAAAAAGCACCATGAACATTTGCCCCTCCTTCAACAAGCAGTGATGTAACCCCTGCTCGGGCAAGGAACGTTAACATCTCATGAAGATCAACCCTGCCATCAGTGCCACATCCCACCTGATGAACAACAACCTTCCCTGTTGTACTGAACCTTTTTATTTTATCAGGACTCACTTCAGTTCCACAAAATATCCAAGTGGGTGCTGCTGAATCGAGATGAAGCAGTCGAGCAACCTCTGAGATGTGCAAATGAGTATCAAGGATGACACGGATGGGATCTCTCCCCTTGCCATGTGGCAGACGAGTGGTGAGGGAGGGATCATCCACCATGACGGTATTACTCCCCACCAAGATCGCATCTAGCCGATCACGCAACCAATGGACCTTGCGCAATGAACCTGGTCCGGTTATACGCCCACTCTGATTCGGCTGATAACTGATTCGTCCATCAAGACTCATCCCCGCCTTCATCACTACCCAGGGCAAGCCTTGGGTTATATATTTAATAAAAGGACGGTTAAGAAGACGACATTCAGCTGCCAGTATCCCACTGAGCACCTCAACCCCCTGACTTCGCAGAAAGCTGATACCGCCGCCATCAACTAGTGGATTGGGATCCTCCATCCCGACCACCACCCTCCTGATGCCACTGGCAATTATCGCCTTGGTGCACGGTGGTGTCCGTCCGGTATGATTACAAGGCTCGAGAGTTACATAA
This sequence comes from Desulfobulbaceae bacterium, assembly GCA_024636345.1. Classification (GTDB taxonomy): domain Bacteria; phylum Desulfobacterota; class Desulfobulbia; order Desulfobulbales; family Desulfocapsaceae; genus UBA2270. The sequence continues at coordinate 27,364 of JAGXHG010000009.1, read as the reverse complement.
AGGGTGGCTCCACAGGCCAATGCCCCAGCCTTTTTCAAGGCATGTATCTCCGCATGAGGAGTCCCTGCTTTTTTATGATAGCCAGTGGCTATTATCATCTGGTCACGGACAACAACCGCCCCCACACAGGGATTGGGAGAGGTGCGGCCTATGCCTTTACGCGCCTCTTTGAGAGCCAGACCCATATAATAGTGATCATACTCAGATGCCAGCACTTACGCCTCTTTAGTATCTCTGGCATCGACCAGGGTTTTCAACTCATCGACAAACTCACTGACATCTTTAAACTGTCGATACACTGAAGCAAAACGGACATAGGCAACCTCATCAAGATCAGGAAGATCTTCCATCACCCACTCACCAATCACCTCAGATGAAACCTCCTTTGACCCCAGATCCTGAAGTTTCTTTTCGATTTCATCAACAAAGGCATCAATATCATCACAACTTACCGGTCTTTTTTCACAGGCCTTTTCAAGACCTACAACCATTTTCTGACGATCCCAGGATTCACGACGCCCATCTTTCTTCACCAGCACCGGCATCATCACTTCCAGCCGCTCATAAGTGGTAAAACGCTGGTTACAGACCAGACAAGAGCGTCGCCGCCTGGTAATGGTGCTCTCTTTATTCAAACGAGAATCAATAACCTTGTTATCAAGGTGACCACAATAAGGACACTTCATAGTTTCACCGGATTATACGGGGTCAACAATGTCGGACAAAGGGAATTTGGCGCACAGCTCACGTACTTCCTGACGCACCTGAGCGATTGTCTGCTGATCACGTTGAGTGATAACGCGCTCAACCCAGTCGGCAATGAGTAACATCTCGGGGACCTTTAACCCTCGGGTAGTAACCGTTGGTGTTCCGATTCGCACGCCGCTGGTCACAAACCTGGGCTTAGCGTCGAAGGGAATCGCGTTCTTATTTACGGTAAGCCCCCCCTGCTCAAGAAGCTCCTCAGCCTCTTTGCCGGTGATATCCTTATTTGTCAAATCGACAAGGAAAAGATGGTTATCGGTACCACCAGAGACCAGTCTGAATTTTTTGGCAATCAGGGCTTCAGCAAGAGCCTTGGCATTCTCCACAACCTGAACCTGATCTGCCTTAAATGCTTCACTCATGGCCTCCTTGAAGCCAACAGCCTTAGCAGCAATCACATGCATCAATGGCCCGCCCTGTATTCCAGGAAAAATATGACTGTTAAGTACCTTGCCCCATTTTTCCTGGGCCAGAATCAACCCGCCCCGGGGACCACGCAAGGTCTTGTGAGTCGTTGTTGTCACAAAATCCGCATAGGGAACAGGAGAAGGGTGTACCCCAGCTGCAACAAGACCGGCAATATGAGCCATATCCACCATAAACAAGGCACCGATCTCATCGGCTATTCTCCTGAAACCGGAAAAATCGATGAACCGGGAATAGGCACTGGCTCCGGCCACGATCATCTTGGGCTTGTTTTCAAAGGCAAATTGTTCAACTTTTTCCATGTTAATTTGTTCCGTATCACGGTCAACACCATATGAAATGAAGTTAAACAGCTGTCCGGAAAAATTAACTCCGCTGCCATGGGTCAGGTGACCTCCATGGGCAAGGTCCATTCCCAGTACCTTGTCCCCTGGTTTCAGGGTGGCAAAATAGACGGCCATATTGGCCTGAGACCCGGAATGAGGCTGAACATTAGCATATTCGGCGCCAAATATTTCTTTAGCCCGGGAGATGGCCAATGTTTCCACCTGATCGGCGTAATCACAGCCTCCATAATATCGTTTCTGCGGATAGCCCTCGGCGTATTTATTGGTAAAAATCGAGCCCTGAGCCTCAAGAACTGCCTGCGATGCTATATTTTCAGAGGCAATCAGTTCTAACTGATTGTTTTGTCGCTCATATTCAAGCTTGATACTATTATAAACTTCAGGATCTGTTTTTTGTAATGCGTTCATAGCGGGATTACCTTTTGCTTTTCCAGTTGACAAGCAACCAGATTTCTTTACATGGACAGACTAAGCCGTCGTTCAAAACTGACCTTACAAAACTATTATAACAAAATAATACTGTTATGGATGGTAAAAACGGCATGAGGAACCGTAATTAATAGTCCGGAGTGACAAACTATTTCGTAACAGATCCTAAAACGAAAAAAACCGGCATTTCATATTCACAATGCCGGCCAGTACTCCTTTTATTCAAAAACGTCTGCGTCAACATTTACTGTACAGTTCAATACGCCCCAGATGACGCCCACCACTGAACTCCACCGCCAGCCAGGTCCGGACAATATCCTCAGCAACGCCATGACCAATAACTCTCTCTCCCATACAAAGCACATTGGCGTTATTATGTTCACGACTCATACGGGCAGTATAGTGATCATGACAGAGAGCAGCTCGCACATGCGCATATCGATTGGCAGCCATGGACATGCCAAGACCCGTTCCACAGATCAGGATACCACGATCAACAGTGCCTGCATCAACCTTTTCACAGACCAACGCAGCGAGATCAGGATAATCAACAGAGGCAGTAGAATAACAGCCCATATCCTGAACTTCATGTCCCAATTCATCCACCAGTGACCGAACCATCTCTTTCAGGTGAAAGCCACCATGATCTGCACCAATTGCTATCTTCACATCAAACTCCAGTATGACAGGTCTTTTCCTTGCCTATTTTTCAAGCTTTATAGCGCTGCATTACAATAACACCGTTGGTGCCGCCAAATCCAAAGGAATTGGAAACAGCCGCACGAATCTCCATCTTTCTGGCCTGATTCGGCACATAATCAAGATCACATTCAGGACTTGCGTCCTTTAAATTCATCGTCGGCGGTGCGATCTGTTCCCGAATACTAAGAGCTGTAAAGGCTGCCTCAATCCCGCCAGCAGCACCCAGCATATGGCCGGTCATAGATTTTGTGGAACTTATAGCAAGCTTTTTGGCATGATCGCCAAAAACCGTTTTAATGGCCTGGGTTTCACAGCGATCATTTAACGGGGTAGAAGTTCCATGGGCATTAATATAATCGATATCTTCAGGAGACAGACCCGCATCCTGAAGGGCCATACGCATACAGCGGGCTGCTCCTTCACCATTTTCAGGTGGAGCGGCGATATGATAAGCGTCACTGCTGGCACCATACCCGGTTATTTCAGCATAAATCGTAGCGCCTCGTTTCAGGGCATGCTCCAACTCTTCAATAATGAGCATCCCTGAGCCCTCAGACATGACAAAGCCATCCCGATCTTTATCAAAAGGCCGGGATGCCTGTTCTGGTGCATCATTACGCGTGGAAAGGGCTTTCATGGAACTGAACCCGCCAACGCCAAGGGGACAGATTACGGACTCAGTACCACCAGTAATCACCATATCACAGCTCCCATACACAATAGAGCGATAGGCCTCACCCACGGCATGGGTCCCTGCTGCACAGGCAGTTGAAAGGGCAAGATTAGGTCCTTTCGCTCCTAGTTGCATGGAGATATGACCTGAAGGCATATTAGGAATTGCCATCGGAATAAAAAAAGGTGAAATCCTTTTTGAACCACGCTCTAGACAGCTCAGATGATTCTGCTCAATGGTCGGAAGCCCACCCATGCCACAGCCGGTAATAACCCCTACCCGCTGACAATTAGTCTCATCGATGATTGCACCACTGTCTTCAAAGGCCATCCTGGCAGCAGCAATGGCATACTGCACAAAAAGGTCAAGGTGCTTGGCAAGTTTTTTCTCAATAAAATCTTCTACCTGAAAATCCTTTACCTCTGCTGCAATCTTTACCGCATAATCACTGGTATCAAATCGGGTGATAAGGCCGACACCACTGGTTCCGGCACAGATATTTTCCCAGGTTTTTTGTGTCCCAGTGCCAAGCGGTGTTACCAATCCAACTCCCGTAACCACAACTCTACGCCTTGCCATGTAAACTCCCCTCAGGCCAACAGATTTGTTTCTCACCAAAACAAGAGACTCTCGTTTTCCACGAAAATCCCATTTTTCAAATTAATTTAGCTTATTTAAGCTTATTGATATAATCAATGGCATTTTGAACTGTATTGATTTTCTCAGCATCTTCATCAGGAATTTCAACATCAAAAGCCTCTTCCATGGCCATAATCAACTCCACAAGATCCAGAGAATCAGCTCCAAGATCATCCACAAATGAGGCATTTGGAACTACTTTATCTTTTTCTACACTCAACTGCTCAACAATAATATCGACCATCTGTTGATCTATCGCCATTTTTTTCTCCCATTTTTTTTATACGTTAATAAAAACAAAAAATACAATCCAGAAAATCAATTCAACACTTCAGGGGAACCTTCCCCCTATTTCATTTACATATACATACCACCATTAACATGCAATACCTGTCCTGTCACATAACGACCATCATTGCCAAGTAAATAGGCAACTGCTCCCGCAACGTCCTCAGGTGTTCCCAATGCGGCCAGGGGGATTTCCCCTTTGATCTTTTCCTGAATTTCCTCAGACAAAGAACTGGTCATATCAGTCACAATATAGCCAGGAGCAACCCCATTCACCGTAATATTCCTCGAGGCAAACTCCCTGGCCATTGACTTGGTCAACCCCACAAGTCCTGCCTTGGCCGCAGCATAATTTGTCTGGCCGGCATTTCCAGAAAAACCAATAACTGAAGTAATATTGACAATCCGACCCCATTTATTTTTCATCATAAACCGAGATGCAGCCTTGGCACAGAGGAAGGCACCTTTCAGGTTGGTATCGATGACCAGATCCCAATCTGACTCTTTCATTCTGGCCATCAGACCATCCCTGGTGATCCCCGCGTTATTAACAAGGACATCAAGAGATCCAGCCTCTGTAACTATCTGTTTAAGGGCTTCCTGCACCTGTTCGCTGTCTGCTACATTAAAACAGATTATATCCGCACGTCCACCTGCGTCCTGAATCATCTTTTTGGTTTCTTCGGCCGCTGAGGGGTTCGACACATAATTAATGTACACATGGGCGCCCAGAGCACTGACACGTTCGCATATGGCACGCCCTATACCACGGCTTCCACCAGTCACTAGTGCTGTTTTTCCGGTAAGACTCATGACTTTCGATGCTCCTCAATTTTCGTAAGAAGTTTGGGTACGATCTCAAAGAGATCTCCCACCAGGCCAAAATCAGCCACATCAAAGATAGGGGCATCCTTGTCCCGATTAATGGCAACAATGGTCTCTGCCGACTGCATGCCCGCTACGTGCTGCACTGCTCCGGATATGCCACAGGCAATGTACAGCTTTGGTGCCACAGTCTTTCCGGTCTGCCCGACCTGATGAGGATAACCGATCCATCCGGCATCTACAACGGCCCGAGTTGCAGCAACCGCACCTCCTAGAGAGGCAGCAAGCTCTCGCATCAGGGTAAATCCTTTGGCATTGTCAAGTCCACGCCCTCCAGCAACCAGGATATCAGATTCCTGAATATTTACATTATCCTCTTCCGAGACCACGGATTCAATGACCCGCACCCGGGTTGCAAGTTGTTCTGGTGTTGGTTTCACATCAACGATGTTTCCCTGTCGTTCAGCATCAAAGACCAAGGCCTGCATAACCTTGGGGCGCACTGTGGACATCTGAGGCCTGGAGTTCGGACAGACAATGGTCGCCATAATATTGCCGCCAAAAGCAGGTCGTGTCTGCAACAGGGCTCCATCCTCCTCGCGGATGGCAAGTTGGGTACAATCAGCAGTAAGGCCGGCTCCCAGGCTTGTGGCAACACCCGGAATAAAGGAACGGCCAATAGCAGTCGCCCCGGCCAGGACAATCTCCGGTTTATTTTTCTGGATAAGAGATGTCATGATCGCGCCATACGCCTCATCGGTAAAATGGGCAAGCGCCGGATCATCAATCCGGTATACCGTATCGGCTCCATGAGCTATAAGCTGGCGTGCCGTATCACCGGTTTCAGAACCGATCAGGACGGCGGACAAAGGCACCTTACGGGTATCTGCCAGTCTGCGGCCTATCCCCAATAATTCCAAGGAGACTGGAGCCAGGGCCCCTCGTCTAAATTCGCCATAGACCCAGACCCCGGACCAACTGGCAAGGTCCAGTGGAGCGCTTTTCTCCGCCTCTTCAATCTTCAAGGCACCAGGATCACATGTTTCAACACACGTTCCGCAGAGAGTACACCCGTCACCCACCACGGCACAACCATCAGCAACGGCAATAGCTCCAAAGGGACAAGCACTCTCACAGATGCCGCAACCGATACACAATTCCTTATCTATAATCAACATTTCGATTTCTCCAGACTGTATTATAGATACGATTGTAAACTGTCAACAAGCTGTCCGATCTGATCATCAAGGCTTCCTGTAAAAACGGCCCGCTTACACCGTGCCTCTGGAGGAAACACCTTTACAACCTGAGTTGGAGAACCAGGAAGGCCAATACAGGCAGGATCAGCACCGATATCGGCCGCCGTCAACTTTCTGATCTCCACCTTTTTGGCCCGCATTTTCCCTTTTAGAGAAGGAACCCGGGGCTCGTTAATATCTTTAACCACAGTCAGTAAGGCCGGATAATCAAGCGCCAGGACATCATAGCCATCATCCATCATTCTCTCCAGAACCAGCCCGGTATCCGTGGCCTTGCGCACCTTCTGCACACATGTCACATACGGAATCTGCAGACGCATGGCAAGTCCTGGACCAACTTGGGCCGTATCACCATCGATTGCCTGTTTTCCACACAAAAGAAGATCAAAGGCGCCAATAACATTGACCGCCTTGGCCAGGGTATACGAAGTGGCCCAGGTATCCGCGCCGGCAAAGGCCCGATCAGAGACAAGTACGGCATGATCAGCGCCACAGGAGATAGCCTGCCTGAGCACTTTTTCCGCCTGGGGCGGCCCCATACTTAAGACAGTAACCTCACCACCCAGAAGTTCCTTTAACCGCACAGCTTCTTCCACCGCATGCTGATCATAAGGATTCATGATCGACTGCACACCTTCCCGGGCCAGAGTATTTGTTTTGGGATCAAGACGAACGTCCTTGGCATCAGGCACCTGTTTAATACAGACAATGATTTTCATATCATTCACTTATCCGACCGTTCAGGCGCGGGTATACTCCTTGTTCAGTTCCTGTCCAACTACATTGCGCTGAATCTGATTGGTGCCTTCATAGATCTGCAGGATTTTGGCATCCCGCATCATCTTCTCCACGGGATATTCACGCATATAGCCATAGCCACCCATCACCTGCACGGCGTCAGTGGCAACCTTCATGGCCATATCCGTGGCAAAGACCTTACACATGGAAGAGACCTTGGACATATTATTGGGATGGGCATCGATATGCCTGGCCGCACCATACACAAGCGCCCGTGCAGCCTCAAGCTGAATGGCCATATCGGCAAGCATATGCTGAACCGCCTGAAAGGCCATGATGGGTTTGCCGAACTGGACACGTTGTTTGGCATAACTGGCAGCCTCATCAAGTGCTCCCTGAGCCAACCCCAACCCCAATGCGGCAATCCCAGGTCTGGAAGAATCAAGAGTCTTCATGACGGTTATAAAACCGGTTCCCTTGCGTCCAATCAATCTATCTTGGGGGATTCGGCAATCTTTAAAAATAAGCTCGGTAGTAGATGAGGCCCTGATCCCCATTTTTTTCTCTTTCGGACCACAACTAAAACCTGGGTCACCCTCCTCAACCACCAGCATGGATGCGCCACGCGCTCCCTTACTCCGGTCGGTGATGGCAACCACAGAATAGATTTGAGCCTCACCGCCATTGGTGATCCACTGTTTGGTGCCGTTTAAGACCCACTCCTCACCATCCAGTACCGCCGTCGTCTGAATGCCTGAGGCATCAGAACCGGCATTGGCCTCGGTCAAACCAAAGGCAGCAAATTTTTTTCCGCTAGCTACATCCGGGAGATATTTCTCGCGCATCTCTTGAGATCCGGCAATAAGAATGGGGTAGATGCCGAGCGAGCTTGCTGCAAAGGCGGTACCCACACCAATACAGCCACGACCCAACTGTTCCAGGGCCAGAACGATATCAAGACAACCTCCGCCAAAGCCACCAAATTCTTCCGGGATAGGGACCCCAAAAAGGTCTGCCCGAGCCATCTCACCAAGGATTGCCCGCGGGAACTCATCCTTCTCATCAAGCTCAGCCCGCTGCGGAATAATACGCTCATCCGTAATCTGACGAGCTATTTCCACAATCATCTCTTGTTCTTCAGATAAAAAATAATCCAATCTTGTCTCCTCCTGAGAAGCCGTTCATAAAAGGTTGCTCAGATCAATCTCTTACGAAAACATAAGCCATTCCCGTTAGTTCAAGATCAATGTAATTTTCGAACAATTGCTTACCACCTGACCAGAGTTGCTCCCCAGGTAAAACCACCACCAAAAGAACAAAACAATATAATATCACCAGCTTGCACCCTGGATTCCCGATTTGCTTCATCAAGGGCAATGGGGATGGAAGCTGCTGAAGTATTACCATATTTTTGGACATTTATGAAAACTTTTTCTGTACCGATTCCTAGACGTTCAACCAACTTATTCAAGATACGGATATTAGCCTGATGCGGAATGACCAATCTGATGGCATCAAGGGCGATCTGCTCTTGCTCCAAAAGCGCCAACACAGCCTCTTCCATGGCTTTGACCGCATATTTGAAGACTTCACGGCCCTCCATAACAATATGAACACCGGGGCTTGCAGCCTGCAACAGTTCAGAGTTACAACTGGCAGCAGTGTGCATATGGAGCAAGCTCCAGAGCTTTCCATCTGAAAATAACTTGGCCCCGATCACTCCGCGACTCCCCTCAACATGCCCGAGGACAACGGCTCCAGCACCATCACCAAAAAGGATACAGGTATTTCGATCCTCCCAGTTCGTACGACTGGAAAGGGTTTCTGCTCCGATCACTAAAATTTTCTTGCTCGGATCGGCCTGGATATATTTATCAGCCAGATCAAGAGCATAAACAAATCCTGAACAAGCAGCGTTGATATCGAAAGCAAAAGCCCTGTCAGCGCCAATCTCTTTCTGAACAAAACAGGCACAAGAAGGCATAAGCATGTGAGAAGAAATAGTTGCGACAATGATAAGATCAATCTCAGTGGCAGAAAGCTCAGCCATCTGCAATGCCTTTACCGCAGCTCTTGCAGCCAACAGATAGGTTTCATCACCCTTACCACCAATACAACGGGTACTAATCCCAGTTCTGGTCCGTATCCACTCGTCACTGGTATCAACAATCTTCTCCAAATCCTGATTGCTGACAACCCGCTCAGGCAGATATGAGCCTGTTCCAAGAATCGCTGTGCCCATCAGACCACAGCCTCTTCATCCTGAACGATTTCGGCAAGACCTGCCGCAATTCTCTGAGTGACTTGCTTTTCTACCATCTTGGCAGCTTCAAGGATTGCATTTTTAATAGCCTCAGCGCTGGATTTACCATGACAAATAATGCCAATACCATTGATACCCAGAAGAGGCGCGCCACCATATTCTGCATAATCGACACGCTTGGCAAAGGAACGAAAGGCGGGACGTGCAAGAAAGTATCCGATTTTGGCAGCAGTTGACTTCATGATTTCATCTTTCAACATCTGCATGGCAGCCCCAGCCAGACCTTCGCTGAGTTTCAGGCAGATATTGCCGACAAAACCATCACAGACAATAACATCGACATTGCCTTGAAACACATCTCGCCCCTCAACATTTCCCACAAAATTCAGGGAGCTGGCAGCAAGCCGGGCATAAGTCTCTTTAACAAGGGTATTCCCCTTCCCAACTTCTTCACCAATGCTGAGGATACCAATTCGGGGACGATCTATATCGAATATATGGGAAAAGGCAGAGGCCATGACCGCAAATTGAAAAAGATGCTGGGGACGACAATCAACATTGGCCCCAACATCCATCATGACGACCGGCTTCTTCAAGGTGGGAAAGATGCTGGCTATACCTGGCCGGGACACATGCTCCATCCGGCCAAGCTTTCGTACAGCGGCAGCCATTGTTGCCCCGGAATTACCCGCACTGACGGCTGCATCAGCCTGCCCTTGACGCACAAGATCGAAGGCAACCAGAACCGAGGCGTCTTTTTTCTTACGGATAGCGTCGACAGGTGATTCACTCATCTCAACCACCTCAGCGGCATGGACAATCTGGATACGTTGCAACAATCCAGTATCGCCAGACCTCAATCGGTCTAGATGCGCCTGCAAAACCTGCCGGTTACCAACTAGGGTTACTTGCAGATCGGTCTGTTTCACGGCAAGCAATGCCCCGTCAATCAGTTCCTCGGGGCCATGGTCTCCGCCCATGGCATCCAGGGCAATCCGCACAATTGGGCCTATTCTATATCAATATCAAGACTAACAACCGTACGCCCCTTGTATTTTCCACAACTTGGGCACAGACGATGTGGCTGTTTTGGCGCACCGCACTCGGCACAGGTAGACATACCTGGCGCACTCAGTGCATCATGCGACCTTCTTTTACGGGTACGAGAGTGAGAATGTCGTCTCTTGGGTAATGCCATAATATCCTCCAGCAAAAAACAAAATATGTTTTTCAGGGTAAATTGAGATAAAGTTACACATATTGTAACAAAGATAAGTTACTGAATTACTACATAAATACACAACTCTCCAATACTGACAGCGAATATTACAGCTAACAACTTTTATTCACAACAGATTGTTTAATCCAAAAAACTTCAACGAAGAGCGCAGATAAAGGACATAAAAATAAACAATTTTTTCAAGAATGGCCAGAAAAAAAAGCAGCCCTAAGCACTTTGTCAGTGAAGAGCGATCACTTCCATGATAAATCAACAGTTTTTGACATATAAGAGGTCAAACAAAAGCTGCCTTACAAAAAAGACCCTTACAGCACGTGGGCCAAGCGCTCAGAGGTTTTCTCCAGACGCAGACTGCTGATCAACAACAAGTGCTTCAAAAGCTTAATAACCAGTTGCGGATCAGTCTGTTCAAGAGCCTCCAACTCTTGACGCCCTAAGCGGAAAAGATGCGATTTTTCAATGGCCCTGACGCTTACACCATGGATATGACTTAACAGGATACCGGCCTCGCTTACAATGGCCCCCGGGTCCAAAATAGCTACCACCTGCATCTTGCGATGAAACCCTGTTTTTTTTTGGACCGACAGCCGCCCCTGAGCCAGAAAAAAAACCTCATCGGCAGGGTCGCCAACCTCAAACAGAAACGTATCCTGCTCAAGAGTCGTTTCGGTTACCACAAGCGCCAGTCGTTTCTTCTCTTCTGCGCCAAGAAAAGCAAAAACATCTGTCCAACTTTTCTGTTCTGACCCAGCAAGATGCCCTGAGAGGAGTGGATTATTCAAAAGTGCTGTTTTTTTCCTCCAGAAGCTTTACCAGCCCGTCAAACTTGTCGCGACGAAGGATAGATTTAAACTGTTCCATATAGTTGCGAACCAAGCTCACCCCTTCGATATTGATATCGTAAACCACCCACCGGTCTTCTTTTTTAATCATGACATAATCAACAGGAATCAACTGACTGTTATTTTCAATTTGAGTCGAGACAATCGCCCTGTTTTCCTTCTGCCGTTCTCCTATATACTGAATTTCCTGACCTGAATAACTCTCCAACTTACCGATATAGGCATTTTCAAGCAGTTTAGTAAACAGTTCCTGGAAATGGTCCTGTTTTTCTGGAGGCAAACCCTTCCATTCCCTCCCGAGCACCCGCTGCGACATCTCACGGAAATCGAAGCCCTGAGTCACATGGCCCATAATCTTGGCACGTCGTTCCACCTTATGTTCTTCCCCCTTCAGGGAAGAGTCAAGCAGGATGTCTATCAGCGCTTTCAATGTGGGTTTTAACTGCTCTGTGGGCCCAGAGATCGCCAGGGCAGGGGAGGCTGACCAGAAAGAGCAACAAACCAGTATCAACAACGCATATATATATTTCATGATAATTATTTTTTTTAAATTTCCGAGTAACATTTTTCCTCACAACTCCTAATCAGAACTCATTGATTATATCATTTTGTACTTCCTTATCCAACACCTTGTTCCGCCTATACTCAAGATACACCTGCCGCATGGAGATATAAGGATCCAGAGAGTATCTTTTCATATCTTCATACAGATCCGGATTCAGAGACAACATATTCACCTTGTCAGCGGAATAATAGGCAGCCCCTTCCAGAGAAGTACTGCCGACATAAGTGACCGGATGGACGACAACGTTACCGGCAAAACCAAGCGTATCCCGCACAGTCATAGGTCCGATAATCGGCAGACAGAGATACAGCCCCTCACCCAGACCCCAGACCCCCAAGGTCTGACCAAAATCTTCAGGCTTGGGTTCAAGTCCAAATGAACGCAAGGCCGGATCACCTAAACCCAAAACCCCCACTGTAGAATTAATCAAAAATCGTGAAAGGTCAATGGACGCATCTGCAAACTTGCCCTGTAACAGATTATTCACCACATGCACCGGGGCCGCAACATTATCAAAAAAGTTACCAAAACACTGTCGAAAATCAATGGGAACTGCTGCCATATAAACATTATTAACCGGTTTCAAGATCCAGAAATAGAGTTTATCATTGACCTGAAAAAAAATCCTATTCATGGACTCCAAAGGGTCAGAGGACTCCTCCTCTTCAAAGAATGCGTCAATTTCTTCATTTTCATCATCAATCAACAGACCAACACCTTCTGCGTCCTCGGCCAGAGCACCCCGCACAGGGGTAACCATGTGCACTAAAAATAAAAGAAAGATGAATATTTTTTTTGGTTTCATAGTTACGGTCTATCCTTTCTGAAAAGATTAATTCATACCTATCCGCTCAAGACATTGGGCCAGACTGTCAGGGCTATCAAACTGTAGAGCCTGATAGACATAACCTTTCGGGGCAATCTTGCGCATCATCCCTTTCAGCACGGTCTTGGGACCCACCTCGATAAAGGTATCGACTCCCTGCTCGATCATGGCCAGGATGAGCTCGAACCAGCGAACCCTGGAGGCGATCTGCCTGGCCATGATCTCTCGAATCATGGCGGGTTCCTTTTCCGTTGCCGCCAGGATATTAAAATAAACAGGAATCTGCGGACGATTAAATTCCACATCTGCCATGAAAGCGGCAAAATCAGGAACGGCATCCTCCACCAGCGGACTATGATTGGCCACACTGACTGCCAGGGGAATAATTCTTGCGCCCCGCTCCGCGGCAATGGCCCCAACAGCATCCAACGCCGCCACCTCCCCTGAGATCACGATCTGCTGTTCGGTATTATAATTGGCGACGGTGGCTACCCCAGCACCCACACACTGGGAAATAATCCTCTCAACCTCCACGACATTCAAGCCAAGAACGGCCCGCATGGCACCTGGATGTTTCTGCCCCTCTCGCTCCATCAGCATACCACGCCTGGCCACAAGACGCATTGTATCCTCGACACTAAGTACCCCGGCAGCACAGAGGGCTGAATATTCCCCCAGACTGTGCCCGGCAAAACAACTGGCAACAACCTTCTCTCCCCAGGCATTTTGCAGCGCCTGCCAGCAGATAAGATTGGTCACGGTAATGGCTGGCTGCAGATGTATGGCCCTGGTCAATTCCTCCATGGGCCCTTCGACGCAGAGCTGGCGTAAGGGAAAATCACATACTGCCTCAGCCTGCTCCATGATGGCCGCGCAAGCGGGGTCTGCCTCAATAAATTCACGCCCCATACCCAGATACTGGGAGCCCTGGCCAGGAAAAAGAACTGCAATTTTCATCTCAACACCTTTACTCTAGATACCTTGATACCACTTGATTCCTCAACCTGCACTTTTCAATCTTCCTTTTTCTTCCAATATATTGGCGACAAAAAAGAGCACCACCCCAATAGTGATCGCTGAATCAGCGACGTTAAAGGCCGGCCAATGATACACCCCTATATAGACATCAAGAAAATCAACCACAGAACCATGCCTGACCCGATCTATCAAATTGCCAAGGGCGCCGCCACCAATCAGCGGCAGGCTTATTGAGTAGAGCCTGTGAGCATGCCGCATTCGAGTCCAGGCAATGACAATCACCACCAAGGCCACAGCCCCAAGTATCAGAAACAGATAGTGTCGCCATGCCCCTGTTTGTCGGGCCAGGAAGCCAAAAGCAGCACCCTTGTTCGTCAGATAGGTGAGACTGAAAAATCCAGGGATAATCTCCAGGGATTCATATAAAGAAAACGAATTCAGAATCCACAGTTTGGTCAACTGGTCGAAGGTCACAACCGCAGCCACAATGGCCAGAAAACGTTTCATTTATACAGATTCCCCCAGCCCCATCTCCGCCACCACGGTTGCACAGCGTGCGCAGAGTTGTGGATGCACCTGGTTCTGCCCCACGCTGCTTGAACGAATCCAGCAACGCTCGCACTTCTCTCCCGTGGCCTGCCGCACTGCCACAGTCAGCCCGGCAAGCTCTTTGCTAACATAAGGAGTAAGATCAAGAGTGACAAAATCATCACAGGGGGTCAGCTCAGAGACTATACAGACATCCTTGATGGCCTGCCACTCCTGATGGATAAAATCAGACCATTCACCGCCGATCTGGAGCAACACCTCTGCCTCAAGGGGATGACCGATCACCTTTTCCCGACGGGCCCCTTCCAGGGCCTTGGTGATCTCTGAACGAACCATGACCAGTTTTTCCCACCTGCCCTCCAACTCGCCATCGCGCCTTTCCGGATGCAGTGGTGGAAATTCCACAAAAAAGACACTCTGATCAAGGGGTGCATCCGGAGCAAGATTATACAGAGACTCCCAGGATTCAGCCGCGGTAAAGCTGAGCACCGGGGTCATAAGACGAAGCAGACCATCCAGGATCTCATGAAGCACCGTTTGGGCCGCACGGCGAGGAAGCGACTCCGTACCGGAACAGTAAAGCCGGTCCTTAAGGATATCGAGATAAAAGGCACTCATGGTCAAGCCGCAGAAATAATTGAGCCCCTGATGGATCGAATGGAATTCAAAGCGCTCATAAGCCGCCGTCACCCGTCCTTTGAGATCCTCAAAACGGGCCAGGGCCCAGCGATCGATCTCCGGTAGATCACCATAAGCAACACGATCCTGTTCAGGATCAAAATCAAAAAGATTGCCCAGCATGTAGCGGATGGTATTGCGGATCTTCCGATAGGCATCGGCCACCTGTTTCAGGATCTCATCCGAGACCTTGACATCATCACGGTAATCCTCACTGGAGACCCAGAGACGCAAGATCTCGGCGCCGAATTTATCAATCACCTCCTGGGGGGCCACCACATTGCCAATAGATTTGGACATCTTCTTGCCCTTGCCGTCAACCACATAGCCATGGGTCAGAACCCCTTTGAACGGGGCCCGCCCCCGGGTACCGACCGAGGTGAGCAGAGAGGACTGAAACCAGCCGCGGTGCTGATCGCTGCCTTCAAGATAGAGATCGGCAGGGGAGCGCAGCTCTTCCCGCTTTTCACAGACCGCTGCATGGCTGGTACCGGAATCAAACCAGACATCCAGGATATCCTCTTCCTTGACAAAATGGGTGGAACCACACTGGGCGCAACAGGTGCCGGGCGCAAGGAAATCCTCCACCCCGTGGCGGAACCAGGCATCAGCCCCTTCCTCCTTGAACAGAAGATCAATCCGTTCAACCAGCGCCTCACTCTTGACGACCTCTCCGCACTCCTTGCAACTGAGCACGGTGATCGGTACGCCCCAAGTGCGCTGACGGGAAAGACACCAGTCCGGCCTGTTTTCAACCATGGACTGGATCCGCTGCATCCCCCAGGCCGGAGTCCACTCCACCTTTTTAATCTCGGCCAGGGCCTTGGCACGCAGATCATTCTGCTCAAGAGAAATAAACCACTGGGGCGTGGCCCGATACATCACCGGTTTCTTGCAACGCCAGCAGTGGGGATAACTATGGGTAATGGCGGACTCATGGAGCAAGACACCTGACTCCTGCATATCCCCAGTGATCACCTTATTGACCGCCGGCACCTGCTGGCCCTCATATTTTCCGGCCTCCGCTGTATAACAGCCCTCACTGTTCACCGGTGACAGGACCTCCAGGCCATAGCGCAGCCCGGTCAGATAATCGTCGGCACCATGGCCAGGAGCCGTATGGACACAGCCGGTACCAGCCTCGGCCGTCACGTAGTCGGCAAGGACCATCAGGGAATTACGATCCAGAAAGGGATGACGACAGATCCGGCGCTCAAGCCCACGCGCCGAAAAGGTAGCGGTAATGGCATACTCAGCAATGCCAAGATCGGCCATCACCTTGGGCACCAGATCCTGGGCCAGGATCAGCACCTCGTCATCAACTGCCACGGCGGCATAGACAAAATCCGGATGAAAGGCCACGGCCAGATTGGCCGGCAGGGTCTAGGGTGTAGTCGTCCAGATGACCACCGACACCTTGGCAGCAGCCAAGGCCGGATCAATATCCGAAAGGTCCTCCACCACCGGAAATTTCACATAGATGGAAGGGGAGGTATGATCATAATATTCAACCTCAGCCTCAGCCAGGGCGGTGGTGCAGGTTGAGCACCAGAATACCGGCTTCTTGTTGCGGATCACCGCGCCTGAGAGCAAAAAACGGTTAAACTCCCTGGCAATGACTGCCTCATATTCATAATTCATGGTCAGATAAGGCCTGTCCCAGTCACCGAGTACACCAAGGCGTTTAAACTCGGCTTTCTGGGTCTTAACCCACTTTTCTGCATACTTGCGGCAGGCACCGCGCTTGGAGAGTTTGGGAATCTCTTTTTTCTTGTCACCCAGCTCTTTGTCCACATTATGTTCAATGGGCAGGCCATGACAGTCCCAACCAGGGATATAAGGAGCCCGGAAACCACTCATACGACGGGATTTCAGGATAATATCCTTTAATATTTTATTAAAAGCAGTTCCCAGGTGAATATGACCGTTGGCATAGGGAGGACCGTCATGCAGCACATAAAGGGGTTTATCCCGTCCCAGCTCCTGTAACTGTCCGTACAGGTCTTCCTTTTCCCAGCGCTTCAACAACAGAGGCTCCTTCTGGGATAGATTGGCCTTCATATTGAATTTGGTCTGGGGAAGATTCAGGGTATCCCTGTAATCCATGGTATTCTCCTTTTTTCAGCAAGGCACGGCTCGTGAACAAATTAAAGTTAAGATATTATAAACAAGGAACAGACTGACTTTTGCAATGTACTCCCCCTGCTCCTTCTTTTCATATAAAACTTACAAAAATACCAACTGCGTATCAAGTTGCAAGGGGAAAGTAAGCAGTTATCAAAATCATGTCATCATCTGCATGGCAAAAAAGCCGAAAGAGCCGTAGCGAGATAGTCGGAAATGTAATTGACTCTCTCGTTACGGCTCTTTAGAATCAACAACAAAACCACCTTTAATTTGACATAAAAGGTGGACTTCATTATATGAAAGAGAGAATGAAGGTATTATGTACAAATTACATTGACCTGAAAATGCTGGGAACGGCCCGAGGGATGTAAAGGACGACGAGAAAAGCTTTTCTTGATGGTTCCCTCCCTTTCCAGCTCTTTTTCCTGATCTAAAGATACAACCGGGACAGACAATGACAAAAGTAATAGCCATGGCCGGAAAAGGTGGAACCGGCAAAACGACCACATCCGCCCTGCTGACCAGATATCTCCTGCAGAAAAAAATGACCCCTCTCCTTCTGGTCGACGCAGACGCCAACGCCAATCTGAACGAACTGCTCGGCATGGAAGTGGGTCTTACCCTGGGCAAGATCAGAAAAGAGCTGAAAGGGGAACTGCCACCGAACATGAGCCGTGATCAATTCATGGAGCTGAAAATCCACCAGGCCCTGATCGAAGAAATCGGTTTTGATCTGCTGGTCATGGGCCAACCGGACGGTCCTGGCTGCTACTGCGCCGCCAATCAGTATCTGGCCATGACTATGGACAAGCTGGCAGAGAATTATCGCTATATCATCGTTGATAACGAGGCCGGCATGGAACACCTGAGCCGGATGAATCTACGCACCATCGATTACCTGTTTATCACCTCCGATCCTTCAGCACGTGGCATCCTGACCGCCAAGCGCATATCAGATATCACCGCCCCCCTGGGACTGGATGTCAAACATCAGTATCTGCTGATCAATCGTGCGCCGCAACCTGTACCAAGCCTCCTGCAGGAAAAGATTAATGCGGCAGTCGCGGAAACCGGCATGACCCTGGGCGGCATAATACCTACGAGCAACGACCTGATCAATCAGGAATTAAGCGGTCAATCATACCTCAAGCTTGGCGATGACACCGAGATCATTCAAACCACAACCGCCCTTTTTGATACAATCTTTGCAATGGACACTACGCCATGATCAGCTCTCAATTGTTCATCGTTTGGAATAAATAAACAGCCATGACCGACACCACTACCTCCTCCCGTACTGCCATGATCGAGGTGATCAAGGTCAGCAAGAGTTATCCTCCAAATGTTACGGCACTGGCCGATATCTCTGTCTCCATTGCCAGTGGAGAGATATTCTTTCTGATCGGCAGGAGCGGCGCGGGCAAGACCACCCTGCTCAAATTACTCTGTAATATGGAAAGGCCCAGCAATGGCCTCATTGAGGTCGCGGGCATGAACATCCACCAGGTCACCGGCAACAAGCTGGCAAAACTGCGACAGAAAGTGGGAGTGGCCTACCAGGATTTCCGGCTGCTTACCGACCGGACAGTGGCGGAAAACATCGCTATTTCCATGGAGGTTTCCTACAAAAAACCACAGATCATCCGCAGCCGGGTCAGGAACCTGCTGGCTCAACTGCAGCTCGAAGACAAACACGACATCCTGACCGGCGACCTCTCCCGTGGCGAGCAACAACGCGTGGCCCTGGCCAGGGCGGTTGCCAATTCCCCTACCCTGATCCTGGTCGATGAGCCAACCGGTAATCTTGATGCAACCAGCACTACCCAAGTCATGGAACTACTGACAAGGTGCAGTAACTCAGGAGCCACCATCGTCATCGCCACCCATGACGAAACCCTCTACCGCCACTCCACCCATCGTGTCATGAAACTCCATAACGGGGAATTAGCATCGTTGACCAGAGGTGACGAAGTATGAATTTCTGGTTTTCAGTTTTACGGCAGACAGGGCGCAACCTGCGACAGACATGGACAACCCAGTTCATGACCTGTCTGACAGTCAGCCTCTCTGTCCTTATTTTTTCTTTTTTTTATCTGGTTTACCTCAACATGCTGAACGCCGGAGACAAGGTAAGCGATGACCTGCGCCTTGTCGTCTATCTGGAAGAAGAACCCGGCCCTGAGTTGCAGGAACAACTTCGCCTCAAGATCACCCAATTCGACCAGGTACAGGAAATAAAATTTATCTCCAAGGCAGAGGCTTACTCACGTTTTGCCGAGGAGCTTGGCGACAACCGCGATGTTCTTACCGACATGCCCACTGACTTCCTACCCGCCTCAATAGAGGTGACCCCCTTGAAAAGTCTACGCAGTCTCGGCCAGATCAAGCTCTTTGCCGAATACCTGACCACGATACCTGGCAGTCAGAAGGTACAATACGGTCAGAAATGGGTGGAGCGTTTTTACTATTTCATCCAACTGCTCTCCATTGTCGTGCTCCTCAGCGGCTTCCTGCTCATTCTGACCGCCACCTTCATGGTTGCATCCACCATCCGCCTGACCATCTTCGGCCGACAGGAAGAGCTGGAACTCCTGAAATTAGTTGGTGCGACCAATAACTACATTCGCACCCCCTTTCTCCTGGAAGGAATACTCCTGGGCCTCATGGGTTCGCTTCTGGGACTGGCCTCACTCTACACTCTCTTTCAATGGACATTGCGCCATTTCTCGGGAGAAGGTTTTCTTGATCTCTTTACCTTCACCTTTTTTCCACCTGGAATCATCTTTACCATTGTTATTTTATCCATTGTCCTCTGCACCGCAGGCAGCTACACTTCCATGCAGAAATTCCTGCGTATCTGATGCGCTCCTCGAGTCCCGGATGAAGACATTTCAAACTGTCAATAGCTGCCGTTCCTCCGGTAACGCATCTCACCCAGGAATAAAATCATTTTATTCTTTTTACATCCTCGGCCTTGCGCTCCTCAGCTTTTTCCCTATGCCAAAAGCCAATGCCGCAGACTGGAAGGCTGAGAAAGAGGCCATTGAGTACAAAATCGAACACCAGAGCATCTCAATCGGTCAATTGCAGCAAGGACTTAAACGCCAACAAGAACAAATTCTCGAATCCATAACTCAGGAAAGGAATCTGCTGACCGAGCTTGAAGCCATTGACATGAACCTTCTGGAAAAGATTACCAGACTGCGTACCCTGGAAAATTCCATGACCACTCAGCAGGAACTGATTGCCACCAAGGAAAGAGAAATAAACGCCATCCTGATTGATAAACAAAAGGCCCAAACTCACCTGCAGAAACGAGTCACAGCCTACTACAAAACAGGAAAAATAGGATTGATCAATGTGGCCTTTTCCGCTGACACCCTTCCAAAGCTGCTCAGCATCAACGATTCTTTCAGTTTCTTGATCCAATATGACCAGAACCTCATGCAGCAATACCGGAAGACCATTGAAGATCTGGAACAAACAAAAAAGGCCCTGACCCTGGAAAAAAATCTATTAGCCACCTTTATCAACCAGGCTACCCAGGAAAAAGAAGGTATCCAGCAGACCCTCCAGGAGAAAAAAGAGCTGCTTGCCCAGATTCGCACCCAGACGAAACTACACGAGCAGGCATCACAAGAACTTGAGAAAGCGGCTGAAGACTTGGCAACCCAACTTGCACACATGAAGCAGAAAAAAGAAATCCTCAGTCAGGGGTTTCTCATGAACAAGGGCAAGCTGCCGGCCCCGGTGAACGGAAGAGTGCTCACCCTTTATGGACAGTCCACGAAAAACAAAATGGGAGTGGAAGGTGTATCTGCCGGCATTACCATTGAGGCCCCTGATGGAACAAAGGTCAAAGCAATATTTGAGGGCACCATTCACTACGCCGGCTATCTTCGAGGATACGGCAATACCATCATCATCGACCATGGTTTCCAATATTACACTGTTGTCTCCAGAATAGAAAATCTCTTGAAAGAAGAAGGCGATGTGGTTATGGCAGGAGAGGACATTGGGATTATGGGTGAAACAGCCACCCTGGTGGAAGAAGGGTTGTATTTTGAAATCCGTCATATCGCTGAGACAGAGGATCCGCTACTCTGGCTGGATAAAAATAAACTTTCCCTCCCCTGACACAGGACATTTGAATGATTATTTATATTAACGTTAAAAAGACACCTTAGTGGCTGTAGGATGCCAATAAATTTTAAATCCGAAACAGACTTAAAAGTAAACCTTAAAACTCTTTTTTTAGAAAATCGATATGCACCGACCAATCAGTTCTTTGCTTTGTAATGGAATCATCACCCTTCTCACCTTCTGCCTACCACTTCAGATCCATGCCGAAATCTCAGAGGGAGAACGCCAGTCCACCTACCAGCAGCTTGAAACCTTTGCTAATGTCTTGAGTATCCTTCAAGAAAATTATGTGGATGATATTGATGCCAAGAAGGTTATGGAAGGAGCTATCAGCGGCATGCTGCTCTCGCTTGATCCCCATTCATCCTACCTCAAGCCTGAAGATTTTAAAGAATTGCAGGAAGAGACAGAAGGAAGCTTCAGCGGCATAGGCATCGAGGTCTCCATTGAGGAAGGAATTCTGACCGTGGTCTCTCCTATTGAAGGGACTCCGGCAGACCGGGCCGGCCTGAAGGCAAAAGACCTGATCATCAAGATCGATGGCGAAACTACCCAAAGTATGAGCCCCATGGATGCCATCAAAAAACTACGGGGGCCGGAAGGAACAACAGTCATCCTCGCCATTCATCGTGAAGGCTGGGTAGAGCTGAAGGATTTCACCCTGACCCGTGCCACCATCCCCTTACACAGTGTCAAAGACAGCTTCCTGGAGCCGGGACTGGCCTATATCCGCATCACCAATTTCCAGAGCCAGACTACAAAAGAGGTTAAAGATGCCTTGCAGAAACTTCAGAAAGAACACCCTATCAACGGACTGATTCTTGACCTGCGCAACAATCCCGGCGGCCTGCTCGATCAGGCTGTCTCAATCACGGATATCTTTCTGGATGAAGGCCTGGTGGTCTATACCAAAGGACGGGTCAGAGAACAGAACATGACTTTCCAGGCCCACAGTAATGGCGGTAAAAACCTTTTTCCTCTGGTTGTTCTCGTCAATGAAGGCTCAGCAAGCGCCTCCGAAATCGTAACCGGCGCCATTCAGGATCACAAACGAGGCATTATTGTCGGCGCCAAGACCTTTGGCAAAGGCTCTGTGCAGACCATCCTGCCCCTGCCGGAAGGAGCAGGTCTGAGGATGACCACTGCCCGTTACTATACACCCAACGGCCGCTCCATTCAGGCCACCGGAATCACCCCGGATGTCGTTGTTCCTTTTGTCTCCAGCGATGACACAGGCAAGAAAAGCAAGCCGCCTGTTGTCTTAAAAGAGGCTGACCTGAAAAACCATATTCCCAATCCGAATCAGGCCCAGGAGCCAGATCAGACTTCTGCGCCCCAAACAGAACAAGAGCAGGCCCCCATCCTCCTGAATGAGCCGGATAACATTGAAAAACCAGCCAGCAGTTCCGAGATCCAGCTGGGAAAAGATAACCAGCTTCGCTCAGCCCTGAACATCTTGAAAAGCCTGAAAATTTATTCCACGGCTAACAATAAAAAGGTACCTGCGCAGGAGGGACCCGTCCCGATCAAGGAATAAATTTCATCCAGGATCCCTCAGCCATCAGAAGCCCAATTCCTTCAAAAAGTTCTCGTCATGGGACCAGTTTTTCCGCACTTTGACCCAGAGCTTTAACAGCACTTTCTGATCCAGCAGCTTTTCGATATCCTTACGGGCGGCAATCCCGATACTCTTCAGTTTCATGCCGCCCTTGCCGATAACAATCCCTTTCTGTGATGTCCGCTCCAGCACGATGATGGCATGGATCGTGATCAGCCCTTTCACTGGGTCTTCCTTGAACGATTCAATGAGCACCGCCGAGGAGTAAGGCACCTCCTCGCCCGTGAGCAGAAACACCTTCTCTCTGATAATCTCCGCCACCAGAAAACGTTCCGTGGCATCAGTGGGAATATCCTCAGGATAATAGCGTGGCCCGATGGGCAAAATCTGCAGCAGCTCGGCCAGCAACCGGTCCGTCCCGTCGCCATGGAGTGCGGAGATGGGAATGACCGCATGAAAAGGGAAAATCTCGGCATAGGCCTGAATCAGGGCCAGCAGCTTTTCCTTGTTCAGCAGATCGACCTTGTTCAGGACCAGAATCACCGGGCTAGTCACCTGCTCCATATATCCGGCCAGTTCCTGCCCCTTCTCCTTCTTCAAGCGATCCGGCAGAGGCAGGGAGACATCAATCATGTAGATCACCGCATCCACCCCATGAAGACTGTCAAGGGCAATGCGCACCATTTCCTGATTCAGCGGCTCTCGGGCCTTATGCAGACCGGGGGTATCAAGGAGGACTATCTGATAGCCCTCAGCATTGACAATCCCCAGTATCCGGTTGCGGGTGGTCTGCGGCTTGGGGGTGACGATGGAAATCTTCTGCTCCAGCAACGCATTCATCAGGGTTGACTTGCCGGCATTGGGAGGGCCGACAATGGCCACCATCCCGGAACGTATTGGTTTATCATCCAAGTCCATCATAACGAATTGATTCTCCCATCAACAAAAAAGTTAGCACACAGAGCGAATAAAAGTGTTCAAAACAACAAACAATACTATAAAGTATATGGTTCACTTCGTCATTCGCTTATCACCTTTGGCGAACAATTAAGCCGTTGTAAAAAAATAACATGGCCAATGGAATGACAAAAACGGCATAAAGGGCCGTAAAGAAATTTGCATAAAAGATCCAGTTATTTCTTAACGGGCCCTGTATGTTGTAATTGGCCAGACGCCGCCCCAAGAAACAGCCGGAAGAGATTGGCTGTTTCTTGGAGGCGGCATAAGGTGCCGTAATAAAATAAGCAAAAAGCACTGCTTATTTCATAACGGCACCTAAACTTTTCACTTTCACCATTCAATGTTCTTATGACAACAGCAGGAAAAATCATCGAATATCTGGACGGCGGCAAGTTTATCTGCGCCTTTGTCACCGAGGCCCAGGAGAAACGGCTGCGGCTTATCAATCAAACCGGGCGCGAGATTAACCTACCTATCTCTCGAGTGCTGCACATCTCCAAACGCGCCCATTCCGTGACTGATGATCGGGAAGAGATGCTCAGACAACTGCAGGAGGCCGCAGACAAACGAAAAACCCTGGTGGAAACGATCAATATTGAGGAGATCTGGGAACTGACAGCGGACGAGAAAACAGCAACCTTTGAGCCGCTTTTTCTGGCGGAACTGGCCTTTGGCTCCGAGGCGGACGACAACATGGTGGCAGCATTTATCCGCAGCGTCTTCTCCGACCGCTTATACTTCAAGTTCCGGGAAGGCGAGATCCACGCCCACACCAGGGAGCAGGTCGAACAGCTCCGCCTCCAGCACGAGAAGGAACAGAGCAAACAGGCCCTGCTGAGCAATGGCGCCTTAGCCATATCCAGGCTGATGCAGGATGAAGAAATCGATGCCGACCTCAAGCCTGTACTTGATCAGTGCCTATCGGTACTCCAGGACTTCTATCTCTTTGCAGGAGATGCCCCCCAGGCCACCATGGCCCGGGAGCTGCTCAAAATGGCAAACCTTCATGACCCCCATGCCCCCTTTCATCTCCTGGTAAAGGCCGGCATCTGGGAGCCCAACGAGAACATCCCCCTGCTCCGCCAGGAGATTCCCACCACCTTCTCCCTGGCCGCCAGACAGCAGGCCGAGATACTCCTGCAACAGGGAACCTCTGATCTGTTCAGCGATCTGGGCCGGATTGATCTCAGCGCCTTGCAGACTATGACCATTGATGGCCCCACCACTCTGGACTATGATGACGCCCTGTCCATTACGGAAGAAGATGGCAATTATCTGGTGGGCGTCCATATCTCCGATGTCGCCCATTATGTCAAACCGGAAGATCCGCTTTTTCAGGAGGCCATGCACCGTGGCACCTCCCTCTATTTTCCGGAAGGACAGATCCCCATGCTGCCCCGCCATCTCTCCCAGGGGATCTGCAGCCTGATCCAGGATGAAATCCGGGCCACGATCAGCCTGATGATTCTGCTGTCACCCGAGGCAGAGGTGCTGCGGGTGCGGATCAAACCCTCCATCATCAAAGTGGCCAGACGTCTCACCTATGAAGAGGCCGACCAGCTGATCGAAAGAGACGATTGGGAGCTGCAGACCTTGAACATGCTGCGCATCAAACTGCGGGAGAAACGAGTGGCGGCAGGCGCCCTCCTCCTCCCCTTCCCCGATGTAAATATTTCGGTCAATGGCAACAACACTGTCCAAGTCACCCTGAGCGACACCGACACCCCGGCCCGCACTCTGGTCTCCGAGATGATGATCCTCGCCAATACCGAGGCGGCACGATTCGTTGCCGACCGGATGGTCCCCGGACTCTTCCGGGCCCAGGGACCGCCCCGGAAACGATTGGTGCATGGCCAGGACAATGACCTCTTCCTCAACAGCCTGCAACGCAAGCAGCTCTCCCGCGGCGAACTGCTGACCGCAGCCAAGGCCCACAGCGGACTTGGGGTTGGACAGTACACCACCATCACCTCACCAATCAGAAGGCTCCTTGATCTCTTAATGCAGCACCAGCTCCATTCCCTGATCAGACGTGAGGATCTGCGTTTCAATGAAAAGATGTGCAAGGATTTCACCGCCGTCATCAGCCGAACCCTGGCCTCCGCCAATGCGGTCAGGCAGCAGCGCCACCGCTACTGGCTCCTCAAATACCTTGAAGCCCGAAAAGGAGCCAGCATGAATGCACTTGTCCTTGATGCCACCCCCAGACGGATCTTCCTCCTGCTCACCGATATCCTGCTGGATATTGACATCCCGGCCCCCGCCGGCCAGATCCCGGAACCGGGTGCCATGGTGCAGGTGAAAATAGCCAAGGTGGACGCTCTTGATAACAGCGTCCGCTTTGAATGGTAGATAACTGGAAAGGCCAATATGCGTGATAAACTCGAACACCCTGACAGGTTCCGCCTAAAGGCTACACCTATCAAGGCGTTCGAGCCACTGCGCTTCTCAGCATTTATGTAAACAAGTTTACACAAATGCCTCCGATGCTCGAGGCTCAACAGCAGCGTTAGAGCTGTAATGAGAAATATATGGATCAAGAAATAAAATTATTAATTCATGCCATAGAAAATTTAAGACAAGAAAGTAACTTTTTAAAAGATTACATATTCCCTTTGGCAAGTGGCTTATTTTCATCATTACTTGGAGGTGGTGTCGCTTATTTCACTTTGAAATATCATGAGAATATTCAAATTGAAAAAAACAAAATGGACGTTGCTAATAAGTGGTTAATTTTAGCAGAAAATGCATTTTCATCACTTATAGCAATAAAAACAAATTACCATGGGAAGCTTGAGTCAAGCCCTATGCAAAGAGCTTCTAGCATACCAAGCTTTATACTCGGTGCCGATCCAATTGATGTAGACTTAACTAATCTGTCTTTCATCGTCCCAAAGGAGGAAGATAAACCTTCTCATCAAACAAAATGGCGCAACTTACCAAGGATACGAGGAATGATTAATAATTATAATATCATCCTGGGTATGTGGGAAAAACGTAATGAAATAGACCGACCAATCAAAGAAAAAATATTATCTGACTTTTCATCTAAAGGATATGTAAATGTTACAGTTGATCAGGTTTTCAAAAGTGTAGGCTCTGCCAATTTTATATCCTTAATAGACCTAACAGAAAAAGCAATAAAACTTACTGATGATTTAATTGTTGAGCTACATGATTTTTTAATATCTTTCCCAGAGATAACAAAAGCACTTATAAAAACTAATAAAATAAAAAATTACGGCACAATTCTTACTTTTAGCACTAATGAAAATCAGAAATTATTATATTTAATTAGTAAATCACCTGAAGTTTCGTATGAGTTGCTTTCAGAATTATATGGGCAACCTGCCGATCAAATTAGAAATGCGTATACAACAGGATATGAAGTTGTATAAATGCTCTAACGAATAAGGATAGATTGTGAGCGCGCAGCGATCCACAATCTTATCCATGGTTGAACAAGCCCGGGGTAATAACAAGGAAATATCTTTTTCAAAGGATTCTGTCAGAAGTGCAATCGAATGATATGCACTTTTCTCAG
>JAGXHG010000008.1 GCA_024636345.1 Desulfobulbaceae bacterium | reverse complement strand
CCATCACCATGTTCGGTAGCACACCTGCTTCCTTCATCTCGCGGTAAAGCTCCTCGCCTTCACGGCAGCGTTCACCGATGCCGCAAAAAATGCTGACGCCCTGCTGGTGTCCGATCATGTTGTGGATCATTTCGGTAAGCAGAACCGTCTTGCCCACGCCCGCCCCACCAAAGAGTCCCGCCTTGCCGCCGCGCTCAAGGGGCATCAGCACATCAATGATCTTGATCCCTGTCTCAAATATCTCAGACTTGGTCGAACGCCGTGCTAAGGGAGGCGGAGCCCGATGCACCGAGCGCCATTGGACATCAGTCGGCTCATCCTGGCGGTCGATGGCATTCCCAAAGACATCGAACATTCGCGAAAGAATTCCCTTTCCGACCGGCGCCGTCAGCGGCCCGCCCGTATCTTCCACCGCCATGCCGCGGGCGAGTCCCTGGGTGGGTGTCAGCGCAATTCCCCGCACATGATGGGCGTCAAGTTGCGTTAAGACCTCAATGGCAATTTCCCCCTCCTGCGCATGCAGTAACGAGTAAATGGGCGGTAACTGCGCATCAAAGCGTATATCGACAACACTGCCCCGCACCGAGACCACCGCGCCGCCGTTCGCAGGACTGGTTGGGTTATTCATATTAGCTCCCTCTGATCTTCTGTCAATTTATATTCACCAGCGTCTTCTGCTCCAGCGGTTTGCAACAAACAGTTGCTGATTGAACCGACATTAGTCGCCAGGATCAGCCGCGAGTCGTAAAACCGGTAGGTCGCTTGCTTATTCATGCAATCGGATTTCCCTTTTTGCCAGGCGGTAACCGTCCTCACTCATTACCGCCAAGGCGATCAGCGCTGCCACAGGATTCGTGAATCTTCCAATGGAATAGCCACGCCGTCGCAGTGCGGTATCACTCGTGCCGTATAGTCTGCAGCTGGGCGGGCCGCAGAAACAGCTACGCTGTAGACATAGCCCCCTGACGCGCCGACCAGTTGGCTAGCACACTTCATCTCCTGGCGTACGGCTGTGCCGCCACTCATTCCATCGGCATAAAGCTCTACTCGTACAGCCTGAGGAGAAAGCTCATTGAGATAGACCTGAACCTCAAAGAGGTGCTGCTCGCCCTTGGTCTCCACCTTCTGTTCGCCGAAGCGCAGATTCGGCCAGTTCTGGGCAATCGCCCGCTGCCAACTTACTACTTCTCTGCCGTTTGCCCCTTTATCGGCAGCGCGCTTACGATAGGCATCCGCAGCCGGAAGGTAATGTTGCTCCGTGTATTCACGTACCGCACGATCGGCAGAGAATTGTGGTGTCAAGCGCGCCATGCTTTCCCGCATCCGCGCCACCCAGGCCGTGGGAATGCCGCGCTCATCACGGGCATAAAACTCCGGAATTATCTCCTTCTCAAGCAGGGTGTAGAGCGCCTCGGCTTCAACAGCGTCCCAGGCCGGATCATTGTCATGTTCCTGCCCATCTCCCAATGCCCACCCCACTTCAGGCGTGTAAGCTTCCGCCCACCAGCCGTCCAATTCCGAGAGGTTGATACCACCATTGACAAGCACCTTCATGCCGCTCGTTCCACACGCCTCCCAGGGGCGCCGCGGCGTATTGATCCAGACATCCACTCCCTGCACCAGATGTTCTGTAATCAACATATCATAGTCGCTCAGGAAAATAATGTGCGCGCGGGTCTTCGCCTGACGGATGAAATCTATCCATTCATGAATCAAGGCCTGCCCTTCCTTGTCTGCCGGATGGGCCTTGCCGGCAAGGATGAGTTGTACTGGTCGTTGCGGGTTGCTTAACAGACGAAGCAGTCTTTCAGGATCGTGCAGCAGCAGATTAGGTCTCTTGTAGGCCGCAAAGCGGCGGGCAAAGCCCAGTATCAATGTGTTGGGATCAAAGAGATATTTTGCCGCCTCAATCGCTTCGGACGACGCGCCGGAGATCGCCAGTTGCCGGGACAATCTCTCACGAGAGAATTCAACAAGTGACTTGCTGGCAGCGATGCGAAATTGCCACAGGGTGACATCGGAAAGGCAACGAATATCATGCTCCAGGGTTTTCGTCGTCCCCAGCCAGCGATCCTTTCCACAGGCTTCCGTCCACAGGTCATCGGCCGGGGCCGAGTCCCAGCTCCGCATGTGGACTCCGTTGGTCACGTGTCCGATGGGGACTTCATCCTGAGGCCAGTAGGGAAAAAGAGGCTGAAAGATGTTCCGGCTGACTTTCCCATGCAAGCGGCTCACGCCATTAACAGTTCCGCTGCCGCGGATCGCCAGATAGGCCATGTTGAAATTCTCCGACGAATCATTGGGATTCTGACGGCCAAGGGCCAGCAGGTCGTGGAGTGGTATACCGAGCTTCTGTTCGGCATACCCTCCGAGGTATTGTTCAATGAGGGCCGGAGTAAAACGGTCAAAGCCGGCAGTCACAGCCGTATGGGTGGTAAAGAGATTCCCGGCTCTGGTCGCGGCCAGCGCGACCTCGAAGGACTGCCCGGTCTCTTCCATGAAACCGTAGGCGCGTTCCAACACGGCAAAGGCCGCGTGTCCTTCATTCAGATGACAGACTTCCGGTTGGATGCCAAGCGCACGAAGCAGCCGCCAGCCGCCGATGCCAAGGAGCATTTCCTGCTTGAGGCGCAGCTCCGGCCCACCACCATAGAGCTCGCTGGTAATGCCGCGATGAGCCGGGAAGTTCGCCGCGTCATTGCTGTCCAGCAGGTAAAGTTTGACTCGACCAACCTGAACCTGCCAGACGCGCAGCCAGACCGAGTAACCGGGTAAGTCAATTTCCAGCCGCAGCCACTCGCCATTCGGGTGGCGCAACGGCATGATCGGCAATTGTCCGGGATCGTTATACGGGAAGAGGGCCTGTTGCATCCCCTCCTTGTCGATCACCTGGCGGAAATAACCTTGCTGATACAGTAACCCCACACCGACCACCGGCACCCCCAGATCGCTGGCGGCCTTGAGCTGATCGCCGGCTACATTGCCAAGCCCACCCGAGTAGATAGGCAAGGCTTCACTCAACATAAATTCCATGCTGAAATAGGCGATGCAGGTCAGGGAGCTCTGCGTATGATTCTGCTGAAACCACGCGGGAACCCCCTCCACTTCGCGTATGGACTGCACCAGGCCGTCAACGTTTTTACGAAAAACGGGATCGGCCAGCACGCGTTCGATCCGATCTCGCGAGACCGTCTGCAGGACAACCCAGGGGTTATGCGTGATCTCCCACAGTTCGGGATCAAGCTGCCGCCATACTTCGTCGGTAGCATGATTCCACGACCAATGCATATCCAGGGCAAGCTCGGCCAGGGAATTGAACCCTTCTATTTCCGTGGGTAGAAGATTATATATGGGATGGCTGACACGGGATTGTTCGCTCATGCTTCCTCTCTTTCATTTGATTCGGAATTGAGAGCAGAATGCCTCCTCACTTGGGGTATTACTACGGAATTCCAGAGACTTCGTTTTCTCGCGTATGAGAAATGTCCAGTGTGAGTATCGCTGACGAGTCCATTCTGCTACGACCGGTTGGGTTCCTTGATCATCAATCCTGGAAATAAGGACATTCAAACCACCTCTACCGATATAATGTATGTCGCCGTTCCACTTGATCGGCAGGGAGGATTTTAACTAATATGGATTGCGGCGCTATTCCTACTGTAACAAAGAAATATTCAGTGAACTTTTTTTCTGAAGCCTGTGATGTCAAGTTTCATGGCGCTAAGCAACCCGCCAGCAATGGTTGGTCCATTCACCTTCAAACAGGCTGTTTGAGTTTTTTTTGATCAGAAATAATGATTGGTACAACTTCTTTATTCTTATTCTATTTATGTCGTATAAGCAAGGCCTGACGAATATAGTTTATTAGACCAGTTGCTTGGGCAGAGTATGAACAGTCAATTGTTCACTGAGCTACTTGTTTGTAAGTTAGGTAGCCACCATATTCAAAACAACTTCCCCTCTCTGCTGTGTGAAACGATAAGCTGACGAAACATCTCGACAATACCGCGGGAAAGCAGGGTGATGGAGTGGGTATTGATATTCTGTACGGCAGAACGGTCGACTAGGATGTTCAACTCTGAGGGGAATCCTTCTTCTGCTTGCCAGTAATTAATCAGAAAAGGAACCTTGGGCAGGGGCATAATCAGCAGGGAATGATCCGCACCTCCGGCTACGGTCAAAGCTTGTGCGCCAAAAAGAAAAAACATCTCAAAAACCAGTTCGCTGTGGGCGTCTGTCAGTTGTCGAAGTGACTCTTCGCAGCGATGAGTAAAATATTGACTCAACTCAGCGGCACCGGGAAGCTCGCCAAAGGGTACCCAATCATTTTTTGGTTCTATGCCCTGACATTCCAGAACATAGTGCAGAATGGGTACATAGAGCCAGTGATTGACGTGGCAGGTGGAGGTCATTTCCCCGTTGGGGCTAATGAAGAAGTTCCTTCCCAGGCAGTTGATGGCCAGGTTCCCGTTTGTTAACTGGGCGCCAATGCGTGGGGCTATATGGTTAAAATCAAGAAGTCGCACATCCTGTTGCAGTTTGCTGATTACTTCTTCGTGTTCGTCGTCCATGGAACGTCGTCTGACAATTCGGGAGTTTAATTCTTCGATAATACTTTTCCTCAGATAGGGACATTCCTTCAGGGCTTTCATGCCCTGAATCACCGATGCGGCGAAGGCCATGCATGAAGGGACGCCACAGTGACCGCAGTTTGTTTTGGGTAGGGATTGGTAGATTTCCAGCGGATTCTTTATTTTAGTCATGAACGCGTGGGCCTTCTTCTGTCTCTTCACGAATGTTGAAGCGCTCCTTGATCTTGCGATATGACACCAGCGTCTCGATTCTTTCAGATGGGGTGAGAAAGGATTCAAGTTTGGTCTTGAGAATGACGGAGTTCATCTCCGAATCAATGGCAATGACACCCTCCATGATAATTTTCTGCAGGAGCAGTTCATGGTTGGTTCGCTCCCGCAAATTTGCAGCAAAGGGAAGAAAGAAATAATTGGAAAAAAGAATACCGTAGAGGGTGGAGGTCAGGGCAACAGGTATGGCTTTCAGGATAATGGAGGTGTCACCAATGCCGCCAAGCATGGAGACAAGGCCGATTACTGAACCGATAATGCCAAAGGCCGGAAAGAAATCGGCAATGGTGCGCAGGATGCGTTCAGAGTCCTCACGCCTCAATTTGAAAAAATACATCTCGGTACTTAAAATATCACGGATCTGGCTGCTGTGAAAGCCATCAACCAGACAACCCAGGGCACGGCGGAGAAATAGAATGGAAGTCTCGCTCTCTTTCTCCTGCAGGGAAAGAATGCCTTCTATCCTCGATTTGATGGAAAGGTCGATAAGGATTTCGATGATTTCTGTCTCTTTTTTCGTCTCTGTAGTGTATGCGGATCGCATCACCTTGGCCACAATTTTCAATTGTTCCATTCGGAAACTGATCAGGGTTGAGGCGAAGGTCCCGCCAAAGACGATAAGCAGTCCTGAAACATTAAAATAGAGGCTGATATTACCATTGATGGAGAAACCGAGGATAAAAAGGGCACTGCAGAGAAACAATCCAATAAGGTTTTTATTTTTCATTGACAGGGACTCATTATGTAAAAGATATTCTTCAGAGATGATCGTTGATTTCTGGTTCTACAGGTCGATTAAGTTTTCAGAACTGGCCGGTGTTGCGGGCGGCAGTTTTTTGGAAATAATAATTTCAACTCGACGGTTGATCGCCCGATTCTCCGCATTGGTATTTGTTTTTACCGGACGAAACGAAGAATAGCCACTGACCACAAATTGATTGGGGTTCATATTTGTTTCTTCAATGAGAAAACGAGCAACCGTGCTGGCTCTGGCCACAGAGAGTTCCCAATTGGTGTTGAAACGTTCTGAATGCATGGGAAGATTGTCGGTGTGGCCAATAACATTAATCATGTAAGGAGTTTGTTTAATAGCGCTTGCGACTTTCTGTAGAGATTGCTGGGCTGCCTGTGAAAGCTCAGCCTTGCCGGTGTTAAAAAGGAGATCACCGGTCAGGATGATACGCATGGTGTTGTCGGGAATAAGATCAATAGACGCAAATTTCTTGAGATTGTTTTCGGTCAGTGCCAGCTGGCTGAGATCGTAGATGGCGTCAAGGGGGGCAGCAGGTGCCTGCGCTTTTGGCATATCAGTGCCTGGGGGTGAATCCTTGTCCGGCGGAATAACAGCTTTGGGTTCTGATATCGAAGTCTGGCTGTCCTGAGTGTTGATTTTTGTCTCTGCTGCATTGTTAAGGATGTCAGATCTGGAAATCCTCTTTTCTTCTTCCGGGCTCATGGCGTCCCCGGTAACTGCTTCCACTTTTTTTATGGTACCGGCAGTAATAAAGGGAATCCCTTGATTGATAGGTGCAAATGGCAAAGATGCATTGTTGCCAGGGCTGTTGATATTTATGGCGTCGGTGGTTGAGCCGCCAACAATTTCAGGCTTTTTTTTGACCAGAAAATCTTCATGGGCCGATTGATAGACAAACATGGTGAGAAAAAGGATGAACATGGTCATCATCAGATCTGACCAGGCAATGGACCAGTGAACAGCCTTAGGACTCCTTGAGCGATAAAAGGTGTCATCAACCAGAAAATCCATGTCTCGAAACCTGTTGTCGAGAGGGGGGGTGGGGGAGGATATACCTTTGGTGGATAAATTTACAGAGTCAAAAGGTGATTGCTTTTCCTGTTCCGGAACCACTGTTTGCTCAGATTCTTCTGAGGGGACGTTTTCAGTCATGTCTATAAGATCTGGGTTCAATGGTAGCTTCGGCTGCTAATAAAGGATTGCTTTTTTCTCTCTGTCTTATCGGAACTCAGGGTGAAGAACAAAAGGAAAAATCCAAAAGTCGGCAATAGTAGATATGTAGGGGCCGTTAAGAAATAACCTGGCCTTTTATAGCTATTTATTTACGGCCCCTATGCCATTATGGTCATTTAGTTGGTCATGTTGATTTTTTACAGCAGCTTAATGTTTAATCCAATTCAAATCCCAGTAAAGAGTTCAGTCTCTTCCAAATAGGAAAATGCCTGCCATAGATCTTCCCGGCTGTGGGGCTCCAGGGTAATGAGTGGATGGAGGTCATGGTGACGCAGGAACTGGAAAAGACCGGGGAAATCAAACTTTCCCCGTCCTGGCGCCAGATGCTGGTCGCGCTGGCCATGATTGTCGTGCAGGTGTAATTGTCCAAGCCAAGGCGAAAGGGCTGGCAGCCACTCCTGCCAGGAAGAGTGGGAAAAACTTAACAGGTGGCCGACATCAAGGCAGAATCCGGCATATGGTGATTTGAGCTTTGTCAGGATAGACTTATGGGTAGCGGGCGATTTCTCATAGGTGTTTTCAAGCATGATCGGCACCTTATGCTTGGTGGCCGTTTGCAAAACTTCTTGCCAGGTGGCAAGAGCTGCAGTTGTCCACTCCCCTAATTTGTATCCTTGTTTGTTTTCCTCAAACTGGAGATGGCAGACAATAGAGCGTGGCCGAAAGACTTCAAGAAGATCAAAGGCCCGCCGCAATTTTGCGCGACTTGCTGCCAGGATATGTGGGTCCAAGGCACCGGGAGCCAGATCAAAAAATGGGGCATGGAGGGTACATGCAAGTTTGTGTTTTTGGAGAACTCCAGCGATACGCCTGAATTCGTTCGGGTCTTCATCGTAAAGACAGGTACCTTCAAGGCCGATTTCAGGTTGGATTCCGTGTTCAAGAAAAAAATCTAAATATTCTGTCTTCAGTGCCTGCCAGGGGGCGTTGACAAAACATCTTTGAGTGATCTGTTTATTTATTGACTTCATTCTTTTGTCCGGGGGTTTTCTGCCCTGTTCACTTCTTTTGAGGAAATGGCCGTTTCTGCAATCTCCTGGCTAAGCAGGGCGAGGCCCTGACTTAAGGCAGTTGTCAGGGTTTCATAGCTGTCATCGGCAAGCGGCACATGGAACAGGGATGATTGTACCTTTATGATTGATTTGTCCTGCAGATCAAAGAGGAACCAGCGAGCTTCAATGGTAGCAGTCTTGTTTTCTGATCCTTCGAATCGGAGAATGTCAATGGCTGCTCTTCTTCCCTCGATGCCATCTATTCTGACAGGATAGGGATAGACCGGAGAGGGTTTGAGCAGACTTGTCACGTCAGCCACCAGTTGATTGCTTATCATCTCTGCCAGATCTCCAGCCCATTCCCGGCCGGCAATGGTGTCAATACGGGTTGCTCCATAGCGTTTGACGATTCTTCGCTGGTCAAGATAGCTCGCAAGTTTCACCGGTCCGATCAAGATGGTCATGGGTGCATCCTGTTGAGGCAGGGCTTGGATGGATGGCGCTGAACTCAGGGTGTATTGTCGCACAGATTTACCCTGAAAACAGCCGCTTAAGATCCCGAGGAGGGAGCAGGCCAGGAAGATGAATAGAAAAGGACTTGTTTTCATTTGGAAGATTCTTCCCCTTGTTCTGTCCCAAAAAGGAGTCTTTGGGGGTTACGATCGAGAGATTCCGTAAAAAGGCGAATAGACTTTGCAGCTTTGCCCAGTTCAGAAATACTCTCGGTCAGTTGATACTGGAGTGGGGAGTCGATCCCGGTGGATTGCTCCAGATTAGTCATGAGTGTCTCGATAGCCTGCATGGCTACGCCAGCATCGCTTGCGGTGCTGTTTATCGTGGTGAGAAATGGTTGAATCTGACCGTCAATATGTCCAATCATCTGATTAGAATTGTCTGAGAGTTGGGAAATCTTGTCAAGGCTGGTGTCGAGTTTGTTTATCATTGGTAATAGATTCTCGTCAACTGTGACGAGAATGGAATGAAAGCGATCCAGACTGGTAAAAAAAATAGCAAGTTTTTTTTGGGACGTCTCCGAGTTCAATGCCTGTTCCAGGCTGGTACTCATCTTTTCAAGGGCATCCATGGTACTTGAGAATTTAACTGCCAGCTCTTGAAAATTAAGAGATTGCATTGCCTGGGTCATCTGTTGCATCTCGGAAGGGACAGTTGGAATTTCCAGGTACTTTCCACTTTTGTCATGATAGATCGCCTTGCTGTTTTCTTGAATCGACAAATCAATATAAAGCTTGCCGGTGAGCAGACTTTGTGTTTTCAGAGAAGCTCTCAGGCCACGGTCACACATTGTTTTGAGAAAGGTATTGATGTCATGATTTGTCTCTTTTTTGTCTCTTCCTTCAACCTTGATAATTTTGGTGGGATCAAGGCTGATCAGTACCGGTACTATGATCTGGAAGGTGTCAGCGTTGATATCAATTTGGATCTCCTTGACTTCGCCTATAGTAATCCCCCGATAAGCGACAGGGGCACCGACGTTCAGTCCCTGCAAGGAACCTTCAAAATAGACGATGGCTGTGTTTTTGTTGCTGAAAAATTTACCACCGCCAAAAATAACGATCCCAGTTATCAAAAGCAGAAATGATAAGACGACAAAGGCACCAATACGGGTGGAATTTGCTTTTTTACTCATAAAATATGTGTATCCTTCACTTGTTTTTTTAAGGCAGGAGCAGGGGTGACGGTTGGCCCCTGCTCACTGCCGCCTCGGGTCAGGAATTGTTTAACTTTTCGGTTACTTGTTGACTCAAGCAGGTTATGTGGATTCCCTTGGGCAATCATGGTGTGTGTGTCAGCATCAAGGAAGACTGAATCGTTACCGATGGCAAAAATAGAGGCCAGCTCATGGGTGACGATTACAACCGTGGCACCCAGACTGTCACGTATCTCAAGGATCAGATCATCCAGCAGTTTGGCGCTGATAGGGTCAAGGCCAGCCGAGGGCTCATCAAAAAAAAGGATCTCCGGATCGAGAGCGATGGCTCTTGCCAGTCCTGCCCTTTTTTTCATGCCGCCGCTGATCTCTGAAGGATAGAAATGATCAAATCCGGCAAGGCCAACCAGGCGTAGTTTCAACGAAACGAGATCAGCAATTTCATCCTGAGCCAAGGTCGTATGCTGGCGCAGGGGAAGGGAAACATTCTCGGCCAGGGTCATTGAGCTGAGCAGGGCACTGCTTTGATACAAAATGCCGCATCTGCGCATGATCTGGTTACGATGCTTTTCCGAGGCTTCCCAGAAGTTGGTGTCACGAAAATGGATTGTCCCGACGGCCGGTTCTTTCAGGCCGATCATATGTCTGAGCAAGGTGGACTTCCCACATCCTGAATCTCCCATGATCACAAAGATATCTCCTTGCCGGATGGTGAAGGTCAGATCCCGCTGGAGGACAAATGAGCCGTAAGCCATGGTCAGGTCTGTAACAGTGATTAAAGGATGTGTCGGCATATTTTTCAGAAGATGTTGGGGTGCTATCTCCATGTTACATTTATTTCATTACAAGGGCTTAGATGCCGAGAATATTAAATATAATCGTCATAACCGCATCGGATATCACGATTAAGACAATGGCTGTGACCACCGCTGATGTGGCCGCTGCCCCAACGGCGGATGCGCTGCGTCCGCATTGTATTCCCCTGAGGCAGCCGGAGAAGGCGACAAGATAGCCGAAAATAATTGCCTTGAAGAGGCCGACGCCAAAGTGTTTGAGGGTGACGGAGGCGATGGTCTGGTTATAATATTCAGTCATGCTGATATCGAGAGTAAACCAGGCGATTAGAAATCCACCACCAATACCCAGCAGATCAGCCCAGAGAGCCAGTAAGGGCATCATCAGTAGTAGGGCTGACATGCGCGGCAGGACCAGAAAATCTATCGGGTCAATTCCCATGGTCTGAAGAGCGTCAATCTCTTCGTTGACCTGCATTGTGCCAAGTTGAGCGGCGAAGGCGGCACCGGTTCTGCCGGCCATAATAATAGCGGCCATCATCGCTCCCATTTCCCTGGTCATGCCAAGCCCAACCAGATTGGCAATATAGATCTCTGCCCCGAATAACTGTAACTGCACTGCTCCCACAAAAGCAAGGATGACGCCAACCAGCACAGAGATAAGTGACACAATGGGCAGTGCTGCCGGGCCGCACTCTTCAAGAAAACCAAGGAAGTCAGACTTGAGAAATTGGGCCTTTCCTGAAAAAAACCGGAGATAACTCAGGGTGATCGTGCCGGTAAAGAAGAGGAGCTCACTGCAGTCCTGGATCAGATGGGTTGTCTTATCGCCAACGGTTTCAAGGAAAGATTGGCTTCTGTCGTCTGGTTTGAACGGGACCTTCTCCGGAGATGCAGAGGCCAGGGCCAGAAGGCGTTGCACTCCGGATGGCAGGCCCTCGGCAACAAAAAGGATATTATTCAGGTTTGCATATTCTTTGATATCATTTACAAATATGAGAAAGCGACTGTCCCAGGCTTGCAGGTTCTCAGTATGAAAAGAGATTGAGATGATTTTATTGCTAAAAAAAGACTTGATTTCAACAAAGGAAGGAAAAGCACTGTGGATTGTCCATTGTCCTTTGACGGAAAGATGAAGGTCTGTTCCTTTCGTCTCTACCTCGACAGTGCCTTCTGTTCTCGAATTATCAGCTCTTTCCTGTAATCTATCTGATTCCATGTAATCCTGAATTCTTTTTATTTTTCATTAAAAATAATAGATTATGTATTATAAATGTTTTTCTGGAAAGTGCCCTTTATTTAATCTTCTGCCGTATAACCATATTGAACTAATAGGGAAAAAAAGATTGACATCTGTTGAAAAAAAGAGTCTTTTGTATTGTTTCTCGTAGTTGTGAAAGGTGGTATATCCAGGTTTTTTCCAAAGAGGGATCTATAATGTATGCAATAGTACGTACCGGTGGAAAGCAGTATCAGGTAGCTTGTGGAGATCAGCTGCGGGTAGAAAAAATAAATGGGAATGTTGGGGATGTCATTGAATTAAGTGATGTCTTGATGGTGGTTGATGGAGAGAGTGCTCAGATTGGCCGTCCGGTTCTGGAGAATGCCAAGGTTGTAGCCCGGATCGCCGAGCAGGGAAAGGCCAAAAAGATTCTTGTCTTCAAGAAAAAGAAACGTCAGGGCTATAAAGTAAAAAATGGCCATCGCCAGCTTTATACCGCACTGCAGATTCAGGAAATCAACGCATAAGAGTTTTACACCATCTTATATACAAAACGAAAAGCACATACCCGGTTAAGTATGTTACCTGGTAAAAAGGAGTAGATCATGGCACATAAGAAGGCGGGCGGCAGTTCCAGGAACGGTCGCGACAGTGCAGGACAGAGACGGGGAGTAAAAAGATTCGGTGGACAGAATGTCACAGCCGGGAGTATCCTGGTTCGGCAGGTTGGCACCAAGATCCATCCTGGAACCAACGTTGGTTGCGGCAGAGACTACACTCTGTTTGCCAAGATAGATGGCATCGTGACCTTTGAAGATTTCGGTCGCAAAAAAAAGCGGGTCAGCATCTATCCCGCAGTTTGATTATTGCTCTAGTTCCCTTCTTGGAGCCATCTCAAAAGACATGGTTCCAGAACAGGTTTAGGCTCGACTTCAATGATCCTTATTGATTGTCGAGCTTTTTTTTTAATGTTATTTCTGAAGGGGTTTGAATAAAAATGGCCTTTGTTGATGAAGCAAAATTTTTCGTAAAGGCTGGTGATGGCGGCAATGGCTGTGTCAGTTTTCGTCGTGAGAAGTATGTGCCCAAGGGCGGTCCGAGTGGTGGTGATGGCGGCAAGGGTGGCAGTGTTATTATTGAGGCATCAAATAGACTGCAATCCCTGATCGATTTCCGCTATCGTTCCCATTTTAAGGCGGAGAGGGGCGGGAACGGTCAGAGTAAAGATATGCATGGTCGTAATGGCAATGACTGTCACATGATGGTACCTGTTGGCTCGGTGATAAAAGATAGTGAGACGAGAGAGGTACTTGCCGAGTTATTGACCGATGGTGAGACCTTCCTTGGCGCCAAAGGTGGCAGCGGTGGTCTTGGTAATGCTCATTTTTCAAGCGGTTCTAACCGTGCACCCCGTTTTGCCACAAAAGGGAAAGAGGGTGAAGAGCTCTGGTTGCGAATCGAGTTGAAGCTTATTGCCGATGTCGGTCTGGTGGGACTTCCCAATGCCGGCAAGTCAACCCTTCTCTCCAGGCTTTCTGCGGCTAATCCTAAAGTGGCCAGTTATCCCTTTACAACGCTTGAACCTCAACTCGGTGTTCTCCAGTTCAAGTATGAGGAACCATGTATTATCGCTGACATACCTGGACTTATTGAGGGAGCACATGATGGTGCTGGTCTGGGACACACCTTCCTGCGGCACATCGAGCGAACCCGTATTCTGCTGCATGTAATTGATGTTTCTTCAGATGATGTGCAAACAGACTTTCAGGTTATTGAGAATGAACTGCGATCCTATCGGGAAGATCTTCTTGACAGAACCCAGATTCTTGTCTTGAATAAAATTGACATTGCCGATCCTGAAAATGTAACTGCTGCAGTTGCATCTTTTACCGACCTTGGTTTCCAGACAGTCCTTATTTCCGGTCTTACAGGGGAGGGAATTCAACAGGTTAAAGATCTCATAGAAGAAAAGCTTGAAGATTTAAGAAAACTTGATCGTCAAAAACAAGAAAATGATGATCAGGAAGATGCGGCACCTGAAGTAGATGGGGAATAATTTTTACAACACGTACCCTGTGTAAAATATCGGGTACTCTATGATAGATTGGGTTTTATTTGATCATGACTACTCAGATCAGCAGAGAGGACGGCCTCTATTATCGTCAGACCTTCTTTGACAAGGCCAAGCGTATTGTCGTCAAGGTTGGCAGCGCCGTCCTTACTACCGAGTCCGGCATCAATCAAAATGTTGTAGAAAACATTGCCCGTGATTTGTCCTTTCTCAAGGACAGTGGACGTGAGGTCATTCTCGTTACCTCTGGAGCCGTTGCCGCCGGTCGAAAAAAAATTGTCCTCAGTGATACCCTTAAAATTGGTCTCCAGGAAAAGCAGGCCTTGGCTGCCATAGGTCAGTCCTGTTTGATGCAGACCTATGACGAGGCCTTTCAACGACATGGCAAGATCATCAGTCAGCTCCTGCTGACGCACGCCGATCTCGCAAGCCGTGACAGATATCTCAATGTCCGCAATACCATCCACACCCTGTTTCGTTTTGGGGCTATTCCCATAATCAATGAGAATGATCCTGTTTCAGGCGAAGAACTTCGTTTTGGGGATAATGATACCTTGGGAGCCCTGATCACCAATCTCATTGAGGCCGATATGTTTATCTGTCTCACTGATGTCGATTGCCTTTATACCGGCAACCCGCTCTCCGACCCTTCAGCCCGCCCTGTTTATACCGTTGCCAGGGTTACCCCGGAGATTGAGGCCATGGCCGGCAATATGAAAAGCGCCCTTGGCACTGGCGGTATGCAGTCCAAAATTCGTGCAGCGAAGATGGTGGCAGCAGGTGGGGGCAGCTCTTTTATAGGGCCCGGCCGCAAGGACTTGATACTGCAGAAACTATTCAGCGGGGAAATGATCGGGACCTTCTTTCTTCCGGCCGAAGACAAAATTCACCGTCGCAAGCACTGGATTGCCTATGTGTTACGACCTAAAGGCTACTTGGTCCTAGACGATGGGGCCTGTGCCGCTCTCAGTCGACATGGCAAGAGTCTTCTTTCTTCCGGGATTCTTGAGGTGCGGGGTGAGTTCG
Source organism: Desulfobulbaceae bacterium (assembly GCA_024636345.1). Classification (GTDB taxonomy): domain Bacteria; phylum Desulfobacterota; class Desulfobulbia; order Desulfobulbales; family Desulfocapsaceae; genus UBA2270. The sequence goes on along the minus strand of JAGXHG010000008.1, from coordinate 241,681 downwards.
GGGTAGGGGATGCCGTCCATTGTCTTGATATCAACAATAACCTCATAGCTGCAGGACTGGTTAATTACAGTTCTCTTAACCTTAATATCATCAAGAAGTATCATTCTGATGAGATTGAATCCTTGCTTGGATTTAAGGATTGCGATGAGGTTATCCATCGAGATAACTTAGTTCTATTATAGGAGTAGGAATAAAAATGTCACAAAATAAAGAAATTGATGAGAGCATTCAGCTGATGGCCCAGAAAGCAAAAAAGGCGGCTAGGACCCTGATTTCTTTATCCACTGAAACTAAAAATAATCTTCTTCGGCAAATGGCTGAGGCACTTGAGGAAAAACGGCCGTTTATCCATCAACAAAATCAGAAAGATTTGGTGGCTGGACAAAAAAAAGGGTTGTCTGCGGCCATGCTGGACCGTTTGGAACTCTCAGATAAGGTCATGGCCTCCATGATTAGCGGCCTGTTGGAGGTTGCCGCTCTGCCGGATCCCGTGGGTGAGGTACTAAATCTTAGCAAAAGACCCAATGGCTTAATGGTGGGGAGAATGCGGATACCCCTGGGGGTGATCGGGATGATTTATGAATCCCGTCCCAATGTGACTGTGGATGCAGCGGCTCTGTGCTTGAAGGCAGGCAACGCCATTATTCTAAGAGGAGGGTCAGAGGCTATTCATTCCAATCTCGCTCTGGCAGAAGTACTGCAGGGAGTCCTCGCTGCTCGTAACATTGATCCTGCGGCCATCCAGGTTGTTCCGGTAACTGATCGTGCGGCAGTGACAACGCTTCTGGCCCAGGAGAAGTTCATTGATCTGATCATTCCGCGCGGAGGTGAAGGCCTGATCCGCTTTGTCTCGGAGACGTCACGGATTCCGGTTTTAAAACACTACAAAGGGGTTTGTCATATCTTTGTTGACAGCAGTGCCGATCTTTTAAAAGCCACCCCGGTAATTATGAATTCCAAGACCCAGCGGCCTGGTGTCTGTAATGCCCTCGAAGGGCTGCTCATTCATCGCGATATCGCAGCAAGTTACCTTCCGGTCATTGCCGAAGAACTCCGATTGGCCGGCGTGGAGCTTCGTGGTTGCCCTGAGAGCGTTGCCCTGGCCGCCACGATCAATTCAGCTCTGCCTGGTGATTGGGGAACTGAATTTCTTGATCTGGTCCTTTGTGTGAAGGTTGTCGGCTCCCTTGATGAAGCCATGACGTATATGGCTGAATATGGATCTCAACACACCGAGGTAATCATTACTGAGGACTACAGCAATGCCCAGCGTTTTCTGGCCGAGGTTGATGCCTCGGCAGTAATGGTCAATGCCTCTACCAGGTTCAACGATGGAGGACAGCTTGGTCTGGGTGCGGAAATCGGAATCAGCACAACGAAGTTGCATGCCTATGGCCCCATGGGGCTGGAAGAGCTCACTACCAAGAAATTTATTATTTATGGTGCCGGGCAGGTACGGAGTTGAATCAACGCGTAGGGCTTCTCGGAGGTACCTTTGATCCTATTCATAATGGTCATCTGCAGATTGCCGAGATTGCAAAGAACTTTTGCGATCTGCAGGAGATCATGTTTATTCCCGCAGCCGTTCCTCCCCATAAGAGTTGTAAAGCGGTGGCTAGTTTTAACCATCGGGCCAATATGATTCAACTGGCTCTGGCAGGAAGACCTGAATTCAAGCTGTCTACCATAGAGGCCAACTTGCCTGAGCCGTCGTATACCATCGACACCTTACGATATTTGAATAGTCATACAGTGATTGCTACTGATTTTTTTTTCATTATCGGCGCAGATGCGTTTCTCGATATCAGCACCTGGAAATTATACAGGCAGGTTCTTGAGGCTACACATTTGGTGGTACTGGCCAGGACTGGGAGCGCCTCTTGCAAAGTGAAAGATCTCATAAAAACACTTGGCTATAAACCAGACGATTCCTTCCAGATCTGGTCTCATCCTTCTTTTCAGAAAAAAATTTATTCCCCTCTTTTTCCTTCAATGTCACTTGTTGATATTTCTTCCTCCCATATACGTCAGAGCATCAAGGCTAATATGCCAGTTGAAGAAGTTGTTCCTCCTGATACCCTTGAGTATATCCATAGACATGGCCTTTATGTTTGACGGCAAAAGAATGCAAAAAATGTGCTGTGTATTCTTGAATGATATGGCGTGCCCTTGACAGTTTACCTTTCTATCATGTTATAATACATGAATCGAGTTTTTTGTCTTGTCGACTGGAGTTTTCTGAGAGGGAAGATGTGCAAAGAGTACTTCAGTCTTGATCGTTTATCTTGATTGCACACAGTCAGATATTTTTGTTTGAATACCTCCGGTTATCTATTTAGAAATTGTTTTTATGGGGAAAGAGCTTCTTGATACATAGACCTACTCAAACAACAGCGTCATCTTCTCCAATAAAGGTCCTTATTGCTGATGATTCCTGGGTCTTTCGCAGGATATTGCGGGATATCTTTAAAAGGTTACAACATGTTCAGGTACTAGATGATGCAGCAAATGGTATAGAAGCCCTTGAACAGATTATCAAATTCCGCCCGGATGTCCTGATCCTGGATATGGAGATGCCGATCATGGACGGGCTAACAACCTTGCAGCATCTGATGATTCATACCCCTACTCCGACCATTATCTTTTCCAGCTTAAGCCAGGATGGTACCGCCAGATCTTTTGACGCGCTCAAGTATGGTGCTGTTGATTTTGTGGCCAAGTCATCCTTCTTCAAGGGAAGTGATATGGCCGCCGACAATGAACTGATAATCAAGAAAGTGACCCAGGCAGCAACTATTACCGTAAAGTCTATTGATCCAATGCAGTCCATATTTGGTAAAGGTGAGATCGGCAACGCCCCGCATCTTGTTTTTTGTGAAGATTGCGGAACCAGGAATGTGGTAGATGCGCAGACACTTTCATTGAGTGATAGTGCGAACTGCAGCCACTGTGGTGATGAAATTAAATTAAGTACGGATGAGAGATTTCGCCGGCTTTCCTATGCCGTGGTTATAGGTGCGGGTGAGGGCGGGTATGTTAATCTATTGCAAATCATTCCTTCTCTTTCTCCTGAAATAGGTGGGGCCGTGGTTGTAATTATCCATGACGAAGCGGAAAAGGTCTCTTCTTTTGTCGAATATCTTGGTTCAATCAGCGGTATGAAAGTGGTGCGCGGTCAGGATGGCCTGACTATGGAGGGTGGGTCCTGTTATATTTTCTCCGGCACGGAACGAGTGACTTTCTCGCCTTATAGCGGTCATTATGTTCTTCGGGTGACGAGCGATCCAAGCTTTGTGAAGCAAGGGGCGATTAATACGACGTTGATGTCGTTGACGCCACTCTTAAAGGAACGGGTTGTGGGAATAGTGCTTTCCGGGTCTGAAAATGACGGTGTAAAAGGGATTGATGCAATTGGAAAGCATAACGGCACAGTTATTAGTTTGGATCTCTCTCGATGTCTTTGTAAAGATATGAGTGAAAAAATTATCCGTAAATTCCCAAAAACATTGGTGGCCGATGAACAGGGGATTGTTGAGTTGATTGCAAAGCTGGATCGTCAAAACCGGCAGCAGGTTGTAACGGCATAGTACTTGCCTGTCCGTTGTCCAAAGTACATTCCTGACAATAAAATCGATATTTTTTTTAAAAAAGGATAATTTATGGAAAATGAGAATTTTTCTGAACGCAGAAAAAACCCCCGTATACCACTTGATCTGGAAGTGGATGTGAACCTCATCCCATCAGATAACGCACAGCCTGTTGGGGATATTGTTTGCTGTAAGTGCCGGGATATTAGTGGTGGCGGGATTTCCATTTATTCAATGGACCCTTATCCTCTGCTATCTGTATTGAGGATTGATATTGCCCTTGATGAGCTCAATATCAAGGTAATGGGAAAGGTGTTATGGGCCAAAAAGTTCCCCACAGCTCCTTTCTGTTTAACTGGCGTTCAATTTCTCAATATCTATGAACAGGATTTTAAGGAACTTTGCTCTTATATTGATACAAAGTGCTTATAGAGTTGATGTGTGAAGGTCTGTATGACAACATGTAGGCTATGCCTGGCCCGGGAGTGGTATAGTCTCTTGAGGTAACGATGCGTTATATTGCTGATCTTCATATTCATTCACTTTATTCCAGAGCCACCAGCAAGAGTTCTCATGTCCGTTCCCTGGCAGCTTGGTCCCAGATAAAAGGTGTTCATCTCCTTGGAACTGGAGATTTCACCCATCCATTATGGTTCCGTGAACTGCAAGAGACACTTGAGCCTGCTGAACCTGGTTTTTTTCAGTTGAAAGGATCACTCACTCCCGATTTTTCCTTCCCCTTTCCTTTTACGCCCTCTCCAGAGTCACTTCCTGTTCGATTTGTCCTCAGCGCCGAGATAAGTTGTATTTATAAACGTCATGGCAAAGTCAGGAAGGTGCATAATCTGATCTATGTCCCTGATTTTGCTTCGGCAGAACGTATCAGAGAAACTTTGGCCACCATCGGGAATCTTGCGGCAGACGGCAGACCAATCCTCGGGCTTGATTCACGGGACCTTCTGGAGATAGTTCTGGACAAGGCCCCTGGGGGGTTCCTTGTTCCGGCCCATATCTGGACTCCCTGGTTTTCCCTCTTTGGATCAAGGTCAGGATTTGATTCCCTTGAGGAATGTTTTGGTGATCTTACTTCCCACATATTCTCACTGGAAACAGGGCTTTCTTCTGATCCGGCAATGAATCGACTTGTTTCAAATCTTGACCATTACACTCTTATCTCGAACTCTGATTGTCACTCCCCATGGAAAATGTGTCGGGAAGCGAATGTCTTTGATACCACATTTGATTTTTTCGCCATGAAGTCCGCTTTGCAGACTCCATGTAATGCAAGTGGACATCGCCATCTGGCAGCGACCATTGAATTTTTCCCGGAAGAGGGGAAATATCATCATGACGGCCATCGTAATTGTGGCTTTTGTTGTGATCCTTGTAAAAGCCGTGATTTGCATGGTATCTGTCCGGTCTGCGGTAAACCGATGACCATAGGCGTCCTTTCCAGAGTCCTTGATCTTGCTGACAGGCAGTCTCCGGTCTTTCCCGCTGGTGCTCCTGATGTTTGTAGTCTGATACCGCTTCAGGAGATTCTTGCTGAACTTCTTGGGGTCGGGCAAGGGACAAAAACGGTTATGGCGAAGTATCTACAACTTATTCAAACATTTGGCTCCGAGTTGACGATCCTGATTGAAACACCGGTTGCCGAGTTATTGTCCGCGGATGTACCCTTCTTAGGTGAGGCTATCATTCGGGTTAGGCAGAATCAGGTCCAACGTAAAGCAGGTTTTGATGGCGAATTTGGCACAATTAAGGTTTATAGAGAAGATAAAAGCAGGTTGAAGGCTAAAAAGTGAGAGTCAAACTTAGAGTGTGGAATACTTTCAGCTGATCTCCTTACATATTTCGATAATTCTATTCCAGCGAGGAAGGTATGCACTTATTTGAGACAGAAGAAGGTGACAAGTGGGTCTGTGTCAGTTGTGGCCAGGAACAGGCCGAGCTGATTGAGGAGAAAAAATGGGAGTTCATCTTTGATAAGGATAATCCCATGTTACGTTGCAGCATCTGTGGCCAGGGAGATTATGAGATAGAAGATTAAGTGTGCATGTTATTGCCCCGTCTTTCTGCGAAAAGTAACAGGATGACGGGGCAAATTTTTTTAGTTGAATTTTGATCCTGCCACGGGACCATCAATGGTGACCGCAATCCAGTGCGGATCCCACCATTCTATAGGATTGACAAAGATGCCGTTGATCAGCATGGAAAAGTGCAAGTGGTCGCCTCCAGCCATGCCGGTGGTTCCGGTCAGGCCAAGAACGGTATTCTGATCCACTTGGCTGTCCTTGGTAACATTGATCTGGCTGAGATGGGAATAGAGACTAAAAATTCCCTGGCCATGATCAAGCACCACCATCTCGCCATAAATCCCGTTATAACCTGTAAAAACAACCTTGCCGGCCTCTGCCGCTCTGATATCAGCTCTTTGCGTGGAGGCGATATCAACCCCCAGATGAACCTGCTCATCAATGGGCTGCTCTTTATAACCATAGGTGCGATGATCGGCAAAACCGGCACGTGGACTGCCGGGCATGCGCTGAAAAGTCCCCTTCCAGAACCGTTCCGGGCTTGGATTTTGACAAAGATCATGAATTTTTTTATTATTTATATCCCGAAGATCCCGGTTGGTGTAGAGATATTTTTCTATCATGTCCCCCTTCATTTCCGGGTAATGCTCCTCAAATTCGGGGATTTTTGCAGAAAGAAAGCCATCGCTGATGTTAATGTCGTCATGTTTCTGGTTTGCTTTTTTATAGGTGCTGGAAAATCCGATAGCGCTTTTATTTCCGGCAAGGTCTTCAGCCGTAATCTTGGCATCCACAATGGCTGTAGCATCATAAGGCAGGGCTATAAAAGCAATATAGGTGTGTTCCCGCCCATCATTGAGCGGAAATCCAGGATGAAAATTTCCGTTAATCTGGACTCCATGAAGCACGGCGTCCTCTGTTGACTGGTAAATGACAATACCAGCGCCGCCTTGTTTCAAATAGCGGGTGGCATGGAGGAGATTGATCTTTGGCGCCTTGGTATCAATGGTAATATCCTTGGCAATACGCGTCAGATTTCCCTGGAATAATCCCCAGAATGAATAATCTCGCACTTCAAGAATGATTTCTGCAGGGCCTTCTTTCAGCCCAAGATTTTTGATATCAATCAGCTGTTTTTCTTTGATTTCAGCCGGGCCGGCTTTTCCAAAATATCCCTGGCGGGGATAGTCCGTATGCAAAACTTGTTTATTCTTGTTCTCCTGGTTGATGGCCATATGGATACTGCGAATGCCACTTTTTGTATCTGTTATGGTCAAGTCCAAGGTGGTGTCTGCTCCGATATATTCGGGAATTTCATCCATGGTAATGACCGGTGCTCCTCTTTCAAAGAGGGTCAGTGACGCGAAACCTGCAAGTGCCACTAATGCCACAATGAGCAGAAGAAGAAATGGTTGCAGCAGGTTTCTCTTTTTACCATGTTTTTTAAATCGTTGTTCTACCATGAGGCTCTTTACTCCTTTTTGCGCCTGGTTGATCTTGTTTAAGGTTTTTTACTGGAAGTGTCATGATCTTACGCCGTCGTTCAAAAATAATCATATTATTTGAATAATGTGACCGGCATATGGATCCGTAAAGAAACAGTCAGAAAGGTAATGGTAATTTTGCAACGGCTCCTAATTTTGCCAAGATATCTCATATTTTTCAATATGCAAATTGTTGTCAGGGATGACAGCCAGTCGTTTTCTGGTGTTGCGTTCAAGCTCCAGGGTAACATGTTCTTCCTCTTTCAACAGCATGTCAGCCATTCGGGGATGGACTTTGAGGGTGATGGTGTTCCCCTTATGTCTTATGGCATCTCTTGCTATTTTCCGGAAGATTTCATAACAGATAGTCCGGCGGGATTTCAGACTGCCTTCACCTGCACAATAATGACAGGGTTCGCACAGCAGTTGTTTCAAATTCTCACAACTGCGTTTTCGTGTCATCTGAACAAGGCCAAATTCTGTCAGCTTAAGGATATTTATCCTGCTTTTATCTTTCTTAACTGCTTCCTTAAACGAGGTGAATAGTTCTTCGCGATGCAGTGCATCCTCCATATCAATAAAATCAATAATGATAATGCCGCCAATATTGCGTAATCGCAGTTGATAGGCAATCTCTTTGACTGCCTCCATATTGGTCTTGAAGATGGTCTCTTCAAGGTCGTTTTTTCCCACAAAGCGCCCGGTATTTACATCAATAACCGTGAGGGCCTCTGTGGTTTCGATAATAATATACCCTCCCGAGCGGAGCCAGACCTTCTTTTCGATGACCCGGCTGATTTCTATCTCGATACCATGGGCCTCAAAAAGTGGCGCTGTCTCCTGATAAAAAACAATCCGATGCTGCAGGTCTGGGGCAAAAATTTTAATAAAATTCAGTAGTTTTTCATATGTTTCCTTGTCGTCAACCACCAGGGTATTTACATCGGCGGTAAAGAGATCACGTACTGAACGAAAGGTGATGTCAAGGTCTTCATAGATAAGGGAAGGAGCGGAAGAGCTCGAATTGATGTCCTGAATCTCATCCCACAGGTGCAGTAGAAATTCCATATCTGCTTCCAGCTCTTCCATGTCGGCATATTCGGCAACAGTACGGACAATGAAGCCAGTGCCGGCAGGACGAAGTTTTTCAATACGTTCTCGCAAAGTCTGACGCAGGGTTTCATCCTCAATTTTCCTGGAGATACCAATGTGATCAGTGAGAGGCATGAAGACAAGATTGCGGCAGGGCAGGGTGATATGACAGGTGAGACGGGCCCCTTTTGTGCCAATGGGATCCTTGCCGACCTGAACGGTGATATCCTGTCCTTCACGCAACAGGTCCTCAATATTCATTCCGGAAATACGTCGAATCTCGTTGTCGGAAGCGGAGGATGTGAAATTGTATTTGCCGCATGGTTGTTGCTCCTGGCCAAGCAGCCTCTGTTCAAGCTCAGTCATGGAGATATAGACATCATCCACATATAAAAATCCTGTTCTATCCAAGCCAATGTCAACGAATGCCGCCTGCATTCCGGGTAATACCCGTACCACCCGACCTTTATAAATATTACCGACCAGTCCTTTTTCTGACGGTCGTTGGATATGTAACTCAACAAGATGGTCGTTTTCGACAAGAGCGATTCGTGTTTCGTAACTTGTCGCATTTATAAGTATTTCAGTGCTCATTATAGGGGGGCAGGGAAGAGATTAAAGGCATGGTTTCAACCTTCTTGAAGATGAGAACGGTTGATAAAGTTTTAATTATACAGTATTTCAGATGAAAAAAGCCACTTCCTTTTACGTTACTCTTATCTTCACTTCCCATTAACGAACGGCTATGTACTGAAATGACAGCAATTTCTGTTATTATCCCAACTTATAATAGGGAAAAATTTTTAGAACGGGCCATACGTTCTGTTCTGCGTCAGACAATTGCCTGTTCTGAAATTCTGGTTATCGATGACGGATCCACGGACCAGACTGCCGCACTTGTCTCTTCCCTGCGTGAATACAGCGCCATTCCCATTCATTTTTTTTATCAGGAGAACATGGGGCCTGCCGCTGCCAGGAATCTTGGCATTCGTCGGGCTCAATCTGAGCTGGTCGCTTTCCTTGACTCTGATGATCATTGGCGGAAAAATAAATTAGCACAGCAACAAAAGGCCATGGAGGAAAGTCCAGGCTATCTGATATCTCACACCAGGGAACAATGGCTGCGAGGAGGAGTGCATCTAAATCAGAAAAAAAAGCATCTGCCGCGTCATGGTGATATCTTTGATCACTGTCTGCAACTTTGTACTGTGGGGATGTCCACAGTCATGGTAAGAAAAGAGTTATTTGCAACCATAGGCCTTTTCTCGCCCACGCTTCCCTGCTGTGAAGACTACGACTTCTGGTTGCGCACAAGCTGCAGGTATCCCTTTCTCCTTGTGGATAAGCCCCTTACTATTAAAGAAGGGGGAAGGGAAGACCAGGTCTCTTATCAATACCGTATCGGCATGGATAAGTTACGCATTCATGTCATTATGCGTCTCCTGGAGAGTGCAATCCTGAGCCGAGAACAGCACGAATTCGCCCTTCAAGAGTTGCAGCAGAAGTGTCTGGTCTATGGTCGTGGCTGCATCAAGCATGGTAAGGGTAAGGAAGGGGCAGAGTACTTGGATATATACAAAAAATATCAATAACTCCGTTTCAAAATTCTTTTTTGATTAAAAAATGGAACGAGGAGGTCAGACCTTGTCTGGTCGGAATGCGAATGTCACAGATACAATCATGGGCCGATCCATCGCTCTTTGTTAAACAGATCCATGTGGAAGAATCCTGCCTGGATCTTCCCTATACCCGAGAAATTATTGATAGGGCCAAACTGCCCTATACCATTATTCCTGATTATCAGGATCTAGAGGCAGTTCCAGGACATTATCCCGAGAATCTTACTGTCGGTAAACAGCACCTGTTGCTGTGCCGCAACAGGGGCCATTTTTTCAAACCCTGTCCCGCCACCCGGGAGTATCGCTGCTGTGAATATCAGGTCTTGAATATCGGCATGAACTGTCCCATGGACTGTGTCTACTGCATTCTACAGGCTTATTTGAACAAACCATGGCTCACTTTTTTTGTTAATGTCGACGACCTGATAGGTGAGATGACCACGGCCTTTACGGCTGAGCCTGATCGATTTTTTCGTATCGGTACAGGTGAATTCACTGATTCCCTGGCTCTTGACCGATTTACCAATCTCAGTCGGACTCTGGTGAGCTTTATGGCGGGCCAGCAACAGGCCGTGCTGGAGCTTAAAACCAAGAGCGCGGTTATCCATAACCTGGAAGGGCTTGAGCATAAGGGACGCACGGTTGTTGCCTGGTCTCTGAACAGCACACCCATCATGGCCCGGGAAGAGATTCGGACCGCGACCCTTGAGCAGAGACTTGCTGCCGCCCGGCAGTGTGCTCAATGGGGATACAAGCTGGCCTTCCATTTCGACCCCATCATCGAACATCCCGGATGGGAGCATGGCTATCAAGAGACCATCACCCGTCTCTTTGATACGGTGCCTGCTGAGAACATTGCCTGGATATCCATGGGGGCGCTGCGCTACCTGCCGGCTCTCAAGAAAATTGGAACAGGGCGCTTCCCCCAATCGCGAATCTATTATCAGGAATTCATTGAAGGACTTGACGGTAAGAGCCGTTATTTTCGCCCACATCGAGTGAAATTGTATCAGCATATTTATAATTTGTTGAAAAGCAGGGTACATCCCAAGACCTGCATCTATTTTTGTATGGAGAGTGACGAGATATGGCAGGAGGTAATGGGCTATACTCCCGGGGAAAGAGGGGGGATTCCGCAGATGCTGGACCAAGCGATTCAGGGATAAAGGCAGGCGTGAAACCATTGGTTACCGTTTTAATTGATGGTTCTATGAACCTGAACTACCACTATGTTTGCTCAACGTATATGTCTTGTTCATGTACCAATTCGGATTGCTGAGTTTTTGGCAGAGTAATATTCTTTTTAAAAACAGACCAGGCAGTGGTCTCAAGCCAATTCTGGAGCTCATTGCTCGGCAGAGGGTGGCAGAGATGAAAGCCCTGGAGAATATCACAACCGAGGTCCTCCAAGAACTGCAGGGTCTCCTCATCCTCAACACCTTCGGCCACCACCTTGCGGCCGATGTTATGAACCATTTCAATGGTGGATTTGACGATCACCGCATTGTCTTCATTCTGGAGCATGCCAATGATAAAGGACTTGTCGATCTTGATTTCACGGGCCGGGAATTTTTTCAGATAGGATATGGAGGAATAGCCGGTACCAAAATCATCAATGGAGAGCTGCAGCCCCATTTTTTTAAGTTCGGTAACAACCTTGGTGACCCGATCCTGGTCAACGATAATACTGCTTTCAGTAATCTCCAGGAGCAGCATTGCCGGTTTCATCTGCCATTTAGTGAGGAGGGTAGCGACATCAGAGGGAAAGTCGAGGTCATGGAGGTTTTTGAGAGATAGATTCACCGCTACAGGAATGTTGTAGCCCTCTTGCTGCCATTTTCCACATTGTTCCAAGGCTTTATCGATCACCAGATTGGTGAATTGTTTACAAAGTCCAGCCTGTTCGGCAAGGGATACAAAATCATCTGGATTGATGACCCCCCGATCTGTGTGCTGCCAGCGAGCCAAAGCCTCTACGCCTATCAAGGTCTTGTCTCGAATGGAAATTTTCGGTTGATAGCAGAGAAAAATGTCTTTCTTGTTGATGGCATCACGCAGCTCACCGATCAATACCAGGCGATTAAAGGTTGTCCGGTGCTGCTCGATATTAAAGATGGCATAGATAACATCATTACGTTTGGCATCATACATGGCTACATCGGCCCGTTGCATCAAGGTCTCACTATCGGTGCCATGGTCGGGATACATGGCGATTCCGATACTGATACCTACCTTGAGGCTATGCCCCTCAATCATAAAGGGCTGATCGATTGCGTCGGCGATCTTCATGCTGATCATCACCGCCTGTTCCAGGCTGGTGTTGGGCAGCACCAGGGAAAACTCATCGCCACCAACTCGGGCCAGGGTGTCAGATTCCCGCACCACACTCTTCATCCGAAGAGCTACCTCCTGAAGGACATAATCGCCGTAAAAATGGCCCAGAGAATCATTGATCTCTTTAAAGCGGACTAGGTCCATGAGGACGAAGGCCAGAGGGTTACAGTGACGTTTGGCAATTAGCAGGCCATGGTCGAGCTGCTCCTCGGCCATGACACGGTTCGGCAGCTCGGTGAGTTCGTCATGAAGGGCCCGGTGCCGTTCCAAGGCGGCAAAATGTTCGCCGAGCCTGATGGTTGCCAGGCTCAACCGCACCACCATGACGACAAAAATGGCGCCGCTAAAGAGGATGGTGGCAACAATCATCTCCAGAGTGGAGGCTTGGGCTTTCAGCGCCATATTAAAAAAGAGGATGTAGCCAACGATAAAGAAGATGATCAACATGCCAAGAAATTTCCAAGAGGCGTAAAGCTGATGTTTTCTGCGACATATCTCTCTGGTTGGATTAAGAGAAAAAGCGAGCAAGGCAATGCCTGCCAGAACCATGGCTATGGATACAATTTTCAAGGGGCGTTTTCCTTTTCCTAGTGATTAAAAATGAAAAATAATCAAATTTACTGGTGACTTTTGTTGGGTTGCCTTCCGCTTTCTATTTAAAAAGATTGCGATTTGGTGTCCACTTTTTTCAACCTACCTCAAGCCTGCTGTAACGGATAACCAGATAATTTGCCACTTTTCTCAGCAATTATCTGCTCTGTACCTAGAGATAATCTGCTTTTTTGTTACTTGGAAATGATTGCAGACAATGGCAATGATCTTTTCCGCTGAAGGGACCAACTCCCGTGAGCCGGACTCTCCTTTGGAAAGCGAAAGTGGGTGGACTGTTTTTACTAGGTGAGGTGATAGGAATTCGTTTTTCCCCATTATTTCTCCGGGGAATTGAAAAAGCTATCAAGAGATGAAAACGATATCGGGATCACTTTTTTGTCGGTCTCATAGACTGACAATCTGCCATTAGAGTATCCACCGTAACTGGTGCGACCATGGAAAATACCCCCAAACATCACTACCTATGGCAAAAATATTACAATACGGCCAATTGGGAGTCAATATTTTTCTCAGAATATCAAAAGCTTCCTTATATCGAGTTGTTCCGTAGGAAAATAGTGGTGATTTATGCACCTGTAGGTCTTCCACAGTTCTCGACCGATTAAGAGCTGCTTTCTTTAACCCTGAAATCTGGTATCGTTGCTCAATGGTGAGCGGGGGTAGTCTTTCATCTGTGCTCATTTTACTTGGTCCTTGAAGAGGGACGGATACACTCCCCCAGCTCACTTCAAAACTAATAAAAGTTGTATTTCAGTTTTAATCCGCACTTGGTTTAGTTTTGGCGGCAAACATAAAAATATAACAAAAAAAAGATTAGATCCAATTGTTTCAAGATATTAAATAGAACATAAGTTTTTTAATAGTTTCGCCAGAGGCTCAAGAAACAAGTTGTATCGTAACGGTTCCTAAACAGTGGTTGTCAATTTTCTTCTGGAAGAAAACGCCTGCTCTATGGTAAGAAGAATACTGACTGAAATCAGACAGGGGATTGATTAAGCATCATGGATGCTTTCTGTCTTTTATGATACATCAATGAATTACTCATGGTGCAGGAGAAATTATGCTGAACAAAGTTATGCTTATTGGTAATCTTGGAAAAGATCCTGAAATTCGTGCCACTCAAAGTGGTACTTCTGTGGTCACCTTTAATCTCGCTACAACTGAACGGTGGAAAGATAAAGACGGCCAGATGCAGGAGACCACCGAGTGGCACAGGATTGTTGCCTGGCAGAAATTAGCCGAGATCTGTGGTCAATATCTTCATAAAGGTTCAAAGGTCTATATTGAGGGAAAACTTCAGACCAGGAAATGGCAGGATCAGAATGGCAACGACAAATATACCACTGAGATCATTGCCAGAGAGATGAAGATGCTTGATTCAAAAGGATCTGCTGATACTGGGTACGGGGCTGGCAACATGGGCGGCGGGTCGCAGGATTCTTTTTACTCAGAACCTCCTGCTGGAACGATGGGTGGAGGGAGTAGGGATGATGTACCTTTTTAATTGTTAATTAATAACTCAGGTAGTTGAGAAGGAAAAACGGAATCTTTCAGGATTCCGTTTTTTTTATTTTTATAGAACAGTTCTTGTCATTGTTGCTGATAGGCTTGACTGATAAACAATGCATTCCTATTATTTAAACCATTGAACATTCACGTACATATTTTTATTACAACACAATTCGTTTAATCATAAATCAACAATGGAATATTACGAAACATTAGGCGTGCCCAAGAGCGCTTCTCCTGCCGAGATCAAAAAAGCATATCGTCAATTAGCCCTGAAGTATCATCCTGACAAAAATCAGGGGGATAAAACAGCAGAGGCCAAGTTCAAAGAGATTAATGAGGCTTATGCAGTACTGTCGGATGTGGAAAAGAAAAAACAGTACGACACCTTTGGTTCCTCTAATTTTCATCAACGCTATTCGCAGGAAGACATATTCCGTAACTTTGACTTGAATGATATTCTCCGTCAATTTGGCGCCGGGGGCGGTGGTGGTTCCACCTCCTTTCGCAACAATATGGGTGGAGGGTCCCAGTCGTTTCAATCATTCTTCGGACAGGGTGCTGGTGGCGCCAGAATGGGCGGAGGTTGCGGGACAGGTGGCTGCCAGCCGCCGGCAAAAGGCCAAGATCTGACCTATCAGCTGTCAGTGACTTTAGATGAGGTCATGCATGGTGCCGAAAAGAACATCGCCCTGCGTGCCAACGGCACAAATCAGAATGTCTCGGTCAAGATTCCCAAAGGGATTGAGGCGGGGAAAAAACTACGGCTGAAGGGGAAGGGTGGCGCTTCTTCCCAGGGCGGTGCCCCTGGCGACCTCTATCTCAAGGTGGAGGTGAGTAAGCATGATCGTTTCCAAAGAGATGGGGATGATCTGATTTGTGAAAAATGGATATCCTTCAGTGATGCCTGTCTGGGAACAAAAGTGGCAATCGAGACTCTGGAGGGTAAGAAATTTATGGTCAATGTTCCTTCCGGTATCCAGCCTGATGCCAGATTGCGGATCAAAGGGCACGGTCTGCCCAGCGGCCCACTCGGGAGTCGCGGTGATATCTATGTTAAACTTGGTGTTCAGGTTCCTGAGCAACTTTCCACTGAACAGCAAGAATTGGTTCTCAGTCTGCAGGGAGCTGGGTTGTAGCAAACCGCCGTTCATTTTCTTTTTGGCCTGCAGGCAACAAGATCTGTATCGTCGTCCTCTCAGCTAAGGATTTCTGCCCGAGGCTGGTCCCCGTGATGGGAATATATGATTATTACTCCCATTGCCAGTCACAGCCTGTGGCCGAAAAACTTATTGCTGAAAAAAGTTCAAAGATAAGTTCGGAGTCATAAACATCGAAAGAGCTCCGCTTGAATTTTAAAGATTTCCACTGGCCCTCAACAGGTACATTATCCCTCCATACTCTGCGTTCATCCATCCTGTAGTGAGTCTGTCTCGTTTTTTTGTCATTTTCTGCTCTATATTAAATCCCTGTAGGGATCATCAAGATAGCAGATTCCCCACTTATCTGTTCGTACAAATTGTCGAGGATAGTTCTAACTAGAGGGCATGGACAAGCGGCCCGTTGAATCCGCTTTTTACCAATGAGATAGAGCTGCTCTTGCTGATGATTCTGTCCATATAGGAAGCGGTAAGAAAAAACGTTTTGCAGTAATCCTTTTCCCGGCAATGAAAGGCGGTGAAGGCTGAGGCGTAGGTGCAGCCGGTTCCGTGCAGATTGGCGCTTTGGATGCGTCTTCGTTTGCTGACGATAACTTCTTGATTTTTTATGATCAGGTAATCGTGGATATCTGTCCTGTCAGGTTCCAGATGTCCACCCTTGACGATGACAGCCTGAAGATGCTCATGTCTGGCGAGGATAGTTCCGGCACAATGCAGAGCTTTTTCTGGTGTTGTGATTTTCTGCTGACAGAGTTGTTCGAGCTCCAAGCAATTGGGGGTGAGAACGGTGACTTTGCTGATGAGGTACGTGCTCAGTTCTGCAAGGCTGGAATTATTGAACAGGGATTGGCCGGTTGTTGATGCCAGAACAGGGTCGTAGATCACCTCACCTGAATAATCTGCAAGGAGTTTCCCCAAGGCCCTGGCTATCTTCATGGTACCAATCATGCCGATTTTGATATGGGTCACATGGTGGTCAGCCACTACGGCCTGAACCTGCCTGACCACAAGTCCGGCTTCCAAAGGGACAGACTCGGTGACGCCCAGAGAATTCTGCACGGTAATACAGGTAATAGCCGCTGCGCCATAGACGCCGATGGCAGTCATCGTCTTCAGATCAGCCTGGATTCCGGCCCCGCCAGAAGGGTCTGAGCCGGCAATGGTCATCACGGTTGGCGATAATGTGAGTTGGGGGCAATACATCGAAGATACCTGAGTAAAAAAAGGATTTATTTCATAACAGCTACCGCGTGGCCATCAGAGTTGATTAATATAGTGAAATACAATAGTATTGCAAGGCTTGAATAAGAGTATAAAAAAAAGCCCCTTATAAAACCTATATCCAACATCATATTATGACACTATCTTCTCATAATTACGACGAAAGTAAAATAAAGACTCTCAGCTCCCTTGAGCATATACGCAAGCGGCCCGGGATGTATATCGGCCGCCTTGGCACCGGAACTCACCCCGATGACGGCATCTATATCCTGCTCAAGGAGGTCGTTGATAATGCCGTCGATGAATATATCATGGGGGCGGGCAAGCGGGTCAATATTCATATCGGTGAAGACGGGATGGTTACGATTCGTGACTTTGGCCGGGGTATTCCTCTGGGCAAGATCGTTGACTGCGTCTCCACCATCAATACCGGTGCCAAGTATAATACCGAGGTGTTTCAGTTTTCCGTTGGCCTGAACGGGGTGGGTACTAAGGCGGTGAATGCCATGTCGTCATACTTCAAGGTTACAGCCTTTCGCGACGGCAAGTTTGCCAGCGCAGTTTTCACCAAAGGAGTGCTGGTCAGCCAGGAGAAAGGCGAGAGCACCGAGGCGAACGGTACCCTGGTGGAATTTGTCCCGGACCGGGAGATGTTCCAGGATTTCACCTTTGATCTTCGCTTTATCGAAGAGAGGTTGTGGCGGTATGCCTACCTTAATGCCGGAATGAAGGTGTATCTGGACAAGACTTGCTATTATTCCGCAAATGGCCTTCTTGATCTGCTGGCCAAGGAGCTGGATGATCAGAACATATACGAGCCCATCTATTACCGTGATGCCACCCTGGAGTTTTGTTTCTCCCATACCGATGGCTATGGCGACACCTATTATTCCTTTGTCAACGGCACCTATACGAGCGAGGGCGGCACCCATCTTTCCGCCTTCCGCGAGGGAATTCTCAAGGGTGTCAATGAGTTTTCCAAAAAAAGCTTTGTCGGCCAGGATGTGCGGGACGGCATTGTCGGCACCCTGGCGATCAAGATCAAAGACCCTCTCTTTGAATCTCAGACCAAGAATAAATTGGGCAATGGCGATATCCGTTCCTGGATCGTGAACAAGGTGAAAGACGCGGTCTCCAGCGCCCTCTATAAAAATACCGAGACAGCGGACAGACTGCTGGAAAAGATCCAGCGCAATGAAAAGGTCAGGAAGGAGTTGCAGAGTGTCCGTCTGGAGGCCAAGGCCAAATCAAAAAAAGTGGCCTTCAAAATCCCCCAGTTAAAAGACTGCAAGCATCATCCCACGCGCAAAAAACCATCGTCTGATGGCAACCATAATATGGTCTTCATCACCGAAGGACAGTCGGCAGCCGGTTCCATTGTCTCCTCTCGTGATCCGCTGACCCAGGCGGTATTTTCCCTGAAAGGCAAGCCCATGAACGTCCTGGGACAGAAGCTGGCGCTCTTGTACAAGAATGAAGAGATGTATTCCCTGATGCGAGCCCTCGACATTGAAGAGTCCATTTCCAACCTGCGCTACGACAAGGTGATCCTGGCCACCGATGCGGATGTGGACGGGCTCCATATCCGCAATCTGCTTCTGACCTTCTTTCTCCACTACTTTGAACCGCTGGTAAAGCTCGGTTTCGTCTATATCCTTGAGACCCCTCTCTTTCGAGTCCGCAACAAGAAAGAGACCTTTTACTGCTATTCAGATAAGGAAAAGATTACTGCCGTCAAAAAACTGCAAGGGACCAGCGCCAAGGCCGGTAATGTGGAGATGACCCGTTTCAAAGGACTGGGAGAAATCTCCCCGAAGGAATTCAAGCAGTTCATCGGCCCTGATATCCGCCTCCAGCAGGTCAATATGGGGACCGTCAGCGAGGTGAGCAAAATCCTCTCCTTTTACATGGGGAAAAATACTCCGGAGCGCAAGCAGTACATCATGGAGCACTTGGTGACCACGATTTAATTGTGAGCTTTAAGTGTTGCGTTTTCAATCATAACTGAATTTGTCATCTCCATACCCAAGAAAGAGCTTTCAACTTTCAACTTTCAACCTTCAATTTTTTTATGAACTCACAGTACGGAAGACTGCATAACCTCTTTGAAAAGAATTTTCTTGAATACTCCTCCTATGTCATCAGGGAACGAGCAATTCCAGACATCCACGACGGCCTGAAGCCGGTCCAGCGCCGTATCCTTCAGACCCTGTTCAACATGGAGGACGGTCGCTTCCACAAGGTGGCCAATGTTGTGGGCGAGACCATGAAGCTCCATCCCCATGGGGACGCCTCCATTTTTTCCGCCCTGGTGAATCTTGCCAACAAGGAATATCTAATTGAGCGGCAGGGGAATTTTGGCAATATCTATACCGGCGATCAGGCCTCGGCCGCCCGCTATATTGAGTGCCGTCTCACGCCCCTGGCCAAAGAGATCCTTTTTAATAAGGATCTGACCGAGTTTGTTGAATCCTATGACAGCAGGATGATGGAGCCGGTCACTCTACCGGCCAAGATTCCCCTGCTGCTGTTGCTCGGGGCGGATGGGATTGCGGTCGGTATGGCCACCAAGATTATGCCCCATAATTTCTGCGAACTCCTCGAGGCCCAGATCAAACTGCTGCACAATGAAGAGATCACTCTCTATCCCGATTTCCAGAAAAAGGGACTGGTGGATGTCTCCCACTATGATCATGGCAATGGTCGGATCCGCTGTCGGGCAAGGATTGAGGAGGCAAGCGATAAGACCATTATTGTCAAGGACATTCCCCATGGGACAACCACCCAGTCTCTGATCGAATCCGTTGAGAAAGCGGCCAAGGCGGGGAAAATCAAGATCCTGTCCATCAATGATTATACGGCAGAAGACGTCGAGGTCGAGATTAATCTGGCCCGGGGGGTCTACGCCAAGGAGACCATTGAGGCCCTCTATGCCTTCACCGATTGCGAGGTTGCCATTACCCCCAATCTCACTCTGATCAAGAACAATACCCCACTCACCTGCACGGTTGAGGAGGTGTTGGAGCACAATACCCGGAAACTTGTCCATGATCTGACCAAGGAACTGGAGATTGACCTCGGAAGATTTCAGGAAAAACTGCACGCAAGACTCCTGGAGCAGATCTTTATCGAGGAACGGCTCTACAAACAGATCGAGGAAGAGACCAGCTACAAGGCCGTGATCAAGAGCGTGGACAGCGCCCTGCAACCCTTCACCGCAGAGCTTCTTCGGCCAGTCACCAACGAGGATGTAGAGCGTCTGCTTGAGATTAAAATTAAGCGCATCTCCCGTTATGATATCAATAAGCAGCAGAAGGAAATCAAGGAGATCCGCAGCGAGATCAAGAAGATCAGTCATCACCTCAAGGATATGGTCGGATACACTGTCTCCTTCCTAGGCGACCTGCTGAAAAAGTATGGCCATCTCTACCCGAGACAGACAGAACTCTGCGAGTTTGAGGAGGTCAGCGTGCGCAGCGCGGCCCTCGCCAATCTGGTGGTCGGCTATCAGCGCGCCACAGGCTTTCTGGGCCATAACATCAAGGCTGAAGATGAAAAGCAGGATTTTACCCTGAACTGTTCCGAGTACGACCGGCTCCTGTTGATCTTTAACGACGGCATGTACAAGGTGATTCCGGTGACTGACAAACTCTTTATCGGCCATGAACTGGCCTGGATCGGGGTTGTCGAAGACGGCCTTACCTTCAATGTCCTCTATCGGGACGGCCAGGAGAATCTGACCTATGCCAAGCGTTTTACCACCCCCAAGTTTATCCTGGATAAGGAGTATCGACTCTTCCCCGAAGATAAACGGTCACGGATACTGCTGCTGCTGATGGGTCAGGGGACCAGTGCCCATGTCGGCCTTGCACCTTCTCCCCGCGCCAAGAGCAATACCATGGAGGTTTATTTTGATGATTATCTGCTCAAGAATCCAAGCGCCAAAGGGAAGCGGATATCACCAAGGGTGGTAAGAAGGGTGACGGATTCCACCGGCAAGGCAGCTCCCAAACCTTTGAAGCAGAATATGAGCTTGCTTGGTTTGGTTGATGCGGTCAAGGAGAGTGTACCTCCTGGTGAAAATACAGAGGAAGGAGAAGGAGAAGGCAACGCTAAGGAATAAAAAAGATAAGGGATGAGTGTGAGGCATTTGTATGGAAATTCTTCACACTCCCTTTATCTCAGTGCCATCTTCTTGACAGCGCAAAAAATAAACTTAGAATTATTAAATAGATTTAAAACTGTTAATCTTTTCTCAAATGGAGGCGTGTCATGCAAAAGTGGGAATGCCCTTGCGGCTATATTTACGATCCTGAAGAAGGAGATTATGAGCACGGGGTGGATGCTGGTACCCCGTGGGAAGAAGTTCCTGAAACCTGGGTTTGTCCTAAATGCGGTGCAGCCAAAGAAGATTTTTTTGAAGCTGATTAAGTACAAGTGGAACTTGCACAGGATTGGAATTATTGGTTCTGATCCTGTGTGAGATATTCTTTAATGTTTCAATATTACAAGTATTAATTCAGATCTAAGCTGATTGTTGCCGATTTTTCAGACGTACTTGTCAAATCAAGCCTGAACTTTATCTTTTTTAGGAATTCTAATCAAAAAGAGATTCTCTGGCCTTGAGGAAGGCATTGTCTAATATCTGATGCTCTTTGATGGTGGTCATCATGTCGATTTTGGCCATTGTCGTCCCCATTTTATAAGTGCCTTTCGTGTCATCGATCCCTTGTCTTGCCCTCCTTGTTGGCGGATTCTTACTTCTTCACAGTGAATATTAACCAGCTCAAGCATTGTTGCTGCATTTGTAACCCGAATTTTTCCCGCTGCTGCACCCTTCAGTAATACCGCCGTAAATTTGGGTACATCTTTCAGTACCTGCAATTGTTGGCAACGTTATATTGATTGCGGAAGGATTAATCCTGGCTGTCTTGTCGAGCTTTGTTCAAACGTTACTAAAAAATGCTATGCTTAGTGAGAAAGAAATGTATACATGTTTTATGCTTGATATTTATTCTCATATTGACGGATCCTCTCTGCGTGCTCACTGTAATAGCTAAACAAGCATGACATTTCTCTTTTTCTGGTATCGCGGTTTCGATACCAGAATATGACGATAAAAAAAATAAAGGAAGGAAATGAGATGGGCGGAGCCAATATACCCTTGGAAGAACATAGAATTGTAAAAAAACCCTATTATTTGGCTCAGGGCAGTGAGGTAGAGATTGCTTGCGCTGCTTATCGGAGCGGTTTGCCTCTACTTCTTAAGGGCCCTACCGGTTGCGGTAAGACCCGTTTTATGCAGTATCTGGCCTGGAAGCTTGATCGACCCCTAATAACGGTTTCCTGCCATGATGATCTGTCCACCAGCGATCTTGTTGGCCGCTATCTGATCCGAGCCGGTGAGGCTGTGTGGATGGATGGCCCTTTGACCCTGGCGGTCAGGGCTGGGGCTATCTGTTATCTCGATGAGGTAGTTGAGGCGCGCAAGGACACAACCGTAGTCATCCATCCCCTGGCTGATGATCGCCGAGAGCTACCCATTGAGAAGCGGGGTGAACTATTGATTGCCCCGCCGGAGTTCATGCTGGCGGTTTCCTACAACCCCGGCTATCAGAGTGTCCTTAAGGATCTCAAACCTTCGACCCGCCAGCGCTTTGTCGCTCTCAGCTTTAACTATCCAGAACTCGAGCAGGAGGTGGATATAGTCTGCCAGGAGGGTGGTTTAGAGCGAGATGTTGCCCTCTCTTTGGTTAAATTGGCTATCATGACCCGAAATCTTAAAGATTCCGGATTGCCGGAAGGGGCCAGTACCCGGCTCCTTATTCAGGCTGGAAAACTGATTGGTGACGGAGTGGATATCCAGACCGCCTGTAGGGTCGCTGTCGTCGAGCCCCTCAGCGATGATCCGGAGATGCTTGCTGCCGTGGAAGACATGGTCGGATCACTTTTCTAATTTTAATTCGTCTTCAAGCCGGTAGCTGCGTCGGCTACACCGCAGGCTGCCTGACAGTATTATTGGCCACAATGTCAAATAAGGTCTTACGTTTATAATTTAAGCAAGTTATGTGGCCTTATCTGTAGAACTTTGTTGGATAAATGATGAATTTTCCTGCCCTTAACAAGCAATTCTATCATCTGGTTGCCCCGGATATCCCCAATGACTGGGAGGTTGAGGAGCTGTTGGAACCCTATCTTGACCAGAGCGATGAGGTGTGTCAGGAGGTCTTCAAATGCATTCCGGCGATCTGGCCGATCTCCACTTCCCTCTGCTGTGACTTCCTCCGGATCATTCCCGAGACCTTAAAGATTCTACCTCTTTCCCAGTTATCGAGTTGGGTGGGCGAGATCCTCGACCGTTACGAGCTGGATGGTCTGCGGGCGGCGCAACGCTTTATGCGGGATGTGGAGAGCGGGTATATGAATCGAAGCAACGCGGGATTGGTGCTTCTGGGGGAGGTGGAAGGCCGCCTCCTCACCTTTATCCGGGGAGTGGCAGGCCGGGATCTGCTGATTGCACCGGGAAACGCGGTTTTTACCGATACCGAAACCATCTTTCTGCCACCAGAACTGGCTGTCTTTTCTGCTTCCGCCGACAATATCCTGCTCTACAAACTAATTCTTGCCTTCCAGTGGGCCTATATCGCCAATGGCACCTTCACCCTTCCTGACCCTATTGCTCAGGAACCAATGGTCGATTCCGAATCATCGCTGTGGTTGAACACCTTTTTTGCCTCCTTTCCTCAGCCCCTTTTTGCCCGTGATTGTTATTTTTTTCTCGAAACCGTTCGTGCCGCCCGGTTCCTGGAGCAGGCACTTCCCGGCCTGATGCGTGCCTGGGCCAAGCTCCCCTGTTTCATCCTTCCCGGTGCGGAGGATAAAAATATCAGCCCTCAGGCAGCTGTCCTCAGTGATCTGCAGTCACGTTTTCTGAATGGATCCCTGCTGGAAGCGTGGCAGGAAGAACACCTGCCGGTTCTCAGAGATTATTGGCGCAGGCTTTTGGGCGAGGGGGTGAACGGGAAGGATAGTGTTGAGGCGGTCAAGGCGATTTGTGCGGCCCAAGCATCTCATGAGGCAGAAGGGGAGGAATACGAGGGAATAACGCCTTTGCTCTTTCAGGGAGAGATCCGTCTGTCCGCAGTAGAGGCGGTGCATCGTCAGCGCTTTCTCCGCCAGGGAGAGGAGTTGGTTCACAGTCTAGCCCTCCATCTCGCTTCCCTGCCCAAGGAGCAACTGGAGCAGTTGCTCCGCTCGGAGGAGGAAAAAGAGAACGGCGCGACCGGGCTGGAGTCGGATGTTACTATGATCATGGACAGCGAGTTTGCCGGGACCGCTGCTGAGCCCCAGGCCCCGCTCCTCATTACCATCAACAATGAGGAGGTCCAACTCAGCGAAGAGGTGGCGGAGCAGGTAAGACAGTTTCATGATGAATTTGGCCATCTTCCCGGCCGCTTTCTCAGCAGCGCCGTGGGCCGAGCCGGTGAGGGGCTAGCTCCGGACGCTCATCCCGGTCCGGAGCAGGGGGGGGAGTTACAGGCCCCGATTTGTTACGATGAATGGGATCATCGTCGCAAGGGATTTCGTAAGAACTGGTGTGTGGTCACAATCAAGGAACTCCCTGATCTGCGTTCCGGATTCATTCGTCAGACTCTGAGCAAGTATCACGGTGTGGTTAACCGTCTCCGCCATCAGTTTGAAATGATGCGCACCAGTGATCGTTTTGCCCGGCGCCAGCGTGACGGTGACGATATTGACCTTGACGCCCTGGTGGAATCCTTGGCCGATGGTCGGGCCGGACTGCCTTCATCGGACCGGCTCTTTATCAAATTGCTCAGAGATGAGCGCGATATCGCCGTGGTCTTCCTTATTGATATGTCCAACTCCACTGCCGGATGGGTGGGGAATGCCATCAAAGAGTCTCTGGTCTTGATGACTGAGGCCCTTGAGGTCCTGGGCGACCGTTACGCGATCTATGGTTTTTCGGGGATGCGGCGGACACGCTGTGAGCTTTTTCACATCAAGGAGTTCGACGAGCCATATGGTGAACCGGTGCGGGAGAGGATCGGGGCTATTTCTCCCATGGAATATACCCGGATGGGTCCGGCGATCCGCCATGCGACATCTCTACTGGCGAAGACAGATGCCAGGGTTCGTCTACTTATCACCCTTACCGATGGTAAACCCGAAGATTACGATGACTACAAAGGGGAATATGCCATCGAAGACACCCGCCACGCCCTCCTGGAGGCCAAAATGGCCGGTATTCATCCTTTCTGCATCACAATTGACCATCAGGCTCATGACTATATGGATCACCTCTATGGTCCGGTCAACTATATCTTTGTCAATGATGTCCGCAAACTGCCCCTGCGGATGCCGGAGATTTACCGGGTGCTGACCAGTTAGGGTGTCTGTCTGCCCACCAATAAGATGCTCCTTGAATGGCTATCTTTTGAGTTTTGTCTGATAATGGCGCCTTTTGTCAAAGTTCGTCGGGGTTTATCTGCTGGTCGAGTGCAAAATAATCGACTCTGCAGCAGCATAAAATATGTGCAAATTCAACACGCCTCTTTGAGTGTATCGACGTTGTTCCTGCCAGCAAATTCCTTGATATAGATATCCTGTTGCGGGTAAGGGATGGAGATCTTGTGTTCGGTAAAAGCGTTGTAGATCTCTTTGAGAAGGTTGTGGGTTGCAAGACCCTTCAGGCTCGGCTCATCGACCCAGCAGAGAAGCTCGAAATCCACCGAAGAGGAACCGAAGCTGCGAAGGCGGACGCGGGCTGCCGGTTCCTTGATTACTGCCTTGTTTGCTGCCGCCACCGTCAGCAGAATCTCCTCGACCTGATCAAGCACGCTGCCATAGGCCACGCCAACCGGCACCCGAATCCGGAAGCGGGGGATGGGGGCACTCTCGTTGATAATTTTAGAATTTGCCAGAATGGAGTTGGGTATAGTGATGAGCACGTCATCTCTGGTCTTGATGCGGGTTGAACGGATCCCGATCTCCATGACTTCGCCTCGTTCGGCATTGTCGAGAATTATATAATCGCCAACGGTACAAGTCTTATCGGCAAAAATTGAGATACCTCCAAAAAAGTTGGACAGGGTATCCTTGGCGGCAAGGGCCACGGCGATACCGGCAATACCGGCAGAGGCGAAGAGGGGGGCCATATTGACATGCCAGATGGAAAGAAGCCAGAGCAGGCTCATGATGATCATGATCACCCGAACCACATTCTTGAGCAGCATGAAGAGATCCTGGCCTATTTTGCCCCGGGAAATGGCGTCATGCATATTGCTTTCCACAACCAGGCTAAAAAACTTCAAGATAGCAGTTATCCAGAATAAGAGAATGATGGTCTTGGCTGTGGCGGGCAGGACCTTCTCCCAGGGTGGTACAAGGTCTGGGGGCATGGTCAGGGCATGCAGAACTCCGACAAAGACGACCGTCACCAGCAGCGGAGTATGGAGTATGGGAACAATCTTGTCATCCAAGGTAAATTTAGTTTTGGCGGCGATCTTGACAAGAATCCTGATCACAAAACTATCGACCAGCTTGGCCAACAGGGCATAGATCAGGATTACCACCAGGCGATGCATGATTGGTATCGTATATAATTCTTTCAGATACTCGACCACCTCTTTTCCATCCATTTATTTATCCTTTATGGCACGCCTTTAATACGTTAATTTTACAAACTGTACTGGTTATCTGTCAGACATCTTCGCCCATAAGCTGACTGAACATGTAGCTGAGTGGACAGTCCGGAGAAAAAAATCTTTTTTCTTTTTTATCATGATATCAAATGGCACATCAATATTTTTCAGCCCCCTTGTGGAGTCTCCACCGTCTGCCATCCGCCACCCAGAGCTTTGAACAGGGCGACCAGATTGGTGGAAACGATGCGGTTGGACTGGGCCAGGGTGTCCTCGGCAACATAGAGGGAACGCTGCGCATCCAGTACGCTAAGAAAATCGTTCTCTCCCGCACGATAGAGGGCGGTGGCGAGATCTACGGCAGTGCGGTCGGCTGTCACTGCCAGGGTCAGGGCCTGACGATGCTCTTCTTCCTTGGTTGAGGCGATCAGGGCGTTTTCCACTTCCATCAGGGCGCTCAGCACGGTTTGCTCGTAGGCCAGGAGCTGCTCTTCCTGAAGAGCCTTCTGTAGTTCGAGATTGGCGCGCCTGCGGCCCATGTCAAAGAGCGGCCAGTTCAGGGCGGGGCCGAGGGACCAGAAGCTACTGGTCTGGTTGAAGGTCGAATTGAAGGTGTTGTTCTGGAGACCGAGGCTGCCTGTGATGGTGAATTTGGGAAAGAGATCGGCCTTGGCTATCCCGATCCGGGCGGTGGCGGCATGGATCTTTGCTTCCGCCCTGCGGACGTCCGGTCTTCGCAGGAGGAGGTCTGAAGGCAGTCCCAAGGGAACCGTGGCCAGTGCCACAGGCAGGGATGAATTGGATGTCAGTTCTGCCAGCAGGGTGGACGGCTCTCCGCCCTGCAGCAAGCTGAGGCCGTAGATTGTCTGCCGGATCTGTGCCTCAAGGAGCGGGATCTGCCCGGCCGTGGTGGCAGCGAGTGCTTCCGCCTGCACCACGTCAAGTTTGCCGACAAAGCCGGTGCTGAAAAGTTGGCGGGTCAGGTCGACGCTGTGTTCCTGGGCCGTCAGGTTCTGGCGGGCGATGGTAAGTCGTTGTTGCAGGGAACGCAGATTCAGATAGTTGCCGGCAACTTCGGCACTCAGGCTCACCAGCAGATCGCGCCGGTCTTCCACGGCCGCTTCCAGATCCGCGCCTGTTGCCTCGACCCCGCGCCGCAATCCGCCGAAGAGATCGATTTCCCAGCCGGCATCGAAGCCCATTTTATAGAGATTTGTGGTTGTGGCCTCTGTGTTGTTTCCGGATCCCGGTGTCTGGCTACGCCTGTAAGAGGCGGCAGTATCTATCGCCGGGCCAAGGTCTGCCCCGGCAATTCCCATTACAGCTCGGGCCTGACGGATGCGGATTTCAGCCATTTGCAGGTCCAGATTGGCCTGCATGCTCCGTTCAATCAGGGATGTGAGCATTGGATCGTTGAAGATCGTCCACCATTGGGCCAGATCCTGTTCGGCCGTGACCTCGGTCTCGGAGACTGTTGAGACCTGGCCCAGCCACTGGGAGGAAGAAATTTTGGCCTCTGGACGTTGGAAATCAGGACCCAACATGCAGCTGCTCAAGAGAGGCAGGCAGAGGCAGAGGGCCAGGCAGGTCTGGTAGAGTATACGGTGCAGGCGAGGGATCATGGGTTTCCTTGCTCCTTGAAAAGATGGGCTGAAAGAGCGATCCGCTTGTATTTATTCATAGCGCAGGGCCTCGATGGGGTCTAGGCGTGAGGCCTTCCAGGCCGGGTAAAAGCCGAAAATGATTCCCACCCCTGCCGAGACCAGCACGGCTGTGGCAATGGCTGCAGGCGAGGTTTCCACCGGCCAGCCGAGCAGGAGCCGTACGAGCTGGGAGCCGCCATGGCCAAGGACTATGCCCATGGCCCCGCCGGTGAGGCAGAGGACCACCGCCTCCACCAAAAACTGGCGGAGAATGTCGCGGCCCCGAGCCCCGACGGCCATGCGCAGGCCAATCTCCCGGGTTCGTTCGGTGACGGACACGAGCATGATGTTCATGATCCCCACCCCGCCCACTACCAGTGAGATCATGGCCACGGCCAGCAGTAGATTGGTCATGAGTGTGGTGGTGGTGGAGAGGGTAGCGGTGAGCTCAGCCATGTCGCGGATGTTGAAGTCCTCCGGGGCTTCGTCGCGGATGCGGTGTCGTTCCCTGAGCACCTCGGAGATCTGTCTAATGGCCAGGGGTATCTCCTGGGAACTGTTGGCGGCGGCCATGATCTGGTCGATATTGGCAAAGCGTACCGGCATTGGATTGTTGGTTTGTTGAACGCTGGAGCGTTCGGGGTAGAGGCTGGGCTGGGCCGCCGGGTAGAGATTAGAAAGGGTGTTTACCGTGTCGGAGGTGGCAGCGGTGCTTTGGTTGGTGGTGGCGAGGCTGGTGCCGGTGACCCGGTATTTAATGGTAGTCCAGGGGGCGAGAATGACATCGTCCTGATCATGCCCCATCATGTTGGCACCCTTGGGGGAGAGTACACCGATCACCCGGAAGGAGATGTTTTTGATCCGGATTTCCTTACCCACGGGTGACTCGCCCTCGAACAGCTCCCGGACCAGGCTCTGGCCCAGGATGCAGACCCGGTTACTGTTGAGCACGTCCCGGTCGCTGAAGGGTTCGCCCTCAGCTAGAGTACTCCAGTCCTGCACATCAAGATAGGCGGGGGTGGTTCCGTAGATGGCGTTGGGTACCCAGTTGCGGTTACCGTAGACCACCTGGGCCCGGGCGCGGACCATCGGCGAGGCGTTGCGGATGGCCGGACATTCCCGCAGGATGGCCTGGCAGTCTTCAGGGGTCAGGGTAGTGGTGGTGCCTGCCCCGAAGGAGACCCCGCCGCTGGAGGCAGTACCGGGTCGGATCACCAGGACATTGGCTCCCATGCTGGCGATGGACTTTTTGAGGGCCGTCGAGGCGCCGGCACCAATCTCCATCATGGCGATCACCGCACCCACCCCAATGACAATTCCCAGGGTGGTGAGCATGGCCCGCATGGGATTACGGCGCAAGGCCTTAAGGGCGATACCGGCGGTGACGTAGACCCTCACGGTGTAACTCCTCCGGTTTGAGGGGTTGGTCTGCCGGCGGTGTTGTCAAGTATCATCCCGTCTTCGATGCGGATTATCTGTCTGGCGTGGCCAGCCACTTTGGGGTCGTGGGTCACCATGATAATGGTGATGCCGTCTTCGGCATTGAGCTGCTCGAACATCTGGAGGACCTCTTCGCTGGTCCGGGAATCGAGGTTGCCGGTCGGCTCGTCGGCAAAGAGTACGGGCGGACGGTTGATCAGGGCTCTGGCGATTGCCACCCGCTGCTGCTGGCCGCCGGAGAGCTGCGAGGGGTAATGGTCCAACCGATCGGCCAATCCCACCCGGCAAAGCATCTCGCCGGCTCGCGTCTTGACCTCGGAGCTGCTCAGCTCCTCGGCAGTGTAGGAGAGCGGCATGGCCACGTTCTCGAGGGCGCTGGTTCTAGCCAGCAGATTGAAGCTCTGGAAGACGAAGCCGAGCTTGCGGTTGCGGAGCAGGGCTCGTTCGTCGGCGGAGAGCTGAGAAATTTCCTGGCCCTCCAGCCAGTATTCACCGGAGGTCGGTCGGTCCAGACAGCCCAGTATGTTCATTAAGGTGGATTTTCCGGAGCCGGACGAGCCGGTGAGCGCAACCAGCTCCCCCTGCCGGATGGCCAGGGAGATGCCTTTCAGTACGGGCACAGAGATATCGCCCATCTGGTAGGTCTTTTCGATACCGCGCAAGGTGATAAGTTCCATGAGTGCCTTACTTGGAGCCGGAGGTTGAACTGTTTTTCTTTCGGTGCAGGTTCGGGAGGAAGGGGTTTCCAACCTCGTCCTTACCATTGTTGGAGTTTGGCACGCGGATGCCGGTGATCATCTGCATCCCCTCATGCAGCTCCGCTCCCTCTACCACGGTGCTGGTCCCGTCAGTGGCCCCGGTCTGGACCTCTATCCGGTGAGGCTGTTGATTCTCGTCAACTACCCACAGGTACCCGTTGCTCTTGTCGTTTCCGACGGCCTTGCCCGTGGTAGCTGGCCTCATTCTGGAGCCATCCTCGGCGGGCGGACTCCAGCGCAGGGCCGCATTGGGCACCTGCAGAACATACGTGAGCTGTTGCAGCTGAAACTGGACATTGGCGGTAAGGTACGGCAGGAGACGGCCATCACTGTTGTCGGTGGTAATCTCAACCGTGTAGGTGACCACGTTCTGGGTCATGGAGGCATTGAGTCGGACCTTGCCAACCTCGCCCCGAAAGGTCTCGCCGGGGAAGGCATCTACGGTAAAAGTCACCGGCAGGCCGGGGTGAATCTTGCCGATATCCGCTTCGTTCACCGCCACCCAGACTTGGATGCGGGTGAGATCTTTGGCCAGCAGGAAGAGGCTGGGAGCGTTGAGACTCGCTACTACGGTCTGGCCGGTGTTAACCCTTCGGTCGATAATGATGCCCTTGACCGGCGAGGTAATGATGCAGTAGCCGAGGTTGCGCTGGGCGCGTTTAAGAGCCGCCTCGGCCTGCTGGATAGCCGCCTCGCTCACCGCCACTTGGGCCAGCGCGGTTTTGTGTGCCGACTCGTAACCCTCGTAGCTCGATTGTGCCAGGGCCTCGGAGGGGCCGAGCAATTGGGCCCGCTTCCAGTTTTGTTGCGCCTGACTCAACTCGGCCTTGGACCGCTGCAGGCCGGCCTTGCTTGAGAGAAGCTGGGCCTCGGCCTGCGCTACGTCGGAGGCGTAGAGCGAGTCGTCGATCCGGGCCAGTATCATGCCTGCCTCAACCACGGAGCCGTAGTCCACGGTTTTGCCCGTGGTGTCTTGGCCAAAGGAGATGATCCGTCCGGCCACCTGGGCACCGACATCAATGACCTCTTCCGGTTCCACGGTACCTGTGGCGCTGATGGAAACCAGCAAATCACCGCGCGTGATCTCGGCGGTTCGGTAGGTAGTGTCATTCCTTTGACCGCGGCTAAGCAGCCAAGCTGCCAGGTTACCGAGGAGAAACACGGCGATGAGGAGAACAAGGACTTTCTTTCCGGGGTGTTTCATGATCTCATCTCGTTGTCTGACTGTTGTGTCTGCCGGTCACGAAGTACACGGATGACGGGATCTCTGGTTTATGGATATCGTATAAAAAGAGGATCGCCCGGGGATCGAGTCAGGGCAAAAACTGACAAGACGCTCCGTCGAAGATATCACCATCAAGGTCACTCTCTTCGAGCAAGCATGATCAGACGGAGGCAAGCTTCTCTGTATGGCTTTTGTATGATCTCTGGCATGAGAACTCTGCTGTACCCGCTTTTGTTTTTAATTGCACGGTCGGTCAACGTATTCGGAATAGAGGTAACGCCCATACTGGTCATAATAATTGTAGGTGTCACGACACATCCTCTGGGGCGGTGATGGAGGGGGAGCGTATGGTTGCGATAAGGCCATCACGCCCAAAATTGTACCGAAGATTGCCAAAGGCACAATCCAGTCATTGTGATGGTGATACGATGAGTCTTGGGGGTAATACCCGCGGTGTCTTACTCCTGAAGAGGGTGGCGGATAAGAATGAGGTCCATATGATCTGTTCCCATATCGTATCGGCTGATCGCGATAACCAGCAAGGCCTAAAGTTGGACAGAGCAGTAGTATTAGAGCGAAAGCAATCGTTTTTTTCATGATCGTTCTCCTTTATGCGTTGAATTTTCAATTCCATAAAGATTAAATTTATTTTAACACTTTCATGCGATAATGTCACAATAGCTTTTTTTTTCTATTGGTCGGGAATGAATTATTTTGTTCTTGGTCTTTCCATAGATAGCTGTTTGAGAGGGAACATCTGGAAAGGTTTTTATATATGTATTTTGTTATCAACCAGGTACAGGAACTCGAGGTCCATGCTACTTCACAAGACTTCGATGGAGTAAATTTCACAGGAATCAACTCCCTGAAAGAGCCATTCCATTGAACGGAATGATCATGCTGAATTCTTACAGGCAACATGGTGGAAATGAAACTTTCCTTGACAGGGAAAGGGAGAAATAATAAGATTTTTCTATGAAAGGACTTGCTGTCATAGTTTCTTTCTATATATTTTTTTCTTCCATATTTCTTCTTTAGAGGAGGTTGACATGGCAAACAAAGATCTCAAGAAGTTTCTAGCCGGTCTTGGTGTGGCTGGTTTGATTAGCGCGGGCGGCATTTCCCTGCCAGGCGCGCATGCTGCAGGGAGTGGCTGAGGCGCAAGCAAAGACAGCGCAGGTGGCGCTGAACAAGTAGTAAAGCCAGCAGGCAGTGGCTGAAGTGGTAGTAAGGACAGCGCCGTGAGCGCTGCAACAGAACAGGTTGAAGAAAAAGCAAAAGGTGAAGCAGGTACTGAGGCAGTTGATAAAGCTGTTGATGAGACAAAAGCTGCCGTTGATGAGACAACGAAGGCGAAACCTAAAAAAGCAGCCATTGAAGGTTGTTAACTGTATGGTTGGAAAAATATCAATTCAGTAATTGATTGAATGAATAATGAGTAATGTATGCTCAATAAAGCCGGTGCCCTGATGAGGTGCCGGCTTTATTTATTTTATCTGAATTTTGCAGGAATCCATGCACGTGATCTCTCCCCAACTTCCATCTCTGAATACTCTATATCCAATCACCAGCCGTTTTCTTGTCCCTGATCCTGGATTTGTTACACATCACGATCTCTCAGGCTATATAAGGGACAGGCCTGAGAGATGTCCTGAATACCCATTTCTGGCTGACTTGGCAGCCATTGAATATGCGCAGTATTGTGTTTCAAAAATGCCAGTGCCGGACGGTGAGGTCGCATCGGAATGTATAGTGAATCCGGCCTTGGAGATTGTGCCCGTCCATTGGCATCATTTAATACTATTTCTTGATGATCAGACCATTGTCCCGGAGATGGGTGACTCGTGGGTTCTGCTGTTTAAAAGGCCGGGAACAGAAGTTGTGCAGAGGATTACCGCCTCCGGTCATGATCTCCTGGCCCTGAAAATTGTGAGCGAAGGAATGGGGTCTCGGGAGGCGGCCAGCTTGGCTGGTGTTACCGTGGGTGTTATTGATGATATCCTTGCTGCCGCTGTCCGGCGTGGCCTTTTGCTTTCCCCTGAATCTCTTCTAGTCCGTCCGGAACCTTTTCCTCGTGGCAAGAATATTGATCCACGCTATTTTTCGGCCCCCACTTTTACCTTGCAGTGGCATATCACCCAGGTCTGTGATTTGCACTGCCGTCACTGTTATGATCGCAGTGATCGTAAGGATATGGATTTGATGCAAGGGATCAGGGTGCTTGATGACCTCTATGATTTCTGCCAGGCCCATCATGTATTCACGCAGGTGACCTTTACTGGTGGTAATCCCTTGCTCTATCCTCATTTTAACGAACTGTATAAGGAGGCGGCAGATCGTGGTTTTATGACCGCAATCCTCGGAAATCCGATGCCGCGCAAGAGGGTGGAGGAGATTCTTGCCCTGCAGCAACCTGAATTCTATCAGGTGAGTCTGGAGGGGATGCGTGCGCAGAATGATTATATCCGCGGCGGTGGACATTTTGATCGGACGCTTGAATTTCTTGACCTTTTAAGGGAACTTGGCATATATTCCATGGTCATGTTGACCTTGACCAGGGCGAACATGGATGAGGTGCTGGAATTGGCCGAATTACTGCGCGGGAAAGTGGATCTGTTCACCTTTAATCGTCTGGCCATGGTTGGTGAGGGAGCGGATCTGGCCTCGGTTGCTCCAGAGGTCTTTCCCGAGTTTTTGCAGGAGTATTTACAGGCTGCGGTCAATAATCCCAGCATGGGCGTAAAAGACAATCTGTTCAAT
Organism: Desulfobulbaceae bacterium; assembly: GCA_024636345.1. GTDB lineage: Bacteria > Desulfobacterota > Desulfobulbia > Desulfobulbales > Desulfocapsaceae > UBA2270. Next base: position 207,539 of record JAGXHG010000008.1, on the reverse strand, counting down.
TTGCTGCGTCATGAGCAGGCTATCCCGTATCGTGGAGGTTGTGCCGGGTATGGTTGTGGAGCGGCGTTTAATTTTGTCTCTCTTCTGCCTGACGGTGAGGTCCACGCCTGTCGCAAGCTGCCCTCGCTGATTGGTAATATGTATCAGCAACCTTTAGGAGAAATCTATCATGGATCACTCGCTGGACAGTATCGTCAGGGCTCTGCTGCCTGTCAGGATTGTGAGATCCGGCCAGTCTGTGGGGGATGTCTGGCAGTGGCCTATGGGTATGGGCGTGATATTTTCCGTGATGTCGATCCTTATTGCTGGAAGGTGACGGAAAAAACAAAATAGAAAATGGTTTTTAGAACCTGAACAAGGAGTGGAGGCAAATGCGTCATAGAGATCCTGAGTTGAAGTATTGTCCGGTTTGTGATGAAGAATATCGGGCTGATATCAAGATGTGTGCAGTGTGCGCGGTAGAGTTGATTCCGGGCCATGAGAAGATTGCTGCAGAATCAGAGTCCCAGCAGAAGAAAGTGGCTCGGTCTATGGAATTGTCAGTGAATGATGACCTGGTGAATATTCGCAAAGGGCCATTGCTGGAGATGAAAAACTTACAGCATATCCTGGCCAGAGAACATATTCCTGCCTTGATTGCCGGAGAAAAAAAAGGCAATTGTGGCAAAGGATGCTGTGGAACGGAATTATATCTGCAGATCAGAAGAGAAGACGGTGAAGTGGCCATGGAGGCGTTGGCCAGGGATTTTAAACGAACTACTGCCCTTGATCATCATGATTTGAGCCATATCCGTTCCGTGTATGATCCCAGTGCTGGTCAGACGGTGTGTCCGGCTTGTGGATTTAGTTTTGCCCCAACCACCAGTACCTGCCCGGATTGCGGGCTCTGTTTTGCATGAAGGAAACCGTCTTGTGAAGGGGAAGGTCCTGCTGAACAGACTTTTTTTATTCGGCTATTTCTGAGTCCAGCCAGAGGCTGCGAGTTAATTCCAGCAAGGTTTCCTGCTGGTCTTTGTTGAGTGTGCAGAACGGGGAATTGTCGAGGGTCGTATCCCGGTTTTCGACAATCAACACCATAGCATCTTCGCTCAGGGTGTGAGAATGCCAAACCCCTTTTTTGACGTTATAGATGGTATGTGGAGTCATGTCCTGTCCATGAATGGTGGTGATGGTTTGATCCCCCTGGCCTAAAAACAGGATGCAGCGGCCTCGCAGCAGGACAAAGACTTCGTCGGTCTCGTTGTGACGCTGCAGGGCCGTAATCTTCTCGGCTCGCAGCTCATTGCTGAAATTGAGGATTGCCACCCGCCAGCTTGTATAATCAATGACTGGTTTGTAGCCAGCCAAATTATGGTCACGAATCTCCAGTAAGGTCTCGCTGATCTTCATTGGTGTCTGTCCTTATTTATACGTTAACAGAATACGCAAGTGTTGTTCATCAGAAAGGAAATAAGCTCTAACTAACGGGAGAAGCTCACCTCGTTCTCCCTGTTATAGGTATTAGTTCGAAACTTGCTTTTTCCCGGTGTCTCTGCTAGATTGTCGCCTGAACAAGTTACATTCGGTGCAGGAATTGAGTTGTATGTAGTTTATTCTCAAGAATTGGCCATATTCCCAGATTCGCATTTCCCGGTAATTGATGAACTGCCAGTGTGCCGAAACAGAATAGTTTGAAGTTTTATTTTTTCCTCTTTTTCCCGTATTTTTCCCCTGTTGACCTGGCAATAACCCATTGAAGAGTTTCTGCTCTTCTTGAATAAAAAAAATATTATAGGTACACGATGTCAGAAAAACATGCAATATTAACCATTAAAGACCAGACGTATCAGCTGCCACTTATCGAAGGTTCTGAAGGCGATAAGGCCATGGATATTCGTACTTTACTTAAAGATACCGGCTATATCACCCTTGATTCCGGTTATATGAATACCGGATCGTGCAAGTCCGCCATCACTTTTCTTGATGGGCAAAAGGGCATTCTTAATTACCGTGGTTATGCCATCAATGAACTTGCCGAGCGCTGTTCCTTTGTTGAAGTAGTGTATCTTCTTCTCATCGGAGAGCTGCCTACCCGAGAGCAATTGAAAAATTTCCGCGAACTCATGGCCCAACACGCCCTCGTCCATGAGGACATGCTCCATTTTTTCGATCATTTTCCTCCTAACGCCTCTCCCATGTCCATCCTTTCCACTATGGTCAATACCCTCTGCAACTTTTATCCTGAGTTGACTGCTGACTCCGATGATGCCCTGTTGTCAGTTGGTGCACGACTCATTTCCAAGGTCAGAACCATCGCGGCCTTTTCATACAAAAAATCAGTCGGCCACCCTTTGGTGTACCCTCGTTATGACCTTTCCTATTGTGGTAATTTCCTCAATATGATGTTTGATAAACCTGTGAAGCCTTATGTCGTGAAACCTGAACTGGTTGCCACTCTTAATAAATTGCTTATCCTGCACGCTGACCATGAGCAGAACTGCTCAACATCTACGGTGCGTCTGGTTGGTAGTGCGGGAGTAAATCTCTATGCTTCTATCTCTGCCGGTATCAGTGCTCTTTGGGGACCGCTTCATGGCGGGGCTAATCAGGCGGTTATTAAAATGCTGGAAGCAATCCATCGCGATAATAATGATTTTGAAAAGTATATCAAAAAAGCTAAGGATCCCAACGATCCATTCCGTCTTTCCGGATTTGGTCACCGGGTTTATAAGACCTTTGATCCGAGAGCTACTATTATTAAAGATGCCTGTGAACAGACTTTAAAGGCCTTGAATGTGGATGATCCTCTGTTGGAAATTGCTGAGAAGCTCGAGGAAATTGCCAGAAATGACGACTATTTCATCAAAAGGAATCTTTATCCCAACGTGGACTTTTATTCAGGTATTATCTATCGTGCCATGGGTATCCCCACCAACATGTTCACTGTAATGTTTGCCATGGGCAGACTTCCAGGCTGGATTGCTCACTGGCAGGAGATGATGCAGGATACCAAAGATCGAAAAATTGGAAGGCCTAGACAGATTTATACCGGTCCGAAAAAACGTAAGTTTGTTCCTTTCGATGAACGAGGTTAGTGCTTGTGAGTTCTGAGAAAACACCAACAGCCTGTTCCAGTTTCTGGAACAGGCTGTTGGTGTTTTGGGGAGATCTGATTACAATAAGAGGGGAAATGTGATTTTTTATTGGGGTAGATTCGGACAAAATGGCAAGTGCATGTCGCGTAAATCTATTTGAGCTATCCTTGAAGGCTTCGTGAAAAGTTGTCACACCCAGAGTGGAAGCTGGAATAACTGAATTATGTGATTGCTATTTCTTTGTCTTCTGTACCATGTCGTTTCGTATTTATTTTTTATGGCAATGAGTACAATATACGGCCATGTTACTATTGTCGTGATTTAACAGATTTTGTGTATTGCCGGCATGGGGATTATGGCAGCCGGCGCAGGTAAACTCCCGGTCCGGATTAAACGGATTTTTGACTCCTCGTACCGGATGCCCTTTGCCGAAAAAACCTGCTATTACATGGGCCCCGGATGCCTTGTCCTCGTGGCAGTTGATGCAAAGATCGGTGGTCTGCATCCGCAGAAGCGCAGGCCGTTCTGATCCGTGTGGGTTGTGACAGAGGGTGCACTGGCCGACTGCGGTGGGACCATGCATGATCTTCTTGCTTTTCCATTCTTTGACTTGAGAGTTGTGGCAGGGATAACAAACCTTCTCATCAGGCTTTGGTGTCGTGTACTTCCGCTCTCCTTGCAGCACTTCATGGCAGGCGAAACAAGTTCCTTGTGCAGCCGGATTATGGATAAAGGTATTGTTGATAAACTTTTTGGTGTGGCAATCGTAACACGGCGATTCTTCAGGTTTTCCAGGACGCAGACTACTGAGGGTGGGTTCCATGCGATGGCACCCGGCGCAGCTTTTTTCATTATTCGTAAGATGAAAGAAGTATCGGTTAAAGTCGGCAGGGGGATCCCGAAATTTGGGAAAAAGGGCGGAGCGGAAGAAAATTTTTACTTCTTCTCGAACCACGACTTTTCCCTGCTTCAGGCCGAGGAGATTAACCGTATTCATCCCTTTGTTCAAAGTGACCCCGAAGCAGGCGTTGGAGCTGTCGGGACGAACGGATATCTCCGTCGGCACGTTTTCTCCCGTGATGACTTGAATACCATCGACAGCCTGTTTTTCCAAATTTAGGACAATACTGATCTGCTCGTTTTCTACAAAGGAGTTGTCAGGAGGAAATTGAACGGAAAATCCTGTGTTGGCCTGGCAGTCAATCGTGGGAAAAAGCATTATGGCCAGTGCCGTTTGGAGAATGTATTGATTCATTTTCTGTTCAGAAGTTGCTTGAGGGCATTTTTATAACTCGTTGCAGCCTGTTCCATGTTGTTTTTTTCCTCAAACATTTTTCCCCGGTATTCATTAATCCGGTAGTCCATGGGGTTGAGTCCTTCTGCACTGGCAAAAAGTTCGTTGGCTTTTTTTATATCGCCCTCTTTGCCGGTCAGATAGCCAAGATAATAGTAGCTCGGCACGTAGGACTCGTCCGCCTTTATCGCTTTTTCAAGCATTGTCCTTGCATCGGTGTTGGAACCTTCGCCTATCAGCAAAAGGCCAAATTTGCTCAGAGCTGCGGCATTTTCGGGGTTGCGGGTAAGGGCTTGTTGGAACTGTTCCTTGGCTTTCGCAAGATCGCCCTGCTCCAGGTAATAACTTCCAAGGCTGAGGTGCGGCAAGATGAAATCCTGGTCGGCTGATATGGCCTTTTTGAACCACATCTCGGCGGTATGGGCGGTACGTTCTGACTTAAGGGCTTTGATTCCCATGTTCCAAGAGCGTACAGCCTTTTTGTCGGGTTGATACCCGATTTTTTTAGCTACCTCGGTCGGCGCACTCTTGCCCTCGATGGCCGCGGCAAGAAAGTGGATCATGTCCGTAGTGCCTGTCAGGGGAAAGCCGGACATCTCAAATTCGATTTTTCTGTCCTTGTCCAGGATGACCGTGGTAGGTACGGCAATAACCCCGTAGTCGTGAAAGGCGATCAGGCCATGGTCGACCAGGTTGGGAAATGAAATTTTAAGACGGTCGGTGGTTCCTTTAATATCGGTCAGGGCCTGTGCGTCAATGGTTTGCCTTTCCACATTGATGCCGATAACGGATAAACCCTGGCTTTTGTACTTCTGCTGCAGTTTTTCCATCTGTTTGAGGGCTTTTTCCGACTGCCTGCTCCACGATGCCCAAAAGAGGACCACTGTCAGTTTGTCTCCTTTGAGCGCCGAAAATCCTTTTTTATTGCCGCTGTAATCCTGAAGGGAGAAATCAGGAGCTTCGGTACCCACCCCGAGAGTTTGCAGGGCAGGGGTGGAAATACTGCTTTGCAGCAGGGCGATGGTCATTACAAGAATAATAAGGCATTTTTTCTGTCGGAACGGAAAGTATGTTGTTGTCTTCACAGTCACCTACCTTTTTTCATGTTGGTATGAGCTGATGCCCTGTTTGTAGTGGGTAATGGCCCCTTTGATATCGCCAAGTTTTTCATAGATAAGGCCAAGTTCATAATGGGTCCGTGCCGGATTGGGATTCAGCTTCAGCGCATCTGTCAAGATGGCTTCGGCTGCTTTGAGATCGCCGTTCTGCGCCAGGATAATCCCTTTTCCTGTTTTGGCGGCACTGGATCGCGGCTGCAATTCCAGTGCCTTGTCAAAAGATGCCATCGCTTGCTGTGAGTCACCCTTTTCAAGGAGCAGGTCGCCAAGAACGACATGGGCTTTGGCTTGCGAAGGGTAGTCAGCAATACACTGCCTGATGGCAGCAAGCCCCTCGTCTAGTTTTCCTGCATGGGCCAACATTGAGGCGGTTTTCTCACATGAAGCCTCATTGCCGGGTGCCGCTGAGGCGTGCACCCAGCCCGGCCCAATTACAAGAGCAATAAATAATAAGAAATGCGGTTTACTGTTCATCTATTTTTCACCTTCTTATCTCTGTCATATTTGAATTCCTGATGGCAACCAGGCAAGCATCCGCCACCATTTTTAGTCTTAACAAAGCCAACTGGCATCTGATAGGCCCCAAAGGGAACCGTATCGGTGATGTGTTTTGGGTTATTTGTTGCATGTGCGTCGTGGCAAGCATTGCAGGTACGACCTTTGGGTGTTTTGTTGACGTGTACAAAGTGAAGGTTTTGGTCACCGTTGCGAAAGCCTGTCAAGGTGGTTGTTTTGGCATCTTTTACTAAGGTATCATTATGGCACGTGAAGCAGAGTGCAAAGTTTTTCGGGTCATATGGGGCATAGAACTTTTGCGAAAAATTGGCCCTGAGTATGCGGGCATTTTGTGATCCATGTGTGTTATGGCAGGCAGAACAGTCCTTTTCTATAATAGGTCCGTGATGGTTTTTATTTTTTTCCAGCAGTATCTTCATATTCGCCACTGAGGTGCCGTCTTTATGTTTATACTCTTTATCATGACAGGTAAGGCAGAGATCCATGGGGGCCTTGTCAAGCTGTTGAGGAAACGAAGAAACGTGTGGGTTATGGCAAGCCAGGCAACCCTTGTCTGTGGTAAGGCCACCGTGTTTTACCGTAACCTTTGCGATCTCATTCTTCTTGTCGGTATGACAGGTAAAGCAAAGGGCCTGGGTACTCTCAGCCGGCAGATTGAATTTAAAATTGCTGCTGTGGGGGCTGTGACACTGAATGCAACCATCAGCCACAGGGCCGTGCACAAATTCCTTGCCGGCAAATTCCTCCTGTTTGTCAGTGTGGCAGGAATAGCAGACATCGTTTCCTTTAGCCATCAGCAATTTGGGTGAGTCGGAGGAGTGGGGTGAATGGCAGACGCTGCAGCCGTCAGCAGCTACCGGTCCATGGACAAATTTGCCACTACTGATTTTTTTATCGTGGCAGCGAAAACACAGAGCGGGACCCTCGCCTTTGAGCTGGAACCGGGCGGCGGACTGGTGCGGATCGTGGCAACCTGTACATTTTCCTTCTTTAACGGGTTTATGCACAACAGACCCGTTATTTAATTTGTCATGGCACTCGTAACAGAGGGCCTCGACACTTTTTATCGGTTGAAATATGTGCTGGTCTTTTTTGTCCTGCTTATGGCAGAAGGTACAGTCGCCTGTGGCTACCGGCCCATGGACAAACTTGTCTTTTCCCATGGTCGGGTGGCAGTCAGAGGTAGCACATGATTGCCCCGCCTTTATCGACACCTTGCTGGATGTATCTTTTGCAGCACATGCCTCCAGTGCAAAAAAACTTAAAATACAGATGAAAGGGCAGACCATTAACCATGTTGACAATAGGTGTTTCTTTTTTCTTTTGCTTGTGTTCACTTTTCCTCTCTCCCGATTGAGGTTGCCTCTGTTATGCCCCTGTTAGAGGCATGCCATGTTGTTTATATCTTACACAATTCATAGATCTTGCTACAATTTTTACTAACGATCAACCTCCACCAGACCCACCAGTTTGAACCTCTTTGAGCTGGAACTGGTGGGCGGATTGGTGTGGATCGTGGCATTTTGTGCACTTGCCGTCTGTAACCGGCTTATGCACAATTACGCTGGTATTTAATTTTTCATGACACTCGTAACAAAGTGCTTCAATATTCCTGATCGGTTGAAATATGTGCTGGTCCTTTTTGTCCTGCTTATGGCAGAAGGAACAGTCGCCTGAAGCCACAGGTCCGTGGACAAACGTATCTTTTCCCATGCCAGTATGGCATTCGGAGGTCACACATGACTGCCCGGCCTTGATCGACACGTTGTTGGATTTATTCTTTGCGGCATAGGCATCCAGTGCAAAAATAGTTACAATGCAGATGGAAGGGCATAGTCTGAGCCATGTTGACCATGGGTGTTTTTTCTTTCTTTTTTTTGTGACCAACGGTTCCTCCCTCCTGTTTATAGGGGGTGCTTCCTTTATTATGCCCCTAGTAGAGGCACGCTTTGTTGTCTGTGTCATACAAGATTAATAAGTAGCCATGCTGCAGTGCTCTCTATCGAACATACCCTTTTGGCGCATGGACATGCGCGTGACAGATAAGGACGCATGTCGGTCTTGTTGCGTCATAATTATAGTAGAGCTGACCATTGTAGGGGCTGACAACGTTTATATTAAAGTTGATTAACCTGCTGTTCTTAGATGAAGTCCCCTGGGTTGCACTGATGCCGTGGGGGTCATGGCAGGTAGCGCACGATGTATTTTCCTGGACAATATGTTTGTAATGCTGAGGGAAATTGGTACTTCCTCCCTGTGAGATATAGGCATTTTGATTGTGACATTTGAAGCAGATGGCATATGTGTCGGTCGTAGCGGGCCCGTCTTGGGTTGCATAGTTTGCCACGAGCAGGTGCTTGTTGATTGAACCGTGCGGCCCATTTGCCCCGGCCGTTGAATTATCGGAGCCATGGCAGTCGGTGCAGTATATGATACTGCCTCTGGTATAGGGAGACAACAGGCTTGGGATAGGATTACTGGTCGAGGCTGCTTCTACCGGATGAGATGAGGGATTGCCGGGCATGAATTCAAGTCGGGTGTTCAGTTGAGGAATCTGACGGGTTATTTTAGGGGTTGTTATCACATTGTTGAGGGGAGCGGCATGACATTTGAAACAGATTTCATAGAGTTTTTGGGCATTAGTGGTTTTTGTTCCAGCTGCATCAATACCTTGCAGGCCAATGTTTTTCCCGGAAACGTAAGGTGCTACTGCTGTGGAACTATTTACCTGGTGGGGATTATGGCAATCGACACATTCGATATGATTGTTGACGACAGCGGAGTAGTTCTCTGCTGCGTCATGAACACCGGTATATGAAGATACCGGGTGCCGGTAGGGTTTGTCCAGTTCGGCTGCGATATTCTTGGCTGCCACATTACCATTATGGCAGGGAAGACAGTTATCCTCTTCATTGAACTGTTTCAGCAGTCGTTGATTTCTGCCTGCAGCGTGTGGTTGATGGCAGTTGCCGCAGGCATTTTTGGCCACAGAGGTGGAGCTGTCTGGCAGGGGATTAGTGCCAGTGCCGCTCCAGATAGCAAGAGATGTGGCATGGCTGGCGGCCGTCCAGCCGCTTTTGGTATGACAGGTGATGCAGAGTGCTGAACCTTGATTGGATTTCACCAAAAATTTTCCAAAGGCATTGTCATGAGGATCATGACAGGCCGTGCACTGAAGTTGACCGGTATCGTCAAGTTTAACCGGTGAGGTACTTGTAAATGCAATTGTTGCAGGATCGACAAGCTGATGATCATCTGGAGCTGGGATACTGCCTTGATAGAGAAAGGAAATTGGATGGTCATCGGACAGGTTTGTGCCAAGAGAGGTGCTCCGGCCGGAAAGAGAAGTGGCGCCGCTGAATGGTATCGGTGATGACTCAGAAAATTGAATTGCTCCTAAAGCGATGGTCCCGTCATGGCAACTGAGACAGAGTTTTGAGGTGCCGTTAGGTTGTGCCAACGACCCGATAAATCCCTCAGGGGCCTTCATGGTAGTGCTGGTATAAGGAGTGTAGGTGCTGGTTTGAGCCGAGCGATTCCACAGGTAGGGAATATCCTGACGGGCGTTGTGGGGAGTATGGCAGAAAATACACACCTGGTCCAGTCCTGACGCTCTGACTTCCTGTCCGCCTGAAGAAGAAAGATCGTGCTTGCTGAAACGAATACTATTTCCGTGAACGATTTCCCCGCGACCAAGCAGGAGTGTTGTGACCACTATAAAGATGCTTGCTTTCTTATTCATCGCCGCGACTTATCCTGTTTGAGGTATTGGAAGATTTGAACGCGTTTGTTATAGGAATCAGCAACATAGATTTGGTCATTTTTATCAATCCAGATACCGGCCGGCATCCAGAACTCTCCGTGTTCCTCTCCTAGTCTGCCAAAATCCATCAGCAATCGGCCTCTTTTGTCAAAGATTTGGATGTTGTCAAAGAGGGCGTCAACCACATAAATATTGCCGTCGCTGTCGGTTGCAATACCGCGTGGTCTGGCAAAATGGCCTGGACTGTCTCCGGTGCTGCCAAATGTTCTCTGAAAGGCTCCTTCTGCGGAAAAAATCTGAATCCGGCAATTAAGGGCATCGGTAATCAGCAGAGTTCCTTCCTTGGTAACAGCAATATTGGTAGGGTTGTTGAATTGTCCTGTCTCCGCTCCCCTGGCACCAAACGTCCCCTTCAGTTTGTGGCTGTCGAGATCAAACCTGAAAATCTGAGACAGTTTTGTATCGACAACGAGGAGTTCATTGTTTATTTGATTGATAGCTATCCCGGTGGGCCGCTGAAAAAGGTCCTTGCCAATGGTGTGGGGAGAGGTATCATCTGTGCCCTTAAATACCTTAATAATGCCATCCAGAGAGTCGCTGACATAGATCCGGCCACCCTGATCAACGACAATACCGATGGGAGAGGTCAGTGGATGCTCATCAGAGGGGAAGATAGAAAATTCCCCGGCTGTCGCATCAAAGACCTGGATCCTTCGTTGATAAGTATCGACAGCATAAAGTCTGCCGACGCTATCTACCGTCACTCCATAGGGTGCAAGGGTAGCATCTTCCTTACCGATAACATAATTCCACAAGCGCATCAAGGCACTTTGGGTAATTTGAAAATCTTCCGGCTTGGAAATACTGCGGATAAAGCGGATCCTTGGCGTTTCTCCACCAGTGGGCCAAACCAGATCAATCGGTGGAGGCACTGGCTTGAACTCAGAGGACATACAACCGTAAAGCCCGAGAAGAACTGCGAGCGATAAGGCAGTGAGGGCTGCCTTGAGACGGAACGGGCTGTTGTCTTTTGTATTTTTCAATCTCTTCATCATATAGAAAATCTACCACATCGCGCGGATGAACTCCATGCGAACGAGTTGTTCTTTTCGCTGGGAATCGGTATTTATGTAGTTCTGGTCTGTTAATTCATAGCTGAGGCGGGCCGTCCAGATGCGGTAGCGGAACTCAAGACCAGCCTTGAGCCCATTATTTTCCGTCTCATCAAAATCGCCCATGGTCTTGTCATAATAACCCTCAAGATGTAATTTACACCATCTGCGCAGCATCCAGTCGAAGATAGTAACTCCACCGTAATAATTATTGGTTTCATCATGGTCTTTATAATCAGTCTGGCCGAGATATCCGCTCATGGAAAAGTAAATCTGGCTCAGGGACCAGTGCAGCGTCTCCTGCATTTGGCTCCGGGTGTAGGATGCAGAGGATAGACGATTGTTATCCTCGTAGCTGAGAGAGGTGTTTGACCAGCCGATATCATAGCGGATATCAGTCTTATGAATGGTGTCATCAACCAGGTTCTGAGGTGTCTGACCAGAGATTATATCCTGCGTTACTCGAATAAAATTGTAGGAAAAACGCCAGTCATGCCAGAGATCGAAATTAAAGCCGTAATTTTCGGTAAACAAGGCGTCGTTATAGGCTGAATCTCGTAGGTAACGGTAGTTGACTGACACGGTTTGCCCCTCTGTTATCGAGCCGAATGGCAGACGACGCATCCGAACATAACTATTTGTCATTTCAACAGTGTAGTCAATATTTTCAATATAGACGAGGGTCCCGAAAGTATTAGTGACAATGATAGAGTTAATGTCAATGTTGTAATTATTCAGATAAACTTCATTGCTGTAGCTCATGCTGTGCATCTCATTACTAACCAATGACTCAGCCGCGTTAAGACCACTGCGCTCGGTGTAGAGATAGTCCCAGCCACTATGCAGGCCCAACGTAGTCCAGGAAAAGGGACGAATGTAGGAGAAATTAAGGAGGCCGGCACCTGCAGTCTCCTTTTCGTCGGAGTATATGCTCTGACTTGCTCTGCTGCCGACATTGGTGGTGAGATTCTCATAAAGCAGGTGTGTCAGCCCGGCATCAAGCGTTGTCATATTAGAACTAAAATCACCTGATTCCTGCCGGGAATGGGAAGCTGAATAGTTTGACTGCAAATTGGGGCGATGGCGCCAGCCCAAGTGCTCTCTGATATTGATATTTTGCGAATCGATCCAGTCTGATTCCTGGGTATTGTAAGACATGGACGAGTCCAAAGTGACTTTATTGTCTTCAGTGATCTGGTAGTTGTTAAACAAATTGTTATTAAATGTTTTAATCTGGTTCTTGATGTTTTCGGTGTCTCTCTTGTCATCACTGTAAGTGGAGGTCAGGTTAGTGTTACTTCTTCGGGCCTGATGTGTAGATGACAGATTGTAGGCATCATGGATATCATGCGATGTGTAGAAACCGGCCTGGTCGTTCTCAGAGTGGCTATATCCAAACGTGGTGGGCAGGATCTTGTATTTGAGTTGTCCATTAGCACCATAGGAGTCGACAGTGGATTCACTGTTCCCTGAAAAAGAAGCCCAGTTAGATGTCTGCTGACGGATGCCAAAGATATTGAGTGTGTAGGGCTTGGCCTCGAGAAAGGTTGCCGTCATGGAGTAATCAGGTGAAAAGGAGCTGCTGTCAGCCGCTTCACCTTGACTCAGTTCTTCTTTTGTCTGGTTTAATTCCGGTTCAAACATCAGCGAGTATTTCATTAAAGCAGGATTGTAGACCCAACCTGCCGTCTGGATTCTTATTGTCTCTTTAAATCTATGGCTGGTGTCCGTGTACGTTGTACCGTTGTGTGTTTGTGAATCCTTTTCTAACTCGTAAGTGAGCTGCCCCCCGAGGCTCGGTCGTTTGATAAAATAATATTGTTTTTGACGTCCATTTTCAGGATGTTTTGTCATCTGTCCTTGAAAGAGCGCAGCAATCAGAGATGTTTCCTGGGTAATGCGCTCGACTGGTTCCGAACCTTTTTCTTCGGTTAGTTTCTCAATGTTTATGCTGTTAATTGCATGGGGAACAAGCTCGGCTGATTCAGGATTTTGTTCTTCAGCATGGAGGAGAACCGGGCTGACATAAAAAATAAAAAATGATGTGAAGGTATACAGGAAACATGACAATATGTTGAAGTAAGAATATTTCATTCATGCAGAACAATAAAGGTTGACGAACTTTTTTTGCTTTATTCAAGTTGTTGCAAAAGGTATTTTCCTGATACATATCTTTATATTTCGGGTTCTTAATATCCGGGAACAAGTACAACAGGTGATTTAATCTCTTTGTACTCTTTTATCAGTAAATTTTTATCGAGGCCCATATGCGGGTTGTGACAGGAGAGACATTCTTCTCCTGTTTGATGCACGGGTGTTGCCAGGAATGGACCCTCCTTGTGACAGGGAAGGCAGAGGATTGACGGCGGCTGACGCAAGGTCTTCTCGTTATTGCTTTGGTGCGGATCGTGGCATGCCAGGCAGTCACCCTTTGCCGTGGTGTTATGCAGCCACAGATTGTCAATTAGAGCTCGTTTTGAGGTTTTGTCCTTATGGCATTGGATGCAGATCTCGTTTTTGGGAAGGGTTAATTTCCCCGGCATACCGCCACCCGTTTGGAAAACCTTAGTCTGTGTTTTGGTGATACCGGGAGTGCTGAATGTGCCTGAAGTTTCATGACAGGGATTGCAGGTACCTGCCGCCCAAACCGGGTGCGAAAAAAGGGGTTTGGGAGCTTCCGGGGCAGGTTTGGCGATAATCTTGGCAGCAGGTGGTGTTGATTGATTTTTGTCTTCGACAACCTCTTCATTCTCATCAAGAGGAGGAACGCCGGTAAAGAAAAAGGTGAGCACCTGATGTTGTTTCTGAGGCTCGCATCCTGACAGCAACAAGGCCGTCAAAAAAAGTATTATAAATATGTGAGCGGGCACTTTGACCATTTTTATCGTCGTCGTTGTCTAGTAATCAAGCAAGCTTTAGGTGGAGGATTACTCCCCTGTCCAGTCGCCAAAGCCGTAGACATTGACTTTATGTGGTCCAGCAAGATTACAGACATAGAGAAGATATTTCAACTTGAAATCTTTGTCGGCATATTTATTGAAAAACTGGATGTTGTCATAATCAATGTGCAGCCCTGCCGGCAGGTACAAATTGCCGGGCCCAATACCCGGTCCACCTAAAAATAAAAGCATTTTGGCCTTATCGTCGAAAATCTGGATATGTTCAGAGGCGGCATCAACGTTATACAGATGCCCTTCACGGTCAATATCCAGCCCCTTGGGCCGGGCCATACCACCTACCTGGTCGCCGTGAAAACCGAAAACTCTGACAAAATTTCCCTCGGGATCAAATTGCTGAACCCTGAAATTAAAGGCATCGGTGACAAAAACATTGCCATCGAGGTCAACGGCAATATGGCTTGGTTTGTAAAGTTGTCCTTCTGCGGAGCCGCCCTTGCCGATCTTGAGAACTATTTCACCGGAATCTTTGTCGAGTACGGCGATCTGGTTTTTGGAAATGTCGCAGACAAAAATGCGGTTTGCATGCACGGCAACATCGACAGGTTTCTCAAATACTTCCTTGCTGCCATAGGCGCGGACAAAGTTGTTTTTGGCGTCAAAGACCACGATCTGTTGCCGTTTCATATCGGCAACATATTTGACATCGTCCTGGCCGACCCATATTCCGGCAGGGGTTCCGAGAGTGCCGGGGCCTTTGTCTTCCAGTTTAGTAAAGCTGTTTGCGACAAGATCAATAATGATTATTTTATTGATCTGCCTGTCTGTAATATATATCTTTCCTGGTGATGAGTTGACGGCGTAGGGCCGCCCTATGTCCGAGAAAGATTGCTTTGGTCCCATGAGAAAAGTATCAAACGCATCATTTTTAATGCTTCCCAGATCCTCTTCCGAGGAAATGGAGGTGAGAAACTGCAGCCTGGGTTGTTCCGGCGGTTGGGGGTAGAAGATTGCCGGGGTCTTTTCTTCAATGTGTTGGGCGCAGGCGCTGAGGATGAGAAGGCAGAGCAGCGAAACCCCCTGCCTGAAGATAAAGAATGGAGTTTTCTGTAAGGTACTTTTTGATGGTTTCATAATAAAAAATAAATATTCAAAAAAAACAAATAACTTTATTTGCGCCCTGGATACTCATTTAAAAATGAGTCATAGCCAGGATATGCCGCAGTGACTGGACTGTTGCAGTGATGCAGCAGATGAAAGATCTTATCCAGGATATTGTTTCAATTTTTCACAAAAAAGCCGGACCATACAGCATCAATGTCTTAGAGTCTATATGGTCCGGCAGCAGACAGGGGGGACGATCCTGACCGTGCTCCTATTTAATGTGACATTTAAGGCAAAGGGCCGATCCGGTATTGACGGAATTGAGCAGGCCGTCTCCTTTTGTAGTTCCCTTTTTATTATGAACATCATGGCAGCTTGCGCATTCCATCATGCCGTCAAACAGTGGAATTCCAGCCACTACCTCTGATGTACTAGCGGGTGTGACAAGGCCAACAACACCACCGCCGGTAGTTGTATCGGCAGTGACAAGGTCACCGTTATAGAGGAAGGAAACAGGATGGTCGTTGCTCAAGTTGGTTCCTAAATTGGGGCCGACATCGGCGGTGAGACTGATTTTAGTGGCGCCAACATGGTTGGTATAAGAGTCAAGTGCTATAGTGCCATCGTGACAGGAGAGACAAAATTTGGATAAGGCAGCAGGCTGACCCGGAACGGCAATATCAAAAGTCGGGCTGTCGTACAGTGCATAGACTGCCAAGGTAGGGTCATGATTCCACAGAAGATCACCCGTGGTGTTTTGATTATTATGCGGGGCGTGACAGGGCAGACAGATCTGACCCTCAGCCCAGGTTGATAAAGTGAAATCATGGGCTGAATCGGTAATAAGCGCAGATGCAGTTGAACACATTCCCAGGCCTCCAAGGAATGCAATCGATGTAACCAATAATTTTTTTCTCATTTTTCCTCTCCTGTCCTTAAAAAGTATAAAAAACTTCCAGAGGCTGGAAGTGGTGAAAATCTCCTCAGTTCTCTTGGATAAGTGAAAAGAAGAGATAATGTTGTTTTTTTTGTAAGTTCATATAGCTATGCAATCTATTGATTGACCTTTTGAACAAACTTACCTCTCAGCAGTAATATGTCTATTTTCACGGAAGAGAAGAAAAAATGTAGTATACTTATTATTTATCACCAACTAACAAAGCTGAAAAGGGGGATTTCTCTACTTAAAGACGGAGCTTTTCCTGTTTAGAGGTTTCGAAATACCGCGGTATGGTATTTGCAATGTTGTCATTGGCCAGGGCTAGGTGCAAGTTTTATGTGGAACAGTATGACAATAAATGCCAGCATTCGAATATGTCCATGGTAAGTTGTTGTTATTGCAATCTATCTATAGGATTAATTAATAATATCACTTCAATTTGATAATTGCAAGGAAGTGGTGAAACTATCTTAGTGATTGTCCTGGTTCTATAGTGGTAGCCATTTTCACCGATGTTGACATGAAATCCTGGTGAATAGTTATATCGGCCCCAGGAAAGTTCTCCTGAATCTTTTTTTCCAAGTCTTTGCTTAATGCCAGCTTGGTTGGGTCGGTTGGTGGCAATTCGATCCAGGTGCCGATGGACCTCTTTGTTGTCAATCATCTTTTTTAACAAACCAAGTTCATCTTGATAGTGCTGAGTTTTATTGCGCTCAAATCCTTGCTGGAAAGAGGTTAAAGAATCAGTTTATTTCCTGTGGCAGGTGAAACAAAGTGCGCTGCCCTCATTGGATTTAACAAGTGATTTTGTGTTCAGGTAATAGTTGGGATAGCTAAAATCATCATGGCAGTCCGTGCAATTTCCTGTCCCCCGGGCGACGTGAACATCATGACAAGAGCTGCACTCCAACACACCTCCATTGAGCATGTCATAGCTGATGGTCCCACCTAGACCGGAAGGGTGTGTGTCAGGGTTATAAAGCTTAGGATCCTTTGTTGCGAGCGCACTATCATATCGTATTGCCACGGGATGATGGCTGTTCAATTTAGTGCCGATTGCGATCGGCACTGCTCGAGATGTTTGAACACGAATATTCGTCGTCCCTGTGTTTCCTCCGAATGAGTCCAGTGCGATTGTTCCGTCATGGCAGGACAGGCAAAGTCTGGAAATACTGGTGGGCTGGGCCGGTGTGGCGTCTAATGTCGGACTGCTGTATAATGTGTATGAGTTGACTGTAACCTGATGGTTCCAGAGTGGCGATTGCGAGACCGTAGTATTGGCACGGTGGGGCGTATGGCAGGCAACGCACAGTTCATCTTTGCCCCATGCCGCCTTTGAAAAATCGTGGTGTGTATTCTTTATAACGGCATTCGTTGTCACCGGGAACAGAATTAAGGAACCAAGCATTAGAAATCGAATCGTATTCCGTATGAAAAAAAAAACAATCTGATGTTTATTCTCAATAGTCATAACCTTAATTTATGGTCTCCCTGCCTTCATAACTAAATAACATCTATAACACCTGTTATACGAGCCTGTTCAATAAAAAAATTATCAAACAATGGATTATAGAGAGAAATTGAGTCTCACGATGGTGATGAGTTATTGTATCATCTCTTGTTGCTGGATTAAAGCCCAATCTGCCATGCAATGCTAGCTTTAACCCCTCCGGAAAAGCCAGGGTTTACCTCACGGAGGTTACTTCATTATTATTCTGAAAAGCTTCCATGGATTTTGCTGATGAGACCATTTTCTTTTGTGAACATACCCCTCTGTTTTGCATTTATGGTCAGTGATTTTATAGTCGATTATCTGATTTTTGGTCCGCTTATCTTTGTGGGTTGTTGGATTTTGTTTGTCTGGCCCATATCATTTTTGTCTTGTTTCAGCTGCTGCTCGCCGATAATGGCGATGTTTTGAATGATGGTTGGCCAAGGGAACATACCAGCCTCGCCTATGCTCAGACTTACAGGTACTAGTATGCTACCGCTGGTGGAGTCGTTATTGAATGTAATGTTCGCGGTATAGGTACCTGGCACAAAATCCGAGACATCAGTATCGATTTCCACCTGGTCAGGTGTGGTACCTTTGGCCTTGCTTAATTTGAGCCAGCTCTGGTCCGCCGTTGCGCTCCACAAGGGGTCGGTTTCAGCGTTAGTTTTAATGGACAGGGACTGTGAGGAAGGACTGGTGTTGTTACCCTTACCCTTATTACCCTTGCTAGTAAAGGAGAGACTGGCAGGACTGACGAGCAGAGAGGTAGACTTAACAGTCAGGGTGACCGGAACCAGCACTGTGCTCCCTGTGGAGCTGTTAATGAAGGTGATGGTCGCGGTATGGGTGCCAGATGCAAGATCAGATACATCTGCATTAGTTTCCACCTGGTCAGGCGTGGTACCAGTGCTCTTGCTTAATTTAAGCCAGAACTGGTCCGCCATGGCGTTCCAGTTCAAGGAACCGGTTTCGGTGTTAGTTCCAACGGACAGGGATTGGGAAGTCAGACTGTCGGTACCAGTCGTAGTTGTAAACGAGAGACGGGTAGGACTGACCAGCAGCGGATTGGGCTTGACCGTCAAGGTAACCGGGATCAGTACAGTGCTACCGGTGGAGTCATTGGTGAAGGCGATGGTTCCGGTATGGGTACCAGACGCAAGAACCGAGGTATCCGTATCGATTTTCACCTGATCAGGCGTAGTACCCGCACTCGCGCTTAATTTAAGCCAGCTCTGGTCCGCAATGGCGGTCCAGTTCAAGGGGCCGGATTCGGCGATGGTATCTATGGACAGTGATTGGGAGGACAGACTGTCGGCACCGGTCGTTGTCGTAAATGATAGACGGGCAGGATTGACCAGCAGCGGGTTGGGCTTGACCGTCAGTGTAACTGGGACCAGTACAGTGCTATCGGTGGAGTCGTTGGTGAAGGTGATGGACGCGGTATGGGTGCCAGGCGTAAGATCCGAAATGTCGGTATTGATTTCCACCTGGTCAGGTGTGGTACCTGTGCCCTTGCTTAATTTGAGCCAGCTCTGGTCCGCAGTCGCAGTCCAGTTCAAGGGATCTGTTCCGGCGTGAGCTACGGACAAGGACAGGGGGGATGGATTGGTTCCCATTATGGTTGTAAGCGAGAGGCTGGCAGGACTGACCAGCAGGGGATTAGTGACTGTCAGGGTTACTGCCACTTTTTCCTCAATGCCCAAGGCATTTACCGATATACTGCCCTGGTAAGTGCCTTCTGTAAGACCTGTATTTTTAACCCCTGCAGCCAGCGCCCTCATTGCCGCTGGCTGCAGGGTGCCGGCCGCGGACTCAAGGTTGAGCCAGGTTGTGGTTGTTGCCGCGGTCCAGATCAGGACCTGCTTGCCGCTGTTATTAATGGTGATGGTCTGCGGGGCAGGCGGGGTACTGCCCTCGGGGGCCGTGAAGTTAAGGGTGACTGGTGCGAGGTCCATGGAAGAATACGCCTCAATTCCAAAGGTATGTACCTTGCCACCGCGCAGGGAAGCCACATACAGACGGCCGGACGTGGACGTGGTTAGCCCCAGCGGCATGAGCAACGGATGTTTGATGTCGTCGATCATGCCGAGAAAACCGCCGGAATTGCCATAGACCATGATCTTCTGACACCGGGAGTCACTGACATAGATCCGGCTTTCCCGGTCAACGGCCACCTGGTTGGGCTGAAGCAGCTGACCGGTTTTCGTGCTGTAGCCGAACTTGGGGTAACCGCGGCGGAATGTGCCGTCCATGGCGAAGAACTGAATACGTGCCCCGTCGATCCAGGATCCGGTGAACTCATCCAAAATCTGCTGATGGTCCATGATGACCATTTCATGGGAGACGGGGTCAATGGCTAAAGAGGTCGGGTGATAAAGTTGGCCATTGCCGTTACCCACAGTACCAATACTCTTTAGCAGCACCCCGGCAGCGGTGTAGACCCTAATCATATTGCTGCCCCTATCCACTACGTAGATCTGGCCACTACTGTCAATATCAAGATCCACAGGTTCACTGAATTCTCCGTCGCCAATACCAAGTTTGAACTGTTCAGTAAAATCTGCGGCAAAGACGGTGACGTTGCCAAGTGAAGCACTGCCAACATAGATCATGCCCGTCTCGTTTACGGCCACACTAATGGGCCTGTTCAATCCGGCGATGGTGGCTAAATATTGGCCACTCTGAGAGAAGACCCGTACCTCGTTTTCCTCGGCCTCGACCACGTAAATTCGCCCATGGGAGTCCACCGTCACCGCTGTCGGCATGTTCACCTGAGCATCGATCGATGGCAGCGGTTCAAAAGCCGGCATCGTCGCGGCAAAGGCGGTGTTTCCGAAAGAGCAAACAATTTCAGCCACTATCAGGATCAGCAGAGAAATGAACGCCGCCGCTCTAAGATTTTCCTTTTTCATGGCTGTCAATTCTCCTTATTACTTCTCTTCAATCCTGTATAATCGAAACTTTTATCATGTATCACGTTTTCTCTGATTACCTTATTTCTGAGGCATCATGGGCACTGTCCTACCCCTTTCACAGCTTCACAGCGGGCATGAACATCGGCATCGCTCAAGGCGCTGCCGTAAATTCTAACCTCATCCACCTTGCCTGCAAAGGGACCATAATTAGCATCATCTTTACAAAACGAAGTTGTAATATAAACATTGGTTTTCGGGGATACCAGCCCTGTTCTCACTAAATTGCCATTGAGGTAAATCCGCGGCTGCTTGTTGGTATAGGTGACGACAAGATGCTGCCATGTTGAAGCGGGAATGGTTCCAACATATACCGCGAGCGGCGGCATATAGAAACCGCTGTGCTCATAAACAGAAATACCGTTTGTGCCCATCGACACTCCCATGCCAGAGTCAACATTGTCAATTCCGGCGTAAATATTTGCACCGAAAACATAATTCTGGCCGCTGGTACCTCCACAACATGGTGTGCTCGTGGTTTCAGCATCTATTCCATGAGTTGTTGTCACCTGCACCATGGCTTCCAAGGTAAAGTTATTTGCAGGTCTCCCATCAGTATATCCCCACACGACTTTATCATCGTTATTACAGGAAAGTCCATTTCCGGAAAAGCCGGTTGACCAGTAACTCGTTCCCGAAATGGTACCAGTATTGCTGCCAATTGAATCAGTGGCGGTTGTTCCGCTTGTATTATCTTCAAAACTCCAGGCGCTGATTAAGCTATTGGTAGTAAAAGATGTTTCATTGGAATAACTCGACCATGCTCCTACACTGTTTTGATAACGTACCTTCCAGTAATAAAGAGTATTATGAACCAGAGTCGTACTGGCAGTATGACTTGTCGTTCCGCTAACTGTACCGCTGTCATAGACATTGACGCTTGCATTTCTGATTAGCCATTGACTGGCCTGGTGTGTGCCACCAATAAATGCAGATGCAATCAAGATCGGGTTTTTTCGCACCACACCGGTTGCACCATTGGCTGGTGTTATATTTATCGGTTGGTTGGGTGCTGTGAACGTAGTAAAGCTGGTCACATCTGAATAAGCAGACCATTCATTCTTGCTGTCCTGATAGCGCACCTTCCAATAATAGAGAGTCGTTTCGGTTAGAATCTTAGTAACGTCATGGGTGGTTGCCCCGGCCACAGTGCCGCTGTCATAAAAAATATTGGCGTCAAATGCCGCTCCGCTGGCGGTGCTGATAATCCACTGGCTGGCCTTAAGGGTATCCGTTCCATCGCTGTCGGAAAATGCAGAAGCGGTCAGGGTCGGCAAGAGCGAAATGTTGGCAGCCAAATTGACTGGCGACGTGTTGGTCGGCTGATTCGGAGACAAGTTACTGATTTTGAAAGAGGTCTCGTCGGAGTAAAGCGACCATTCCCCTTTATTGTCTTGATACCGTACCTGCCAGTAGTAGACCGTATTTGTGAGAAGTGTCGTTATGACCGTATGGCTGGTAGTTGCCGTTATGGGAGTGTAGTTATACACAACACCTGCGTCAAAGGCCGTACCGCTGCCGGTACTGATCCGCCATTGGCTGGCATAATGGGTGTCTTCGAAATCTGGATCAGCGAAAGCTGAGGCGGTCAAAGTCGGAGTCACGGTAATCACATTGGTTACGCCAGGGGCCGGTACCTGATTGACAGGTTTGGCGGGTAATGTGTTGCCGGCAGTGGTGAATGGTGGAGAATTTGTAGAAGCATGATTAGGCCAGTTACTGCAACTATCTGACTTGAAGGGATATACCTGGTAACAGTAATCGGTTCCTCCCGTCAAATCGGTATCTTTATACTGTATCTTGTTACTATAAAGCGTTGCCACCTCTGTTGCCGATAAGGCCCGGTCAAAAACCCTGGCATCATCTATCATGCCGTTGAAGTGCCACTTGAATGTGCCAGTTGGATTGGCAGCGCCTAGATAGTAGGAAAGCGTTCCATAATCCTTCAGATTACCTGTGTATGTTGTAGGACCTGCTTTCAGAACGCCATTCACGTACAGAGAAATGGTTTTTCCTGTATTATCCACCACGCCGACTAGATGGTGCCACTTGTTGGGCACGGGCGGATAGAGGGTTGTTGTGTAGATCCTGGTTTGTACGGAACTGTCATTATAAGTGTAAAAATTGAAACTTGTCCCTGGACCATAAGTGAGACAGGTATGTGAACCTGGACGGGCCATAATGGCAGCCTGACTGTCGTTATAGTTTGGGGCTCCTTGGGCATTGAGGGGCGCTGCCAACGGTTTGGCCCAGACTGAGTAGCTAAAGCTCGAATCGGTCACATCCTGCAGGGTTCCTGCGCCGGATATCTCCACATAATCATCAATCCCGTCAAAACTGCCAACAGTGCCACGCCCACCATCAGTTACCGTGGTAACCCCGCCAAAAGCTTTGCCGTGGTTGCCATTAACAGCATTGTCCTTCACCTCTCCGGCAGTACCATTCCAGGATGCTTCATTCATGGCAACGTCAAGTTTGGCCACCGGCACGGAGCCGACGGCATTGAACCGGAAGTTGTCGATGAGTGCGGTGATATCCTGGCCGAGGGGTTCATCACGTTTGGCTAATTGATAAATAGTAGCCTTGGTCGGTGTAAGATCAGAGGTAAATGGAGTGCTGTGCTTTATGAGCAGCTGCCAACTTGTCCCATTCCAGATATATGCTGAGAGTACACGGTTACTCCGGATCACCCGCAGTTTTCCAGAAAGGTCACTGGTGGCTAATGCACCATCTTGCTTTGCTCCATTTACGGTTATTCCCGCATAATACCCGGCAGAACGTTCAATATAAATTTCATTATTGCCCCCGACGGTCTGCGGGAAGTATAAAATCAGACGGGCGTAAATGTGATATTTGGTAGGGGTAGGAGTAACTACACCATTGGGCAGGGAAAGATCAAATTGCACATCAAAATCTTTATCTCCTACTACCCCGGACACATTCCTGAGATCTACGGAAGACATGTTCCAACCTGCTGCCGTACCCGAATAATTAGCCACGGAATGTAGCTTGAGCGCGCCATTTTGCCAGCTTACCTCTGCTGAACCGCTGGGGTCGGAGACCGTCGACAGAGTCGTGGAGTTTGCAGTCTTGACCTGAACATATTGGCTCCAGACGTCAGGATCAATGCCAGTGGCAAAAGTATCATTCCGCAGAGCAGTTCCTACCTGCGCAAAGCTGAGCGTGTTGGCAGAGCACGCCTCTGCCTTTCGTTCAATACGGTAGCCGTTCTCACCGGTCATTGTATCGCCCCAGGAAAGCAACGCCTCGGTGACAAGTGGCGTTGCAGTGGCAACCAGTAAGGCTGGCTTATAATAGACCGACGCACTGCAGGCATCGCCAACCCCGTCACAGTCAGAATCATCCTGGTTTAAATTACTGGTTGTAGGACAGTTATCATTCCCGCTTATTTTCGGACCATTAAATCCGTCGCCGACGCAAATGCCGTCGTTATCAATGTCATTATTGGGATCGTCTGGACAAGTATCACAGGCATTACCAATGCCGTCGCCGTCACTGTCGGCCTGATCCACATTGCTGACGGTCGGACAGTTGTCATTACCGGCTGTCTTGGGCGCAACGAATCTGGTGCCGACGCAGATGTTGTCGCCATCACTGTCATCGAGAGGATCGTTTGGGCAAATATCGCAGGAATCACCGTTGAGGTCACCATCACTGTTGGTTTGCAGTGAGTTAGATACGGCTGGGCAATTGTCCTCTGTATCTGGAACGCCATCGAGATCGGCACCGTTTCTGACAGCTGTCAAAAACTTACCAAAGGCGGTTATGTTAATACCGTAACCGTTAGTACCCTGTGGCAACTCAAAGTAAGCAAGATTTGAAGACGGATAAGCTAAAGATACGGCATTGTCACTGGTCTGGATCGAAGATACCTTACTGTTGTTTGCTGAGGAGCTATATGTAGCGACATAGATGAACTTGCCATCCGGTGTTGCTGCGATACCCTTGGGAGAGAGTATGCCGGTAATCGTCGTGAGTACACTGTTATCGGATGTTTGAATAATAGTGACAGAATTGTCGGTAAAATTAGTGACATACACCCGGGAACCATCGGGAGTGATGGCTATGCCAAATGGGTTTGTGCCGACAGGGATTGTGGCGGTAACGGTATTATTTGATGTCTGGATAACCGAAACGCTGTTGCTGGAATAATTGGTGACATAGACATACGCTCCATCCGGTGATACGGTAATCCCGTTTGGTTTAGTTCCGACATGGATTGTGGCGGAGACACTGTTGTCGGATGTTCTGATAACAGAGACGGTATCGTCAAGATAGTTTGTAACATAAACATAAAAATTATCCGGACTTGCATCAACCCCGGTGGGGCCATTGCCAACTGGGACTGTTGCTATCTCAGATTGAGTATTCCGAGAAACAACGCTGACGCTGTCTTCATCATAGTTTGCAACATATATATACCTGCCGTTTGGTGTAGCTGTAACCCCTTTGGGATTTTTCCCGACTTGAACAGTCGCCAGAAGTGTCATGTTGTATGTCTTATAGAACTGCAACTGATTAGTTCCCGACAACGTCACATAACAGATGCTCGGATTTGCAAATACGCCGGTAGGTTTTGTTAAAGTTCCAGGTTTAAGTAAATTGCTCGTACCATTTGCTAGGGTGCCGTTTGTGGAGTAACTCATGACAACTTGCTGAATAAAACTAAGATAATCGTTAAACGGTATGAGGCCGGTTGTGTTTTCAAATCCTGTCCCTTTTAAATTCAGGATCGCCGGATTTCCGTCAGGATCGTTATTGGGGATAGTAATTTGAGATGTAAAATTACCGACACTGATCGGTGTGAATCTAATTATTGAAATGGGACTGTATCCACCGGCTCCAATTGTTTTGTTTGAAAGTCCGTCTGTATATATAGAAAAAGGGCCAGGGTCGGCGGGCAACGAGATGGTGCCGGTAGTCAGATTTGCGCCCCCACCATTTCTTGCAAAAAGCACGTTATCAAAATAGTTAGGAAGTTGGCGATAGCCAAAATCAAGAGTTGTTATCGCCGGAGAATTTCCCGTATTAGTGGCAGTCAGGGCTATATCTGAACCAAGCGCCGTCGCTGTCCCGGAAACAGTAACAGAGACTGTTCCTTCATCGGGATCGTTGCTTACAATGTTCACCATCTTTGTATAGTCGCCCAATGCTGTAGGTTTAAACTGAACGGTAATGGTGCAGGTCTGGCCTGCCGTAAGCACTGTAGTGCCGGCAATACAGCGCTGGGCGACGCCGGGATATATATAAAATAATACTGGATCAGTAGTGGAAATGCTGGTGAAAGTAAGAGGGCCGGTTCCGTCATTTTTCACCGTGATGACCTTTGAAGTTATAGAACTAAGCGTTTTTGATCCATAGGCCATATTCAGGTCATCTGCCGGTGCCACTTCATCCGTTACAGTGATATCAGGGAGTAACGCAGTGCCACTGAGGGTTATGGTTGCGATTTTTTCGTTCGGGTCGTTGCTTGGAATGTCAAAACTGTCATAGAGCGTTCCGAGTGCGGTTGGTGTGTATGAAACTGTTAGGGTGCAAGTTGCGTTGAGAACAAGAAATTTATTATTACAAGTGTTGCTCAGGATCGAAAATGGAGCGGCGATAGTTGTCTCGTTAATGGTGCCGATGACCAGATTTGCGATTCCTTTGTTAGTAACGGTGATTGTCTTGGTAGGTGCGGTAACATTCAGATTTACATTGCCGAAAGCCACCCCTTGGTCATTGGCCAACAAACCATCATTATCGGTAATCTGAATATCCGGCCCGCCCGAATTAGGATCGTTCGCCTGGAACGCTATGCTGGTGTTGTTATTTACGTTTGCGGCAATGATAGTAGCCGGTGCGCCAATATTTGTTAGATCAAGAATATGAACATAATCAGCTGAGTTGGATGCCGCTGCATCCGCATACAGATAGAGCTGTTTACCGTCCGGAGTTATCGCCATTTTCTTCATAATGCATCCTGTTGAACGGGTAATATCAACAGTTTGCGTAATCGTGTCGGTAGCAGTATTGATAAAGGTCAAAGTGTCAACATTCTTGCTGCTATCACTGCTGAGAACATACAAAATGCTGCCGTCAATCGACAAGGTCATATTGTTAGTAGTACCATTGCCGATTGAAACAGGAGTGCGCGCCGTAAAGTCTGAACTCTGCACAACGGAAATTGTGTTGTTGAAGGAGTTCAGAACATAAATTTTGGAATTATCCGGCAGTATCGCCATCTTGGTAGTTTTATTTCCCACTGGAACAAAAGTGACGGGCGAAAAGTCAATTGTACGGAGAACCTGCAGAGTGTCAACAGTCGTTTCGCTATTATACCCTTTAGTATAATAGAGATACTGACCATTAGGAGAAACTGCCAATGCAGTCGTTGAGAAACCCCAATAATTTTGGCCACTTGATTGGAGATTAATCACCAATGGAGTAGTAAAAGTATTGGTTGCGGTATTAAGAACTTGAAAGCCATGATTAGTAGAATCATAGCTGGTTTGGTGAACAACATACACATAAGAACCACTCGGAGAAATTGCCAATTGCACATCACCGTAACTACCATAGCTTATGGAGGAGAATGCGCTGAGGCTGCTGAGATCTGCTGGATAAATATTCAGCTTATCACCATAGTTCGTATAAATATTTGAGCCGTTAGGGGCAACCACTATTTGTCCAAATTGTATGGTTGAAGGCAACAATGTCTTGTCAAGAGTTCGAATACGCGAGAGGTAACCGCCTGTTGACGTATAGGCATATAAAGGATTTAATCCGGTGCCGCTTACTGAGAAAGTAATAGAGGGTTCATCCGGGTCATTGCTGAGAATATTAAAACTATCGGTGTGAATACCTGTTGCTGTAGGAGTGTAAACCACATTGAAAATACAGGAATTGCCGGGTGTCAGGGTCTGGCCGGAACAGGCGTCAGTTCCTGGGGGAATGGTAAATGGGGCAACAAGAGGATTAACAGCAGAAGCGATGACGATGTTGGTTAAATCAGTTACTCCGCTATTGGTTATGGTAATTGATCGGGGTACCACATCATTCAGAACCTGATTACCGAAGGGCAAGGAGTGGTCTAAAACTGGAGCAATAGCGTCTGTTACTTTTATGTCCGGTCCGGCAACTGTTCCCGTGCCGTTTAAGGTAATAGTTGCCGGTGTGCCGGGGTCGTTGCTCGGGATATCAAATGTATCAGTGAATGATCCGGTTATTGTTGGCGCAAAACGGACAGTGAACGTACACGATGTCGCCGGAGCGATGGCTTGGCCAGAGCAGTTGCCGCTGACAAGAGAGAAAGGTGCTGCAAGGGGATTGCTGCTCGCGATGGTACTGATATTCAGGTTTGCAGTGCCGATATTTGCGACGGTAATCACCTGGTCTGATGTCGCGCCTACCGTAAAGCTCCCAAAATCGACAGTTTTGTCAAATGCCTCACCCGTCAGATCACTGATTTTGGCGTGGGATCCTGCGGGGGCAAAGCTCGATTGATGGCTGTGGCAAGTTATACAGGATGTACCGTAATTGTGATTATCGGACCGACCAGTATCCGGATGAGATGATCCTGTTGGTGTATGGCAGACATCACAGAAACCATTATTCGCTGATGAAGAGGGGTCTAAACCTGTAAAGTCGGTGGCGGTTGTTTGATCTAAACCAGCAATGACCACAGTATTATTAATACCGCCAACTTTGCCATTCATAGATGGATTAAGCATGGCAAGTTTAGTTGTGCCGTGAACATTATGACAATTAGCGCACTGGTAACCGGGTTTTGCAGTGTAATTAGCGCTGTCCCCGAAAGCCGGATAGGCAGAGGAGGCGTTTGTATTGTAATTGTTGGTAATTGCCCCCGAATGAACGGAGGCTTTTTTGGTGGCATTTTTGCCGAGAGTGCCGTTGGCGATTTGCCCCACTTTGTGACAATCAAGGCAGATTTCACTGGAAGCGGAAGTGTAATCCAGCCCATCGGATGGTACAGCCTTAAATCGTAAGCCGGTACCGACTACTCCATCAATATGCTTACTGTTGTTATCGTGGCAGGTAGTACAGACGTAGGCTGGAGCAGGGTTGTTGGTGGCCTTGAATGTTCCTGATGTCTTCCCGTGACCTGTGGTGGTGAAATTATCTATCGGCGGAGCAGGAATGCCGCTGCCGTCAGACTTGCTGTTGGCCGGTTTTGTGCCGTTGTGGCAGTAGCGGCAGTCTGTAATGCGCTTAGGAACTGTTTGGGTATTTAACAACCAATTTGCCTTGGCTTCAGCAACACCTGCGGCAGTTCCGTGGCAGTTGTCACAGGCTGTGGTATTGGCCAGAGAACCGTCGGATGCTCCTATTAAGCTCAGACGGCCGTCAATGCCTGAGCCATCTCCGTGTCCATTGTGACAAGATGGACAGCCCGCATTCGTACCCCAGAGTCTCAAGCTGGTATGGGTTATATGAGACTGATTCACCATGGAGGATATATAAGACTCACTATTTCTATGGCAAGAACTAAAACATTGAAGACTATAATTGCTACCTGCCCTCCAGGTTCCGGTGAATCCACCAGTTCCATTCGGAGTGGAGGGGACACCAGCGCCCATCTCACTGGGCATGTTGCCATGACAATAGACGTTTGCACAGGTACTCCCTGTAATTGTACCAAGTGGGCCGTCTGTGTATGTCGCCGTGATGCCGGTCCTATAAGGAGCAGACGAGAACGAAGGAAGAGACGCGTTTACATAAACTGGATAATTAGTAGCCTGATTTATATCCACCGTATTATTCGCATGCCGAATATCAGACCCTCCGTTCGTTGCGGGATCAATCACATTCACCTTGCCGTGGCAGTCTGTGCAAGGATAGTTAGAATGCATTAAGTGACTATCCGTGTAACCTTGACTTGCATGACAAAATAAACACTCACTACGGCCTTTGTAGAAGCTGCCATATACAGGTGCGCTTAAACTGCCGCTCCATGCCGGTTTGTTGTTGGTGCTGGTGCTACTTCCTCTACCTGTAAAAGCGTTGTCAGGGTTGTGGCAGGTCAGATTGTTGCATGTTAATGCTGCGGATGTAGCGTTCCTGGTGAATCCTGGCGCCCCAAGGGTAGTCCCGTTATTGGTGTCATTGTTTCTAGTCGGGTTAAAGGCCACATCAACCTTGCTGCGGTCATAATCATTCAGAAAGTTGGCCGGAGTGGAGGATATATTAAGAGGATTGTGGGTGTTGTTGTAATGACACTCACTGCATTCGTATTTCATGACGCCGACATGCACCTTATGAGCATTTGTTGGTGGAGGATTTTCATGGCAGCTGTTACACGCTGCCTTGAAGCCTTTCGCGTGCGAATGGCAACCTATGCAGTTCGTCCCCTTCATGCCGGTATGCAGACCAACTCCGGAGAGGGTCCCGTCATTGCGCCAGTGATCGGTCAGGTCATGGCACACTTCGCAGATACCGTCCACATCCCCCACACCATCGGCAAAGGAGTTGGGCCCGGTGGGTTTGAAAAATTTGACGGTTTTAATCCCGGTGGGTTTGAAAGGAACGCCGCCGTTGAATCCGATTTTAGAAACTCCGGTTGTACTTATGTCGGCCAAGTTAATGCTTGTCCTGATTAATTTACTGTCACTGATGCCCACGGTATTGCCGATGGCAGCATAGGTCAGGTTTATTGGCCCTCTTACTGTGAGGGTGTTGCTTGTGTTTCTTATGATCTTGTAATTGTAGTTGATCTTGTCAGTGGCAGTATTAGGCACAACCACATAACCAGCATACTGGTCGACAGTCCAGGAAGCAGCGGTAACCTTTATCTGCGTCGCAGTCACCCCGGTTACTGTGCCGGTGTATACATAGCTGGCCATACCATAGGTTTTGACCTGATCCTGAAGGTGCTGATTGTGACAGACCCAGCACTCAACGGTCCAATCTCCGTATTTATTGCTGGTGGTCAAGCTGGAATGGGTTAAAACATAAGGCCCTTTTGGAGGTGTGGTCCCTCCGTCGTGGCATCCCCAGCAGAGGGTGTTGGCTGTGGTATCATCAAGGTCCACAGGGGTATGACCCAGCGGCGGCAGCAACTTGGGCTCTGACGAGGCCAGGTCATGACAGGAGAAACAGCCGATACCGCTGTTACCATTGTGCGGCCAGTTTTCCGTGGCATGAGCTTTGACGATAAAGGACAGGCAGAATAAGACAATGCATAACTGGCAACCAATCAATTTGACCCAGGTTTTTCGTCTCACACTCACCTCTTTTTTTAATATACACTTGCCAAATTTAGGTCGGTGGATGTCGGTAGATATTACATCTTACGAATGCAAAGACACTTTGATCGAAAAGAATGTCGAGGTGCTGAAGTTACTGCTAACCGGCTGTGATAAGCGCCAACTTGTCAGGCTGGAACCATCGTTGCCAAACATGACGCTTTTTGAACATGAAAAAAGGATCATCAAAAATCCACCATCAGGGCATAATGATGGAAGAATAAGCCTTCACCGATCAGCATGAATCAATCGACCGCATTGTTGCTGAAATCAAAACAAACAGGAGCCGGTGACGAAGAATCGTCAAGATACGTTTTCTGTGTGACCATAGAAGACATGTCCTGTCACTTGGTTTTTCAAAGCAGTTGAGGAACCGGATTCTTCGAGTTAAAATGACTGAAAATAATCAAAAAAACAACCTTTAATTTTCTTCATTGTGAGACATTCGAAAAAAAAATCTCTTTATTGTAACAGATCAAAAGTCCTATTTCCTGTGGCAGGTGAAACAAAGTGCGCTGCCCTCATTGGACTTGACAAGAGATTTTGTATTCAGGTAATAGCTTGGATAGTTAAAATCATGGCAGTCCGTGCAATTTCCTGTCCCCCGGGCGACGTGAACATCATGACAGGAACTGCACTCCAACACACCTCCATTGAGCATGTCGTGGCTGATGGTACCGCCTAGACCGGAAGGGTGTGCATCAGGGTCATAGAGTCCATCATCCTGTGAAGCGAGTGCTTTATCATATAGTATTGCCACGGGATGATGCTTGCTCAATGCAGTGCCGATCGCGATCGGCACTGCTCGAGATGTTTGAACACGAATATTCGTCGTCCCCGTGACCCCCCCGAATGAGTCCAGCGCGACTGTTCCGTCATGGCAGGACAGGCAAAGCCTGGTGATGCTGGTGGGTTGGGCCGGTGTGGCGTCTAATGTCGGACTGCTGTATAATGTGTATGAGTTGACTGTAACCTGATGGTTCCAGAGTGGCGATTGCGAGACCGTATTATTGGCATGGTGGGGCGTATGGCAGACAACGCACAGTTCATCTTTGCCCCATGCCGCATTTGAAAAATCGTGGTGTGTATTCTTTACAAGGGCATTCGTTGTCAGCGGGAACAGAATGAAGGAACCAAGCATTAGAAAGCCGACCGCATTCCGTGTGACATAAAAAATAATCTGATGTTTATTTTCAACAATCATAATCTTAATTTATAGCCTCCCTGTCTTCATAATTAAATAACACCTGTAACGACCTTCCATCAATACCTATTCAACAAAAAGCTATTGATAAGGACTGCATGCCCTTTCATCTTACCATCTAAAATTTCTTTCAAAACTCGTTCTCATGCGGGATGATTGCATAATTCCCAGTCCAAATAATTTTAGTCCTAATATCAAAAATGAGCAGCGATTAAACGTCTTTCGCAGAACTTCAAACCCCTGCATGTCACTAAGAAAATCGTGATCACCTTGGAGGCAT
The DNA here is from genome assembly GCA_024636345.1 of Desulfobulbaceae bacterium. Taxonomy (GTDB): domain Bacteria; phylum Desulfobacterota; class Desulfobulbia; order Desulfobulbales; family Desulfocapsaceae; genus UBA2270. Next base: position 175,505 of record JAGXHG010000008.1, on the reverse strand, counting down.
GCAGGTGCCGGCTAGTAGCTCAACCGGATTAACTGACCGGGTGTCGTGACTAAATTGTCCGGGAAAGAAGTTTCATCATCGTATCCTTCACTGTTCCATCAAGTTATTGTCACATTATATTTCGTGGGGCTTATCGGAACACTAACTTCATTGATGCCACTCCAGCCGGGACACGCAGCAGACGAGCCTGTGGACACGGTGGTGGTCCCGCGTTTAATGGTCCAATCTATCCAAATGTCAGCATCAATAGCAGGGACACCGGTGCAAGGTGAGTTAGCAATAAAAGGAGAGTCATATCCATCGCTGTTGTTCCAGACCATTCGGAAGGTCTCGCCACCACTGATAACTGTGAAGCTGACACTGTGCTGAGTCTCGATATTGCCTGACCAGTCCTCGGACCAGAAGAGCAGCGTGTAAGGGATTGTCCCGGATGTCGCAGGTATATAGATACCGTGGTGCCGGTCTGGGTGGAACCCCCGTTGTAGCTGTAGTAGGTATTTTTTACGCTCATATCTCCAACGATCTTTCTATACTTCTATAACATAATATATTGTATTACCAATTGTATTCATTCAGGGCTTGATTTTTATGCTAAAACACCATGATGGCGGTACCCCCCCCCTGATCTTCAGACCGTCACCGTTAACTGCGGGAAGCAGGACCTGACCTGGATCACAGCAACAATCACAAATTCATCAACCCAGAAACTGCGCGCTTTGGTTTAGATCATTGCTTGCGCTATCATGGGCTCTCCAACCTGAAAAGCCTGCAACCTCGGATCGAAGGAGAGGCAGCGCCGAAGAAGACCTTTAAGGAATTCGTCAAATATGTTTACAAACAGAAGAGACTTGACAGTTAAGAAAAACTTTAGTCCCGTTTTGTATCTATTTTATAGTACTGGATCTTGGCTCTTCTTTGCAAATCCAAAAACCGTTCCTGCCTATATCATGGCGCAGGTATGGGTTTTCTTTTTCTACTGTCATGGTAATATTTAAAACGGAACAGTGAATCAAGGCCGTGACAATCCTTGCATATCATGTCGTAAGTCTGCATTCGTAAAAAGCTGTTTGTGGCCTTGCCTTCGGAATTCTCGCCTGGGCCCTTTAATGCCTTTTTCGGGTCCCATTGATGCACATCATGGCATGAGGCACAGGCTATATCGCCAACGGTTTTGAAGGCTCCTGTGGCATTGTCAAAGAGGGGGAAGTAGTTTGCCTTGCCCTTGATGTTTCTTCCCGGATTGGCAATCAGTTGTTTTTCCGGGTGAGTGGATACCTTTGGCACCTTGCTGCTACCCGACCCTGTCTCACTATGGCAGCTGTTACACATCCTGTCCATAACACCTTTACCGCTGCCGTAGTCACGACCCCAGAGGCGCACACTGTTTTTCCCATTATGGATGACATGGCAGGCCCCGCAGACTCCGGACTCTGCTGGCGTCTGGCCCATGATGTTTTTTGCTGTCGGGGCGGTTATGGTGAGGTCGTGGTCGGTTTTTTCCACATATGCCTTTGTCCCATGGCAATTAGCACACAACACAGGTCTTGGTGCGACCTCAAGACGGAGAAAGCTGTTTTTTGAGTTGCCTTCTGGTTTGCTGCCGCCATGATCTCCTGGATTTTCTGGATTCCATTGATGGGGATCGTGACAGGTAAGGCAGGCGATCATTCCGTTACCAGACTTTTTCCCATGCCTGTCATAGAGGGGGAGTTTGGTGTTGATACCCTTTTTGGCAGGATCAATATCAACGGGATGGGAATGATCCCCGATCACCTTTTTCCCGGCTTCTCCTTTGCTCTTGTGACAGGTGAGGCAGAGGTCCTGGGCTGGGAAGGTGTTCTTGTTAGCGACATTTCTGGCCCACAAATTTTCTGCCTGAGCTCCGTGCACAAGATGGCAGACGCCGCAAACGTCAGACTCGAGCGGCGACTGGCCTTTCTCATTTTTTGTTGCAGGTCCCGTTTGTCGCAGATCATGATCGCTCCCGGCTATGCGTGCCTGTTGTACATGGCATTGTCTGCACAGTCTCTCCGGCTGACCACCCTCTACCCGAAGAAAACTGGAACGGGAAGGCGTCATCTTCGCCTGTCTGGCTGTTCCTCCCTGATGCGGGTCATGGCAGGTGAGGCAGGTGAAGAGTGCCTCCTTCGACTGGAAGGGTACCTGTTTGCCCTTAAGATCATAGACTGGTAACTCAGGCTTCATCCCCTTGTCTTTGAGTGAGATATTGACGGGATGTGCATATCCCTTGAGAAGCTTTTCAGGGGCCAGTCCCTGCCTGTTATGACAACTTATACAGAGGTCCTGGCTCATGTTTTTGCTATTGACAGGAAGCTCTCTTGCCCAGAGTGCTCCTTTCTTTGCGCCGTGCACCAGGTGACAGGCGCCACAGACCCCTGACTGTTCCGGGGTCTGTCCCTTACTGTTTTTAGCACCCGCGGCTGTGCGTCGCAAGTCATGCCCGGTGTTCACGAGGCCACCCTTCTCTGCATGACAATCGAGACAGAGCTGGGCCGAATCGCGGTTGTTGTCCACGAGAAAATTGTCATACGGTGAACCATGAACGGTATGACAGGTCTGGCAGATGAGTTGCTTCTTGTCAGTTCCCTCGACACTGCCTCGGCCGAGCATCTTCTCGGGGATTGAACGCTTAATTGTGCCAATGGGATGGTTGCCCGCAGCAGGGCCACCTTCTTTACCCTTGTGACACATCATGCACATGGAAGAATTATCATTTGAGGTGCGGATAAAGACCGCCCTCTCTATCCCCATCTCACTGGATACGCCGTGGGCAGTATGGCAGGTGAAACACTGCATGTTTCCCTTATCGTCCAGGGGGAAGATGGCCGGGATTTCCATGCCCGGGGGGGGAGGTTTGTTGATGGGATGACGATGGTCGTTATAGACCTTTCCTCTCGAGTCAGCCACACTGCCGTCATGGCAGGAAAAACACATTTCTTGTTCGGCGACAACCCTTGTCGCCTGATAGGGAACCAAGTCAGTTCCCTTGCCATCGATGAAAAATGTGTCGATCCATCGATAGTGACAGATCGCACACTCTTTGGCCGAGTTCGGGTTGCGGGGTGGTGTCTGCTCGGCAAGAGTGGACGTATAATACAAGAGTATGGTGCTGAAAAGGAGGAAGATGATGCAGGCTGAGGGTCTATTCATAGCAAACTATTTGTTGGCGATGCACTGTTATTGCGCCTTGTCCAGGCTGAAGACACTGAGTCGCCCTGGAAGCATTTCCACAACATAGAGGCGCATTGAGTCGTCAACAAAGAGCCCCACAGGGGTGGTGAATTTTCTTACCCCACCGCTTGCAGGATCACCGAGGACAGAATGGAATGTCCCTGTGATATTAAAGAGCTGAATTACTCCCATATAACTGTCGCTGACATAGGCGAGGCCGTTTTTATCAACAGTGACCCCTTTGGGCCTGAAAAATTGTCCCTTTTGCACGCCCCATCCCCCGACAAAGGCAACAAATTTGCCCGCTGTGTTCACCACCTGTACTCTGGTGTTGATTACATCAACAATGTAGAGGTCTTTATTATTATGCAGATGCATGAGAAAGGGATAGCGGAATTCCCACTTCTCAGCCCCGGGTTTTCCATAGCTGTTGGTAAGCTTTTTTGAACCAGTATCAAATTTGAGAATACGGTGATTATTGTTGTCTGCCACAAAGAACCACTTACCAGAATCATCCACGGCGACATCTGTTGGGTCTGCCTTGGTACCGTTATTATCCGGAACCGGGATCTCAGAGATGAAATCCCCCTTGGCTGTGAATATCTGGACCCTGTGGTTTCTGGAATCGGCAACATAGACCCTGCCTGATTTGTCAATATCCATTCCTAAAGGAAAGGCAAATTCTCCAGGGCCGGTTCCCGGGTGTCCGATGGTGAAAAGATATTTTCCGGTTGGAGAAAATGCCTGTATCCTGCCATTGACTCCGTCAACCACATAGATGGTGCCATTTTTGGCCACGGCCACATCACTGGGTTGGTTAAAGGTATCCTTTATATCAAAGAGGTGTTTTGCCATGGTCAGTTCGACTCCATGGACAGTGGAGGCACAGGCAAGAAGCCAAAAGCAGATGGCAACGGAGGATATGCTCCGTTGCCATCTGCTGCACCCCTGGAGGATTGTACGCCATTCAAGCATAATTTCTTTATCCACTTGTTCCTGGCGGTTAGTGCTGTTCCGGCAGTAGTTCCGGTTGCTGTTTCAGCAGAGGTTCCGCCTCCAGTTGCGGCGTGATCGATTTCTCTCCGGGGCTCAACATCTTCGGCATATGAAATTCGGTATAGTTTTTTATCATTCCCACCACTTCTGTGCTGGTGATTGAGTCAATCCGCGTCTGTGGATACCCAAGCTCTGCAAGGGGAAGGGTTGGGTTGTTCTTTGTATGGCAACTTTCACAGGTCACCGGGGTCTTACTGATAATCTTATGGATAAGTTTCTTTGCCTTGGACTTCTGGCCTTCGCTCAAGACCTTTTCATTTGTCTTGTAATCAGTGGCGAATTGTATCTTATCTTCGCTGTCGATGCGGACAAGTTTACCGTTCTCACGAACAAAGGGGATGATCTTTGCATCATAGGTTCCCGGCGGAGACCCATTAACCGGGCTGGCTACGATATCGCCGGTTTTGCGGTCATACCATTTGTAGACGTTTGTCTTTTCACTTTCTTCGAGTTTGACATGGCAGGTCTGGCAGCCGATAAAGAAGGCGTGCATATTCAAAAAAGCACGAATATCCTTTACTTTATCATGCGGCATGTCACCGTGGCAGGATCGGCAGTAGGATCTGTTGTCCGGGCCTATATCAAAACCGATATGGTGGAAATGGCCCTCTATTCGTTGCTCTTCGAGCACACGGTAGCCGAGGTAGTGCTTTACCCGATCCTCGCTTTCAAGGATCATCGTTTCAAAGGTCTGTTTTCCTAGATCCTTTTTGTCTGCTTCTCCGGTATGCTGGATTGAGACATCACCTTTTCGGGCGTGGTATTCATGGATAAGATGAGCAAAGGTCAGCTTCCAGATGAGTACACCGAAAAAAACGACCAGCCCCATAAAGGCAATGATGTAGAGCTTGGTAAGAAAGCATTTCATGAGCTGATCCCTCCCTGCGGTACGGTATCATCGGGCTGTTCGCCGGCTGTAGTGGTTGATGGACTGTCAGGTTCATCAGGTAACTGTTTTTCACAAAAGGGCTTGTGACCACCATGGGGTGGGAGGATTTCATCCTCCAGCCCCTCTTTTATCATTACCCTGACATAATGTTCATAGTGTTCTTCAACCATTAAATCCTCTGGGAGGTAACCAGTCAAAAAGACCGTTCCCATGGGGAAGACGGATGTGGAGAAATGGACATTGTACCAGTGCCATATGAAGAGAAAAAGAGCGGCCAGCAGTGCCTCGTCGCTGTGGGCGATCAGGCAGAGGTTGATGATCTCGCCTGGTATGATCTGAGTGGCAAGCACCTTGTTCCAGATAACGAGGCCAGTAAGACCGATGACAAACATACCCCAGAATGGTGCCCAGTAATCAAATTTTTCCTTCCATGTGAATTCATCTCCATCAGGTCGTACAGTGGTAAAATAGAGGAGATACTTCATCAGCCCTATAATATCATAGGCGTCCTTCATGTTGGGGATCATAGGCTGCTTAACCAATATCGTGGTGACTCGACCAACAGTCATCTTTCCCTCTTTTTTGAGGGGTAAAATCTGTTTAGTCAGGATTTGGCCGACAACACGGATGACATGGTACACAAAGAGGATGAGCATAATGGCACCGGTTATTTTATGTATTGTCGGTGCCATCTTACTTCCACCGAAAATAGTATAAAGATACGGGGCCCAGCTAGCATCGCTGAATTTGAGAGGCATCCCCGTCAGTACCAGAATAATGACCGTTAGCGCCAGGATGATATGCTGGATTCTTTGGTCCAGGTTGAATCTGAAAAAATATTTCTTTCCGTCTTTTATTTTTATAGCTGGATATCGTTTCATTATTTCTCTTTCCTCCGACTAAAAGATGCATTGGGCAACAGGCGGCGAAGCAGGTCAAGAAACAGGATCGCCATCAGAGGCAACAGGGTACCGCCGGTGAGAATGATGAAAAAGGTAGTAAACCAGTATATGACCGGGTTGCTTTTTTTATCGAATTCGGCATGGACCTTGTAATTCGCAAAATCTGTGGAAGCTCCTGGATGACAGTCCACGGAGTTGCAGATTTGCCCTCTGTTCTCTTTATGGGTTGTGGCGCGGGGATCCTTGTTTTCATACATCTGGTGTACGGATTTTCCCTTGGGCACATGACAGTCCAGGCAATCTGGTACCGATTCGTCGAGAAGATTGGCTGCCTTGCCGTGAAAGGTCTGGCCATAGGAGCCTCCCGCGCTGGTGGAAAGCTTGTGCCTGGCAACCAGCTTCGGGTCATCATGGCATCGAGCGCACGACTGTGCAATATTAAGGGGGCTTCTGCTTTTGTGCAGCCTGGTGGTGATGTGATTGTAAAATCTGTTGATAAATTCTTCTTGTGTGTGACAGACGCGACAGCGCCCCAGAGCATCCTCAGCGACGCCTGGTCTGACTTTTTTAACAAAGGCAAGAGGGCGGAACATCGGGTTGTCATGACAGTCCTTGCAGGTGGGCATATCCTCGCTGAATGGTTTTTCTTTGCCGTCCTTGTCCTTCTTGCTGTGAACACTGTCTTCTAAAGAGGTTGCAACACTTTTATGGGTGAACTTCTGCTCCGAAGTCGGTTCTATGATATGGCAAAGCACCAGGCAGTCGACCGGCTTGGCTGGTTCATGGGGGATTTTGGTTATATCTACATGGCATCCTTCACATTTGACTTTGCCATGGACGCTCTTACTAAAAATGCCTTCATTGACAAAGAGAAGCCGCATCTCTCCATTCTCGTCAACTCTGCTTAATCCAGGATATTTGTGACACAGCAGGCAGTTGCCGACATCTGCCCCTAGCACACTTGCGGGCATGAAATAGATGGTAAGCAGTACAAAGATACTAATGTAACCAAATGGTCCGAAACGTGACTTCAAGCTCATCTCATCTCCTTTTTTTCTAACAGTTTCGTAGGATGCACTCTTTCTGTAAACAAATGTACTGTAGGGGTTTCGCAGTGGTGCGAAGGGGTTCTTCACTTTTTACATGTTATGGCATACCACACAGATACTGCCCCCTCCCCATGCCTTTCTCAGCCGGCCCTTGTCGCTTGCACCGGCAGACGCAGCTTTTTCAGTGGGGATAACACCACGTTCATGGGGATTGTGGCAGGTAATGCAGGTAATTTTCCCCTCGTCGTTCAGCGGCAGCACGATCCAAAGATTTCTCTCAGACCACTCCATTCTTGAGGACACTTTTGCCGATGGTTTGACGCGATGGTTTTTGTTGAGGGGGTGGTTTCCGGCTTTGTTATTATGACATCGCAGGCAGAGTACTTCAAGATCACCGACAAGATGGACAGTATCTTCTCCGTCTTTCCGCGATTCCAGTGTTGCGTGTTGCTCGTCTGGCTTTGTTTCGTGGCAATAGAGGCATGACTCCGGGTTTATCGCTCCCGAGGCGTCAAGCTGCTTATGGGGGTCCAACATTTTGTACTGCTCTTCCTTATGGCATTGATAACAGAGGAAGGTGCGGCCCAGGGAGGGGTCCGTTCGTAAAAATGCCTGATTGTAGTTTTTGAATTTGAATTTCGGTTCGCATTGCAGTTCCATATTATGGCAGGTATCACAGGTTATTTTGTCATTTTTGAGGGGAAATTCTGCCGGGATAGTGGCCTTTTTCTCAGCTGAGAGTTGTATGTCAACAGGATGGGTGTAAGTGTCGGGAGTGTATCCATGACACCTGCAGGTTTGGTTATAGCTTTTATATCTCAGCTGAGCACCATCGCCCCTGCTTGGTATCTGTAGATGACACTCTGTGCAGTAGCGCTCGTTGAAGTGGATATTGGTCTCTGTTGTCACGCCGGGGTTGATGAAAAGAAGATCTTGTTGGCTGTCGTTATTTGCCAGTGTTATGCTGCTGGCAGAAAGGAGAAACAAGGAGATACATGCTGTTTTTTTCATTGTCCTCCAGAGTCAACTTTCCTATTTAATCAATGTGGTTACCCTCATGGAGGGGAGGATCTTTCTTGAATTATTTGATGGTATCATCATGTAGTGTACTTGGAAAGGGGGGTTTCCCTACTTGTAGGCTTCGAAATCCCTTATTGTAGTTTTTGGTGGTGTGCAGATGAGGGGGAGAGGGGGAGGGCAAGGGGGACCGGGAAGGCTGGAAAATGGATGAGGGATAAGGTGGGGTTTTTTTTGATGCAATGGGAGATTACCACAAGAACGTTAATGTCGTTGATGGGGATTCATTAATCTCTTTACAAGAGAAGGTCAAATATCAAACAGGCAATTTAACACCTCAGAACGATGATGAAATTTACAAAATCCGATATTTCTCGGAGAGTCTCCGCCTTCCTGTTTGGTTGCCATTCGGTAAGGGTAACCTGCTGGCGATACTATTGGAGTTACAGCTCTGTCAGTCCTTCCCGGATGGCATATTTGACAAGTCCGGCCACGGTGTCAATTTGCAGTTTTTCCATGAGCCGCCGTCGCCGTCCTTCAATGGCCTTGATGCTGACAAAGAGCCTGTCGGCAATTTCTTTGGTCGAACGGCCCTCGGCAATCAGCTGCAGCACTTCACGTTCTTTGGTCGTGAGGCTTTCTTCCTTGGATTCGGTGAGCAGGCGACGTCGGTAATCGTGGACAACCGTTCCGGCAATTTTGGGGCTGAGATAGGTCTGCCCGCTACGAACTGCGTCAAGGGCCTGGTTGAGTTCCTGAAAGGCACACTCTTTGAGAAGAAAGCCTGAGGCACCAGCTTGGAGAGCACCGGTAATGAAGCGTTTATCCGAGTGCATGGACAGGACAATGATCTTACAAGAAGGCAGCTCTTCCATGATCGAACTGGTCGCATCAATACCGTTCATCTCCGGCATGCTCACATCCATGATGATGATATCAGGTTTTTCCCGACGCGCCACCTCGATGGCCTGCCTGCCATTTTCCGCCCGGCCGACGATAGTATAACCGGAAAGTCCGTCGATAAGTGAACAGAGTCCATCCCTGACAATTTTATGGTCATCAACCACAATAATTTTTAGTATCATTTTCGTTAACTGCTGGATTGCACGCAGGCCTCTTTGATTGGAATTGTTATGGTTATGGTTGTTCCTTTACCTTTTTGTGAATCAATCACCACTGTGCCACCGATGTTGATTACCCGCTCACGGACGCTGAACAGGCCAAAGCCTCCGTTTGTGTTTTCCCCGTCTTTTTGATATTCGTTTTTCATGCCGCAGCCGTTGTCCATTACGGTTATACGGACACCTTTGCCTGTACATCGAACTTCTACCTCAGCCGTATCAGCATGGGCGTGACGGACGACATTTATCAGTAATTCACGAATTGTACGGAAAATTAGGGCCAGGAAAGCGGGGGTAGTGCATTTGGGACACGCATCACATGCGGACTTGATTTTGAGGGAGTATTTTTTTAGAAAATCTTCAGCGAGCCATTCAAGCGCGGCATTAAGACCAAGTTCGTACAAAATGGGCGGACTGAGTTCAAAGGTGAGGGTGCGGACATCCTGTACTGTCTGCTCAATGATGCTTGCTATGAGCTTAAGTCTTTCCAGGCTGCCATCGTCCGATGTGGAGGCAATGAGTCCATCCACATACATCTTGACAACCGAAAGGGACTGCCCTACCTGGTCATGGAGGTCAGTGGCAAGTTGGCGTCGTTCCTTGTCTTCTATTTGCATGAGTTCAGATGAGAGGGCACGAAGACGCTTCCGGTGGTTTATCAGTTCTTCCTCCTTCTCTTTGCGGATCACAATTTCGTCCTGCAGTACGGTATTAGCCTGTCGGAGTTCTCTTGTTCGTTTTTCGACCTGTTCTTCAAGATTCCTTTGGACCTCGTGCAGGTCTTTTTCAATCTGCAGCCTCTCTTTGATCTCTTTGACCATCTGGTTATTGAGCTGACGACGTGATGTCGTATGTTCACTGATGATATTTTTTTGATGTTCGCTGGTTTGCTCAAAGTCGGCGATCATGGAGCGGAGGTCATCACTTAATCTGGAAAATTCATCGGTGTTGAAGTCTAACGACAGTGGACTTTCCGGTTGTGACTTTGTTCGAGATGGTAAGGCTTGATCAATAAGGTTTCGGAATGTTGAAGTCACAACCCTGAGCTGATTTCTGTAAAAGATGAGGAGGACAAGGAGGGTAATAAGGCCTATGCCAATGTTTGAGAACAGAACATAACGAAGAATATTGCTGGATTGTTTGGTGATCGGGCGATCGGCCTGAACCTCAAGGATCCACTGGGGTTTCCCCAGATAATCGAGAAGGAGGCTGTATACGGTGATTCTGTTTTCTGTATCATAAAAGACAAAGGGCGTCTGTGGACCAAGTGAATGTATATCGGCAGGAATCTTGGAAAGGCGCTCTCTCTCATCGAGACCAAAAAGTTGGTATTCGACCTTGGTCTGCCTTTTTAACTTTTCCATTAACTCCTTGGTGAGCAAGCGACCCAGCATCAGCGTTCCGACAATGGGCCCGGTATTTTCACTGGTGATAATGGGGTGAGATGCGATCAAGAGTGGACCGCGAACTGTTTTGAGGATTCCGTTGATTGCACTGTCCTTTTCGGGATGGTGCAGCAGGGGATGATTGCTGGCCAGGCCGGTCGTCGGAAGCTCAGGGAGGCCCATGTCCTTTTCTGTTTCAAGGTTGAGCCGTCGACTCAATACCAGCGATCCGTCGAGGCGAAATATGTACAACAGATTTAATTTGATATTTGTAAAGGTTGTATTTCCCAGATTGGAGGTGATATATTCGGGGTTTACGTTCTGCACAAAATTATAGGTGTCATCCCAGGCCGACCAGTCATGGGCGATGGTTCCCAGAGCCTCTTCTTCGCGTAGCAGTGCTTCCGTAAGACGTTCCATCTCCTGTTGCGCCAGGTGATGTTCAACTTGAAGATGGCTAGGGGAGACAATCAGCTTAATAATGAAATAGTTGGCAAGTGAGTATATTGAAACTAAGAGAAAGAGGCTGAGGAACGCCTTGCCCTGTATTAATCGGATTTTCCATAACATCATCTTATGCCTTTATTTCTTTTACTGTGGCAATCAAGTGACGTTGGATCTCTCTGAAATGTCTAGATAAAATTTTACAATCCGTAGGGTGAGATACAAGTAACTCGTGAAGACCATCCACCGTCTGCTGAAGGCAAGCCAGTTTTGCTGTAATTTTTTTTCCAAAATGTGCTGTCATAATAATAAATCATTTGCCACCATCTGCAGTGGATCGATGTGAAGAAACTGAATTACCTGGGGAGTCAAATGCCCACTCATTTTACCAAGATGGTTGGAAAAGCGCCGTAATAAACCGCAAATACGTCTTAAATGAAAAAAATATAAAGATAACAAATACAAGAGCAAGTAGTGTTGTAAAACATAGATTAATACAGAGAGGAGCAGGCCCTAGTATTTGCCTGGAACTTAAAGATTATATAGTAAGTATAGCAAAAAATACGTCTATTGCAAATAGGTGGATAGCGTATGTGGATCTTCATCAGAAATTTATCTTCGTTTTAGATAGACTTCGTTCATAAATTAGTCATTTTGCAAGAACCTTATATCAACTTTTTTTCATTTTGCAGACTTCTGCGATAGGCTTGGAGATACTTTTTTGATGCGGGTTTCATAGACACGGCGCAGGCAAACTGTTCTTTGGCTGCAGTAGTGTCACCTTTGGCCTGTAAGCATTTGCCATACCAATAATAATTATCGGCCTTAGATGGCTCTAATAATACCTTGTTATGGCTCTCTTCCATGGCTTTTGCCAAATGAATTTTGGCTTTTTCTTTCTTGCCGTTTTGCTGAAAACTTTGAAATAACGAAAGATTAACCGCTACCTGGTAAGGATCCCGACTATAATGAATCATGTCAAGGCGAATGGCCTTACCATTGGTGGCAAGAAACCTCTGTTCATCCCCCATCTCTTTATAAGTTCGTGCCAAGCTGCGTAACAGAACCCTGTTTTCAGGGCTTTTTTCAAGAAGGTCCTCATAGAGATAGGCCGCATTCTGCCAATCTCCATGACTGCAATAGCGCTTGGCAAATTTTTTCTTTCCAGCCGTGATGCGCTGTACCATTTGGCCATGCAGTTCAGGAGATTCCCAGCAATACCAGCTCGCCGATCCTGCTCCAGCGAAACAGACAAGAACGACTGCGACTATTGCAATAGCCGGACCACAGGGAGTTGCATGTGCCCGTTTTTCCTGGCTCAGCAGGAGATAGTGAAGGGTCAGGAAGGCCAGAGCCATGGCAACAAGGAGCTCTGCGATCTCAGCCTCGTTAAATGAAAAAAGACGAACTTCACACAGCGCCCCTGTGATAAAGTAGGGACTGAGGTAGAGCGGCGGGACAGGCAGTCCGTGGTCTGCCAGCCATTGCGCCAAACTATTACCGTTCCTCTGCAAAAGAGGGTAGATCAGACCATATCCAATCAAACCGGCAACAAGACCAATCTCAATGATTCTTTTTTGCCAGGTTGCCCTTGGGCCAGTGAGAAAGTTATGGAGGTTGACCTCCTGCTGAAGATTATGGTGCTGAAAAAACTCCGGGCTTGCAAAGGAAAACAGACGTTGGCCCCAGGAAATTTCCTCGCCAACCACATAGAAGCAGGCCAGGGCCAGAATAGCAAAAAAGAGACGGTAGGGATGTGTGTACCGTGTCAGGAGAAGGGAACCAATAAGGGTTGCCGCAAAAAAGAAGACCTGAGTCCATTCCCCGAGCAGATCCTCATAGGTGGCAAAGATGTAGAGCTGCGGAAACTTAACTGCCAGAACAACAAAGAGGGACACAACCCCAACAAAAAGTATAATTGCTGTTATCCCTGCAGTATTTCTCGCAGAAATCATGGCATTTCTCTGAGGTTCACTCATGACACTCTCCTTTCACTTGAATTCCTCTACTTCTTCTGAATCTGCAGCGCAGGCTTTTGATCAATTGACCAGCTATACTGATAGCCATAAAGCCAATTATAACCAAAGCTACCAAACCAATATTTTCAGATACACCATCCATTTAACACCTCTCCCTTTAACACATTGTAATAATGGGTAATAAGCAGAAATAGAAGAGTCCCTTTCCCGGCCAATCCAGACCGGAAAAGGGTAAGTTATGCGGGAACTCTTGGATTACAAAAAAACAAGACCCTTTATTATGGAACGACCTTGATTAATCTTCTTCAAGTCCACTATCGTCACTATCGCCATAAACTTTGACAAATACAGCATCATCACTGTCATCATCATCATCATGATCTTCATCATCGTCGCTATCATCACTGTCATCACCATCATCTTCATGATCACTGTCATCACCGACTACTTTATTGATGCAGGTACCGGCGACAACGACCTTAGGGCTCCAGTAAATGCCGGTCTTATAGTTCGGAGCTTGCCAGCGAAAGGTCACTGTCTTGGTGGAATTTGCTTTCAGGTACTGCTCGCTGCAGACCTTGCCCACCACAGTGCCGGCATCGTCATAAGCTGTAAGTTTAACAGCAGCTTTCAGAGCATTGCTTGTTGTGTTTTTAACATTTGCAGATATATATACGGACTCATTCACCTGTACTGAGCCTGCGGCCATGCCCATACTGGCGCTTGCTAAGGCGACTACCATCGCCAAAAGAATTATTTTTACGATTTTCATTCTATTCCTCCAATATTCAGAATAATCATTGTGTTAAAGAACCTTACGTTAAAGAACGGTGTTCGGGGCATTGATGCTGACCACGAATGCTGCAGGATCTTCAACACCTGGTTCGGCCTGAGCCACGTCAGCATCAAAAGTCGGAGTCGCCCTGATGGTGAAGCTGGCATTGCCGTTACCATCTGCGGTGGGCCAATTCTGGGCGTTGGCTACAGAGATGAAGGCATTAATGTTGACGTTAGCCAGATCGTCGATATCTCCGGGGATCATCAAGGGATCAGCCATCCATGCAAGGATGGTGTCAGAATCAACCGGAATCGGGGCTCGGACATCGGTGCCCACGGCAGGCGCGAGTTCGTTAGCAATTCCGTCGCCATCGTTATCATGAAGCTGATAATCCTCGCGGTAGGTCATCCACTGGCCGTCACAACCGCCATTGGCAGCACCTGCCTGGCCAGCTACTTTATCAAAATCACCGTCGCAGTTGGCAACGATTAAATTATCAGTGTAAGGATTGCCATCGTCATCATAGTAGAAAGCACCCTTCATCTGATTGGAAGGCAGCCATTCACCGAACAGGTCACGATGAACTGCACCGAGTTCTGTGGTGGTGATTGAGGTTTCTCCGGCCAGCAGGCCGAAGGTACCCCGGACATAGGGGTTGAAATAACCGGTGCCGGCGTGATGCTTGTCAGCGGCGCCGAACAGGCCGTGTGCCATGAGGGAATCAAGTTCTCCCTGATTCATGATTGTGCTTGGGGTGGGGTCGTAATCATCATAGATAGTGCCGTTTTTGGCACAGAAGGCAATACCTGTGCCGGGGATGGCTTTTTGGAATTGACCATTAACGATAAAACCGATTTCCTGGGTATAACCGGTGACCCGCTGACCTGTCTGATTGCCATACTTCTGCAAGAGACGATAGATATCTGTGTTGCCGGTGGCACTGACATTAAAGGTCAAATCAACGGGGCCATCCAACACATAGCTCACCATCTTGAAGCGCTTACTGGACTGCCAAGGATCGGAACATTGCTTGATATCAGTACCCCAAGGCGATTCAGGCATCCATCCTGCCGACATAATACAGTTTTCGTTCTTGACATCATCACCGGTGACCACGCTTATTCCTGGCCCCTGTGTATCTCTCTCTTTCCAGGTCATGGCACCGTTCTGGGTGGTCTTGGTGCTATCGGTAAAGATATCCGTCTTACCTCCGGCAAAGAGAGACCAGCCGCTGGGCATGAAACCGCCACTGGCTACGGCACCGGTGTTTGGGTCCGTCAGACTGCCCGGTTCCACATAGTTAAAGATGTCAAAGGTAAAAGGGACACCGGTTGCTGTAGCAACCTCCTGGGGCGTCGGCGCCGGAGATGTCAGTGACATATCCCATTGGCTGACAACATCCGCTTGAGCAAAGCCCGCGGCGCTCACTAGACCCAGTGCCGCAGCAGCGGCCATCAATTTTCTACTTCGTTTCATAGCTTTTCCTCCTCCAAGATTAATAAGGATACTACCCTTTGCTTGAGTCTCAGGTTTGCAGAAAATGTACCATAAAGACGAAGAAAACGACTTTAATGGGGGAAGTGCTGTTAACATTATGTAATTATACATTATTGTTTCTTGGTGAGAATTCAGTTTTTATCGAGGAATTGGGGGATGTTGAGTTAATGGTCAGAAACTGCTCATCAACTCACTAGGATCTGGGGAACGATTTTCAGGAGAAACAGGTTCGGGGATATGCGGTGGATTATATTTTCCTAGCCACCGTCCCTGAAAAAGGAAAGGCGGTTAAGATGAAAATCTCAACCGCCTCTTTGATTGTCGGAATGTCACGGCTGAACCCTCTTCGTGACCCAGATCATGTTGTTGTTTGCCGACGTTCGTAAATGTTCTGTTACTTCTTCAACGCAACTTACCAGGCTGCATTGAGTGCAATAAGGGTCAAGATCAGGTCAGGCGGGAGATCCTTACAAGCAGGAGGAGCTTAAACTCCTCCTGCTATTGATGCGGAATATCACATGTGTGAAGCGTATCTGCAGGGGTTGTTATTGACACAACCGGTCTGCGGTGCAATAGGACCTGCCGCTTAGGCCATTATTAATATATCGGATAAAAGCGCATTACGAACT
Organism: Desulfobulbaceae bacterium; assembly: GCA_024636345.1. Taxonomy (GTDB): domain Bacteria; phylum Desulfobacterota; class Desulfobulbia; order Desulfobulbales; family Desulfocapsaceae; genus UBA2270. The sequence continues at coordinate 159,567 of JAGXHG010000008.1, read as the reverse complement.
GGGTCGGGGTCGGCCACTTGGAGTTGGTTTTGCCAACCGTGATGTAGTAGTTCAAACCAAGATTGGCAAGGTCTTCAATCGGGCCGTTCATGTACAGATAGTTCGACTGCCAAGCTGCCAGTTCGTCTTCAGGGACAGGCTTCTTGATTCCGTCAGAGGGATAGGGAAGGCCGTTGGCATCAAGACCTGCCTGACTGCGGTAGGTTACCCAGGTACCATCGCAGTAGCCAGTTTCCGCGATCGCGTCGGTCACAACGAAATTGCCGTCGCAGTTAGCCATCAAGATGTTGTCGGTGTTAACGTTGTCATCATCGTCATAGTAATAAGCCCAAGGGACACTGGCCAGGTTGTTCCAATCGCCGAACATTGCATAGTAGTTGGAAGTGATCAGACCGGTGGAAATTGTGTCTTCCGTTGCGTTGAGCATGTAACCCATGCGGTAGAGCGGGTCAAAGTAGCCGGTAGTTGGATGATTGGCATCGGCAGGCCCGGCCAATCCTTGAGCGTAGACAGCAGAAAGCACATCAGCAGACTGAGCAGTAGAGGTGGTCGTGGTGAAATATTTACCCTTGTTGGTGGAGAATCCAAGGCCGTCAAGAGACTTGGATCTGGTGAACACGCCGTTGACCATGAAGCCCAGTTCAGCCCTGAAGCCTTTCCACTTTCTGATATCGCCATCGGTCAGCTTCTGCATGGAGTTGTAGATGCTGACCGATGTGTCGACTGCAGTGGTGAAGTACACGTCGATCGGCTGGCCGTTGGTCCCCTTGACCTTCCAGCGCTTACTGGACTTTAACGGATCGGTGCACATTTTATCACTAAAGTCATAAGGGTTGTAGCCAGTGGTCATGATGCACTTGAGACCGCTGACATCGTCAGCATTAACAATCTTCATGCCCGGAGCCTTGACATCGGTCTCTTTCCAGGTGATTGCGCCGTTGGTGGCAGTTTTGGCAGCAGTGGTGTAAAGCGTGCTGGGATAGCTAACCCATTCAATATAGGGGGGAGGAGCTACGGTTACATTACTCATATTCCACCCGGTGATAGTGCCGGCATTGACAATAGAAGCTGCGGCACATGTACCGAAGGCGGTGAGAATAAATACGGCTGATGTATTAAATTTCTTTTTCATTTTTTCATCCTGATAGAATTGATTTTTAAAATACCTACCATTAAAAAGATGCTAAAAAAAAACCTGCCATTACTCCGTTGTAGCTTAGATTGCCGCACCTCCTGATAAAATTGATTTAAAATACCTACCATTAAATTGATGTTATAAAAACATCTGCCATTACTCCCTCGTAGCCGGGATTTCCGCTCCTCACGGTTTCAGGTGAGTAAACGGAAAACACGTTTTCCACCTATGAGGGAAAATAAATGTTTAAAACTATTGTATGCAGAAAATGTACCATACTAACGCAGTAAAACATCAAGGAGGGAGTGATGGATAACTTGCTGTAATTATGTGTTTTTGTTTTTAATAAAAATGCAGTATTTATCAAAAAACGGGGCTCATTGTTTAAATGACCAGAAACTGCTCATCAGCTCACTAGAATCTGGGGAGCGATTTTCAGGAGAAAACAAGTTTGGAAAGCAAGTATGTGAAAAGGGAATTATGGAGGTAGAACGTCAAAAAAGGAAAAGTATTTTGCAGCTCAAAAGAAACTTGCTGCATGGAAGGGTGGTTGAGAGTTTATATTTGATCCTGGGCGAAAAAGACAAAACGGTTGCGGCCCTGAGCCTTGGCGGCGTACATAGCCATGTCGGCATTTTTTATCAGGTCATCCGCATTGGTAATCTCAGTCGAGGAAAGACAAATACCGATACTGATCCCCAGGATCCTCTGGTCTCCCTGGATAAGGAATGGCTTGCCTATAATGTCCAGAATTTTGGTGGCCACTATTGTGGCTTCACCGGCATTTTTTATCCTGTTCAGCAGGATGGCGAACTCGTCACCGCCAAGTCTGGACACGGTGTCAGAGTCACGCACGGTCGCCTTCAGACGTCTGGCCACTTCTTGCAAGGCAAGGTCTCCGGCCGTATGACCATACTTGTCATTGAGGGGTTTGAAGTTGTCGAGATTAAGATACAACAGGGCAAAGAGATGGTTATATCGCCTGGCCTCAGTTACTGTCACGGTCAGGCGGTCAAAAAAGAGATTACGGTTGGGCAGACCGGTGAGTTTGTCAAAATTGGCCAGAAATTCCAGGTTGTCACGTTGTTCTTTTAGTTCGCTGATATCACGGGCCATACAGGAAATACCCTGCAGGGTGCCGTCAGGAAGATAGAGGGGGCTCGCTGAAAACAACACCGGGATAGGCAGTTCATTATAACCAGTATAAAAGGCCTCAATATTGGCAACGACTTTACCTTCGAGAAACCCATGGAAGAGGGAGTCGACAATGGCCTTTTCATCATGGCTGAAAATAGTCCGGAAGGGTCGGCCTTCTAATTCCTCCTTAGAGAAACGCAGGAGACTTAGGGTCGCATGGTTGGCGGTTTTAATAGTCAGGTCGGGGGTTAAGACAATGAGCGAATCTGACATATTGTTGATGATATTATCTACATAGTCCCGAGAGACAGTTATGAGCTGAAGATCGGAAGTCATCTGCCAGAAGGAGCTTGCCAACTCCTGAATCTCATCTCCTCCTCGACTGCTCTGCGGTCTTTCGATAGTTCTGCCGCGACCAAAAAGATCAATCATCATTTTTATTTTTCTCAGAGGGGCAATGATTTCTCTATTGGCGAGCCAGTTAACCACCACAATAGCTATAAGGAGAGACAGTATAAAAACGATGGCGAGGAATCGGGAGTAAAAATCAATACGCTGCTTATTTTGCTCCAGATCCTCATTGATCATATCCTGCAGCCTCACGGTAACATCTTTGAAGTCGGCAGTAAGGCTGGCCTGTAGTTTTCCAAGTTGATGGATCTCGTTGCGGAAGGCAAAGACATCAATCTTTTGCACCGCCTCCAAGTAATACTGAGAGGCCATGACGAAATAATTGTTGTATTCATCCCGCAAAGAAAGGATACGGGGATAGAGATCAATATGGTTGATATCAGCCAATTGTACCAGCTCATCCAGCAAGGGAGATATCTGGTTATTGAGCATATTGGCCCGGTGCACCTCTCCCTGCTCACCGGCGAGGAGACCATTTTCATACTCTTGACTCTGGACGTTATAGAGATTGTTAGCAAGAACCCCTTTGGAAAGAAGAGGTAAGTCGACCCTTTGTGTGTGAGTAAGGAAAATTTTAGTCTCGCTATTCACCCAGGTGGTAGCCAGAGTGGCAGCAAGATAACTCAGGAGGGCCACACTGCCACAGGCCCAAATTTTACAGCGAATATTGCAGAGGATATTCATACTAAGACCTACTGGAGAATTGAGACAACCTTTACTTCCAGGGTTACCGCTTCAGGGCTGACGTAGCTGATACTACCCACGTGCTCGGCCACAAAAGCAACAACATCTTTGTCCGTTTTGAGTGTGGGGGGTGGCATGCCCTGGCCGCGAAACAACATTTGCTTGCGGAAGACTAAAAACTGCTGTGACGATCGTCTCAGGACAGTATTGCTGAAAGAGTCATAAATTTTGGGATTTTCGTTAATTAGTACACCAATTTTTTTTCCATCAGGCCAGCTTCGTTGTTTGTTCAAGAAGATGAGTTCTGCATCTTTGCGGCTGATGGTGGTCACATCATTTTCAGCATTGACCACCAACACAAAATCACGCTGTGGCTCTGCACCCCCTGCCACCACGGCAAAGAGCCATGTAGCCAGAATAAGGCCACCTGTTCTCTTTTTCAGCGTCATCATCATGATTAGAAATTAAAAGAGAGTTTCAGAGCACCATACTGCCAGTATCGCTCAGCTCCCTGTGGATTGAAATACCCGGAGTATAGGGCCGTACCGTCTACGGTGTGCCATTCGGCTTTAAAGGTCCAATTTTCAGCAATATCATAGCGCAGAGCTGCTGCCAGGTCCTTACGCCAGGGATAGAGGTTCTTGGAGATTGATACTGCATGATGATTGTTTTTAAGTCGATAATACTCATCATAGAGCAGGGAAAAGGTCAACGCCTTAATGGGTGAGTAACTCAGGAGCATGTACCAGGCCTGGGAAGGGCCATCCAATGTTGTGACCTGGAACTGCTCCTGCCTGCGGTCAGTCTCGCTATATTCGGCAGTCCAACTAAATTTTTTCCAGGAATATTCGAGAGAGGCGACAAGCTTACTTTTTATTCGCAGGCTGCTCACCTGGCTTTCATTGAGCCACAAATCGTCATCCAAGACCAACAAAGTCATGGCCCCGCGCAGTCCTTTGAGTGAGGGGTTAAAATACAGGGCAGCACCATAGGCATAATTATTTTGTCGATTCAAATCCCCTGTGCTGAGGAACAACGAATATTGCTTATTGTAACGACTGACAATCTCCATTGCAGCAAGGTTAACCAGAGAATCATCTTCATATTGAATGCAGCCGCCAAAGAGCTGGTAATCGATGTCCACCCATTTACTCAGGAGCAGATTGCCATACATATCACCGCCCCAAAGGGCCTGCCAGGAATCACGAAGGGTCTCATCATAAATGGATTGAGGAAGAAAGATGAGAGGACGCAGGAAGTCAGAATCACGCTCCATATTATAAAGGCCCATGGGCATCTTTACCTTGCCCAACCGTACCCCAAAGGGGTCGGAAAAATGATAATCGGCCACCAGCCAGTCAGCGCGAACTTTACCCTTGCTTTCTTCCGGCAAATGAGAATAAAGGGCCTGCCCGCCCAAACGAAATTGATCTGTAAGTTGGGCATTGATATTGAGGCCTATTTCAGTGAGCCGAAAGGTGCCATCAATGGTATCTCCGAGAAAATTATTCTCTACGCTCTCCATGTATCCCTGGGTCAAAAAGCCGTGCAACTGCACCTTGTCACCTGCTAAATCGATGGCCCAGAGTGATGCCGGCAACAGTAAACAGAAAAGGGTCATAAGGACTAAAACCTGTGACCTCACGGATAAAAAAAAGGAAGAAGACATCAGAGTTCAGTTCGCTTTAGGTGATAATCCGTAATTTTTTTGCGGAGGGTGGTGGGTGAGACATCCAGAGTGAGGGCGGTATGGGTAATATTCCAGTTATGCTCAGCCAGCGCCTGGCTTATATACTTTTTTTCGGTTGCTGCCAGGGTGCCGGTTACAGGACGGGCTGCCTGTTCCTGATTGTCATCCTGCTGCATGACCAAGGCATCGGCATCGATCTCTTTACCATGAGCCAGAACCATGGCCCGAGTCAGGGTATTTTCGAGTTCACGAACGTTACCGGGCCAATTGCCAGCCCGCAGTTTCAGGTGGCCTGCAGTGCTGAGACGCAATGGATGGCGCCCCATCTTAAAGGCAATCTTGGCAAGAAGATACTTGGCAAGATGGTCGATATCGCACCGTCTCTCGCGTAAGGGGGGCACTTCAATGTTTACCACATTGAGCCGGTAAAAGAGATCCTCTCTAAAGGTGCCTTTGCTAACCATTTCCTGAAGATTGCGGTGGGTTGCCGCCACAATCCGAGCCTCAAATGTCAGGGTCTTGAGCCCACCCACCCTGACAAATTCATCCTCCTGGAGAACCCGAAGCAGTTTACTCTGCAGATCCAGAGACATGTCACCAATCTCATCGAGAAAAACAGTGCCCTTGGCAGCAAATTCCAGTTTTCCTTTCTTGAGCTGATCTGCACCGGTAAAGGCTCCTTTTTCATAGCCGAACAACTCGCTTTCAAGGAGAGTGGGGACAAAAGCGGAACAGTTGATGGCCACAAATGGTTGATTCGGGGCCGAGGCTTCATGGAGAATACGAGCCACCAGCTCTTTGCCGGTACCGGACTCTCCTGTAACAAGTACTGTGACTCTGCTGCGGGCCAGGAGGCCGATCTGCTTGTGGATATCAATAATTTTCCGATCAGAACCAATCATCTGCAAAGGAAATAGCTGGAGGGAAGGCCCGTCCTCATCACCAGCACCGCTACCCACCCTTTTTTTCAGCGATTCCACATTGGCGGCCATCTGTAACAGTTCATCAAGGTCCAATGGTTTTCGCAGATAGTCAAAGGCACCATCACGCATGGCATCAACGGCCTCACTGTTTTCCGTATTGCCTGTCATGATGACCACTGTCACACCGGGAAGATTGGCGCAAATAGCCGGTAAGGCGTTCAGGCCATGGTCATCAGGAAGGTTGAGGTCCAGTAATACCAGGTCAGGAACCAGTACTCCCAAAGCCCTCATGCCATCCGAGACATTATGGGCAACGACGACTTGATGACATTCGGCCTTGAGTTGAATCTCCAGTGATCTGGCCAAGGCCTGATCGTCATCGATGATAAGAATTTTAATCATTACCCCTTAATCCTTAAATATAAGTGAAAAGCTTGCCCCCCCATCAGAGTTGTTTTCTGCAAGAACCGATCCACCCTGGTAGTCCATTATCTTTTTCACATTTGCGAGACCAAGACCTGTACCCAATGGACGGGTAGTGAAAAAGGGCTGAAACACTCTTTCCATCTGTTCCGGTCGCAAACCAGGTCCTGTATCAGCTACTTTAATCAATGCTACCCCTTCGTTTCCAGTAGGACGCCTGCCACTTATGGTAACAACGCTGCCGGGATCAGACCACTGGATGGCATTGCCCACCAGATTAATCAAGGCCCGGCAAGTGCTTTCCTTGTCAGCTTGGAAGAGGAACTCCTGGAGTTTGTCCTCCACTCGAAGATCTACATTCTTCTTTTCTGCCTCAGGCTTTACAGTGGTCAAAAACTCATCCACCAGCTTAGCAAAAGTGATTGATTCCAAGTGAATTTCAATGGGCTTGCTGAACTGGAGCAGATCCTCAAACATTCCGTTAAGGCGACCGACCTGTATAAGTGAAATAGTTGCCATCTCGCTATAATCTTTGTCATCCCGGAGCTTTCTGGCGATGGCCTGAAGGTTAATCTTAATGGACGAGAGAGGGTTGCGCATCTCATGCACCAGGCTTGAACTCATCTTGCCTATCGTACTGAGGGTAGTGCTTTGGATGATGATTTGCTGCTTTCTTTCCAACGCATCCATCATGGCATTAAAAGCCACGCCCACCTCCTGGGCATATTCTTCTTTAAAGGGAGGCAGCCGCTCATTGTGCTGGCCGGCGCTAATTTGTCGGGCGACCCTTGTGAGCTCATCAAGAGGGGCAGAGAGACGTTTTGAAAGTTTTTGGGATAGAAACACAAGTATTATAAAGGTGAGAACGGCCGTGACTAAACCATAAAGGATATACTTCTCAAATTGCTGGAGAGTACTACCTGTTTCAAACTGACTGATGAGAAGCCATTTAAATTCAGCGATAGGAACAGTGATGAAGTAGTTCTCAGTTCCACAATTATTGATTTTATGTACTTCCCGGGGAGGACTGGTCAGTATCTGCGAGGGGACAATATCCGAAACACACTGTTCAGTGGAGGATATTTTCTGGTCAGTAACCGAAACTTGAAAAAGAATTTTACCTTTTTCAGAGGCAAGAATGTAGCTGCCTCCGGAGTTGAGATCAGATGCGTCAGCGAGAATAGGACCCAAAGAACGGTTCAGATTGATTTCGGCAACCAAAAAGGCTCCGATTTTGCCTTGCGGGTTCAGCAGTCCCTGACCCACCGGCAGGATGACCTCCTTACCAATATTGCGATAATCATCATCCACAACAAAAAGAGACCCAGGGGTCTGGAGTTTTGCACGATACGTCTTTGAAGGAGATTGAACCTCATCCTTGAAGTCTTCGGGATAGCGAATGAGCAATGACCAGTCGGGTCGGTAGAGACTAATGGAGCGATAGGTGAGGTGTCCAATGAAAAGTTTCCGGGCCGTTCGAAGAAATATCTCTTCGTCGCTAAGGTTTTTCTTGTCACCATTATCCAAGGCCAGGTGATAAAAATCCCGGCGGGTATGGTTTACCCAGGTTCGTAGCCAGAGCTCGCGGGAGCGCAGTGAAAAGGCAAGATGCTCTTTTTCAACATTCTCGATGGTTTGCCGGGCAAAATAGTGGTTTTGAAAGGCCATAACCAACAGAGGAAAAAGGCCGGAGAAGGCCATGGCCAGGAAGATCTGCTTGTTAAGTCCAGAAGATATTTTCATGGCAGCTCAAAAATTCTTATAACAATCGGCCGGTTTTTGTTGAACTTTTCCCTCTAGTATCAAATTTTTCTCCAACAGTATGAAGGTATCACCATTGATTTTGATTGTCAATTTAGGGCGCAATTGACAAAATGCTTCATCATTATCGTGAAAACGGGAGTCTAAAAAGGTAATTGCTGAGTTTCTAAAAGAGGCACAATATTTTAACTTAAGAACTCGTAAACGGAGGTTCAAAATAGTGCAATTTGAGGGATGTATCATCGGTAGAGTAAGCTCACTTCTACCTGTAAACGAATATGAAATATTTGTTTTTTTCAGTTAATTGTCCAGTTTCTATACACTATGTAATAAGTAGGTTGCATAGGAAAGATGGTACATGAGTTACGAAGTCTGTATTCTTGCTGATGTTGGCATGGGGTCCTGATGAATAGTCACATCGGCTCCTGGAAAACTCTCCCAAATCAATTTTTCCACATCTTTGGCTATGCTATGAGCCTCGGCGAGTGAAAGGTTGGCATTTAGATCCAGGTGCAGCTGGATAATGGCGATTTGCCCTGATTGCCTGGTGCGCAGGTCATGCATGCCAAACACATGTTGATGGCTGTGTACTATTTGTTGAATAAGCTCTCGTTGTTCCTGTGGTAACTGGTGATCCATTAATAATTGAACGGCTTCACTGCCGATCTTCCAGGCGCTGTGAAAGATGATCAGAGCGATGATTATGGAAAAAAGGGGATCCATGATCTGGCCCCAGCTGAAACGGGTCAACAGAAGGGCCAAAATGGTGAAGACATTGGTCAGGAGATCGGTGGCGTAATGCAGTGAATCAGCCCGGATGGCGGTGGAATTGGTCTTTTTTATCACATATCTCTGGAACGCAATGAGAATCAAGGTGGCCAGGATGGAGAAGGTCATAATTCCGATACCCAGGCCCAATGCCTGAATGGGGGCAGGGGTGGTGAGTCGTTCGATGCCATGTATGAGAAGGATCAGGGCGGATCCCGCGATAAAGCTTGCCTGGCCTAGTCCGGCCAGGGCCTCAGCCTTGCCATGGCCGAAACTGTGATCGTCATCCGCGGGGTTCAAGGAATAACGAATTGCCATCAGATTAATGAATGAGGCCATGACATCCATGAGGGAGTCAATCAGCGAGGCAAGGATACTGAGGGATCCGGTGGCCAGCCAAGCGGCGAATTTGACCCCGACCAGGAGCAGGGCAGTGGCAACGGAGGCATAGGTTGCGAGCTTCAGGAGCTGGTTGGTTTTATGGGCTTGTTCGGTCATGTGATGATTCCTTCAATAATGGCTCTGGACGCTTCCGGTCCCCAGCTACCGGCAACATAACTGTGGAGGCGTTGCGCGCGTCCCTGGCAGTTTTCACATTCATTGAGCAGGGGAGTGAGAAGGGACCAGGCTTGCTCAATTCCGTCCTGCCGCCAGAAGAGCATGTGATCGCCCTGGATGCAGTCAAGTAATACCTTTTCATAGGCGTCAGGTGAGGGCCTGGTGTAAAAATCATCATACTTGAAATCCATGGTCATGGAGCGCATGCACATTCTCGCGCCGGGGTTTTTGGTCTGAAATGTGAGGCTGATGGATTCCTTGGGATAAATTCCCAGAACCAGACGGTTGGCGATGACCCTTGCGCCCAGGATATCCCGGAACAGGGAATGGGGCACATCCTTGAACTGGATCACGATTCGGGTCTCCTTGCGGGCCATTCGTTTGCCTGAAATGAGATAAAAGGGCACTCCCTGCCAGCGCCAGTTGTCCACGTGCACCGGAAGCATGGCAAAGGTCGGAATCAACGAACTGGCCGAAACCCCAGGTTCCTGGCGGTAGCCGGGAACCGGCTGGCCATCGATGGCCCCAGGCCCGTATTGTCCCAGGACAATGGTCTCGTTATGATCATGCAGGGGGCGGATTGATCGGAACAGCTTGATTTTTTCATCCCGTACCCGTTCCGCCTCAAAGTGGGGGGGCGGTTCCATGGCAATGAGGGAGAGGAGTTGGAGCATGTGATTCTGGAACATGTCGCGGATTATGCCGGACTGCTCGTAATATCCGGCCCGATGCTCTACTCCAAGTCTTTCAGCGGCTACGATGCCCACTGATTCGATATAACCACGGTTCCAGATGGGTTCAAAGATGGTGTTGGCAAAACGGAAGGTCAGGATGTTCTGTACCGTCTCCTTGGCCAAATAATGGTCGATGCGGAAGATCTGCTTTTCATTAAAATATTGATGCAGGGTCTGGTCAAGGACAAGGGCGGAGTCCAAGTCACGTCCAAAGGGTTTTTCGATCACGATCCGGGTCCAGCCTCTGCCATTTTCAAACTGGCCGGCAAGTCCTGCTTCGCCGATCATGGTGGCAACCGATGCGTAGAGCGAGGGGGGCAGAGCCAGGTCAAAGAGTCGGTTCCCTTTGGTCTTGTTTTGCAGGTCAAGCGTGTCGAGAAAACCGGCCAATCCGAGAAAGTCTGGGCGTGAGTCGTACTGGAGTGGTGAATAATAGATCTTCTTTGCAAATTCGAGCCAACGGGCCATGTCCAACATGGGATCACTAGCACAGGCGGCCTGCAGGAAGGCGCGGAAAGTATCATGGTTATAGTCGGTGCGGGCGCATCCCACGATGGATATCGGGTTGGGCAGACTGGCGCTCAAAAACATCTGGTACAGGGCGGGGATCAGTTTTCTGGTCGTCAGGTCGCCGGATGCTCCGAAGATGACAATGGTGCAGGGGTCGAGATCACCTACGGTCAGGCAGTCACAGAAGTTATCCTGATCACAGATCTTGCCTTTGATGACGGTAGGTTCCATGTCCTTTTCTCTTGTCGGCATTTTGAAAATCAGGCTTTTTTTACGGCATGACCGCCAAATTCACGCCGCAGCGCCGCCAGCACCCTGTTTTCAAAGGCATTCTCCTTGCGCGACTGAAATCGTTGAAAAAGGGCCATGGTGATGACCGGAGCTGCCACTCCGCTCTCAATGGCCTCCTCCACGGTCCACCGTCCTTCACCGGAGTCATCCACATGGCCGGTGATTGCTTCCAGCCGCGGATCTTCCGCAAAGGCGTCCTCCAGAAGTTCAAGGAGCCATGAGCGGATCACGCTGCCCTGGTTCCAGAGATGGGAGATCCGTCCGTAATCGAGGTTCTGGCCATAAGGCGAGGCCTCAAGCAGAGCAAAACCCTCCCCGTAGGCCTGCATCATCCCGTATTCAATACCGTTGTGGATCATCTTCACAAAATGGCCGGCCCCTGTGGGACCACAGTAAAGATAGCCATCCGTGGGTGCCAGGGTCTGGAGGATGGGTTCCAGTTGGTGAAAGATCTGCTCCTCTCCGCCGATCATGGTACAGTATCCGACCTTGAGTCCCCATATGCCGCCGCTCACCCCAGCGTCGATGTAATGAATACCGCTTCCTTGCAGCGCTTCGACCCGGCGGATATCGTCTTTGTACCGGCTGTTGCCACCTTCGACGATAATATCGCCAGGCGAAAGGAGGTTCTGCAGTTGTTCCAGATGGTCATCGACAGGCTTTCCTGCCGGCAGCATTAGCCAGACAACCTTGGGGGCGGGAAGGTTTTCCACCAATTCCTGCAGGGAGAAAGCTCCCGCCGCCCCTTCTTTGACCAGCTCTTCTGTCTTGTCGGGAGTGCGGTTAAAGGCCACAATCTGATGGCCGCCTTGGAGAAGCCTCCGCGCCATGTTCATCCCCATCCGCCCCAGACCGATCATACCTATTTTCATGGAGAGTCCTCCTGTGTTGTTGATTGATTTTTACCTTTCTCGCCTTCCGGCCATTCCTGATCTCTGGTCTCAATTAGATGACAGAAACGGTCCCAGCAAAACTCTTTACCACTGATAGGGCAGCGCAAAGTAACTTTTCTGTCATTAAGTTCTGCCACTATCCAGTCACCATGACGTGGTCCCTCGGAAATATGTATTTTCTCATCAATGGTAAAAGGGTAGGGGGTAAAGATCGTAACGGGTGTCAGCATAACATTTCTCCAGGAAAAAAATCAGATCAAAATACGATTTAACTTGATTGTTGCATACACGAAAGGAAGAATAAAGTCCAAATGAAAGAGAAGGCGCCAAGAGGTTGACTGTCGCTTGATTATTGTTATTCTTTGCGGTTTCGTCAGTGTTGATTACTTATAAAATATTTTTCACAAAAGGAGTGCTGTTGGGTGTATTCAATCATTTTAATTTACTCTGCGCTCGGTGCGGTGGCTGGGGTTCTGGCAGGAATGCTTGGTATTGGTGGTGGGTTGGTTATTGTACCCATGTTGGTGTTTGCGTTCAGCTGGCAGCATTTTCCTGATCCTGTGATAATGCATTTGGCTCTTGGAACATCCATGGCCAGTATTATTTTTACATCGGTATCCAGTTTCTGGGCCCATCATAAACGTGGGGCTGTACAATGGATTGTGGTTCGCCGTATTGTTCCGGGGATTCTGGTGGGTACCTTTCTTGGTTCTTGCTTTGCTGCCAGGTTATCCACGGGTTTTCTGAAAGGATTCTTTGTGATTTTTCTTTATTATGTCGGCACTCAGATGTTGGTGAATCGTAAGCCAAAACCCTCCCGCCAGATTCCAGGATCATCCGGGATGTTTGGGGTGGGGAGTGTCATTGGTGCTTTTTCCAGTCTGGTTGGTATTGGTGGTGGAACTCTTTCTGTACCTTTTATGATCTGGTGCAATCTCTCTGTACATGCGGCCATCGGAACATCAGCAGCTATCGGCTTTCCCATCGCCATTGCCGGAACTGTTGGTTATATCTATAATGGACTGTTTGTTCCTGGTCTTCCAGAATATTCAGTGGGATTTGTCTACCTTCCAGCTTTGGCTGGTCTGGTTTGTGCCAGTGTCTTGACCGCACCCCTAGGAGTGCGTTTAGCTCATAGTCTGCCGGTTGACCGGTTAAAGCGTGTCTTTGCTATTGTATTGTTTGTTGTCGCAACCCGGATGGCATATGGCTTTTTGTAAACAAAAAACGTAGTTCTGGTGAAATATTTGTGACAAGTAAGCGAGAGGAATCATTTTCGTTTTTTTGATCTTTCTTTCCCTTGAAACGAAAAGTTGAGGATGGTAGTATCCTTTTATAATATTTTAAAAATATTGATTAAGTCTCTTGCTACCTACCCACAGTCTCCTCGCCCTATGACTCGTCTGGGTGGAGGAACGATAGAAATTTGAAAGGAATCAACGAGGGAAAGACTTTTTACTTCGTTCGCAGTGATCATTAAGGCCTTTCGGGGCCTTGCAGGGTTACTTACCTGTGAGTGGCTCTTTTGTTCAATTATACGATATCATTTCCTTAAATGGAAGTATATGAGTAAAGGAAAATTGGATGCAGTCTCGAAAAATTTTAGTGATTGACGATGAGGTTATGGTGGCAGATGTAAGCAGGAGTATTCTTACATCTGTCGGCCACCAAGTCTTTTGCGCCTATAGTGGAGAACAGGCTGTGGAGATGGCCATGGCTCTGCGTTTTGATCTTGCTATTGTTGATGCCATGTTGCCGGGCATGAATGGTCTCGAGACTTTTGAGGTTATCAAGCAGAGCTGCCCTCATATTAAAGGAATCCTGGTCAGTGGAGACCTGACGATGGACATGACCTTGAAGGCCATGAATAAAGGGTTCGTCAGTGTGTTTGGTAAGCCGGTACAGGCAGGGAATCTGCTACGGGCTGTTCAGTCTGCTTTGGTTGAATCTGACCTGCGAGAAGAAAATATCTGTCTAAATAAGCAGGTTTTGAAAATACGGACTCTATTTGAGCAGTACATGGCTCCGGAAGTGGCTGCTATCCTTCTGAACCAACAAGAGGCCATGCTTGAGGTTGTAGGCGAGGTTCAGGAAATTACTGTTCTCTTTGCTGATATCAGAAATTTTACATTTCTGGTTCAATATTTACCGCTACAGGAATCACGGGAATTTTTGACTGAGTTTTTTGATATGGTGGCAGAGGTTGTCTCCTCATGGCAGGGCATTCTCGATAAATTTATTGGTGATGCTGCCCTGGCTATCTTTGGGGCACCAGTGCATCATGACTCACCTAATTTGTCTGCTGTATCTGCAGCCCTTGAAATCCAGAAGAGATTTGAAGCGTTGCGTGCCCGGTGGGCTCTGAAATCAGATCTTTTTATGCAGATAGGTCTGGGGGTCGGGGTAAGTCGTGGGGAAATGTTTTTGGGAAACGTGGGGTCTGGTCGTCGTCTTGACTTTACTGTTGTTGGAGCTGATGTGAATATTGCGCAACGTCTGGCCTCTGAGACTGTGGCTGGGCAGATTCTTATTACTGAGTCGGTTTATTGTGATGTGATGGACAAGGTCTCGATTCAGGAAGAAAAGACCAGGCTGCTTCGAGGTATGGAGAGAAAGATCCAACTTTATTCTATTATTCCATAATGATGACTTTATTTTAATGCCTGTCCCTTGCAGCCGATATACGTTATGCTTTTTTTTTATACTGTATTACTGATAGTGTGTTTCCCGTCATGACCTGGTCCCCATGGACCAGCTTTCTGCCCCGTCTTGTTTCCTGAACACCATTCACCCATACTTGACCATTTTGTATCTGAACTTTTGCCTCAAATCCATCTTGAACCAGGTTGGCTAGTTTTAAGAATTGTCCAAGACGAATAGGTTCTTCAGTGATGGTGACAATATTTTGTTTTGAGGGCATGATGGGCACGAAGTATGTTTGGGATTATCGGCTATGAAAGATAATTGTTGATATCTATTTCAACATGCTAATATAGATATTTGTGAGTTTGCCTCTGCTGCCATTTCTTCTGAATTTAGATATACATCATAATGTAACTGTTAACTCTATCCCCGACAAGAGTAATTACATGGACAGAGAAACAGGTGTTTGTCTGGATACTATTAAGAAAACATTGCGATATCATTGACAGTTATGTTCTGGATTATGTCCAGGAATTCATAAATATCGTTTCGTACCATGCCTCTAGCTGAAAAATATTGAAATTGCTGTACCTTTTAATTTCAGGAAAGTGCAGATGGTGTTAAAAGAGAGTTTAAAAGCAAAAGAATATTATCGTTCATAACTTTGATAGTGTGGTATTGGCATTATCAATGGACATTATATGAAAATGAAGCATTCTTCATTCACTGCTGACTGGTGTGTAGCTGTCGTCACATATCGCAGTCGTATATGAATATTAATATAGCGGATGAAAAAAATATTTTTATTGATGGTGTTTTCAGTGAGAGGTGAGAACAATGGAATTGAAAGATCCTGCTTTGTTCAAGCAGGAATGTTATATTGATGGTGCCTGGGTCACGGCGCAAGAATCCTTTGAGGTTGTTGATCCAGCCGATGGGCGTATCGTTGGTAGGGTTCCGTCCCTTGGGCAGGAAGCGACCAGACAGACTATTGCTGCGGCCAGTGCCGCCTATCCCGCATGGAAGGCTCTGACCGCCAAAGAGCGTTCTGCGATTATGAAGCGCTGGTACGCCCTGATCGTTGAACATCAAAACGATCTGGCCATGATCATGACCAGAGAACAGGGGAAGCCGCTGGCAGAGGCCGCGGGAGAGGTGCTGTACGGTGCATCCTATATCGAGTGGTTTGCGGAAGAGGCAAAACGGGTTTATGGTGATACGATCCCCACGACCCAGAAGGGAAAGCGTATTATTGTCCTTAAGGAGCCGGTAGGGGTCTGCGCTGCCATTACTCCCTGGAATTTTCCCTCAGCCATGATCAGCCGTAAAGCAGCACCGGCCTTGGCAGCAGGTTGTCCGGTGATTGTTAAGCCCGCGGCCCAGACGCCTTTGTCTGCTCTGGCGCTGGCCGAGCTTGCTGACCGGGCAGGTTTTCCCCCTGGCGTATTTAATGTGATCACCGGTCCTGCTGCGGAGATTGGAGGCGAGCTGACGCGCAATCCTTTGGTTCGCAAACTGAGTTTTACAGGTTCCACGGCTGTAGGAAAACTCCTCATGGCCGCTTGTGCCGACACGGTGAAAAAAATTTCCCTGGAGCTTGGTGGTCATGCTCCTTTTATCGTTTTTGACGATGCGGATCTTGATCAGGCAGTGGCTGGGGCTCTGGCTTCCAAATATCGAAATTCAGGACAGACTTGTGTCTGCGCCAATCGTTTTCTGGTGCAGGAAGGGGTCTATGAACTTTTTGCTTCCAAGCTGGCAGCCGCAGTCCGTTCTGATTTCCGGATGGGGCCGGGGGTGGAAAGAGGAAATAATCAGGGACCTCTTATCGACCTGAATGCGGTGATCAAGGTTGAGGGGCAGATTCAGGATGCCCTGCAGAAAGGGGCCAAGCTGGTAGCTGGTGGCAAGAGGGTTGGAGGAAAGGGTTTTTTCTTTGAACCAACGGTGCTCGTTGATGTGACCAGTGAGATGAAGATAGCTCGGGAAGAGACCTTTGGCCCGGTGGCGCCGCTCTTTGTTTTTAAAGACGAGGCGGATGCGGTGAGAATGGCCAATGATTCCGAATATGGGCTGGCTTCTTATTTTTATAGCCGTGATATAGGCAGGGCCTGGCGTGTAACTGAGGCCTTGGAGTATGGCATGGTCGGTGTAAATACCGGGGTTCTTTCCTCCGAAGCTGCTCCTTTTGGCGGGATGAAAGAGTCAGGCATAGGCCGTGAAGGATCAAAATATGGTATTGATGAGTATCTGGAGATCAAATATATGTGCATTGGCGGGATTGATTCGTAGGGAGCAGTATCCATCTTGTCTGGCGGTGCCTGGGGATCAATAATATTCTCGACAAACTAAGATCTTTAAACTAATTATACTTTATTGTTAGAGTATTAATCATTATTTTATTCTAAAAAAAGGGGGATTTTATTATGCAATATATAAAGAAAAATGCAGGGTTATTTCTACTTGTAGCTTTTATGCTGGTGTTGAATGGTTGTGCGTCCATGGGGAGTAGTAGCGATTCCCCGCCCCCGATGGAGAATCTTCCGCCATTATCAAATTTCGTAGGTGAGTATCGTGATATTGAGCTTCCCATTGATATGAAATATAACCATAAAAAAAGCATGGTCGTTCGTACCGACTCTTTTACCGGCGGAGTGTTCTATTTCAGCGGCAAGGTTGAGCGCGATTCATTGAAAAACTTCATTCTTGCTTCCATGCAGAAGAATAAATGGAAGAGGGCTGGTGAGGTCTCGTATGACAGCGTTCTTTTGGCCTTCACGAAACCGAACAAATCCTGCACAGTGGTTCTTGAAGAGGGCTTCGGTGGGTCATTAGGTTCTACATATGCGGCTATTTATGTAGCTGAAGATGTGTCCGCCGGTTCCGGTGGTATTTGATGCGATGACTGTTGTCCTGCCTTTGCCGGGTAGAGTCTGGATTACTGGATAGTATTGTGAGCTGCTATTATGCCCCTCCAGGTGTGATGGCAGTTTTTTTTTTAAGCTCCGCAATTTTTTCTCTAACGAATAGTAGTTTGTCCAAATTGCTTCAAGATGGTTTTTGTGTCAGGTGTCAGTGGTTTCTGCCCATCCAACTTAAAAACAGATAGCGGAACGGGTTGCAGAGGTATTGAAAAAGATGAGTTTGGCCCGGGTGAGTGATCTGGATAAGTTGAAAAGGCAGATAAAGGAACTACAGGACAGTCAGGCGGGGGAAGAAAAGAAGTGGGTCATTGGTGTGGTATCTGTTTCTTGTAGAAGAAGTGGATACTTTATTGCTTTAGGTGAGATATGCAACTCTTTCGACAAAAAATCCTGAATAACATCTTCAACTCTATCATGATTGATGTCGGCAGTATTTCCGATAGAGAAGTTGCAAGAAAGATACTTCTTATGTTCAGTACATTCAGCATTGGCATTCTTATGCTGTTTGTTCTTGGATCCGTCTCCTTGTATCGACATGAGTTTCTGATGGGAACGCTGGATTATTCTGTTGCTTTGATACTGATTGCGCTTTTGTTGTTCTTAAGGAAGAGTAGTTATAGATTTTGTTGTTATTCCGGCTTATTCTTGATGACCTTGTTGTTCTGGTATTTTTTTATGTCCGGAGCCGGAGTTAAGCATGCCTTCCTCTGGCTTTATACCTATCCACTTTTTGTTTTCTTTCTCCTTGGGGCACATCGTGGCGCCTTGGTTATCGAACTTTTTTCTCTTCCTTGTCTTGTGTTTCTTTTTTTTGATTTATACTCAGGCAACAATAACCTGTACGATCAGCATTTTGCTATTCGTTTTATTCCGTCATTTTTAACAGTTTCATTGTTTGCCTTTATGTTTGAAAAAAGCGGTGAAGATGCGAGAAAATTTTTAACGGAAGCCCAGTCAGCATTGGAACAGCAGGTATTGGAACGTACCGCGGAATTACAGAACGAAGTTAATGCCCGGGAAAAAAATGAGAAAAAACTAAAAAACAGCGAGCAGCAGTATCGGACACTCTTTGACAGCAATGATGATGGCGTTTCCATTATCGGCACAGCAGGCCGTTTCCTGAAGGTTAACGAAGAACTCTGTCATTGTTTAGGGTATGAATATAAAGAGTTGTTGCATATGACACCGCAGGAGATAAATAGCCCGGTATCCGTTGGTCTGGTATCCCCTTATCTCCAGGACTTGTTTGGACAGAGGAAGGATTCTGTTGTCTTGGAAGTGGAGCATGTTCGACGAGATGGAAAAATCATTCCTGTGGAGTTGAGAGCCAAGAAAATATTTTTTAATAATAAAGATGCGGTATTAAGTGTCTACAGGGATATCCGAGATCGAAAGAAAGAAGAATCCGAAAGGATGAGACTGGAGGCACAACTGCATAGATCACAAAAAATGGAGATCATAGGCCAAATGGCAGGTGGAGTGGCCCATGACCTCAATAATATTCTCGCTGGAGTGGTTACATATCCAGATTTATTGCTCCAGCAATTACCTGAAAATCATCATCTTTGTGAGCCTCTTAAAATTATTAAGGAGTCTGGTGAACGGGCGTCGGCAGTGGTTGCTGATCTTTTAACGGTGGCCAGAGGGGTTGCTCGCCTGAAAGAGACTGCAAACCTGAACATTTCGATTCGTGAGTATCTTTGTTCTCCTGAGCATCAGATACTTCTTTCACACCACCCCGAGATAAAGTTTGTCACTGAGTTGGCACCTGATCTGATGAATATTGACTGTTCTGTGGTTCATGTTAAAAAATGCCTGATGAATCTGTTGTTTAATGCCGCAGAGGCTATTCAGGGACCAGGTACTGTCTCGGTCTCAACTTGTAATAGAGATGTGGATGCGGAAAATGCCGCTAGTCTGCATCTAGTTCCCGGACAAAATGCGGTGATGGTGGTGAGTGATACCGGCACGGGAATTAATAATATCGACAGGCATCGGATTTTTGAACCCTTTTATACCAAGAAAAAGCTGGGGCGCAGTGGAACCGGTCTGGGGCTGGCTATAGTCTGGAACACAATGCAGGATCATAAGGGCACTGTTACTGTTGAGAGTAACAGCAAGGGGTCTTCGTTTACCCTGTATTTCCCAGTGAGTAAAGGGCAGATCAGTGAAAGGGGGGGGCTGAGTGTTGACTTGGAGATCCTGAAAGGGCAGGGAGAGAATATTCTGGTTGTAGATGATGATGCCCTGCAGCGTGATATCTCTGTAAAGATGTTGAGACTGCTTGACTATACAGCCAGTGCTGTCGCTTCAGGCGAGGAGGCGGTTGCCTCTTTGGAGAATGGCGCTGTGGATCTCATCCTGATGGATATGTTGATGGAACCAGGCATGAATGGTTGTCAGACATACGCAGAAGTCATCAAGAGGTATCCTGGTCAAAAAGCGATTATTGTCAGTGGCTATTCAGAGAACGAGGATGTGGTAAAGGCATACCAGCTCGGGGCTGAAGGTTTTATTAAAAAACCTTATACTGTAACGCAACTTGGACGAACGGTTCAGGAAATATTAAAAACTTAAACGAGCGCGCTCTTTTTTAACAGAGCTGCAATCTTTTGCCTGCAGCGTTTTGAGTTGCAGGAACCGCCGCCGATGCCTGTGACTTTGGCTATTTCCTCATAGCTTGTGGCCCCGTCTTCAATAGCCTCAATGATCCGGCGCAGTTTAATCCCTTTGCAGATGCAGCCGGGTTTCATCCGGGTAATGATTTCTTCTTCGGTGGTCATCTTATCTCTCACCCTGCTCTGTTTGTTGAGTATCCTCATGGAAATGGTGGCGGATTTCTCGAGCCAGTTCATGGCCGATTCCTGGAACTCGGGCCAGCTTTTCTTCAGAGGCCAGTTTGATTTGTTTAAGGCTTCCGAGGGTCTTGAGCAGGGCTTGTTTTTTCTTGGGCCCAATGCCGTTGATGGTGTCAAGCTCAGAGGCCAGAGTTGATTTATTGCGCAACTTGCGGTGAAAAATTACCCCGTAGCGATGTGATTCATCCCGTATCCGCATGAGATAGAGTAGCACTGGATTGTGGGCCGGCAGGATAATGGGATTTTTTCGGCCAGGTTTATACAACTTTTCCCCTTCTTCCTCTTTTTCCTTGGCTATTCCGAGCCAGTTCATGTCCTGAGCATCTTCAACTCCTAGTTCGCGGGCCACACGCATGGCTATTCCCAACTGGCCGCGTCCGCCATCCACCATCAGGAGGTCAGGCAGGTCATTTTCCGCGAGCCCACGTTTAAGCCTTCGTTCCAGCACTTCTCCCATCATCGCATAATCATCGGGACCATCAACGGTACGGATCTTATAGTGTCTGAAATGACGCCTGTCTGGTTCCCCCTGTTTAAAGCAGACCAGTGAGCCTACCGCCAGCTGGCCGGAAGTGTTGGAGATATCAAGACATTCAATAGTTTCAGGGGGGCGACTCAGATGCAGGCTTTTGACCATGAAGTCAGCGAGTGTCTGCCAGGATTGTTCTTTTTTGTCACGTTCGGCAAAAACATGGCTGGCATTGGCATTGGCCATGGTGATGAGCTGCAGGCGATCACCGCGCTGTGGAATTTGGAGATGAACTAGCTCTCCGCGCAAGTCGCTCAGGCGCTCACTCAGAAGCTCTTTATCCTCGGGTTCACAGGGGAGGAGGATCTCTTGGGGTAGGTTGTCACCCTGATAGTAGTACTGATTCAGAACCTGGGAGAGGATGCTAGCGTCATCGCCAATAGGGTCAGAGAGGAAAAATGTGCGGCTCCCGCTGATTGTCCCGTTTCTGACCAAGAGGATAGCGAGGGCCAGTGAGGCATCTTTTCTGGCCAGGCCAAAAATATCCTGATCCCGGGAATGGGATGCCACGATCACCTGTTTTTCCAGGGTTCGGGACAGGGCCTGCATCTGGTCACGGATCAGGGCTGCCCGCTCAAACTCCAGGTCGTGCGCGGCCTCGGCCATCTGCTGGCCCATGGAAGTGATCAGCTCCCGGTTATGACCTTCCAGTACCATGATGATCCTGGACACCATCTTCTGATATTCGGCTCGTTCGGTCAGGCCCATGCAGGGAGCCAGGCAGTTGTGCATCTGTCCATTGAGACATGGACGTGTCCTGGCTTGGACCTGACTGGTTTTACATCTTCTCAAAGGGAAAATTGAGGCGAGCAGTTTGAGCGTTGCCCACATGGCTGAAGAGGAGGAGTAGGGACCGAAATAGCGGGCTCCGTCTTTTTTTCTTCGTCTGGTCATCAACACCCGCGGCCATTCTTCATGGACCGTGACCTTGAGCAGGGGGTAATTTTTGTCATCACGGAGGACGATATTGTATCTGGGGCGATGTTTTTTGATCAGTGAGGCCTCAAGGATGAGCGCCTCTTTTTCGGTGCGGGTGAGCAGGGTATCTATCTTGTGGACATGGGAGAGCATGACGGCCGTTTTACCCTGTGTCGATTCAGCCAGTCGTGCGTAGGAGGCCAGCCGCTTGCGCAGATCTTTGGCCTTTCCAACGTAGAGGACGCCGGCTTTTTTATCCAGCATCAGATAAACCCCTGGAGAATGGGGGATAGAGGCGAGAAGGTCAGGAGGAAACATGATTTTATCTCTTTATCTGCGGTTTGGAAAATTCATAAACATTTTTTATGGTCAATAAAAAGGTACGTAATTTCTTCCACTAGTCATGTATAGCTATCCTGCCATTTGATTGCAAGAATGGTCTTTCCTTTTCTTTACATTTTGCTGATCATTGGCTACAGTGCTCTCGATTATTAAATGATATTTTGTAAAGGAATTCTTCCGGTGTCGTCCTGATTTTCAGGTCGGTGAAAAGGGAATACGGTGCAAAACCGTAACGTTGGGCCAACGCTGTAAGCGGGGACAAAGATCGCATGATGTCACTGTCTTTGATTCGGGCAACCGGATGATGGGTGGGAAGGCGTGGTCTGAGGTTGATCCGTGAGTCAGAAGACCTGCCGGAAGAAAAAGGAATTCTTGTCCATAGAAGTCCGTATTGCGTCTAGGGAGTGATCTCTGAGGCGTGGTACGGACTTTTTTTATGCCCGGACGAAAGTTAAAAAAGGAAGATCGACCATGAAGACCCAGATAGAATTGGCACGTGAAGGCATCATTACCGAGGCGATGAAAAAAGTAGCCCAGGATGAAGGCTATGGCCTTGATCCGGAAACCATCCGCCAGCGGGTGGCGGATGGTCATATTGTCATTGCCGTCCATCCCAACCGGCCCTTCCAGAAGGTGGTCGGAATCGGCAAGGGGTTGAGGACCAAGGTGAATGCCTCCATCGGCACCTCCTCCGATATCTCGGATATTGAGCTGGAAGTGCGCAAGGCCAAAGTGGCTGAGGCTGAACAGGCTGACACCCTTATGGAGCTTTCCACCGGCGGTGATCTTGATCTGGTACGCCGACAAGTTCTTGGATCCTGTAATCTGCCTGTCGGCAATGTGCCTCTATATCAGGCCTTTTCCGAGGCCAGCCGCAAATATCATAACCCTAATAAACTGGATAGTGAGTATCTTTTTGAGTTGATTGAGCGCCAGCTTGCAGACGGGATCTCGTTCATGGCCATCCATTGCGGGATCAACCGTTTCTCCATCGAGAGGCTGCGCAAGCAGGGCTATCGCTATGGAGGCCTGGTCTCCAAAGGTGGCACTTTTATGGTCTCGTGGATGGAGTATAATAATCGGGAAAATCCTCTTTATGAGCAATTTGACCGAGTGTGCACCCTGATGAAGAAGTATGACGCAGTACTCTCGCTTGGCAACGGTATCCGGGCCGGGGCCATCCATGACAGCCATGACCGGGCCCAGATGGCGGAGATGGTGATTAACTGTGAACTGGCTGAGATCGGCCGTGACATGGGCTGTCAGATGATGGTGGAGGGGCCGGGCCATGTGCCTCTTGATGAGATTGAAGGCAATATTATGCTGGAAAAACGGATGAGCGGCGGCGCACCCTACTATGTGCTCGGACCACTACCCGCCGATTCAGGAGCTGGCTATGATCACATCACCGCAGCCATCGGTGCGGCCAGCTCCGCTCGTTTTGGCGCTGATCTCATCTGTTATATAACGCCAGCCGAACATCTGGCCTTGCCCAATGAAGATGATGTGCGGGAAGGGGTGCGGGCCACAAGGCTGGCCGCCAGAATTGGCGATATTGCCAAGTATCCGGATCGCCGTGAGCAGGAAAAAAAGGTGGCCCTTAGTCGGCGTGATACCAATTGGAAAGAACATTTTCCTTTGCTTATGTTCCCGGAAAAGGCCCAGGAGGTAAGAGATAGCCGGATGCCTGAAAACAGTGGTACTTGCACCATGTGCGGCGATTTCTGTGCCATGGAGCGGGGGCTATCTCTCTTTGAGGATGATATCAAGGGGGATAAGAGGACGTCAGGTTGTAAATAAGAGGTGGCCTTGGGTTTATCGCTCGGCGCTTCATCCTGATGAGCCATCTTCTTGACCTCAAGGTGTTTTTTGCTTAGTGCAGCGCCGCCTCGAACAACCTCCGGGTGTAGGCATGTTTAGGGGCGGCAAAGACCTCCCGGGCTGGTCCTGCCTCAACAATGCGGCCATGTTGCATCACTGCCACCTGATCAGCCATGGCCCGGATCACTCGCAGGTCATGAGAAATAAAGAGGTAGGTCATTCCGTAACGTTGCTGCAGATCCAGAAGCAGGTCGATGATCTGCTTCTGGATGGTCATGTCGAGTGCCGAGGTCGGCTCATCAAGGATCAGGAGTCGTGGTTTCAAGACGATGGCGCGGGCAATGGCGATGCGCTGACGTTGACCGCCGGAAAATTCGTGGGGATAGCGATAGGCCATCTCCGGACTGAGTCCTACCTCGATTAAGGTCTCGGTCACGATCTTGTGGCGTTGGTGTGCGGTGCCGCCCAGCCCGTGTACCCGCATTCCCTCTTCCACAATCTGCTCCACGGTCATGCGGGGAGAGAGTGAGGAAAAAGGGTCCTGGAACACCACCTGCAGTTCGCGGCGCAGGGGACGCATCTGGCGGTTTGTGAGCTGCTGAAGATCCTGGCCGTCAAAGGTAATCGCTCCATGGCTTTTGGTCAGTTTGAGAATGGCCATGCCGAGTGTGGTCTTTCCTGAACCTGACTCTCCCACCACGCCGCAGGTTGTCCCCTGATTGAGTGTCAGGGTGACATCGTCAACGGCCTTGATGGTCTTGATCTTCCTCTTGAGAAAACCACTCCAGCCATCCTTGAGATGAAAATGGCAGCCGAGGCCCTTGAGGCTGAGAAGGGGCTTCTGCTCTTGTTTCTCTTTTGGGCTACTCTGAGGAATTGATTGTAGGAGGTGGATGGTGTAAGGGTGTTGCGGTTTGTTCAGAAGGGTTTGAGTCGGGCCGTGTTCGATAATCCTCCCGTTCTGCATGATATGAACGTGATCGGCGATCTGTCTGACCATGGCCAAATCGTGGGTGATCAGAAGCAGTGCCATTTTAAACTCATCCTGCAGGTCACGGATCAGGTCAAGGATCTGAGCCTGGATAGTCACGTCAAGTGCGGTTGTCGGTTCATCGGCAATGAGTAGGGATGGGCGGCAGGCAAGGGCCATGGCGATCATCACCCGTTGCCGTTGCCCTCCTGAGAGCTGATGCGGATAGGTGTGGAGGCGTGCCTCCGGGGTGTCGATACCGGTACGATCAAGGAGGCGGATGGCTTCCTTCTCTGCCTCATTTTTGGTCAGGGATCGGTGCAGAAGCAGGGGCTCAATCAGTTGATTGCCGATAGTGTAGACCGGATTGAGCGAGGTCATCGGTTCCTGAAATATCATGGCGATACGATTGCCACGGATGGCCCGTAATTGCCGGTCATCCAGGGTAAGAACGTTCTTTCCCTCGAAATTTATGCGACCTGAACTGTGCACTTGGCTTCCCTCTTCAAGCAGCCGCAGGATCGAGAGGGCGGTTACCGATTTACCCGATCCTGATTCTCCGACCAGGGCTACGGTTGAACCCTGGTCAACCGAGAGGGACACATCATGCAGTACCTGATTTACCTCGGGGTGCTGTCGGCCGGTGTCGAGGGTAAAACTCACATTCAGTTTCTCTATCTCAAGGAGCATGATCAACGCTGAGTGTAGTAATGGTGGGGACAATGGTGGCGATGACTTTGTTTAATTCATCAATCTTGAATGGCTTGGAAAGAACACCACAGAAGCCATATTCCTGATAGTTTGCCATGATGGGATCGTTGGCGTAGCCACTGGATACGACCGCCTTGGCTGTGTGATCGAGGGCGAGTAAAGTGGTAATGGCCTCCTTGCCACCGATTCCTCCTGGTATGGTAAGATCCATAATGACAAGATCAAAGGGGGTGCCTTCCTTTTTTGCCTGTAAGTAAAGCGCGATTGCCTCCTTCCCATCACAGGCCTCTACCACACTGCATCCGATAAAAGTGAGCATTGCCTCCATGATTTCTCGAATGGTTTTGTCGTCATCCATGACCAGAATTTTTTTGGCAGCAACTTTCTGCAGCTTCTCTTGCACTTGGGGTTGCATGGTATTTTGCTTCAGGGTTGCCGGCAGAAGAATGGAAAAAACAGTGCCCTGATCCAGTTCGGAACTCACGGTAATCAGGCCGTCATGATTTTTGACAATGGAGTAGGAAATAGCCAGTCCCAGGCCAGATCCTGTGCTTTTACTGGAAAAATAAGGGTCAAATATTTTGTTGATATGTTCAGGAGGAATCCCTGTACCGGTGTCTTGAAAAAGGAGCTCTATGTACCTGCCTGGTGGAAGGGATGGATGTTCATTCAGGGAAAGAGTTTTGTTGCTGCCCTGGATGGTTATGGTGCCGCCGTTTGGCATGGCCTGACTGGCGTTGATGGCCAGATTCTGGCTGACTTGACTCAATTGTCCCTCGTCTGCTTCAACGGCCCAGAGATCATTGTCCAAATGGTAATCGCATTTGACCTTCGATCCTCTAAGGACAAAGCTGGTGGCGTCTTTGATCAGTTCGGTGAGCGTAGTGACCGTTTTGATGGGCGCGCCGCCCTTGGAAAAGGTAAGCAATTGTTTGGTCAGACCCTTGGCCCTGACGGAAGCTTTTTCTGTTTTGTCCAGATAGCCGCTAATAATATCCTGCGGATTGGTGTACATCTTGGCCAAAGAGATATTGCCAAGGATCGCAGTGAGTATATTGTTGAAATCGTGGGCGATGCCACCGGCAAGAACACCAAGTGATTCCAGTTTCTGGGCCTTGATCAGCTCTTCTACCATCTTCTTTTTTTCGGTGACATCACGGAAGATACATTGGCTGGAGATGGGTTTGCCGTCCTCAAATTTACAGATGGCATTGCCTTCAATGATAACTCGTCTACCGTCTTTGGCGGTGAAGACCGTGTCGATAAAATGAAGTTTCGGGTCACTGATGACCTGTTGAAAGGTATTCTCACAATGACTTTGACAGTCGGCGGAGATCAGATCAAAGATGGAAAGGGTAGGAATCTCTTCTTCGCTGTAGCCGAATGTCTCCCGCCAGGCCGGGTTCACATAGAGAAAATTGCCGTCGGGCTTGACGATCTGGATCAGGTCTGAAGAGTTTTCAAAGAGGTTTTTGTATTTTTTTTCGCTCTCCAGCAAGGCCAGTTCGTTGCGGGTATGATCGGTCATGTCCCTGAAAATTCCGGTCATGAAGAGTGGTTTGCCATTTTCAAAATGGGTGGAGCAACGGCCTTCCACGATCACACTTTGGCCATTTTTGGTTACAAAGGTGGTGGCATTGCGGCCAATCTTTTCGCCGTTCATCAAGCTCTTAAAGATAAAGTTGCATTTGCCTTTACAACTATTATCGACAATATCCATGAGTGACAATTGCTGAAGATCTTCTTCAGTGTATCCGAGGGTATCGCGCCAGGCCTGATTGGTATAGAGAAATCCCCCTTCTGGAGTCACACTGTGGATAAGGTCACTGGCACTGTCAATGAGTAAGCGGTATCGATCCAGCTCTTTGCTGAGTTGATCGTTTTTTTGAACGAGGCCGTGATTTTTTTCTTCCAGTTCTTTGATCTTGAACAGGAGATCTTCAGGGGGCAGGTTGGCAGTCATCTATAAGGCTCCTCTGTTGTCGGGGCACTCATTGGAAGAGTTGTGAAAAAGGTTGACACCGGTTTTTGGTCGACTATTCTTGAGCTTAGTCAGGCTGTCAGGCAGTTTTTAATCTTTTATGATCGAATAAACTCACTTGTATCCAGAATATCCTTTTTCTTCGCATTTTGCCACCATTGATGGTCATCGTCTTCATTATCTGGATGAAGGTACAGGGCGGGTCATTGTCATGGTGCATGGGAACCCCACCTGGTCCTATTATTATCGGCACCTTGTTGCTCTGCTCTCGAAGACACATCGGGTGATTGCTATTGATCATCTTGGCTGCGGACTTTCCGATAAACCGCAGAAGTATCCATATAGATTGAAAAATCATATGGATAACCTGGATGACCTGTTGCGTCAACTTAAGATCAGCTCCTATTCCCTGATTGTCCATGACTGGGGTGGCGCTATTGGCCTGGGAGTGGCTGGCAGGAATCCTGTTGCCATTGAAAAGCTGGTGATCCTCAATACTGCCGCCTTTCATTCGCAACGGATCCCGTGGCGTATCCGTCTCTGCCGCTTGCCGTTTATCGGCAGTCTATTGGTGCGCGGCCTGAATGGTTTTGCCGGTCCCGCGGTCTATATGGCTGTGACCCGCCGCCTGCGTCCGGATGTGGCCAGAGCCTATCTGGTGCCCTATAATTCCTGGCAGAACCGGGTGGCCGTATATGGTTTTGTTCGGGATATCCCGCTTGCTCCTGCGCATCCTTCCTATGTCACCCTGCAGTATGTTGAAGAGGGGCTGCAAAATCTTGCAGCAAGAGATATCCCGGTACTGATCTGCTGGGGGGGGCGGGATTTCTGTTTTAATGATCATTTCTATCAGGAGTGGCGCCGACGTTTTCCCCGTGCTGAGTGTCATTATTTTAAGGACGCCGGTCATTATGTGCTGGAGGATGCCTTGTCGGAGATAAGACCGCTGCTGGAGGATTTTTTTGTGGGCGGTACCTCATTATCAGGAAATTCCGGGTGAATGTGAATATCGGACAGAGTCTGGCCGAGAGGGCGCTGGATCAGGCCGGTGAAATTGGACTGGTGGAGGCGGCCACGGGCAGGGGTCTGAACTTTCAAGAACTCAATGGTCGGGCTGATGCCCTTGCCTGGTATCTGCAGGGAAAAGGGGTGAGACCAGGCGAGCGGGTGATGCTCATGGTCAGGCCTTCTGCTGATTTTATCTGTCTGAGCTTTGCCCTGTTCAAGCTGGGGGCGGTGGTTATTCTCATCGATCCCGGCATGGGATACAGGAATCTTCTGCGTTGTATTGCCGGAGTGCAACCGCAGGTCTTTATCGGCATTCCCAAGGCCCATCTGTTTCGCCAGCTCTTTCGCGCTTCCTTTCGTTCTGTCAGGATTTCCTTCTGCTGTGGCTCATCCTGGGGACTCTTAGGTCCGGACATATGTAAAGAGTCAGGAATATCCTCCCAACCATTCCCGGTCTATCCGGCGCGGGTGGATGAACTGGCCGCCATTATCTTTACCACCGGTTCCACCGGACCGCCCAAGGGCGTGCGTTACGAGCATGGTGTTTTTAATGCCCAGTTACGGCTGATCCGCGATTATTATCAAATCGGTCCGGGCCAGATAGATCAGCCGGGGTTTCCTCTCTTTGCCCTGTTTTCAACAGCCCTCGGGGCCAAGGCTGTTATCCCGGACATGGATCCCACCAGACCTGCCAAGGTCGATCCCCGGAAATTCGTCCGCTCTCTGCAGGAACAGCAGGTGACCTATTCCTTTGGTTCACCTGCCATCTGGAATGTGATCAGCCGTTACTGTCTTGAGCAGGGGATTGTTCTTGAGCACCTGCAGCAGGTGCTTATGGCCGGGGCGCCGATTCCTGGTGACCTGATAGTCCGGATGCAGGCCATTTTGCCGAAGGGGGCCAGGATCCATACCCCCTATGGTGCTACCGAGAGCCTTCCCATTGTCTCCATGGAGGGACATGAGATCGTTGAGTCTACCTGGCCTCTCAGCCGCAAAGGGCAGGGTATCTGTGTGGGCAGGCCACTGCCGGGAATTGAGATTCGGGTTATTACTCTTTCTGATACCCCTGTTCCTCTCTGGAACGATGCTCTTTGCCTGCCTGATGGTGAGATCGGTGAGATCGTGGTGCGTGGTGATGTGGTGACGCGGGCCTATGAGAATAATGATCAGGAAAACAGGCTGGCCAAGATCAAGGACAAAGCTTCCTTCTGGCACCGGATGGGGGATCTGGGCTATATCGACGCCCAGGGACGTCTCTGGTTCTGCGGCAGACGCGCCCATCGCGTAATGACAAAAACTGGCACCTTTTTTACCATCCCCTGCGAGGCCATCATCAACGAGCACCCCGATGTCTCAAGATCAGCCTTGGTGGGGATTTCTGATCCTCTTCATTCTGGCTGGCAACACCCGGTTATGATTGTTGAGCCGGTCAGGGGCAGGAAAATAATCAAAGACAGGCTGCTTGCAGAGGTGCGGGAGCTCGCAGCCTCCTCTCCCTTGACAGAGTTCATCCAGTTCTTTCTGATCCATCCTGATTTTCCCGTGGATATCCGTCACAATGCCAAGATCTTCCGTGAGAAATTAAGTGACTGGGCACAAAAGCAGATACAGGGGCATTCATGAACAAGGTGCTGATTACCGGTGGTGGTGGTTTTGTCGGCAAGGCTATTGTCCGCCAGTTACTGGCGCAGGATGTCCAGTGTCTGGTGGTCGGCCGTCATTCGTATCCGGAACTTAAATCCCTTGGGGTGACTTGTCGGCAGGGTGATATCGGTGACCGTGGATTTATATGGAAGTGCTGCCAGGGAGTGGATACCGTTTTCCATGTGGCGGCCATGGCAGGGATCTGGGGGAGGTGGCGGGATTATTATGCCACCAACGTCCTAGGTACTGAGAATGTTCTTGCCGGTTGCAGGGCTGAAGGTGTCAGGCATCTGGTCTATACCTCTACCCCGTCGGTAGTTTTCAACCAACATTCCATCTGCAATGGTGACGAGAAGCTGCCCTACGCCGACCGGTTTCTCTGTCATTATGCGAGGAGTAAGGTCATGGCGGAGGAGTTGGTCCTGGCCGCATCTGATGATGACCTGCGCACCTGTGCAATTCGTCCGCATCTGGTGTGGGGACCAGGCGATCCTCATCTGATTCCAAGGCTTATTGACAGGGGACGGAAAGGGCAGCTCAGGCAGGTAGGAGATGGACAGAATCTAGTGGATATCTCTTATATCGATAATGTAGCCCACGCCCACCTGTTGGCCGCGAATAATCTGGCAGGAGTCGGCACGGCGGCAGGAAGGGCCTACTTTATCAGCCAGGGTGAGCCGGTGAACCTTTGGCAGTGGATTAACGAGCTTTTTTCAGGACTTGACATTGCGCCAGTACGATCTAAAGTTACTTATTCGGCAGCCTACGGGATTGGCACCCTGCTTGAGGGGTTTTACCGTTTGGCTGGCTGGCAGAATGAGCCGCAGATGACCCGCTTTCTGGCACAGCAGCTTGCCAAATCGCACTATTTTTCCATAGCCAGGGCCACCTGTGATCTTGGCTATCAACCACTTGTCTCAACAGAAAAAGGGATGGAGCGTTTACTCGCATCACTGATGATAAAATGAAAAAGAATGTTCAGAAGATCTGGGCTATGGTTCTTGTTTTCTCTTTCTTGCATCTTTCCTGCGTTCGGCCTGTCGCCGCTTTCACTGTCGGCGAGGAGCGAGAGGTGGGAGAAATCCTTTTGTATCAGATACGGTTGGCCTTTTCCCTTGTTGATGATCCAGACATCTCTCAGTATATTAATGAACTCGGTGCTGATGTGCTGCGGGTGGCGGGAGCTCAATATTTTGATTATCATTTTTTTGTAATAAAAAACAAGGAGTTTAATGCCTTTGCCGCTCCCTCAGGTCTGATCTTTTTTCATTCCGGTCTCATTGAGACCATGGGTAGCGAGGATGAACTGATTTCGGTCATGGCCCATGAGGTTGGGCATGTGGTCAGCCGTCATATTGCTTCCCGCATGGATAAAGGAATGAAAGTGGGCATTGGAGCGCTTGCCCTGGCCATTGCCGGTTTGGCCCTTGGAGGGGGAGGCGTCGCAGGTCAGGCCCTGGTAACAGGTTCAATGGCAGCAAATCAGGCACTGAATCTGCATTTCAGTCGTCAGGATGAGGAAGAGGCTGATCTTCTCTCCTATGGCTGGATGAAGAAGCTTGAAAAAGATCCGGTTGCTATGGAAAAGATGTTGAAGACCATGCGGCGGATCACCCGTTATCGTATGGGCGATGTTCCCCCGTATCTGCTCACTCACCCTGATCCAGAGGCCCGTCTTGGATATGTGCAATCCCTTATTGCTATTGAGAATGCTCCATTAAGTGACGTCAGTCAGCAGACTGACAATTTTGCTTTTTTACGTTTTAAATATCGGATTCTCTCCCAACTTGAAGATGATGGTCAGTTCCGCAATTTTCTGACCACAAAGATTTCTGATCCAAAATCTTCTCCTCCTGAAAGAACCATGGCCAAATACGGACTTTCACAGGTGGAGAGAGAGGCAAATAATTACGAACGCAGTCGTGCCCTGTTGCTTGAAGTTCTTGCAGCATATCCCGACAGATCAATCCTGCTGGTTGATCTTGGTCGCGTAGAACTTGCGGCTGGCAACAAGGAAAAGGCTTTGGAAATGACTCTGCAGGCCTCAAGAAAGAATCCGGCAGATCTGTGGGCTGTCTTTCAGCTTGCCAAGGTCTATCTTGAGCTTGGCAAACTGAAAGAGGCAGAAGAAAATCTCTTTACCGTGGCCAGGGGGATACCCGAATATTCCAAGGTTTATTATGAGATCGGTAAGCTCAGATCAAGCCAAGGTAAGAAAGGAGAGGCGTCCTATTATCTTGGAAAATATTATCTGTATGAAGGGCGTATTGAACTTGCAAAAGAAAATTTTGAGCGAGTTGTCAAGGATCAGTCGATTTCTCGTGATATTCGCGAAAATGCCAAGGTACAATTGGAGACGATAGAGCGTCTGGAAGAAGGTCCGGGTTCAAAAAAGGAACAGGAAGAAGAAAAAAAGAGGAAAGAAGAGGAGGAAAGGAGAGATCGGCGTCGGCTATTTTGAACTTTATGGTTGTCTTATGTCTTAAGGGTTAGATAGATCAGAAATTCGCTGTTTCCCTTGGGACCGACAATAGGAGAGCGGACAACTCCCTGGCTTGTTAGTCCCAATTTGAGACTGAAGAGCTGGATCTTGGCTATGGCCTCTTCGTGGAGCAGCGGGTCGTGAACGACCCCGCCCTTGGGAATTTTATCTCTGGGGAGTTCAAACTGTGGTTTGATCAGGGCGATCAGGTGGGTCTGTTTCCCAAAAAGGGGCAGGAGTGGTGGAATCAGTTTGGTCAGGGATATAAAAGAGGAGTCAATGACGGCCAGATCAATTGGGTCAGGGATCTGAGTTTTTGTGACCTTCCGGGCGTTAAAGCGTTCAATCACTACCACCCTTGGATCCTGACGCAGTTTCCAGTCAAGTTGGCCATAGCCAACATCTACAGCGTACACCTTGCTGGCGCCATGCTGGAGCAGGCAGTCGGTAAAACCGCCGCTTGAGGCGCCAATGTCAGCGCAGATCTGTCCCGCTGGATCGTAATTGAAGGCATCGAGCGCCCCTTTCAGTTTTAAGCCACCTCGAGAAACATAGAGACAACTTGGCTTGACCAGAATTTTGACATCCTGGGCGAACATACTCCCCGCTTTATCAGCTAACTGCTCATTCACCAGAACATGCCCGGCACCTATCAGCGCCCTGGCCTTTACCAGGGTCTCGGCTAGACCAAAGGTGACAAGGAGCTCATCAAGACGAAGTTTCACAGGATGCGTGAGATGTCCTTACAGGGAAGAGAGTTTGCTTTTGGCCTGCCCAGCCTCAGGGCTGGAACCATAAGAGCTTATAATCTTCTGGTAAATGATCTTGGCAGTATCTTTGTCCGAGAGTTGTTCAAAGGCCATGCCCTGCTTTAAGAGGGCGGCAGGTGTTTTCGCATGTTTCGGCTGACTGGCGATGATCTTTTGATACTGGAGGATCGCCTGATCGTATTCTTTCTGCTGGTAGAGACATTCACCCATCATGTACCGAGCCTGGATAGCATTGGCGTTACTGCCGTTTTTGTCGATATAGGACTCAAACATCTCATAGGCATTCTGGTAATTTCCTGCCTCGTATTTCTTTTGTGCCTGATTGAAGAGATCATCAGTTGGTGTTGCGTTTGCTGCAGGTGATTCCTTTGTCGTTTTTGGGGCCTGTTCAACTACGGGTGCGGCGGCTGAGGCCGTCTCCTCTTCTGGAGGCGCTGGTTCTGCTGCCGACTGGGCTTCTTCTGCCACGGTTGTGGGCCTGTCCTGTTTCACCGATGCCGGTTCCTGCCCTTTGAGATGTTTTTTACGTTCAGCCTGAATTTGAGCAATGCCCTGATTGCTGCTTGCCATTTTTACCTTTAATCTTGCTGCATCAGCAGCTTCGGCTGCAGCTCGAGCTTTCCGCTCTGCCTCGAGTGCCCGTGCTGCCTGCAAAGTTGCCACGCTGTCCTGTTGTTGCTTGAGCTGCTCATTGAGCTGAGTAATCTTGATATCGGTCTCAGAAGATTGCTTGGAAACTATTCCCTGGAGAGATGTCTCCAGCTCTTTGTTTTGTTCCTGAAGCTGGCGGTTTGTCATTGATGTTGCCTCAAGTTCACTTTTCAGGGCCAGAAGTTCCTGTTGCATTTCATTTAACTGTCCGGCTGAACTTGCCTGCTTTTTCTGCATTTTGTTTACGGTATTGGCCTGCATATCCTCAAGTTTTTTATTCACCGCCCGTAACTGATAGGAGAGGGTTCTGACCTCATCCTGACTTGCGCACTGGACAAGAAAAGGGGTTAAGGAGAGAAGGACAAGGAGAGTAAGGAAAGATTTATTCATGGCATATACCTGTTCAATGATATTTTTTATAAATATTATTTTTTAGAGGACCAGCGGGGATAGGTCTGGTTGCCTTTTAACGAGAAAAGTTGTCGCTGAAAATTGCCGTTTTTCAGAATGGCATAAATTTTTCGCGCACCACCTTCACGTTGTGCGTAGATCAGTTGTTTGCCGTCAGGTGACCAGTCTGGTGATTCGTGCTGATTTGCATCTTTTGTAACCTGGAAAGGAGTGGCACCTTGTTGGGGAGTGATGGTGCAAATCTGGTATGAGCCATTGGTCAGACTCGAGTAGGCCAGAAAATCCCCCTTTGGAGACCACGAGGGCTCAGCATTTTCTGTTCCTTTAAATGTGAGTCTCTGAACATTTTTACTAGTGAGGTCCATAAGATAGATTTGTGGCTTACCACTGCGATCCGAGACAAAGGCTATTGTTTTACCATCCGGTGACCATGCGGCCGAGACATTGATTCCTGAGCGTTTTGTGAGTTGTTCCAGAACGTTCCCTTTACGGTCAAGCATGTAGAGATCAGGATTTCCGTCTTTGCTCATGGTCAGAATCATTCTCTGTCCATCCGGTGACCAAGCAGGCCCCAGATTCATCCCTTTTCTCCGGGAAAGGACTTGGGTCGAAGTACTTTGGTTGAGATCGGTAATGTAAAGATTCTGATTTCCCTTGTGGTAGGAGGTATAGCTGAGGCTCTGACCATCAGGGGTAAAACGGGGAGAGATCACCAGATTTCTATGGCGGGTTATTTGTCTTGTCTTATCTCCAAGGATATTTGTCAGGTAGGCCTCTTTGGCACCGGTGCTGTCTGAAATAAAAGCTATCTGGCTGGAGGCAATACCTGGTTCACCCGTGAGCTCCTTGATGACACTGTCGCAGAATTTAAAGATTATGTCCTGTTTCTGCTCAGTTGTTCCCGTATATTTTTTACCGAGGACCATGTCGCCACCTCCCACATCCAGAAGGCGCATCTCAAAATTGATCCCTGTTGGTGACATAGTGTAACTTCCCAGGATGGTATAATCAGCGCCAAGTTGTTTCCAATCAGGAGACCCGGAACTAGAATAGGTCTGATTGGGGATGATGGAAAAAATCCCATGAAATTCCAGCGCTTTTTCCAGGGTGTTGGCAAGTTCACGGCCAAAGGCCTGTAACTCACCGGACTTTGCCGTGTTGGTAAACCAGGGGACGGCCATGTTGATCTTTCGTGATCCTGACGCGGTAATATCAAGATAGACCTTAGCATCTGCTTGTGCAAATATGGCGGTATTGCACAGGATCAGGAGAACACCAAGAAGAAGTGTAATAGTAGAGCGTATTGGATTCATAATGCAATGAAGGGGGCAGAAGGAGAAAAAAGAAAGATTCTAGTATACACAGAGTCTACCACTTATAGATGAAAAAATCACTGAATTCCGCTTGGCTTGAAGCGGAGGCCTATTTCAATGCGTTGTTTTTGCAGGGCTGGTGGTGGCACGGGCAGGGGATTGGCTGCCTCCAGGGTCTTGAGCACAAACTGATCAAAAAGGCTATCCCCTGATCCTTGCTCAAAGTTCTGGCTGACGATCTGGCCGTCGCTGGCAATGGTGATGCTGACTACCGCTAAAATGTTGGGATCCCAAGTCTTGACATTTGGTGGCAGCCAGTATTGTTGAATATGACCCATGATTGTAGCATAATATTGCTGCTCCAGTACGCCCATGCTTTGTGCATTACTGGCTCCGGCCTGCGAAGATGTTTGAGATGTGCTGGCAGGGGTTGAAGCCCGTAGCTGATCTCGCAGGGCATTCTTGGCATCTGCCGCCGCCATTCTGGCCTCCAGCTCCGTGCGTCTGGCCTCTTCGCGGGCTGCAGCCAATTGTCGCTGACGTCTGATGGTTTCCTGGGCCGCAGTTTCTTTTTTTGCCTCTTCCTGGAGTTTCTTGGTAATAGTGTTCAACTCTTCTTTACGAATTTTGGCATCTTCAGCCCGGGTGTCGGGAATATCCTTGATTATTTTTTTCAGCTTTTGCTTTAACGGCTTAATCGAAATGGCCTCGGCTGGTGCCGGAGGTGCAACCGGTTCAGCAGTAGCCGTTGGTTCTGGAATGGGAACTGCATCCGGCGTTTCAGGGGGGAGAGGAATCTGCTTCGTTTCTACCGGTTTGATAGTCTCCGCTGGTTTAGGCGGCGGTGATGGGGCTATTGCCTTTTTTGATTCCTGCTGTATGGCCGGAGGAGCAGCAGGTTTATTTGGGGCGGCCGGTTCCCCCATGTTGACCAGATCAATGGTAGTGATTTCCGGGAGGATAGTCTGTTGATCCAGTAGGCCAGGAAGAACCATGGCGCAAAACAGGGCCAGAAGATGGAGGCCGATTGCCAGGTTGATAGGCAGTTTCCATTCGTTGGGCCGGGCGTGGAAAAATGCTTGATTCGCAGACACGTTACTGTTTTTCATCCGCAGGTTTAGTGACCATTCCCAGTTTAGTAAACCCTACGGCTTTAATGTCGGCCATAATTGAGGCTACCTGTCCATAAGTGATATTTTTGTCCGCTTTCAGTAAAATGAGTTCTTCTTTTCCCTTTTCAGCAAACAGCTTAGCCAGTTGCTCGCGAAGGACAGGCTGAGTGTATTCGATTTTTCCCAGCATGATCTTGCCGTCCTTGTCAACGCTTACCACCTGGGGATCTTCTTTCTGCCGCAGCGAATTGGCTGTGGTTTCAGGAAGGTCAACATCCAACCCTTGAGTCATCATCGGTGCGGTCACCATAAAGATGATGAGCAGTACCAGCATAACATCCACCAGAGGTGTGACGTTAATATCCGCGACCAGGCCTCTTGGGCCATTTCCCCTGCTTGATCCCATTCCCATTTGATTCGTGTCCAGTTTAAAAAAAATTACTTATTAGGAATTACGAATTTAAAAAAGACAAATCGTAATTCCTAATAAGTTCGCTATCCGCGGCCTATCATGTCGCGTTCAACAAGATTGAGGAAATCGGTAGAGAAATTCTGCATCTCACCGTCAATATAGGTCAGTTTGTTGGCGAAATAATTATAGAAAATAACTGCTGGAATGGCAACAGCAAGGCCCGCGGCTGTTGCGATCAAGGCCTCGGAGATACCGGGTGCGACAACGGCCAGGGAGGCAGAGCCGCGCATGCCTATATCATGAAATGAGGCCATGATACCCCAGACTGTACCAAAAAGGCCAATAAAGGGTGCGGCGCTGCCGGTGGTCGCAAGAAATGGCAGGTATTTCCCCATTTCAGTGACCTCCTGAGATTCTGCCTTGCGGATGGCCCTTTTCAGGTTATCCATGGTGGCCATTTGCATATCGAGAGTTTCCGGCTGATTACTTCCATCCTTACGGCTGCGGATCTTGTTGATTTTTTGCAGCTCGGTAAATCCTGCCGAAAAGATAGTCGCTTCAGGGCTGTATTCATATTCCTGGGCAGTGTCATAGGCATCGCTGAGCTTGCTTGAAGACCAGAAGGCCTCAAGGAAATCCTGGGTGTCGGTAGAAACTTTTTTGAACAGGCGTGCCTTAATAAAGACAATGGACCAGGAGATAACAGAAAAGAGAAGGAGAACAAGCATGACCAGTTGTCCAACTGGACCGGCATGTAAAATCATATTGGCGATAGATAGCTGCACGTGTGTATTCCTTTAAGTGTTTGTCTTTGTATTATTTTAATAAAATGTAAGGTAACAGATTTTATTTATAGAAAAATACTTTATTTGGGTAAAAAGTCAACTGTCGCTTCAGTGCATATTCTTTCCTGCCATCCCTCTAACTGCTCTGTATACTCATTGACTGAAGAGATCATTCCGCATCCCGTGCAGACGGCCTTGGCATTGTGTCAGCGTCCTTGCAGGGATACTTTTTTTTGATCACAGTAGATGCAGATAAAAGCAGGTTCGCTGTCGCTCATGTCTGGTGATTTCATGGCAGAATTGTTCACGGCTGCAAGGCGGAGGTGATGGTACAGGAAAAATCAACCTGGACGGCTATTTTTTCTTTGACGCGTAGAATTCCTTTCATGAACCAGGAACCGGCTACTTTCTCTTTCAGGTGCACCTGCATCTGGAGGGTGCTGCCCGGTCCCACGGGACGTTTGAAACGGGCCACGCCAATCCGGGTGAGAACAGGGATGCCGTGTTGTGTTTTCTGCTCATCCTGCAACATCCTGGCGATAAGCAGGGCTCCGGTTTGAAAGAGGGCCTCGCAGAGAATCACGCCTGGCAGGATGGGATGATCGGGATAATGCCCTTTGAAGATCTCCAGGTCTTCAGGAATGGTCTTTTCAGTCACCATGGTTCCTTCCTCATAGCTGATAATCCTGTCAATCCAGAGGAAGGGAGGTCGGTGCGGAATCAGCTCAGTGATGAGCGGGTCAATGCTCACGCTCATTTATAAGCCTCCATTGACTTCCAGCACGGCGCCGGTAATGTAGGAGGCCTGAGGGCCTGCAAGAAAGAGAACCGCGTCCGCCACTTCTTCCGCTGTGCCAAAACGACGCATGGGGACCAGTTTTTTATAGGCAGCCACTTGTTCGGCACTGAGATCGTTGAGGAGGTCGGTGGCGATAAATCCCGGGGAGACACAGTTGACAGTGATCTTCTTACGTGCTGTTTCCTTGGCCAGGCTCTTGGTCATGCCGATTTGTCCCGCTTTAGAGGCCGCATAGTTGGCCTGACCGGCAAAACCGAGATGGGCAACAGGAGAGGTAATATTGATGATACGTCCATATTTCTGTTTCATCATCAGCAATACAGCCTGTTTGGACATGTTAAAGGTACCTGTGAGATTGATGTCGATAACCTTTTGCCAGTCCTTGCTGTCCATGAGGGCCAGGAGTCCATCGCGGCGTATTCCCGCATTGTTGATCAGGATATCAATGGTGTCAAACTCATCTTCCACCTGACGGAAGAACTCTCCGACCTGCTTGCTGTCGGAGACATCGCACTGGTGAAGCTGCAGCCTGTCGCCAAACTGCTTGCATTCTTCAGTAAAACCCCTGGCCGCATCACTGTTGCCGCCATAAATCCCGATGACTTGAGCGCCAGCTTTGAGAAAGGCCAGACTGATAGCCCGGCCCAAACCCCGGCTTGCCCCGGTGACAACAACTTTCTGATCAGTAAAAAAATTCATTTTTAGTTATACGCTGCGGATATAGCTGTCAACATCATTGGAGACGATGACCCCGTAATTGATTGCCCCGAGCCAGCCGGACATGATGATCCCCACTGAGCCGACATGAAAGAGCCCGGGAACCTCATTGAAGATGGATCTGGACACTGCCAGTCCCTCGAATTTAGTGCCAAAGGAGGTGCCGTGGGTATGCAGGGTATAGCGGTTAAAGGTCTTTGGCGTTGCTGCTTCCAGCCAGTCAATTTTTTCATTTACTCCAGGAAAATAACGGTTCAGATCCACCAGAGTTCGCTCGATAAGTGCTTGTTTCTCGGTTTCATAGGCGGCGGGGCTGAGAGTGTTCCAGTCATCATAGCGGCTGTTCATGGAAGCGACAATGGCATATCGATCGTGGCCCGGTCGTGTTTTTGGATAATAGACCGAGAATGTCTTGGAGCGGGTGTGCATATCGAGCAACTCGGAAGAGTCGAAGACGGTCGCAGTTGAGGTGAAAAGGAGGTCTCCCTTATCCTCAATGACAGCATCTTTTTTCAGCCCTATATAGACCTGACAACTGGAATTGTTAACGCGAATCGCATCGGCTTTTTCCAGGAAGTCGCCTGAAAAGACATCGCGACCAGCAAGATTATAGATTGTATTGGTAATGCCGCTATTTGAGACAACGGCCGGGGCGGTAATCGTCCTTCCGTTCACTTCAACGCCGCGTACCTTTCCTTTCTCTACAAGAATTCTGTCAACTTTGGCATTGGTGCAGATCATCACCCCGTTTTTTTCAAGGTCCTCAGTCATCATCTGGATGAGCTTATCCGTGCCGCCTTCAAAAGTGAAGACTCCCTTGTTCATGAAGTTGGAGAAGACGATGCCATAGGTGATGGCAGGATCGTCAAGGGTGGAACCGTTGGCGTAGGTAATGGGCTCCATGAGCAGGCGATGCACGTCTGTTCTGCCGGGGAAAAATTCTTCAAACAGTTCCCGGGTGGTCATGCTCTGGTCATCGTAAAAGTTCATCCCGGCAACGGTTGCAAAAAAACGGTCGATGGTCGTCTGGGGAATCTTGAACTTTTTATTCAGCAGGGCGGTGAAATCAACCCGGTCAAAGGTGGTCTTCAGAGAAAACTGGGGGTTGTCAAAGACAATGTTTTTGAGCTGGACAATGGACTCTGTGATCTCTTTCGTCCAATATTTCCTGCAGGTTTTGACCATGCCGTAGGGAAAGCCATGCAGGGAGATGTCGAAGATATGGCCTTTGCGCTTGAACCAGGTGGCAAGACCTCCAAGCTGGTGGTGAAATTCGAGAAGCAGTACCTTGTGGCCGCAATAAGAAAGACGTTTGGACGTGGTCAGGCCACCAAGGCCGGAGCCAATTACTATTACATCGTAGCTGTCAGCAGCTTTGTCTAAAGAAAAGGGCATGGAATCGTTCGTATTGTTGTTTGCTTACAGATTTTTCTAAAGTCGGGACAGAATGTGTTGATTGACCATGGAGACACCACTCAGCATAGATCCTACAATACCTAAGAAACCCTGGTCGGTGCCGGCAAGAAAGAGATTGTGGTAGCCTATGTCGCCATTCTTGATTTTGTCAGGACAACCATAAATAGCGCCTTCTTTTTTGGCAGTAAAGCGTTCTATGGTAAGAGGTGTAAAGGTATCCTCATATACAATATCCTGCCTGAAATTACCAATGATTTTCTCAAGAGCCTGTTTCGATTGGCTGGCTGTGTCGATTTTGGCCGCAAGGTAGGCGGGTCTGTCGGCAGCAAGAGATTTCCAGCTGGCATAATCGGCAAGATGGGTGGCACGAATCTCAAGGTACGGCAGGGCGTCAAGCCCTTGGAAATTACCAGGAAAGCAGATAACACCACTGCTGAAATCAACGAGATTTTCAGGCCGCTGATAGTAAAATTTCTCGCTCGTATTGTAAAAAATAATAGTTTTGTCCTGGAGAAGTTTTTTCTTACAGTCTAGGGGCAGTCGAAAGATCGATTCGACAAAGCCAAGCCGGGGCTGCTGTTTATGCACAGGCGGGACAGTAAGACAGGCCAGGGTCTCCTCATAGCCAATAGTTGAGAGCAGGGCATCGCACGTGATCACCTCGCCGTCGGTCAGTTCCACACCTATCACCTTTTTGTCCTCATGGATGATTTTGGCAACAGGCGCTTGTAAACGAATCTTTCCGCCAAATTCCTGATATTGTTTGAGCAGGATATCCAGAAAATCCTTGATGCTGCCATCAGGCCGGAACATTCCTTCCAGAAAGATCGCCCGGAACATGATAACGAACTGGCCCAAGTCCATGTCATTCTCCACGCTTGAGCCGTAATACATCAACGGACAAAGCAACATGTCCACCAGGAGCGGGTTGTCGAGTGTCGTGGTCAGTAATGTTCTGGCTGAACGAAAGGGCGCGGCCTGGAATGGGTCATATTCCGAGATGGTCTGAAGGAGTCTGGTGAATCCCGGCGCGCTGTGGGGGAACTTTGTCACTATTTCATGGTGCAGCATATCGAAATCGTTGGTGAAACTCAGCGTCTCCTGGTTGGCAAAGAAGATCTCGCTCTTGATCTGTTCATGAAAGGTGAAGTCTTTGCGCCTTAGTTTCAGTTGGCGGAGCAACCGGTTGAGAGGTGCAGTTTTGTCGTGGGGTTGGGCAAAATTGGTGATGGCGTGGAGACCGGTCTCAAACAGGGAATTGTTGCGGTAATAATAGGAGTTGAGACCACCGACACGGGAGTGCTTTTCCAGGATCAGGACTCCTGGATTAAAACGGGCGAAACGAATAGCGGCGGCCAGTCCCGAAAGACCGCCGCCGATGACCAACAGAGGTATGTGCACCTTTAGGCGTTCTTGAGTAGTGGTTCCAGGTAGTTGACGCAGCTGTCAAGGGAGGCCAGTTGAGGATAGTCTTCTTCTGGGATCTGTAATTTATGCCGTTTGCGGAGCTCCATTACGATATCAAGAAAATCCATGGAGTCAAGATCCAGTTGGTCACGTAGCGGTTGGTCGGATTGCAACGTGTCAAAGTCTGCATCTTCATCTATGTCTTTGATAATCTCCAGAATGAGATCTTTAATATCATCGCG
Source organism: Desulfobulbaceae bacterium (assembly GCA_024636345.1). Taxonomy (GTDB): domain Bacteria; phylum Desulfobacterota; class Desulfobulbia; order Desulfobulbales; family Desulfocapsaceae; genus UBA2270. The sequence goes on along the minus strand of JAGXHG010000008.1, from coordinate 116,783 downwards.
TGTCATATTTTCTCCAGGTTCGATCTCTTACGAAAAAGAGTGAATTTTGTCTATATTATTGTGCTTAGTTTGGTATGAATAAGAGTATTTGCTCAAGCAAAACATTCTTTATACCATACCTTGCCACTCTTTTTTATATTTTTTTTAAATAAGTACCTTTATCCCTCATATTTTTTAACAATAATAACGGAATTAATCCCAACCATGCCAAAGGAGTTGTTGAGAATGGTGGATACGGATTTTAGTCGCGTTGGTTTATTGAGTACCATGTTGGGGAGGGCACATTCAGGATCAAGGTTGCTGACGTTGATGGTGGGATGGACCATATTATCTTCAAAGGCAGGCAGATTACCGGCAAGCTCAAGGACGCCGGCGGCTCCCATGGCATGACCAATGATGGATTTGGTGTTATTGATATAAGTGGATGGAGCCTCCCCAAAGACCTGGCGGATGGCCTTGCACTCTTCAATATCTCCCTGTCTGGTGCCGGTGGCATGGGTATTGATGATGTCAATATCAGCAGGTTGCAGTCCGGCGCGATTCAGGGCCTGCTGCATGCACTCTGCCTGTCTCTTGTCATAGGGGAGTACAAAATCACGGGCATCGGAGTTGATGCAGTAACCAACAATCTCTCCATAGATCCTGGCCCCGCGTTCAATGGCCTTTTCAAGACGTTCCAGGACGTAGATGCAGCCCCCTTCTGAGACCACAATCCCGTTTCTTCCCATATCGAAAGGTCTGCAGGCCTTGCGCGGATCTTCTGCCTCGCCGAGGGCGCCCTGGGCCTTGAAGCTTGCGAAGATCCCGAAGGAGCCGGTTGATTCGGATATGCCACCAGCGAGCGCCATATCCACCTCACCCAGGCGGAGCATCTGGACGCCCTGAATGAGGGAGGCATTGCCGGCAGCGCAGGCCGCACCAATAGCATAATGGGGCCCAGTGATCCCCAGACTCATGGTGATCTCACCCGGGGGATTGTTGAGGACGGTTCGGGGGTTGTGGTGGTGGGTCCAGTAATTTACGTCATAGTTGTACTGGCTGATATTAAAAATCTCGTTTTCTGTCTCGACGGTTCCATGTTCCGTGAGGCCGACATAAACACCAATGCGGGATCGGTCATAGTAATCAATATCAAGCGCTGCGTCGGCCATAGCCTCGTGGGCGCAATAAACACCAAGACATCCGGCTCGCGTGCCCCGTTTATTTTCCTTTTTCTTTCGGTATCTGGTCTCGTTAAAGGTGCATATTCCTGCAGGTGCCGGGCCAAAATAGCGGAGGTCGATCTCTTTTATCTCACTGACCCCGGCAAGGAGTTTCTTTCGAAATTCCTTGAGATTGTCAGCGTTGGGGGCGGCCAGGCCGACCCCTGTTATGACAATTCTTTGCTGATTGCTATCCATGATGGTTGATTGACGTATGGAAGTTGACTTATTATAACTGAATTAAGTTATTTCAATTCTAAATTAAGCGTTAACTTTGTCGGCGGTGCTGCGCAGCTTCTTACGGTACTACCCGTGCTACTTTGTCGCTTTTTTCTTGCCTTCGCTTTTCTATCTCGATTTAGAAATGGATTTATTATTGAAAAATTAAGCTGAAACTGTCTATCATTAGGATATATTGCTTGATAATTCAAGAAGAATGCTGAGTAGTATAGAAAAAGTGGATTTTGTTGGAGATGACAATTAGTTTTTTGGGAGAGGAAAATGGATACTGTAATGGATGATTTAGTCTATGATGTGGTGATTATTGGCGCAGGTCCGGCCGGAATTCAGGCCGCAATCCATGCGGTTCGAAAAAAATGCAGGGTCTTGCTGCTGGGACGGATTGAACGGAGTTCGCTCTATTCTGCCCATGTGGAAAACTATGCCTGCGTGGAAGGGCTGAAAACAGGACAGGAACTACTGGAGGCAGGGATTACTCAGGTCAGAAACTTTGGCGCCGAGTTGAAGGATGACGATGTCTTGAAGATTCATCAGAGAGAGGTTTTATTTGACCTTGAACTGGAAGGCGGTGCAACGATCACCAGTCGCACGGTTATCTTTGCCACAGGGACTGCCAGAAAAAAACTGAAGGTGCCAGGCGAAAAGGAATTTTCCGGTAGAGGGGTTTCCTATTGCGTTGATTGTGACGCTAATTTTTACCGGAAGGCCACGGTTGCAGTCGTTGGTAATGCCAGCGCCGCCATTGACGGGGCTTTAACCCTTACCGGCTATGCCTCAAAGGTCTATCTGGTGAGTCAAGATCTCGTAGCCTCGCCGGATCTTTTAGAGAAATTGAAAAGCTCCACTGTCGAACACCTGTCAGGAACCTGGGTCAAAGGGATCCAGGGTGAGAAGGCCGTGCAATCCATTTTTCTTGAAAACGGCAAAGAGGTAATGGTTGATGGCATTTTTATCGAACTTGGGGCTAAAGGGGCCATGGAGTTGGCGCTTGAAATAGGGGTTCAGCTTGATTTGGATACCATGACCCATATTGAAACCAATAAACTTGCAGAAACCAATGTCCCTGGTGTTTATGGCGCCGGAGATATTACTGGTCATCCCTATCAGATGGCCAAGGCAGTTGGCGAGGGCTGTGTCGCCGGAATGGAGGCAGCTAATTTTGCCAGGAAGCACAAGAGTGAAAGTCTATAGTCTAGCTCTATATAAAAATCAGTATAATGCTCCTGTTCTCTAACAAGTGAGACTCTGGCAAAATTTTAAAAGACATTTTTCACTGAGTAACAGTATAAACAAAGGATATGTTCATCCAAGTGATCATAAATTATAGATAAAATAAGCAAAATGAATGGGATGAGGTGAATGCCAATTAGGTAGGTTTTACCCTAACACGTCCGAGGACGTCGATATCTGCTAAACGGAACATTTCGCAAAAGGATCAATGTGAGATGTATTTTAACTTCCCCCCTGTAAAAGGAGGTGTGTCTGTCAGGCATTACCTCTATCTTTCAAGGCGATTGTGTGTTCTCTGGCAAAATCCATCATCCGCTGGATGGGAATCAAGGACTTCCGGCGGATCTCTTCATCAATAGTGATTTCATTCGCACCAGATTCTAAGACCTGGGCCAGATTACGTAAACCGTTCATGGCCATCCATGGGCAGCGCAGGCAACTCTGACAGCTGCCGCCCAGGCCGCCATTGGGTGCCTCAAGAAAGGTTTTGGTGGGTGAGGCCTGTCTCATCTTATAAAAGATACCCGGTTCGGTGGCGACAATGAACTCCTGGACCTCAGGGTTCAATGTGGCCTTGATCAAGCCGGTGGTGGAACCAACCACATCAGCCAATGCAACCACATCTTCAGGCGATTCGGGGTGGACCAGAATCTGGGCATTGGGATACTCTTTTTTCAGCGTCCTGATACCCTCGGCCTTGAACTGTTCGTGAACCACACAGCTGCCGGGCCAGATCAGCATTTCCACTCCGGTTTCCCTCTGAATATACGAACCAAGATGTCGATCCGGGGCCCAGAGAACCTTCTCGTTCCGGCCGGCCAAGTGTTTGATAATCGGCAGGGCAATGCCTGAGGTGACCACCCAGTCAGCCCTGGCCTTGACTGCAGCACTGGTATTGGCATAGACTACACTGGTGTAATCTGGATGGGCATCACAAAATTCCGTGAAAAGATCTATCGGACACTCCAGATCCAAGGAGCAGGTTGCCTCGATATCAGGCATCAGTACCCTTTTTTCCGGATTGAGTATCTTGGCAGTCTCTCCCATAAAACGGACCCCGGCAACAATTAATGTAGAAGCTGGATGTTCATTGCCAAAGCGGGCCATTTCCAGGGAATCGGCAACATAGCCACCGGTCTCCTCGGCCAGTTGTTGAAGGTCATCGGAGGTATAATAATGGGCAATCAGGACCGCGTCCTGCTCCCGTAAAAGCCGTTTAATGTTTGCTAGCAGGGCCTCACGTTCAACTGACTCATATTCAGCCCCCTGACGTGCCGCTTCGGTCCAGGCCCGATCAAGAAGCCCTTGATTGATAAAAGGTAAGGTCGGGAATTTGATAGGTTGATTCTCTGCACTTGTTGTCATAATTGTTCCTTAAAGATTGAAACTATTCTGGGCATATTTCCTCCAATTCCCGGCAATGCAGGCAAGACGGATTTTTATGTTAATAAAAGACCACTCGCTCTTGCCTGAAAATTCTGATTTTCGCCACTTTTCATCTAATCCAGTAACAAATCTGTGCTGAGATAGCGTTCGCCCGAATCGGGGATGATTACAACTAGATTTTTATCCTTGTTCTCTTTCCGGGTCGCCACCTGCAGGGCCGCCCATGTTGCTGCACCGGAAGAGATTCCGCACATGATTCCTTCCTCGCTGGCCAGCCGTCGGGCGGTCGCAAAGGCCTGTTCATTGGTAACCTGGATCACTTCGTCGATGATCGCGGTGTTCAGGATCTTTGGGATAAAACCGGCTCCGATCCCCTGGATCTTGTGCGGGCCTGGAGATCCGCCGGACAGCACCGGCGAGTTGGCGGGTTCGACCGCGATGGCCACAAAGGAGGGGTTGCGTGATTTTAACACCTCGGCAACCCCGGTAATGGTGCCTCCTGTTCCTACTCCCGCCACCAGGATGTCAATCTCGCCGCCGGTGTCTTGCCAGATCTCTTCGGCGGTGGTGAGGCGGTGGATTTCGGGGTTGGTCGGATTTTCAAACTGATTGGGCATGAAAGAATCGGGAGTGGCTTTGTGGAGTTCTACGGCCTTGGCGATGGCGCCCTTCATTCCTTCCGCGCCAGGAGTTAGAACCAGCTCCGCACCCAGATGTTTGAGGAGCTTCCGCCGTTCAACGCTCATGGTCTCAGGCATGGTAAGGAGCAACCGGTAATTTCTGGCGGCGCAGATAAAGGCCAGGGCGATGCCGGTATTGCCGCTGGTCGCTTCGATGATAACGGTCTTGCTGTTAAGGCGTCCGTCGGCCTCGGCCGCTTCGATCATCGCCTTGCCGATACGGTCTTTGACGCTGGACATGGGGTTGGCTGATTCTATTTTGGCAAAGATATTCGCCTGGCACTTGGCGGCGATATTATTGAGTCTGACCAGCGGGGTTCTGCCGACGGTTTGGGAAATATTGTTGAATATCTTAGTCATTATATAGCTCCTTTCAGTCTTTATTTCTTAGGAAATCGATTCACTTACCTTTGTTACCGGAGTAAAGAATATCCGGTTTCTTCAGCATGAGCTTGGTATCAGGGGGACGCTGTCGGTCAACCATATATTGCCGCCAATCACCGAACGGGCACCGATAACTGTTTCGCCCTCGAGAATCGTGGTCTTGGTGTAGACGATAACGTCATCCTCGATGGTAGGGTGTCGTTTGATATTGCGGCGTTTACCGGCGTTCGTCGGCAGGGAGAGGGCACCCAGGGTGACCGCCTGGTAGATCTTGTCTCGTGCCTTGATGATAGGGGGTTCGCCAAAATCGATAGATTTCCGGTAACCCTCCCCTTTACATTTGGTACAACTCTACCGGGCCTGAAAACACTCGTGCTGGAGGGCCAGGACGATCTGGACTACCTTTTTGTAAGTGGAGATCGGGATTGAGTCCAAGTGATCAAAGCAGCCGTGTTGGATGCAGGAGGCGGCGAGCTTTTTGACCACCGGCGGGATATCCTGATAGATGTGGCTGATATTTTCGGCATCGTCACAGCATTGGATGTTGTCTATGTTTCTCTGAAACATTCTGGAACCTGTCTTTGAACGGTGAGGAGATATCTTGTTACAGTCCATGCATTATCATGAAACGCTACAAACTCGAATATGAGGGGTTACTGTTTCTGCGGCTGACCAGAAATATTCCGTAGGTCGCCCGCAGGTTGGGCAGAAAGCTTATTATACTGCCCTGCAGGTCATCGCTGTGGGTGTTGATATCCACCTCCTTAATGACCACACAGCCGGTTTCCTTGACAAAGCGGCGGAAATCCTTGATGGTAATGATCCTGATGTTGGGGGTGTTATACCACTCGTAAGGCAGTTGTCGGTTTTTGGGGGCGTAGCCGAAAAAGAGGATCTGCAGCCGGATAGACCAGTAGCTGAAATTTGGAAAGGAAACGATGATTTTTTTTCCGACCCGTAGTAATTCCTTGATCAGTATGTCCGGTTCCAGAACCTGCTGCAGGGTCTGACTGAGGATCACATAATCGAAGGTATTGTCCGGGTAATCATGGACCTCTTCGGTGATATCGCCCTGAAGAACCTGTACCCCTTTTTCAATACATTTTGTGACCTTGGCCTCTGAGCTTTCGATGCCGGTTCCCTTGACGCACTTCTCTCTTTTGAGAAAGCTGAGCAACTCACCTTCGCCGCAACCAAGATCAAGAACCCTGCTGCCGGGTTCAATCCATGCCGCAATTATTTGCAGATCATAACGCATCGTGTTCTTCTTCGGATACTCTGTTCAGGAATCGATTGATCAGGGTGCTTTGCCGCTCGTTTGGGAGTAGGAAGGCGTCATGGCCACATTTTGCCTCGATTTCGCAAAAACTCACATCCAGTCCGTTTTTCTTCATGGCTTTCACCATGTCGCGGGATTGGTAGGTGGGGTAAAGCCAGTCGGAACTAAATGAAATAACAAATATTTTTGCTGTTGCCTTGGCAAAGGCATCGACCTCAGAGTCGTGGCCATGCTGCAAGCCTACGTCGAAATAGTCGGCGGCTTTGCTTATGTAAAGAAAGGAATTAGCGTCGAAGCGCTGGACGAACTTTGAGCCCTGATAGCGCAGGTAGCTTTCCACCTGAAAATTGGCATCAAAATCGAAAGCGAGATTGTCCCGATCCTGGAGGCGCCGCCCGAATTTACTGCGCATGGCCTCATCGGAAAGATAGGTGACATGGCCGACCATCCTGGCCAGGGCCAGACCCAGATCAGGCTTTGGGCCGCTGTAGTAATTACCCTTGTTGAAATTGGGGTCGGACATGATTGCCTGGCGACCGATCTCATTAAAGGCGATGGCGAGAGCGGAGTGACGGGTGGTGGTGGCCATCAGAATCGCGGAAGCGACCATCTCCGGATAGCTGATAGTCCATTCAATGACCTGCATGCCACCAATGGAGCCGCCGACTACGGCCAGAAGTTTAGTGATGCCGAGATGGTCGAGCAGGGCTTTCTGGACCTTGACCATGTCGCCGATGGTCACCACCGGAAAGTCGAGTCCGTATGGGCAGCCGGTTGCGGGATTAGGTGATGATGGCCCGGTTGTACCCATGCAGCCACCCAGAACGTTCGAGCAGATGACGAAATATCTATCGGTATCGATGCCCTTGCCGGGGCCAACCATGGTGTCCCACCAGCCCGGTTTGGGATCGTCAGCGGAGTAGTAGCCAGCCACGTGGGAATCACCGGACAGGGCATGGGTGACCAGAATGACGTTGCTCTTGTCTCCATTGAGGGTCCCCATGGTTTCGTAAGCAACCGTGATCGGACCGAGGCGGGCGCCGCTTGCCAGCACCAGTTCATCGGGCGGCCCAGCCAAGGTGTAAAATTTCTTTTCGACGAGGCCGACGGAAATTCCGTTGTGATTGTGTTCGATATACTCGCTCATGATGAGTGCGGCTCAGATGGTGTCGAGGGCTTGGCCGAGATCATCACAGATATCAGTAACCGCTTCTATGCCAACTGATAGCCTGATCAGATCCGGAGTGATCGACAGCTTTTGGCGGGTCGGTTCATCAAAAGACAGATACTGGGATGAATATGGGTGGATAACCAGGGTCTTACAATCCCCAAGGTTGGCCAGATTATAGGCCAGTTTCAGGGTGTTGATGAACTTGAAACATGTAGCCTGGTCAGCAAGGCCGAAGGACAGTACTCCGCCAAATCCCAAGCCGTTGAATTGAGCAGCTGCCGTCTGGTGGGAAGGGCTGTTGGTGAGGCCCGGATAGCGGACCCATTTTACCTCTGGCCGATTGCTTAGAAACTCGGCAACCTGCTGGGCGTTGGCCAAGTGTCTCTCCATGCGGAGGGCCATGGTGTCCAGGCCCAACATGGTCAGGTAGGAATGCAGGGGCGCCTGGGTGGTGCCGAAATTTATATGATGTTCCCGCCAGACCTTGTCGAGGTAGGCCAGAGGGCCTTTGCGGTCGATAAAGGGCTTGAAGTCTGGAAAACGGTGACTTTGCCAGTTGAAGGTGCCGCTGTCGATCAACACGCCGCCGGTGGCGTCGCCGTGGCCGCTGAAATACTTGGTGGTCGAGTGAATAACAATATCCGCTCCCAGCTCGATCGGCCGGCACAGATAGGGGGTGGCCAGGGTGCTGTCGACCAGGAGCGGCAGGCCGTGGCGGTGGGCGATGTCCGCCGCTTTGGCCAGGTCCGGCACGTCCATTTTGGGGTTACCGATGGTCTCCAGGTAAATAAATCTGGTTTTTTCGTTGATCGCCTCTTCTATCGCTGTCAGATCAGTCGATTCGACCATTCGGGCGGTGATAGCATACTTTTTGAATATGTTGTTAAACAAAACATAGGTTGACATGAAGAGGGAATTGCCGCTGACGAATTCATCCCCGGCCCTCAACAAGGCCATGCAGGCATTGGTAATGGCCGCCATTCCGGAAGAGGTAACCAGCGCCCTGGCACCACCCTCGAGTGCGGCGAGTTTTTGCTCAAGCACTTTGTTGGTGGGGTTGGTGAGGCGCATATAGATGTGGTCGCCAGTCTTGCCGCCGAAAGTATCACTCAGGTTTTCGGCAGTCGGATGGAGATTGGCGGCGGATTGGTAGATAGGAGGGAGGGTCGCTCCCTCCCAGTCGGCAGGGGATTGGCATTCATGGATGACTCTGGTCCGGAAATCCTGATACTTTGTAGACGACATTGCAGGCCCCCTTGATGGTGTCAGTTTATATGAGAAAGTTGAGGGATAATAAAACTGTTAAACTTTATTGTGCATAACAGATGGAGATTAAAGCAAGTCCGCTAATACTTCGCATGAGCGGCAGATTTTCATTTTTTCCTGCCAGTTTTGTTGGCTCTTGCATTCACAGATGGTGCCGTTTATGAACCAGCAGAGCTTGCCGGCTTGAAATTCCCACGCCGGGCAATGTTTGCGGCGTTGAGGAGGGCATTTTTTTATGATCCAGCAGGGTTTAAGGACTTTATCGTTGGCTCTGGCTCTGGAGAGCAGAAAAAAAATCTGTCGCTCCACATGGGATGGAATCGTACGCCAGCCTTGCTCATAACTGTGAACCGCTTTTATGGAGATTCCAAGAAGTTCAGCTACTTCTTTTTGGGTTTTGTTTAATAACTTCCTGGCCTTCAATAATTCTTCGCTTTCCACTATGCCTTCCAGCTTAATATTTGTTATTTTTTTAAGGAAGTTCCTGGATAAAAACTCAAACTAGAAAATCTATACCACATGGTGGTATAAAAAGGTATTGAAAAATCAGCAGGGCACAGTGGAAAAATATACTGTTATCAAAAAAAAACATTTGCCGTTCACTTTGAGGATGAGATATTACCGTTGCTTAACGGTCGGTAAGGATAGGTATTGTTTGGTTGTAATGATTGATCTTTATTCCAGGACTGTTGTAGAATGGAATTTTTAGAAATTCTCTGGAAAAGCAATCTGCGGTAATCGCTTTCAAGAAAGCACTGATGAGTATGAGCCCAGTGCGAGGATTAAAATTTATAGTGATCAAGATCACGCCGTAAACGCTGATAACAGGGAAACAATTCAGGAAAAAAATTGTATCAGAGTATGGACTGCAAGGGGAATTTTCAGGACAACTTTGTTGGGAATATTTTTTTCATACTCAGAACTCATCACGCCAGATTTGATGATTTCTGAGTCGCAGAATGCGGTAAGTTACTTTATTTAAGCATGTTGTGACCGAAGAAGGAGAAGTTATTCCTTTAACTGCATAGATAATTAACATATTCTGAGGTAGAATAACAAAATTTTGCAAGTGCTGCCTAATTAAGGTTGCACAAAAGTGGAGTAGGACTGCTTGCCGTTATAAATTAATCTTAGAGGAGAAAAACATGCCATCAACCACAGAAAATCTTATGGATGCCTTTGCCGGTGAAAGTCAGGCGAACCAAAAATACCGGGCCTTTGCCAAAAAAGCCGAAAAAGAGGGCTTTCTTAATATAGCCAGATTGTTCCGTGCCACGGCAGAGGCCGAGCGGATTCACGCCGAAGGTCACTTGAAGGCCCTGGATAAAATCGGTTCTACCGTCGACAATCTGCAGGAAGCCATCAATGGTGAGACCCATGAGTTTCAGAATATGTACCCGCCCATGATAGCCCAGGCAGAAGCCGAGGGCCACAAGGCCAAGGTTATGTTTAAATTTGCGGTTAAGGCCGAGGCGGTTCATGCCGATTTATACAGCAAGGCCCTGGAAGCCGTGAAAAACGGCATGGATTTAGAGGTGACAGGCTTTTACCTCTGCCCGGTCTGTGGTCACATAGAATTTGGTGCGCCACCGGAAAAATGTCCTATCTGTGGTGCTAAAAGTCATATCTTTGAGAAGATTAGTTAGTATCCACACCTGGACGGGCGTGGCCAGTCGCAAACTTATCCCGTCCGTTCAGGGCGCATGATCTGTGGAGTCAGTGTGTAATTTTCCTGAAAATGACGATTCGGAGCTGAGGTCATTGCTCTTCCTGTCCTTGTGAAGGTCGGTTTCCCATTCCCCCCTTTCACTCTTCCGTTCCAGTGCGCATGTTTCTCTCAGATAGTCCAGTCCGTCGTGATTGGTCAGGTCAAGATGAATCGGAGTGACTGAGATATAGCCGGCGCTGATGGCGTTTGCGTCTGTATCCTCGTCCGGATCCAGATGGGGCGTACCGCCACCTATCCAGTAATGTTTGCGCCCCCAGGGGTCAAATGTCTCCTGAATGGCATTTTCCCAGAGTCTTCGTCCCTGGCGGGTGACTTTCACCCCGCGTATTGCTTTAATCGCCGGGACATTGGCATTGAGCAGGGTGTTTTCGGGCAAGCCCTGTTTCAGGATGATCCCGGCAAGCCAGGCGGCCACCCGCCCGGCAACAGTAAAGTCATAAGGGTGGGTTCCTGCCAGGGAGACCGCAAGGGATGGAATCCCGTACATGGTTCCTTCCACTGCCGCAGATACCGTGCCTGAATAGGCAATGTCGTCACCCAGGTTGGGTCCCGGATTGATCCCTGAGACCAGAAGATCTGGCTGATGCTCCAGGATTTTTTTTAAACCGATGGCCACGCAGTCGGTGGGGGTGCCGTCAAGTGAGTAGAGATTGTCTTGAACCTTGGTGACCATCAGGGGTCGATTCATGGTCAGTGAGTGCGATACAGCAGAATTGTCCCGATCAGGGGCGACTACCACACAATGGGCCAGGGGGCGAAGGGCGTCTGCGAGAATATGGATGCCTTGGCTATGAATTCCATCGTCATTGGTAATGAGAATAAGCGGCATATATCTATAAACCTTTTGTGTCTGATTGAAGGGCCATTGGAGAATTATTGGATGTTTTGTAGAGATTCGCTCATGGCAGAGGTAGATGCACAGTGAACAGGGCACCGCCAAGCTCCGATCTTTCTGCCTCAATAGTGCCATGATGGGCCATGACTATCTGTTTAACAATGGCCAAACCAAGCCCGGTTCCATCGACCCGTCTGGTAAAAAAAGGCTCAAAGATCTTTTCCCGGTTTTCTTCTTCAATCCCTGTTCCGTTATCACTAACCCGCAAGATGATTTCCCCCTGATTCTCGGAAAGATTCAGCTCTTCCGCTTCTATTTTGATAAGCTCTGCGCCCTGTGGACAGAAGGGCAGGGCGTTTTGAATCAGATGGTTGAGAACAGTGAAGATCTGGTGCTGGTCAGCCCAGAGTGAATGTCTGGGATCTATTTTGATCTGAAAGGTGCAGCTGGCTGGCCATAAGGGATCCGCCTGAGTGACTTGAAGGACTTCATCCAGACATTTTTTCAGTGAAAACCATTCACGCTCTGTTGTCTCCGGTTTGGCGAATTTAAGAAAATCGGAAATAGTGTGGGTCAGACGGTTGGATTCGCGGAGGATAATATTGATGAGTGCCCGGTTAGTTCGTTGCTCGGGGGAATCGTGCAGGGAAAACTCATTGCTCAAGATCTCGGCAGATCCTGAAATGGCGGTGAGCGGATTTCTGAAATCATGGGCAATACCGGCGCTGATCCGTCCTATGGCAGCCAGCTTTTCAGCTTGACGCATCTGCTGTTCCAGGCGTTCTACCTCGCTGATATCTTGAATGGTCAGAACTCTGCAATTCTGACATTGAGGATTTTCGTGTTCATGAAGTTCACTGTCAACAGGGAGTTGCAGTTTGGCACAGGAGTAACCTACCCTGATTTCTATTCCATCGTGGCGTAAAAGATCGGCAGTGAGGCGTGATCCTTTGTTGTCCATGTCCAGGGTTGGAAATACTTGAAAAAGTGCCTGTCCTCGAAGAACAGTTGGCGAATAACCTGTGATGCGGCCGATAGCATTGTTGGCCGAAGTGATTTGGTTGCTGTCGTCGATGGTGATAATGCCGGTGGCAATATCATCAAAAATCTGCTTGTAGAGAAGGGACAGGCTGTCAAAGCTTCTGACTGTATCAGAAAGTGCGGCCTCGGTCTTGAGCAGTCGGCGTGCAAATATGGCACTGAGGATAGCGGCCAGGAAAAAGGTCAGTCCTAAGACGGCAAAATGGTTGATACTGCTGAGGAGATTCTGCTCTTTAAAAAAGTCGTACTGGTTGAGAAAGGCAGGAATTATTTTTATCTGCTCAAGACCAAGGACGAGACCGTATTGCAGGCTTGCCGAAGCTGCCGCTACCAGCCCGCCTTTACGAGGAAGAATCAGGCCCCCGGCAATAATGGGGAAAAAGTAGAGAGGAGAGAATGCTGAGTATGAGGAACCAGTGAAATAAATCAGAAGGGTGACAAGAAAAATATCAAATTGATTCTGGAGGAAAGCAAAATGGTGGAGTTCCTTTTTGCTGGTCAGCAGGAAAAAAGCTGAGCCGATGGTTGAGAGGTACACAGAGAATATAAAGGAAAGGAGCCAGTAGTAGGGTGGCAGGATAATTTCAAGCTGATCGCTCTGAAGAAAGGCACTGATTCCGAGGAGCAGGGTGTAGAGAATGACCCGGAGCAGGAGCATCCATAACAGCTGACCTTTCAGTAAATTGTCTGGGGATATCCCTGTCTTGTGCGGCTGGGTGATGATGGTTTTGAGGTCCATAAAAGCTGCTTGGGTGGAGGTCTCGAAAATCTGATTATGCGCCTTGTCTACATATCTTCAATACCATATTTTTTGACCTTATAGCGTAAAGAACGAAAGCTGATGCGCAAAAGCTCTGCTGCCCGCATTTTGGAGTGGCTGCTTTTTTCCAGGGCAAAACTGATAATTCTTTTTTCCAGATCGTTGATAACCTCTTCAAGGCCTCTCTCAAAAAGTTCTTCCTTACTGGCCACTGCCTGAAACAGGGGGTCGGCTTCGCTCTTGTTTCTCTTCTCTGATCGGTGCGCGGAAAGGGTCAGGCTCTCCGGCAGGATAATGTTGGAGTTTTCGAGTGCAACCCCTCGTTCAATGATGTTCTCCAGTTCACGAACATTGCCGGGGAAGTCGTAATCCATAAGAACCTGCATTCCGTAAGAGGAAATCTCCTGTACCTCTTTTCCCAGTAATCTAGAATGTTTTTGCAGAAAATGGTTCACAAGCAGCGGCACGTCGCCCTTACGTTCACGTAGAGGGGGCATGCGAATGGGCACTACCGCCAGGCGATAGAAAAGATCTTCGCGGAAACGTCCGGCGATGATCTCCTCTTCAAGCACACGGTTGGTGGCCGCGATAATACGGACATTCACCCGTTCAATTTTGGTTGAACCTACGGGTTTGACCTCACGTTCCTGAAGAACCCTGAGCAGCTTGGTCTGGATAATGGGGGTCAGTTCACCGATTTCATCAAGGAAGGCTGTGCCGTTGTTGGCCAGTTGGAAAAGACCAGGCTTGTCGTTGATGGCCCCGGTGAAGGATCCCTTGACATGGCCGAAGAGCTCACTTTCCATGAGATCTTCAGGGATAGCGCTGCAGGTAATCGGCACAAAGGGATGGTCAGCCACCTTGCTGTGCTGGTGGATTGCCTGGGCAACAAGTTCCTTGCCGGTTCCTGACTCGCCATAGATAATGACATTGGCAGGTGTCGGGGCAACACGCTGGATCAGATCGAAGATCTTAACCATCTCCTGACTCTTGCCAATGATACCAGGAAAAGCATCGGCGGCAGACGGGCCAGGGGGTTCGGTTCTGTTACGGGCAGTGGCTGAGCGGATAATGCTCTTGATCTCGGCCACATTGAACGGCTTGCTGATATAATCAAAGGCTCCGTCTTTCATGGCGGAAACAGCATCGTCCGGGGAGACAAAGGCGGTGATCAGGATCACGGGTAAATTCGGATACTTTCCTTTGATGCTGTGCAGCAGATCAAGGCCGCCGATGCCGGGCATGCGGATGTCGCTGATGACAAGATCGAAATTGTTTTCCTCCAGGCGGCGGAGGGCAGCCGCACCATCACCTCTTGTTTCGACTTGATACCCTTCTTTCTGTAGCAGGATTTCAAGAAAGTCCCGCATGCTCTGTTCATCATCAACAATCAGGATTGATATCATGGCTGATCCCTGTCCTGTGTGTCATGTTGCTTAACCAATTTTTGCTTCCGGGATATGTCGAGCTTTTTTATAATGTATTCACGACAGGTGGCGGCAGATCTGGATGCTGCCTCTTCGCTATATACAAGTGAAACAGGTCGGCGTGATCGGGTGTATTTAGCGCCCTTCGGTCCGGAATTATGTTCCAGAATACGTTTTTCCAGGTCTTTGGTGATGCCTGTATAGAGGCTATTGTCACCGCAGCGGACGATGTAGACATACCAGGAATCCATACCTGCTTTCCCCCGCAATGTAAACAATAAGCCTGTTACCAGGCACGGACACGGCCTGTGTCCAAGTGGATAAAGTCAGATTGAGGATAGTAGCCAACGCCACCCCGTTGGAATGCCAAGGCGACCTGGTGCAGATGATCGGTGTTGACAGAGGGCAACCTGATATCTATAGCCTTGCCGGACATGTGCAGGCTGTGACTGGCAACGCCACTACTTCTGCCTCGCAGCTTCGTATTGGTCTGAGGTGATCTGTATCCGGAAATCACCTCAAAAAAATCTTTGCTACCCGTAGTCTGTCGCAGGTCATGGAGAATGTCAAGAAGGGTCGGGTCAATGGGATGAATATCTCCCGTCCTGAAATCTTTCAGGAAATTATTGACTTTTGTCAGGGCTCGGGGGAGGTAACGACCGTTCCTGAAATAGACAACAGATAACTCTTTTAAGGTATGGGTGTGATAAAAAGAAAGAGTCTTTTCTTCAATGCTGGCCAGTAAGGCACTGGGGGAAGAAAGTAAAAGAAGGGGGGCCATGGCCATTGCCCGCGTAAGAAATTTACGTCGATTCATCGGTCTGTCTTCTATCTTCAAATTTTTCTCAAGTTGATTTTTTACCATATTCGGAATTGTGTTTAAAATGCTATTTTTCTATTTTCCTTTTTGTTATCCTCGTGAAGATGTGGAGAATAGAATTCTGATTTGTACCCTAAAAACGTCCCTTATGTCAACCTGGTCATTACGATGAAGGCAGAAAGGAAGGTTTCTGGTCGGATATCATGCTATGGTTTGTTTTTGATGGAGGCCAATATTAAAGCGCTTGTTGGCGGGCGCAGAGGATGTGGGAGGATATATTATGGGAAGGTTGTTGTTATGCTTGATGGTGGTTTTGATTGCTCTTCCGAATTTCTGTCTTGCTGGTGATGATCCATATGTTCAGCAACTTCAGGACCTAGCCGGTCAGGGTGATGGCGAGTCCCAGTTTGCTCTTGCCCTTCTCTATGAGTATGGCGAGCAGGGCGTAGCCCCTGACCCTGAAAAAGCGGTCGCCTGTTTTTTGCAGGCCGGTGAGGCACGAATACCGGCAGCCTGTCTCTATCTGGGGATCAAATATGAAAATGGCAGTGGTGTTGTCAGGAATCTTACCACGGCTGGGAGCTGGTATTGTTGTGCTGCCCAAAAAGGTTGGGCTATGGCCCAACTTTTTCTCGCAGAGTTATATCGAAAGGGTAAAGGAGTAAAAAAAGACAATTTCCTGGCCCTTGCCTGGTATGGCTTGGCGGAAGAACAGGGCTACCCTGGGGCCAAAGAGGCCATGGCGTTGTTGACACGCGAGATGAGTGAGGCTGAGCGGAAAAAAGTGGATTCTCTTCGTGTTGGGCTCAGGAACTCGAAAGTGGATTGCTCAAGACTGTAAAGTGTGTATTTTATTATCTCTTCATCAGTTCCATGGCTGCACTGATAATGGCAGGAGAGTCAAGTCCACTGTTCTTCCATAAAGTTTTCTGGGGGCCATGTTCAATAAAATGATCGGGGTGGGCCAGGATCATTGTTTTGATATGAAAGAGGTGGCGTGCAGAAAGGAGCTCCAGAATAGAACTGCCCCATCCTCCCTGTCTGACATTGTCTTCAATGGTGATTATCCGGCCGGTCTGTTCAGCCCAGAAGGAAATAAGGTCACCATCCAGTGGTTTTATGAATCGTGGATTAATCACTGCTGCATCAATGCCGAGTTTTTTCAGTCCTTCGGCGGCACGCAATGCCGGATAAACCCGGTTGCCAATGGGTAGGAGGAGGACATCTTTTCCTTCCTTTAAAACTTCGCCCTTACCAAATTCCAGTTTTTTAAAATCGTCTGCTAAAGTAACGCCCTCGCCCGCCCCCCGTGGATAGCGAACTGCACAGGGTGTGTGGTGGAGTATGGCGGTGTAGAGCATATGTTGAAGTTCGTTCTCATCCTTTGGGGCCATATAGCTGAGATTTGGTATAAATCGAAGAAACGAAATATCAAAAACACCGTGATGGGTAGGGCCGTCATCGCCAACAACTCCGCCTCTGTCAATGGCGAGCGTGACCGGCAAGTTTGGCAGGCAGACATCATGGATGATTTGATCAAGAGAACGTTGGAAGAAAGAAGAGTAGATCGCGACCACAGGGAGCATACCTTCAAGGGCGAGACCGGCCGCAAAGGTGACTGCATGTTGTTCGGCAATCCCGACATCAAAAAAACGGTCGGGAAATTCTTTGGCAAAACTGCTCAGGCCAGTGCCGGCTGGCATTGCGGCAGAAATGGCGGTAATCCTTCGATCGGATCTGGCCAGTTTGGTCATGGTATCGCCAAAGACCTTGGTATAACTGACGGACTCTCCTGTCGGTCTGGGAATGCCAGTTTTTATATCAAAAGGTCCGACTCCGTGATAATTCCCGGGTTTTTCTTCCGCCGGCTTGTACCCCTTGCCTTTGGTGGTCAAGACATGGACCAGTACCGGGCCATCAAGGTTGTCACGGACATTCTCCAACGTTGCAATCAGGTCTTCGAGTTCGTGACCGAGAATGGGACCCACATAGTAGAATTTCAGGGCCTCAAAGAGCATACCCGGGGTAAAAAAACACTTAAAATTCTCTTCACTTTTCTTGAGGAAACCGAGGATGTTGTCCCCTATGCCCGGCATTTCGCGTAATCTGGTGGCGATATGATTGCGAATCTGGCTGATGGTCTTGCCGGTCATCTTACGGTTGAGAAAGCTGGAAAGAGCTCCGACATTTGGCGAGATGGACATCTCGTTGTCATTGAGAATAACAATGAGGTTTTTATCCAGATGACCCGCCTGGTTCAGGGCTTCAAAGGCCATGCCTGTGGTCATGGAACCATCGCCAATCACGGCGAGTACACGGTTGTGGTCACCTTTCAGGTCTTTGGCAAGAGACATGCCGAGCGCTGCTGAGATGGAAGTCCCGGCATGGCCGGTTTCCAGAGCATCATATTCACTTTCCTCAAATTTAGGGAAACCGCTCAAACCCTTGTATTGGCGCAGGGTGTGAAATCGCTCCTGTCTACCGGTGACAAGTTTATGGGCATAGCATTGATGACCAACATCCCAGATCAGTTTGTCCTCAGGTGTATTGAAGACATGGTGCAGGGCCAGTGTCAGCTCAACAACACCGAGGCTGGGTGCCAGGTGGCCGCCGGTTTCGGATACAGTGTTGATAATGGTCTCCCGGATATCCCGAGCAATGACCTCAAGTTCCGGGATGGAGAGCGCGCGCAGGTCTTTGGGGGAGTGAATGTCTTTGAGCCTGGTGTTTTTTGAATCAAGGTGAGGGCTTGTTAACATAACGGAAAAGAGAGTTTTAAGTTTTATGAGTGAATGATTGAGAGTATCTTGAATGAAACCAATAATTTGTCAAGATACTTTTAATGCGACCGTGTATGAATGTATTGAGCAATGGCTCGCAATGGATCTGCCTTTTCATCAAAGAGACTCAAGGCCTCCTGGGCCTCTTCCACGGCCGCTCGCGCCTTTTGTCGGGTGGCATCAATTCCAAAAAAGGCAGGGTAGGTAGCTTTCCCTCTGGTGGCGTCGCTGCCGGCAGTCTTACCCAGTTGTTCTGTGGTTCCGGTAACATTAAGCAGATCATCGACAATCTGGAAGGCCAGGCCAATCTGCTCGCCGTATCTGGTCAGGGCCTTTTGTTGGGTCTGGTTTGCTCCGGCAGCAATGGCCCCGGCAAGAATCGAGGCGGTAATCAGGGCACCGGTCTTGCTGCGATGGATGACACGCAGGGTGTCAAAGGGGAATTCTTTATTTTCATTTTCAATATCCAAAGCCTGGCCGCCAACCATGCCCAGTGAACCCGCAGCCCGGGCAATGAGGTGGATAATTTCCAGTTGTTTTTTCGGGGACAGTGCACTGTCACTTTGCCCGTTGTTGCTGAGCAGATCAAAGGCCCAGGTCAGCAAACCGTCTCCGGCAAGGATGGCTCCAGCCTCTCCAAAGAGGGTATGATTTGTGGGCTTACCACGGCGCAGGTCATCATTATCCATGGCCGGTAAGTCGTCATGGATAAGGGAATAGGTATGGATGCATTCCAGGGCGCAGGCAATGGGGAGCAGGTCAATGTCGGGAACTGGCCGCCTGCCAATGGCCTGTCCTGCAGCCAAACAGAGAATGGGGCGAATGCGTTTGCCGCCGGCAAACAAGCTGTAGCGCATGGCCTCAATATGATGGGCAAAGGCACTATTCTCCATGTCAGCCGTAAGCATGTATCGTTCCAGGGCGTCTTCGATCACCAGCCTCTGATTATTCAGATACGTCTTGATCTCCATTGTCAATCTCATTAAAAGGAACTGGTTCAAGCTGACCATCTTTACTCAGAAGGAGCTCCACTTTGGCCCTTGCATCGGTCAGGCTGCTGTTACAGAATGCGGCGAGTTTTATTCCCTCATCAAATTTTTTGAGACTTTTATCCAGGCTCAGATCTCCATCTTCCAGTTCTTCCGTGAGCTGTTCAAGGCGGGCCAGAGCATTTTCAAATGTTTGTTTTGCCATAATAAGTAAAAAAGTATTAAGTGTTAAGCCTTAAGTTTGTATAAAAATGTGATCATACAATGATCTGTTTTAGCCTATGACCAAAAAGGGACGTTTCGCCAAGTGATTACAAGGTGAAAATGAGCTTAAACGCTGGAAAGAATCTTTTCAATTGCAAGATAAGACCAGAATCAGTGCAGTAAACTGTGATTGTAATTTTTCAATCTTAACACCTAACCTCTAAAACTTAAAACTTAATTATGGCATGCAAGAGCTGATTAAAGATTTTTTACGTTGGCTGACCCATGAAAAGGGGTATTCTCAACATACAGTTGCAGGTTATCAGCACGATCTGCTGGAGTTTGCTATGACCCTTGCTGACACAGTACCAATCCAGGCCACAGATGCAACTTCTATCCGTCAATTTGTGGTCAGCCTGCATGGTAAAAATAATGCGGCAACGGTTGCCAGGAAGCTTTCGGCCTTGCGCACTTTTTTTCGCTTTCTCCAGCGCCAGAAGGTGGTAGATTCAGATCCACTTGCCGGGATTTCAGGGCCCAAAATCGCCCAATTAATCCCTGTGTTTCTGACCGTTGATGAGGTCTTTTTGCTCCTTGAAACCCCAAATGAACAAGACAGCTTTATGGCACGTGATCGGGCCATCCTGGAACTCTTGTATTCCACAGGGATGCGGGTGGCGGAGCTTGTTTCACGCAATCTGGAACACCTTGATTTTGAGACTGAGATGCTTAGGGTGAGGGGCAAAGGAAACAAGGAGCGTTTGGTGCCGGTGGGACGACCCGCCAGAGAGGCGGTTCAGGTATGGCTGTCAAGTCGGCAGCAATTGATGCAGGAACGGGCTGGTCGTGGTCTTCTTCTGGAGAAAGAAGCCCTGTTTCTCAATAGCCGTGGCAGCCGTCTGACCACGAGAAGCGTCGAACGAATTGTTCGGGCCTATGGAGAGCGGGCAGGGATCCCGCAGACGGTGACACCACATGCCCTCCGTCACTCTTTTGCCACCCATCTACTGGAGATGGGTGCGGATCTTCGCTCGGTGCAAGAATTGCTGGGCCATGCCAGTCTGTCAACGACCCAGCGTTACACCCATCTGACCCTTGACCATTTGGCGGAGGTGTATGACAAGGCCCATCCAATGGCTAAAAATAAGTAGATTCCCTGTTACCTCTGCGTCGTTTCCTGTATAAAGAGTAAGATTAACTAAAGAGTATGATTGGAAAAAAGTATAACATTTACTGGATAATAAAACATGAAAATACGATCTACAACAATCCTGGCGGTACGGCATAAAGGTCAGGTGGCCCTTGCCGGTGACGGTCAGGTCTCTCTGGGAAATACAATCATGAAGCATGAGGCTCGCAAGGTGCGTCGGCTCTATCATGAGAAGGTTATCACGGGGTTTGCCGGGGCCACCGCTGACGCCTTTACTCTTTTTGATAAACTGGAGCAGAAACTGGAGCAATATAACGGCAATCTGATGCGGGCGTCCGTAGAGCTGGCTAAGGAGTGGCGGACGGACAAGATGTTGCGCAAGCTTGAGGCCATGCTGGTGGCAGTCAATAGTCAATATTCCCTGCTGCTTACTGGAACTGGAGACGTGATTGAGGCGGATAACGGGGTGCTTGCCATCGGGTCCGGTGGTCCGTATGCGCAAGCTGCGGCTCTGGCTCTGATCCGCCATAGCGATCTGGATGCCGAGGCCATCTGTCAAGCGTCCATGGATATTGCCGCCTCTATCTGTGTCTTCACCAATCATTCCATTATCATCGAAAAGATATGAATTCTATACAATCGTTGACCCCTAAAGAAATCGTAACCGAGCTGGATAAATATATTGTTGGCCAGGCGGATGCAAAACGTTCTGTGGCCATTGCCCTCAGGAATCGCTGGCGAAGGCGTCAGGTTGAATCTCCCTTGCGTGAGGAGATTGCTCCCAAAAATATTATCATGATCGGGCCTACGGGAGTAGGTAAGACAGAGATCGCACGACGTCTTGCCACCCTTGCTCAGTCGCCATTCTTCAAGGTTGAGGCATCTAAATTCACTGAAGTCGGCTATGTTGGACGTGACGTTGAATCCATGATCCGTGATCTGGTTGAGATTGCGATCAGTATGGTCAAAGAAGAACAAAAAGAGATGACCCATGGCCTGGCCGAGGTCAATGCCGAAGAGCGAATCCTCGACATCCTGCTGCCGCTGCCACCATCAGCAGCAATGGGCGAAGGTCCTGATGGCAGTCATTCATTTTTATTACAGAGTGATAAAGAACAGGAGCGGGCCGTAACCCTCGGACGAAGAGAGGGAGAATCCTCAACCCGTGAAAAATTTCGGGAGATGTTGCGGGATGGAAGGCTTGACGAACGCGAGCTTGAGCTGGATCTCTCCGAGTCTCATGGGGCTCCCATGGTGGAGATTATGACCACTTCCGGGATGGAGGATATGCAGTCCAATCTCCAGGATGCCTTCAGCAAGATCTTTTCCAAGAAGAAAAAGAAGAAGAAACTCAAGGTGCCAGAGGCGATGAAGGCCTTGACCAAGGAGGAAATGGAGCGTCTGGTTGACATGGACAAGGTGATGAAAGAGGCCCTGCGGCGGACCGAAGAATCCGGGATCATCTTTCTTGATGAAATTGACAAAATCGTGTCCAAGAGTTCGGGTGGTCATGGGCCGGAAGTCTCTCGTGAAGGGGTGCAACGCGATCTTCTGCCCATTGTAGAAGGTTCAACTGTGACCACCAAACATGGTATGGTCAAAACAGATCATATCCTTTTTATTGCCAGCGGCGCCTTTCATATGAGTAAACCCTCTGATTTGATTCCTGAGTTGCAGGGACGTTTCCCTATCCGGGTTGAACTGCATTCACTAGGCCGGGATGAGTTTGTCCGCATCCTCACTGAACCGGAAAATGCCCTGATCAAACAGTACATCGCCCTGATGGCAACCGAAGGGGTTGAATTGGTCTTCGATCCAGAGGCCATTCAGGAAATGGCCAGAATTGCGGTCGAGGTGAATCTGAACACCGAGGAAATTGGGGCCAGACGGCTGCATACTGTTTTGGAGAGGGTACTGGATGAGCTCTCCTATGATGCCTCGGAGCGGGGTGAGGGGCAATTCGTGGTCAGCGCTGATTATGTGCGTGCCCAGCTTGATGCCATTGCCCAGGATCAAGACTTGAGCCGATTTATTCTCTGAAGAGGCGTCTCGAAAAGTCTCAAATGCTTCGTTGTGCAGTATCTTTCGTCACTGCGGTGTACCAAAAAGTACACCGCAGTCCTCAGACTTTGGGCTTTTTCGCTTAGCCATCTCCTTGTGTCTGTTTGGATGGCGAAAAGCCATAAAAGTTTAATTTTAATTTAATCGCATTGCCAGCGGATTTTTGAAGACCGCCACCGGCCCCAGTTCTCTTTCAATCTCCAACAGCCGGTTGTATTTGGCTATCCGCTCACTGCGACAGGCTGAACCGGTCTTGATCTGTCCGCCTCCCATGGCGACAGCAAAATCAGCCATAAAGGTATCCTCGGTCTCCCCACTGCGGTGAGAAATTACATATCCCCATCCGGCCTGGCGGCAGAGTTGTATGGCCTCCATGGTTTCGGTGACGGTGCCGATCTGGTTCAGTTTGATGAGCACACTATTGGCTGATTTTTCCTCAATGCCGCGGGCAATGAAGCGGGTATTGGTGACAAAGAGGTCGTCACCCACAATTTGGGTCTTGTTACCAAGGGCTGCGGTCTGTTCTTTAAATCCCTGCCAGTCATTTTCATCCAGGCCGTCTTCAATGGAAACGATGGGGTAGGCGTCAAGCCACTGGTCGTAGAGATGGGTCATTTCAGCGCTGTTTTTTGTACCCTGACCTGACTTGTCAAGATGATAGGCGCCGTCTGCAAAAAATGAGCTGGCGGCCGGATCCAGGGCGATGGCCAGGTCAAGGCCAGGCCGGTAACCGGCGGCCTCGATGGCGTCAACGATAAATTCACATGCTTCATTGTTGCTTTGCAGGTTCGGCGCAAATCCACCTTCATCGCCAACAGCTGTGGAGTAGCTTTTTTGTCTCAATATTCTTTTGAGAGCATGGAAGGTTTCAGTACCATAACGCAGAGCCTCGGCAAAGGTCGGGGCGCCGATGGGCATGACCATGAACTCCTGAAAATCCACGCTGTTGTCCGCATGTTTGCCACCATTAATGATATTCATCATCGGTACTGGCAGGCGGATTGCGCCGGGACCACCCAGATATGCATAGAGTGGAAGCCCTGATGCCGCAGCCGCAGCCTTGGCCACTACCATGGACACTCCGAGTATGGCGTTGGCCCCCATCCTGCCTTTGTTGGGGGTGGCGTCAAGATTGATCATCAACCGGTCAATTTCGGCCTGACGGGCAGGATTGAAACCAGTGAGTGCCGGGGCGATAAGGGTGTTGATGTTTGCCACTGCTTGGAGCACGCCTTTACCATTATACCGTTTTTTGTCTCCATCACGCAATTCCACAGCTTCATGTTCCCCGGTCGAGGCCCCGGAAGGAACAGAGGCTGACACTTGAATGCCATTGTTCAGGCAGCACAGGACACGAACGGTTGGATTGCCTCGGGAATCAAGAATCTCTAAAGCGGACAGTGAAGTAATGACTGGTTGCATTGGAACTCCTCCTCTGGTTGTTTCTTTGAGTGAATTGAGCATTTTTACTGAATATTATGTAGTCGTTTAAGGGTAGGATATCTTGACTTATTGAGAGATGAAAGGTATTTTTTAAGTATGATCAATTGTGGTGAGGTTTGTTGATACGTTACAGAGTGTAAATATTGATTTTTTTTTGTTTTCTTGAAATTTTATTTCTGGTAGGCATATGAGATATTCAAAGAGAATTACTTTTTTGATGCTGGTTTCCTCATTATTGTTCAGCGTTCCCGGAATTGCGGGGCAGTTTCAGGATGTTCAGCAGACAGAACAAACAACACAGCAGGGTAATGAAATTTTGATTGCCTCGAACGGTTCTTTGCAAGCTCCAGAAGAGGTGCTGACTAGCCTTTCTCCAGGGGAAAGAAATTGGTATCATCGGTTTCAAGAAGGGATCCCTTTGTTTGATGGTTGGAAAAAAATAACTCAGGCCGTTGTGGAAAAATTTCCCGAGCATGAACGAGAAAAAAGACTGGCGGCTATGCAGGCACTTGGTGTTAAAATCGGCTATGAGTGGAGTCGAGATAATCGAGTACGCAGAGTCAACACGGATATGTTAAGGGCCTGGGGAAAAGACCTGCGGAAAGCTGGATCTGAAAATCATGTGCAACTGGCTAACGTCCTCTATAAGATAGATAGTGAAATAAACACCCTGTTACATCTGGAATAATGGTAAGGAGTACCTGCCTTATAATGGGTTAATCACCTTGTTTATTTCGCATTCCAGACTGCCATTATGGAGTAGTATTTCTATCTGTTCTCCTGTCTGGGCTTGTATGCTTCTGGTAATTATTTCCTCCCTGTTTTTACCTGATTTTTTTCTTCTGACGATGGCATAACCCCGTGCAAGGGTGGCAAGGGGACTGACGGTATCTAAAAGCGCTGTTTGGGCGGAAAAGACTGCCCTTTTTTGTCTGAGCAGGGTTTGTGTCCTTTCAATCAGCTTTTCGGTGGCATGGCGCAGGCGTTGTGTCTGAATGGTCATTCTGTTGACTGGTGATTGGCGCTCTAGTCTGATCATGATTCTTTCAAGGAGAAACGTCTGCTGCTGCAGGATTATTTTCATTGAGTGAGTCAGACGGGATGTGTTGTGGTCGATCTGCAAGGTGAGATGGGAAAGGGTCATCCCCAGATCTCCAAGCAGACGTCTGCTCTGCGATACTTGTCTGCTGTAGTCGTCTATTTTTTTCAGAAGCAGAGTAGTGAGTTGTCTTTTGTGGAGAAGTATCTGTCTTTGCAGCAAGGTGAGATCCGGAATAATCTGTTCCGCGGCACCAGTCGGAGTTGGAGATCGCAGGTCGGCGCAGAAATCGGCAATGGTGAAATCAACTTCATGGCCAATGGCAGAGACAATGGGTATGGTTGATCCGGAAATGGCTCGGGCCACACACTCCTCATTGAAGGTCCAGAGGTCTTCCAGCGAACCTCCGCCCCGGCAGAGGACGATGATGTCCGAGTTTATCTCCTTATTGATTCGGACTATTGCCTCGGCAATCTCTTCAGCAGCTCCCTTCCCTTGGACCCTTACCGGAAAGATTTGAATGGTGGCACCCCATTTTCGATTTCTCCATATCTTGAGAAAATCATGGACGGCAGCTCCAGTGGGCGAGGTGATCAGTATGATTTTTCTAGGAAACAGGGGAATCAATTTTTTCCGTTCTACGTCGAAAAGACCTTCTGCAGCCAGCTGTTTTTTTAGCTCGTCAAATTGTAGTTGGAGCAGGCCTGCCCCATGAAAATCAATTGAGTCAACAATAAGTTGATAGTCACCACGGGGTTCATAAACAGAGATCCGACCGTGACAGATCACTTGCTGACCGTCATGGGGATCTTTGGCCAAAAAGCGCTGCTGCCCTTTGAAGAGAACCGCGCGAAGCTGTGCGCCCTCATCTTTAAGGGTAAAATAGCTGTGGCCGGAGTAGGGGCGGGAGAGGTTTGATATCTCGCCGCTTACGCTGATAAAGCGGAATTCGCCTTCTAGAAGATGTCTGATTGACCGGCTGATCTGGGAAACGGTAAGTATCGCCGGTTCTGAAGGTGACATGGTAAAAGGTTCCATTTGAGTAAATCAGGATGATAATGGTTGGATGATTTGCAGCAATACGATTTTGTGATATTTACAGAATCAGAGCGGCCAACGTGAAGACTTTTTACGAGATTATCATAGTTTGGGAATGGACATGATGAACGCTATCGAGTAAATAGAACAATTCATATCCAGAAAAAATAACCTAAAATGTTTGCGTGGAAAGGTAAAGCAAAAAGCAAAAGGAGGTTGGTATGGCAGGACAGAGTGCCTTTGATAAACAGCAGATCCAGGAGAGTTCTCACAGCGAAGGTAGCGGATTGCTTGAGCATCTTAATCTTCCCCCTGTTGTTATCCGGTTTGTTAAAAAGAATAAAAAGAGTCTGCAGATTGGAACTATTGTTGTCGTAGTAGTAGTTATCAGTTTGACTCTGTACAGTTCGTATCGGTCAAAACGGATCCAAAATGCGTCGGCGTCGTTGTCAGTTGCTATGCAGACTGCTGTTCCGGAAAGACATAAGGCTCTGGTTGCCGTGGCCACTGACTTTTCAGGAACTCCTTCGGCGCATTGGGCTAAAGCCGAACTTGCTCACGAGTTGATGAAAGACGGGAAATTCAAGGAGGCTGCTGAACAATATGGGGCAATACGAAAAAGAATAAATGCATCTGACCCCCTTTTTGCATTATTGACCTTTGGTCTGGCTCAGGCCAATGAGGCTGCTGGATCTTTTGATGCCGCGACTCTTGAGTATAAGGCCATGCAGAAGATTGTTGGGTATGAAGGAGAAGGGTTTAACGGGTTGGCTAGAATATATGAGGCTCAGGGAAATGTAAAACAGGCCCTGGTTGTTTATGAGGAGTATCTGTCGACTTTTACCGGCCAGAATCAAAATGATCCTGTTAAGGTAGAGGTTGATGAGAAAATCGCCAGACTTAAGGCAATTCAGTGAAATTGGTTCAAGGACTGTCGGAGATGACAGCTCTTGCAGCCTGTTGGAGAGGGCAGGGGCAGAAAATTGCCCTTGTACCGACCATGGGCTGGTTTCATGCTGGACATCTGGCTTTAATGCGTCAGGCACGACAAAGTGCTGATAGGGTAGTGGTCAGCCTGTTTGTCAATCCCATTCAGTTTGGCCCAGGTGAAGACCTTGCAGCCTATCCGCGTGATCTACAGAGAGACATGGATCTTGCTGCTGGTGAGGATGTTGATGTTCTTTATGCCCCCTCTGTTCCAGATATGTATCCTGCCGGATTTCAAACCACTATTCGGGTGGCGGAGTTGGGACTTGGGTTATGCGGAGCCAGCCGACCGGGTCATTTTGATGGGGTCTGCACAGTCGTTATGAAATTGTTTCATCAGACTCAGCCCCATCTGGCTGTCTTTGGTGAGAAAGATTTCCAGCAGCTGGCTGTGATCAGGCGCATGGTCAGGGATCTGGATCTATCGGTGCATATTGTTGCTCATCCCATTGTACGGGAAGCCAATGGTCTGGCCATGAGCTCACGCAATAGTTACTTGCAGGAAGATGAGAAGGAGCGGGCACTTTGTCTCTATCGTGCCATTAATTTTGCTCGGGAAAAGGTAAAAAATGCTGTTCAACCTCTTATCGCAGCTGAGTTGTGTGCCGATCTTGAGGAGAAAATTCGTCAGGTTCCTGGTTGTGTTGTTGATTATGTAGAAATCGTTGATATTGACAGCCTTAATCGCAGTGAAACTGTGGCTGAGAACAGCAGGTTGATCCTGGCGGTGAAGGTTAATGAAAGAGTTCGTCTGATAGATAATGCCAGACTCTATGAACTGTAAAAAACAATAAGAAAATAGTTAATCATGTTGCGACAGATGCTGAGGGCAAAGCTTCATCGGGCGACCGTCACAGAGGCTGATTTAAGTTATGAGGGCAGTCTTACCATAGATAAAGACTTAATGGATGCCGTGGGAATTATGCCATTTGAGAGGGTTCATGTCTATAATGCTAATAATGGTGAGCGTTTTGACACCTATGCCATTGTTGGAGCACCAGGAGGTGGGGTGATAGGTTTGAATGGCGCTGCAGCCAGAAAAGGGATGGTGGGCGATATTATTATTATCTGTACCTATGGTCTCTCCGCTGATGAAGAGTTGCCGGGGTATCATCCTATTATCGTTCTTCTTGATGAGCATAATGCCATCAAAGAAAAGCTCAGCAAGTAAGATTGATTTTTTAGGGAGGTTCTGCCAATGCCTGGTTTTGAAATTTTCGGTGAAGAAGAAAAAAAAGAAATTCTGGATGTCCTTGATACTGGTGTTCTCTTTCGGTATGAGTTTGGAGCTCAGCGTAAGGGTGTCTATAAGGTGCTGGAATTTGAAAAACAATTCGCCGCCTATTGTGGAACTTCTTACGGTCAGGCCGTGACCTCGGGAACTGCGGCCCTGAAGGTGGCTCTTGCCGCGCTAGGTGTAGGTCCTGGGGACGAGGTTATCACTCAGGGGTTTACCTTTGTTGCGACCTGGGAGGCGATTCTTGACATTGGTGCCATTCCGGTCTTTACTGAGGTCGATGCGACCCTGAATATGGACCCTGTCGATCTTGAAAAAAAGATTAATGCCAGGACCCGGTGTATCATCCCTGTTCATATGCTGGGTGCTCAGGCCCGGATTCAAGAGATTGTCTCCATTGCCAAAAGGCATGATATACCAGTGCTTGAGGATACGGCCCAGGCTGCCGGGGCGAGGATTAACGGGCAGCATCTTGGCACTTTTGGCGCCTGCGGCACTTTTTCTTTTGATTCAGTAAAGACCATGACCACCGGCGAAGGCGGCATGATAATTACCGCTGATGAGCAGTTATGGCGAACCATGTCGGAATATCATGATCATGGCCATGATCATGTGGTCAATCCAGGTGCCCGCGGTGGAGAAGGTAGGCGTTTTGTCGGTTTTAATTATCGGATGATGGAGTTGCAGGGTGCCATTGGTCTTGCCCAACTCGCCAAGCTTGACTTCATGATTGAGGCCCAGAAAAAAACAAAGGACGCCTTGAAAGAGGCTGCTTCTGCTATTCCTGGCGTGCAGTTCAGAGAGCTTGTTGATGAGGCTGGGGATTCCGCAACTTTCTTCTGTTTTTTCTTGGACAGTAGTGAGCATTGCCTGCGGGTGAACAAGGTGTTGACTGAGAACAAGGCTGGTGCCATAAATTTTGGTGAAAACAGCTGGCACTTTTATCCCCGGTGGGAGCATTTATTGGATGGGGCAACCGTTACCAGAAGTGGTTGGCCGTTTCAGGAGCCTGGTGGAAAAAAGAGAGTGATCTATGATCCGGAACTTTTACCTGCTTCAGCAGAATTAATTAGCAGGACTCTGGTTTACCCGGTTCCTGTCAAGATGTCGGAAGAGAGACTTGCGGAGATGAGAAGGGCTCTACAGCAGGCGGCAAAATTTTGAAAGTTTTTAAAAATATTCAGTTTGGTGGGTTTGTTGGAGGCAGGTGTTGATTCAGTAGTTATCTGTAAAATTTGTGACTGCCGTACTGATTGAGATAGGTTAAGCTGGAAGACCACTTCGGGGCTGTATCCTTCAAGTGATAATGGGTTGCGCCGGCAGTGAAATCATTGGTGCTGAGAGCAATGTATGCAGACTGCATACATTGAAAGAAAACAGGAATGTTGTGAGGGATAAAAGATTTCTGTCTTACCCAACTAAATTGATATGGTTGTGTTACCACATCTTTGATAGAAATCTTTCTGTCTATAGCCCGATTCAGAGTTACATGGGCAATGGCAATCTGTCCGATCTGTGGCTCTGAACGTGCCTCATGATACACGTTCAGGGTCAACCACAAAAGCCCTTCCAGTAGTGTCATTTTATTTCTCCGTTATTGGCTGGATTCATAATGGCGCTTTATATCATATTATGATACAAAGTGCAAGTTTGGTGTTTTTTTGGTGGGAGCTTGATAAGTTGTTTATCCATCCTGACAATCAATTTGTGATGTCATTTATTAACCAGGAACAGAGTAAAATTAATCTTCTATGAAAATTACTATAATTGGAACCGGGTATGTTGGTCTGGTTACAGGTGCATGTCTGGCAGAATTTGGGCATCATATCACTTGTATGGATAAGGATGAACGGAAGATCAATTCTTTGCTGGAAGGGAAAATACCCATTTACGAACCAGGGTTGGCGGAATTGGTGCGGAAGAATGTAAGTGAAGGCCGTCTTGCCTTTACTACAGAATTGGCAAATAGTGTCCAGAGTGCCTCTGCTGTCTTTCTTGCGGTGGGTACTCCGACTTCACGTCGTGGTGATGGATATGCGGATCTGACCTATATTTATGCCGCAGCCAGGGAGCTTGCGCCATATCTGACTGGTTATACTGTTATAATAGATAAGAGCACCGTCCCAGTCGGCACTGCCCGTCAGGTTGCCCGCTTGATAAGGGAAGAAAATCCGACGGCAGATTTTGATGTAGTCTCCAATCCTGAATTTTTAAGAGAAGGTGCTGCGATCAATGATTTTATGCGCCCCGATCGTATAGTCATTGGCTCTGAATCGGTAGCTGCCCAAGCCGTGATGAAAGAAATTTATGATCCCCTGTATCTTATCTCCACTCCTTTTGTCTTTACCGGACTTGAATCCGCAGAACTCATCAAGTATGCGGCAAACGCCTTCCTCTCAATCAAGATCTCTTTTATTAATGAAATGGCCAATCTCTGTGAAGAGGTAGGGGCTGATGTGGTTGATCTTGCCAAGGCCATAGGACTGGATGGTCGTATCGGCGGAAAATTTCTCCATCCAGGCCCTGGATTTGGAGGAAGTTGTTTTCCCAAAGACACCTTGGCTTTATTGCGTATTGCTCAGGAAAATGGTGTGTCTGCCAGGTCTGTTGCCGCAGCGGTTGAGATCAATGCCGCGCAAAAAGCAGGTATGGTCAAAAAGATTCGAGAGGCACTTGGCGGAGATGTGGCCGGTAAAACCATAGGGGTACTCGGCTTGACCTTCAAGCCGGAAACAGATGATCTCCGTGATGCCCCTGCTCTCAGCATCCTTCCTCCGTTGCATGAAAAAGGAGCAAGAATTCAGGCACATGACCCTCAAGGGATGGAAGAGGCAAAAAAATTATTTCCTGAATGTTTTTATGTCAACAATGTATACGAGGCAGCCACAGGTGCCGATGCTTTGGTATTGATGACAGAATGGAATCAATACCGGGCGATTGATCTTGAGCGCGTCAAATCATTGATGCGGGTGCCCTTGTTTATTGATCTGCGCAATGTTTATTCTCCTCAGAGAATACGTGCCGCCGGGTTTGAATATGTGGGGGTGGGCCGGGGGTGAAATCCTGCTGAACAAAATTAGAGGATTTGAGATCAGTTATTGAGATGTCTCATGCAGTCAAGGGAAGTATGGAGAAAAAACAGAGGCGGATTATCTGCACATTGATAATCCGCCCCTGTTTTTTCTTACAGACATATTTTCAATATAAAATTGAACTGTTGCCCTCATACGCCATCTGGTAGATATTGATAACATCGTCCAGAGTTGGCTTTCGTGGATTGTTCTCAACAGGACGGGTCACGGTTAAGGCAATTCTGGCCATTTCAGGGAGCTGATCGACTGGAATATCCAGATCTTGCAGGGTTGCCGGAATACCCACGTCGGCGTTTAATTCAAACAGCGCCTCCACGCATCGCTCTGCCGCTTCTCTGGTTGTCATCTCTTCTGTTTTTTTGCCAAGAACCCCGGCCAAAATAGCAAACTTTTCCATATTGCCGATGAGGTTGTATTCAACTACATAAGGAAGCAGCACTGCGTTGGCAAGGCCGTGGGCTATGCCAAACATGCCACCCATGGGATAAGCCATGGCGTGGACCAGACCGACGCCGGCAGTTGCCAGGGCCTTGCCGCCTAAAAGACTGCCCATGAGCATAGCGGAACGAGCCTCCAGGTTGGTGCCGTTGGCATAGGCCTTCGGGAGATTTCGGCTGATCAGGTCAATGGCTTCCAGCGAATACATTTCGGAGATGATATGGGCCTGGCTGGAAGTGTATGCCTCAAGGGCATGAGTCAGGGCGTCGATGCCGGTATAGGCGGTGACCTGAGGCGGCAGGCTGAGGGTCAGCGCTGGATCGAGGATGGCTGCTTCCGGATAGAGCGGGGCGCCATTCATGCCACCTTTAGAGCCTGTCTTCTCATTGATAAACACGGCGGTGAATGTCACTTCGGCACCGGTTCCGGCCGAAGTCGGGATCATGATCTTTGGTGCGCCGGCTTTTGGGATCTTGTCAAGACCGAGATAGTCGGCAGCCTTGCCACCATTGGTGAGCAGTACCGCCACGGCCTTGGCCACATCCATGGCTGAACCGCCGCCAGCCCCGATCACACAGTCGCAGCCTTTGGACTTTGCTATTTTGTATCCTTTGTCAGCGAGTTTCAGGCCCGGTTCTGGATCGATGTTGTCATAAAGAGTATAGGGTATGGCAGCGGCATCCAGAGGGGCAGTTATCTGACTGGCAATCCCGGCCTTGACAAGGCCGGGGTCAATAACCAGAAAAACATTACTGCCATTAAATTCCTGAACAGTTTTGCCCAGATTACTGATGCTGCCAACGCCAAACTGGATGCGGGTTGGCTGAGTAACGGTGAAAGATTGTGAATGATCCATGGGAGTAAGTTGTAGGCTAAAGGTTGAAGGATGAGTATTGAATCTTTACATGTCTACAGCTAAACAGAAAACGAAGAACTTGGAAATAAGAAAAAGGCATAATGCCTTTAAAAATTGATACAGAATTTATCTTTCATCTGTTATCGTTATCTAAAAATTTTTTTCTTTCAACTTTCAATTCGCTGATGAGTGTACTCAAAGAAATTATTCTGGCCAATCCGAGAGGTTTTTGTGCCGGTGTCGTGCGGGCCATTGCCACGGTACGACTGGCCCTTGAACAATATGGTTCTCCGATTTATGTCCTCCATGAAATTGTTCATAACAAACATGTAGTTCAGGAGTTGGAGGGGCTAGGTGTTGTTTTTATGGTGGAGCTTGCCGATATTCCTCCAGGAGCGGTCTGTGTCTTCAGTGCCCATGGAGTCTCGGTGGCAGTTGAGCATCAGGCGCAGAGCCTAGGGCTGCGGACCATTGATGCCACCTGCCCCTTGGTGAGTAGTGTGCACCGGATGGTGGAAAAATATCATGCTGAGGGATGCGATGTCTTGATTATTGGCCACCACCGGCATCCGGAGGTAGAGGGTGCTGCCGGCCGGGTTGTTGGTCGGGTGCATATTATTGCATCTGAGGAGGAAGCAGAGACTGTGCAGGTTGTTGACCCTGAACGGGTTGCATATGTCACCCAGACTACCCTCAGTCAGAATGATATAGCCGGGATCAGAAAGAAGTTGGAACAGCGCTTTCCTGCAATCAGGGGTCCTCGTTCAAATGTCTGTTATGCCACTGAGAATCGTCAGAATGTGGTTAAAGAATTGGCACAGAAGACCGATGTTCTTCTTGTCGTTGGTTCTAAAAGCAGTTCCAATTCCAATAGGTTGCGGGAGGTCGGAGTCAGGGCGGGGATGATAGGATATTTGATTGATGATGCGACTGATATTCGGCCGGAATGGTTACAGGGGCATGCAAGCGTTGGAGTGACAGCCGGGGCCTCCGCCCCTGAACGCCTGGTGCGCGGGGTTGTCCATTGGTTGCAGGAGTATGGGGCAACTGTTGTCTGTGAGCTGCCGGGCAAAGAGGAACAGGTTTCTTTTAAACCTGCAGAGCTTGATCAGCAAGATTTGAGAAAATAAAAACATGAAGGTAGAAGAACAGAAAAAGGGCGATGGGGCAGAAGATTCCTCGTCGCCCTATTTCTGTTTTGGGAGGAGAACCATTATTTGAGCGTTTCCCGGATACGGGTCATAGCCTTCTCCACATTGGCTAAGGAGTTAAAGGCGGAGAGGCGAATATAGCCTTCGCCGCATTTGCCAAATCCGGCACCAGGGGTGCAGACCACGCCGGTTTTATTCAACAGCATATCAAAAAAATCCCAAGAGTCGCCTTTGGCATCAATCCAGATGTAGGGTGCGTTCTCACCTCCCACAAAGTCATAGCCAAGGCTTGTCATCTCCTGCCGGATCAGATCGGCATTGCGCATGTAATAGGCAACCAGCTCTTTGGTTTGGACCTGTCCCTCTTTGCTATAGACGGCCTCGGCTGCACGTTGTACCGGATAGGAAACGCCGTTGAATTTGGTACAGTGGCGGCGGTTCCACAGGGAATGGACCGATTGCCGGTTTCCTCTGGAATCAAAGGCCGTACATTCCTTGGGTACTACGGTGTAGGCGCAGCGGGTGCCGGTGAATCCAGCGCTCTTGGAAAAGGAGCGAAATTCAATAGCCACCTCTTTTGCCCCTTCGATCTCATAGATGGAGTGGGGTAGGGATTCGTCGCGGATAAAGGCCTCATAGGCGGCATCAAAAAGGATCAAGGCTTTTTTCTCCTGTGCGTACTTTATCCAGTTGCTTAACTCCTTTTTGGTAATGGTCGATCCAGTGGGATTATTGGGAAAGCAGAGATAGATCAGGTCTACGTCTGCAGAAGGCAGGGCAGGTACAAAATTATTGGCCTTTGTGGAGTCAAGATAGACCAGACCCTGATACCTGCCTTCTATAAAGTCACCGGTGCGACCTGCCATGACATTGGTATCCAGATAGACCGGATAGACAGGATCGGGAATGGCCACTTTGATATCCTGGGTGAAGAGTTCCTGGATATTGCCGGTATCGCACTTGGCACCGTCGCTGATAAAAATCTCATCAGCTGTTATTTCGGCACCCCGTGCCTGGAAGTCATTTTTGGCGATGGCCTCACGCAGGAAGTCGTATCCCTGTTCCGGGCCATAGCCACGAAAACTTGCGTCGGTTCCCATCTCATCTACGGCCTTGTGGAAGGCCGTAATACAGGCCGTCGGCAGAGCCCTGGTTACATCACCGATGCCCAGTCTGATAATATCTTTTTCAGGGTTGGCCTGTTGAAAACTTGCTACTCGTTTAGCGATATTTGAAAAAAGATATGAGGCCTGGAGCTTGAGGTAATTTTCGTTGATAGTGATCATGGTGACATTTTCCCTTAAATTTGTTATGGTAGACGAGAATGAAGGGCTAAACTTGCAGAATGCCCCTTGATTGAAGCATTGAATATAATGGAATGGAAAATAGCTGTCAACCGCCAAGGCTTGGATGCCTGATGATTGGCGCAGGATAAAAAAATGAGGATACGATGAACAAGCAGACACCGCCGACTTTTTATCGGCAGGATTATAGTGCACCTAAATATCTCATCGATGAGATTACCCTGACCTTTCAACTTAA
Organism: Desulfobulbaceae bacterium; assembly: GCA_024636345.1. Classification (GTDB taxonomy): domain Bacteria; phylum Desulfobacterota; class Desulfobulbia; order Desulfobulbales; family Desulfocapsaceae; genus UBA2270. The sequence continues at coordinate 81,326 of JAGXHG010000008.1, read as the reverse complement.
CCAGGATGATACCCTGGTCACGGCTCGCTCTTTTTTCAAGCGTAACCCTGATCAGCCATCCGGGGACAAATCCCTGTTTCTCAATGGTCAGGATCTGGAGCTTGTGGCCATCAGCCTCGATTCCAGACCGCTTACAGTTCTTGAGTATTCATTGACTGATTCCGGGATCCTGATCCATAAAGTCCCGGACACCTTTGTCCTAGAGATTGCCACCAGGATATTTCCGGATCGCAATACCGCACTCGAAGGGTTGTACCGCTCCAGCGGCAACTACTGTACCCAGTGCGAGGCGGAGGGGTTTCGTAAGATTACCTATTACCAGGATCGGCCCGATGTGATGGCCCGTTTCACCACCCGGATCGAGGCGGACATCAAAACCTGTCCGGTTCTGCTCTCCAATGGCAATCTGTTTGAGAAGGGCAATCTGCAAGCCGGCAGGCATTATGCGGTGTGGCAGGATCCTTTTCCTAAACCTTGCTATCTCTTTGCTTTGGTGGCAGGAAACTTGGTCTGTCTTGAGGATAGATTTGTCACCAGCTCGGGCAGGGCTGTACTACTGCAGATTTATGTTGAGGCTCGGAATCACGGCAAATGTGATCACGCCATGCAATCCCTGAAAAAATCCATGCGCTGGGACGAGGAGGTCTTTGGCCTTGAGTATGACTTGGACCGCTATATGATCGTGGCCGTGGATGATTTTAATATGGGAGCCATGGAAAACAAGGGGCTGAATATCTTTAACTCCAAATATGTCCTGGCCAGTCAGGAAACAGCGACGGATCAGGATTATCTGGGCGTGGAAGGCGTCATTGCCCATGAGTATTTCCATAACTGGACCGGCAACCGGGTCACCTGCCGTGATTGGTTTCAGCTCAGCCTGAAAGAGGGACTCACCGTGTTCAGGGATCAGGAGTTCTCCGGAGACATGAACTCGCGGCCCGTGCAGCGTATCGATGATGTGCGGGTATTGCGCACCTTTCAGTTCAAGGAGGACAGCGGACCTATGGCTCATCCTGTTCGTCCTGATTCTTATGTGGAAATCAATAATTTTTACACGGTTACGGTGTATAATAAAGGGGCGGAGGTGATCCGTATGATGCATACCCTGCTTGGCGCCAAAAGGTTCCGCCAGGGCATGGATCTCTATTTTGCCAGACACGATGGTCAGGCCGTGACCTGTGATGATTTTGTGGCGTCCATGGGTGATGCGTCCGGGGCTGACCTGGAACAGTTTAAGTACTGGTACAGCCAGGCCGGAACTCCGGTTCTGCATGTCTCTGATTCCTGGGATGAAAAACAGGGGATATACATCATAACTGTTAAACAGAACTGTGTACCGACGCCAGGGCAGCAGGAGAAGCAACCTTTTTATCTCCCAATTAATATTGGTCTCCTGGATGGCCGGGGTGATGAAATGATTGCGGATGACACCCAGCTGCATTTGAGGGAGGGAAAGCAGTCTTTCACCTTTACGGGCCTTGTAGAAAAGCCGGTACTTTCTTTCCTGCGCGGTTTTTCGGCCCCGGTCAAGGTAGAGCCATTTCAAGGACGGGAAGAACTGGCATTCCTCATGGCTCACGACAGCGACTTGTTCAACCGCTGGGATGCCGCCAACCGACTCAGTGAATCCATTATTCTGGAATGCGTTAGCGCCTTGCAGCAGGGTGGTGCTCCTGTCCTTGATCCTTTATTTGTCAAGGCCGTACGCCTGAATCTGCAGCAACAGGGCTGTGATAAGGCGCTGCTGGCCCAGGCCCTGACCCTGCCAGCAGAAACCACCCTGGCGTTGCAGATGGATATTGTCGATCCGGAAAATCTCCATCTGGCCCGGAAATTTGTCAGAAGTGAACTGGCCCGGCAGCTTAGCCAGGAATTTCTTCAGGTCTATGAGGAGAACAGGGAGCTAGGAGCCTATGTCTTGACTCCTGAGGCTATGGGACGCAGGAGCCTGAAAAACATATGTCTTTCTTTCCTGCTGTCCATGGATCCATTGCCTGCAGAGTATCTGGACCTGGCGGTGAATCATTATAAGCAGAAGGCTAATATGACCGATGTGATGGCTGCCCTGAGTGCCCTGGCCCATTGTCCGGTGAAACAGCGGCAGGAGGCCCTGGCGGATTTCTATCAGCAGTGGAAGGATGAGCCTCTGGTGGTTGATAAGTGGCTTACCCTGCAGGCCACCTCAAGTCTTGAGGATGCTCTGGACACCGTAAAGACCCTGCTGACCCACCCTGGATTTTCCCTTCATAATCCCAATAAGGTACGGGCCCTGATTGGCGCCTTTGGTACTGGCAATCATGTGCGGTTTCACGCAGCTTCTGGAGACGGTTATGCTTTTCTGGCCGAGCAGATCATCAATATTGATCCCTTTAACCCGCATATGTCCTCAAGGTTGATGGCCCCCTTTACAAGCTGGAAACGCTATGATATATGCAGACAAAAAATGATGCGGGAACAGATGGAGAGAATCGTAGGTCAGTCTGGTTTGTCGGCTGGGGTGTATGAAGTGGTGCAGAAGACACTGTTGTAACCATGCAATGCGAAGAGAGACAATTTTCAGGTGGATTTAAGCTTGGTAAGACTTATTTTAATAATCATATTGTAATAAATAAGACGATCCGGAAATGGAAAGAGGGTGACTATGTTAATTTTTAAAAAGTATAAACGGGCGGATGCAGAATAATCTTTTTATGATGACAATCGGGCTGACAGTGGCAGGAGTATTCCTTCTGCTTAAGTCCCTTGTCCCAGTCATGGTCATTATCCAGAAGTTGCCGGCAGGAAATGTCCGGAACCGATGGAAACTTCTGTGTACCCTTATCTGCATATTTATTTTGGGTTATATCCTCTATGCCTTTATTCGCGAACCCGATAGCTTCAATTCTATTTCCACTCTTGTCGTTCCCTGTATATTTTTTAGCGGAGCTGTTTTTGTCTTTCTGGTCTGCTCTCTCTCCTTGAAAACAGCCCTTGATCTGCAGCGAATTTATGTCCTTGAACAGGAAAATATTACCGACCCGTTAACAGGTCTGTTTAATCGTCGTTATCTCGCTCGCCGAATCGTTGAAGAGTTTCAACGGGCTATGAGATTTGAACAACCATTTTCTGTATTTCTTCTTGATATTGATCATTTTAAAATCGTGAATGACACGTATGGCCATCAGACTGGAGATATGGTCTTGAAGAAACTCAGTCATTTGATTATGGGATCTGTGCGGGAGGTGGATGTCGTGATCCGCTATGGCGGGGAAGAGATTCTGGTGGTCCTGCCCAATACCAGAATCGAGAATGCGTTTGAACTGGCTGAGCGGTTACGCAAACAGATTGAGGAAACGATAATGGTAGCTGCGGATCCCCGAAAGAAACAGCCAGCCATCCATCTCACCGTCAGTATCGGGGTTTCCGAATATCAGTTTTCCGATGGCTGGGATAACGCTCAAAAGGTTTTGGAACGGGCAGACTTGGCTTTGTATCAAGCCAAGGATCAAGGTCGTAATCGGGTTACCGCCAGTAAAAAACAAGACGACCAGTGTTGACGATAGGCGATTTCCTTTTGGAAAAGGGGACAGGATGCGTTCATACCCCTTCCTTGTTGCTCAATCCCTTTTGATTCTTTCTATCTGGTCTCAATCCCATTCCTGCGCATGGCCTCTTTGACCTCACTGACCGGGACTTCCTGGCGATGGAAGATACCGGCCGCTAGTGCCGCCTCCACATCGGTTTCCTGGAAGACATCGACAAAATGCTGGGCCGAGCCTGCACCCGATGAGGCGATTACGGGTATGGTCACCGCACCTCGCACCTGCCTGATCAATTCATGATCAAAACCGCTGTTGGTCCCATCCTTGTCAATACAGTTGAGAAGGATGGGACCTGCGCCCAGCAGTTTGCAGGTCTTGGCCAGTTGCAGGGCGTCGATGTCACGTCCTTCACGGCCGCCCTTGACGGTGCACTGATACCAGCAGTTCTTGAAAATATAAGTGTGAACTTGATTATTTTCAAGGTGTTACGGTGATTTTATGCCTTTTTTTTCTTCTCACCCAACCACTACCCAACCGCTCCAGGTATGCATTGGACCCGTTATCAAAACGAAAGTTCTTTGCCTAAATCAACCGATTCGATTTTGCTCACCCACCACCCAACCCAACAAATGTTCACCACTGGCCGGGTGGCGGGGGAGTGATTTTATGGATTTACTTGCAGAAGCTTAGATCGAATCTGACAGCTAGGGCGAAAACCGCCACACTTGATCTGACATTCGTATATACAGTAGTAATGTTAATCTGAGGGTAGTTGAATAATATCAGATATTCGATGTGGCAATCTTAACGTCCGCAATCACATGCACGTGCCGGAAGTAATCCACAGATTTGTCTGAAGAGACTTATATTTTTATCTAAAACCGATCAGGGCACACAGTTTACCGCTGAAGAGTTCGTGAAAGCGGTACAGGATTAGGGTTGCAAGCTCTGTATGGACGGACGCGGAGCTTGGCGGGATAATGTTTCTGTCGAACGGTTATGGAAATCGGTAAAATACGAGCAAGTCTATTTGCATGCCTATGACTCAGTCAACAAAGCTCGCAAGTCGATCACGCAATATCTGGACTGTCTACAGCCGATCCAGGCCACATTCAAAATTAATTATTATGATGTAATCATTGTTATTGTTATAATTTAATGATTATTTAAATGAGAATTTTTATTAATAATATTATTCCATTCGGTGATTTCAGGAATATTTAGCCATTCGCATTTACCTTGTTTCACCCATTTAGAAGCTATCCAGCCCCTCAGGGTACAATTTTTACAAAAATTAGTCCATTTACATGGATTACAAATTTCCGGTGTTGGTGGTTGTGCTTTATGAAAAAGCTCAGCTAGAGGATTTGAAAATATTTTTTCTGGGGGCTCGTTTGCAAGAGATCCATAAATAGCTGTTTTGTCATTAAAGGATACACATGGACGAATGTGTCCTTTTGGGTCCATCGTATATACACGATAACCTGCGCCGCACCCTCCAGGCATGCTAATTGTGAACAAAGAGTCCTCTTTTAATATATCAATAAAGCCAAAATATTTTTCTTGTAAAGCTTTTTCCTGTTCAATTATTTCCTTGGCATCTATTTTCCATAAATCAAAGTTATCTTTACCTCTACCTAAAGGAATTACAGGTGAATATCCAAATAAAGTAGCACCAAGTTCTTTAGCGAATAAAAGAGTTTTTTCTATATCGGGCCACGTTTCCTGATCTACTACCATGCTAACTCGAATAATGAATCCATGTTTAGCTAATAAACGGATTGCATTAGTAGTTTTTTGGAACGCTCCCTTTAATTTGCGTCGGGAATCATGTACTGATGGATTGAAGTGGTCAAGACTAATGCCAATAGGCATTTTGTTTTTGTATGGTAGTAGTTTTTTCAATATTAGGTCGTTTATTAATGTCCCATTCGTCAAGAGTCCAATTTTAACAAATTTTTCATTACAAAATTCTACAATTTTAATAAAATCAGGGTGTAATAAAGGTTCTCCGCCAGTTAGTTCGACAGATTCTAACCCATTTTTATGAAGTTCATTTAAAATTTCAAGTAACTCACGCGTATCCAAAATGTTAACTTGTTTCTTGGGTTCAGCGTCACGGTAACAGTAACTACACCTTAAATTGCATGCTGTTGTCAGTTCTACTTGTAAATGTGAGGGATAATATGTTGTTTCATTACCGATAATGCAAAGCTTAGATTTTCGCGGGCAATCACTTAGTATTACAACCTCTTGCCTAATCATATTTGCTAACCAGGCTATATTTTTATAGATTTCATCATCACTATATTTAGTGTTTAAAATGTAATCACTAACGATTTGATTAAAAGTTTTCGTTCCGTCAAATCGAGTAAGAAAATCAATAGTTGTTTTGGATACACGCTCATTTAATTTTGTTAAATCACATTTAATTTTTCCATAACTAGGAGAAATATGTAACTTTACACCTTTAGCAAGCCCGATATATTTATCTCTTGGCAAATGCATAAAATTTCTTTTTTATTCTAAATAATTATAGAAATAAAGATTACAAGATATCTATCTTGTTAGGAGGCAAGACCTACTTTTAATAAAGTAGGTCTTGCTTCCTAACTTATTTCCAGGCTGTTTTAAGTTAGATTCCAGCAACTCCAGCGACACCAACTACTCCTGACATCCCGTTTAATTCACCACAAAGCGTACATACGGCACATACTGCACATGCTGCACACTCATTTTTGTCCAAACCAGGCAATTTGTGAGAAGGGGTATCAAGAATTGGTTGAATCCTTTCAAGTATATGTTTTGGCACTGTTGGTGTAATTTTGTACTTTTTTAAGAGTTCAGCAATACTGCCAGGTGCTCCCTTTGCATTTGTGGCAACCATTGCAATTTCGTCATAAAATTTAGAAAATTTTTCTTTATCTAGCGTCTTTGGCATTTGGGTCCTCCTTTTTTTGTTGTTTGTTCAACATTAGGTTGTTTTTAATTCCCCTAATCGTCATAAAAACGAATGTTAATTTAGTCAATCACAGATGAGATATTTTTAACAGAAATTTTACAGATAGAATTAAAAAAGATCCAGGGGCAAGGTTAAGCGTTTGAGAAGAACTGCAACTTTAGCTTCTTTCCTGATTATCAAATAAACAAGGTGTCAAATTAGCTCGGAACTTTCTCCCAAGTAATGTCAGATCAAGTCTGAATAACTACAATTTGCTGTCTATACTTGTCCCCAGTTCTTGCCTGTGGCATCGGCTGCTGCGTCTACTGCCGCTAAAAGAGTTTCCTGGGATAAATGAACATATCTTTGAGTCGTCTTCAGCTGGCTGTGTCCCAGCACATTTGCCACCTCATATATAGCACGTCCGGAGTTGACCATGTTAGAGGCCATACTATGCCGAAGATCGTGCATCCGAACCTCGGGCAGCCCCGCAGCTATTCTGGCATTGTTCCAAGCCCGATGAATATTCACAAAAGGCCTGAGTGTGTGTAAGTTAGGGATAATGTATGTACAGCCTTCCCAACGAGGAAGTTGAGTAAATATCTCGATGGCTGCTTTAGACAATGGAACATGACGGCTTTTGCCTGATTTGGCCAATGGGATACGCCAGCTTCTGCGCTCCAGGTCAAAGTCAGTCCAACGGCTATCGAGTAGCTCATGTTTCCTGCATCCCAATAATAGCAATAGTGGAACAATGAATTTCAGCTGAGTATTTTGACTCTTTTCTATGGTAACACACAAACGCTGTGTCTCCTCAGCTGTAAGGTATCTTTCCCTGGCATTATTGGCCTCAAAGAGCTTAACCTCAGCAGCTGGGTTCGATTTGACACCTGGGATCTCCCACTTCAGAGCAAGATTGAACATGTATTTAAGAAGCACCAACATGAGATTGGCGTATCCCATTGCATAGTCATTGGCTAACATACCATGGTGGAACTCGATTATGGCCTGTTGATTTATTTTATCAAGGTGGCATTTACCGAACTGTGGCAGGATATGGCTCCTCAGTGAACTATCATCTTTGGCCCAACTCCGCTTGTATCCCTTTACGAATGGCATGTAGCGATCACGGGCGAATTCTTCAAGTGTTGGCACCATACGAAGAGTTCGCTTTTCCGCAGCGGGATCTTCTCCCAAAACTACTCGGGAACGGATAACCTGAGCAGCATTTCTGGCCTTGTCAAAGCTGATTGATTTTGAATCACCTATCTTGTGTTGGCATTGACGACCATGTGAATCTTTGTAGCGGAGCGCGTAGGTTTTACCTCCTGTGGCTCTTGTTTCCAAGATGAAGCCGGTGATGCTTGTATTGTAATAATTTTCCTTCGTCTTACCGGTAGGGCAGATAATGGATTTGACGAAATGAGCGTTTAATGAAACCTTAAACTTATGTAATCATTCTTGAGGACGTCTTGACACCCTTCTATCTGGTCTCAATCCCATTCATTCTCATGGCCTCTTTGACCTCACTGACCGGGACTTCCTGACGATGGAAGATTCCGGCCGCTAGTGCCGCCTCCACATCGGTTTCCTTAAAGACATCGACAAAATGCTGGGCCGATCCTGCACCCGATGAGGCGATCACGGGGATAGATACCGCACCTCGCACCTGCCTGATCAGTTCATGATCAAAACCGCTATTGGTCCCATCCTTGTCTATGCAATTAAGGAGTATTTCTCCTGCGCCCAACAGCTCACAGGTAGTGGCCAACTGTACCGCGTCGATGTCGCGTCCTTCCCGGCCGCCTTTGACGGTGCACTGATACCAGCAGTAGTTCTCACCCTGCGGCCCGGGGGTTGTGGTTTTAATAGTGTTGTGGCTGGTATCTTCAGGGGCCTGGACGTAGACCCGTCGTGGATCAACGGAGATTACCACGGCCTGGGCGCCATAAACAAAAGAGATCTGCTCAATGGCACTTTTACCGCTTTTTTTGCCTGTTTGCAGAAATTCCTCCACCGCATAAACCGCATCACTGCCAATAGAGATCTTGTCAGCTCCGGAACGAAAATATTCAGCGGCCACTTCGAGCGCGGTATAATGCCTGCCGTCTGAATCGGTAAACTCACGGATGCCGCCGCCGATGGTCAGAGGGACAAAGACATTTTCCGAGGTACGCTGCAGCACCTCAAGCATGGGTTGATCCTGCATGGGGAAGTCCCGAAAGCCGGTGATGTTGAGAAAGGTGATCTCATCGGCACCCTCTTCGTAGTAGCGGCGGGCAAGCTCAACCGGTTTACCCAGGTTGCGGACCTCACCTTCACTACGCACATCGTACTGATCACCTTTGGTAACCACCAGGTCACCCAGGTCGTTGGTGCGCACGTCGAGGCAGGCAATGATCCTTTTGGCGATATGTGTTTTTTTATTCTGAACTGACAGCGGCTGCCGTACAGTAATTGTTTCACTTCCTTGAGAATCAAGATAATTCTTCAGGATATTAAGTCCGGCCTCGCCGCTTTTCTCGGGATGGAATTGAAAGGCGGTGACGTTGCCCTTCTCAACACCACTGACAAAAGATTCGCCATAATCGGTAGTACTAAGCAGCCAGTCCGGTCCCACATCAGCGATTGATGCCCGGTAGGAGTGGACAAAATAGAGTTTCTCCCCATGATAGTCTTTGAGTATGGGGGATTCTTTATGACGGATAATTCCATTCCAGCCAATCTGGGGCACAGACAGAGGGGCGGCTTGACCGTTTGCCGAGTATTGACTAGTGAACCGTTTGATCTGGCCGGGCAGGATTGACAGGCCAGCCACACCCGGTGATTCTTCGCTGCCATCAAACAGAGCCTGCAGGGCGACGCAGATGCCAAGGAAGGGCTTGTTGAGACGGATCCGTTCAATAAGGGGTTCCACCAATCCATCACGATGCAGACGCTGCATCACTGAACCGAAACTGCCGACGCCTGGAAAGATCAGTTTTTCGGCAGTCAGGATATCCTGTGGACTCTGCACATCACGAACAGTATAGCCCAGTCGGGTAATTGCGTTTCTGACACTGCGGACATTGCCGGCGCCATAGTCAAGGAGTGTTATCATGATGGAGTGGTGTGTAGTTTATTGTGAGTAGTAAGTTGTGGATAAAGTGTTTATCTACCACTTACTTCACACTCTTTTTAGTATAATATTTGCCATGGGCGCAGCCCCGGCACAGTAGTTTGCCATTCTGTTCTACGTCGCGGCAATCCTGGACCCAGTCCCCGCAGGATTCGCATTGGATTCGTTTCAGAGGACGCCCCGGCATATCCTGCTCAGGAATAATAACTGTCACCTCTTCTACGGTAAAAAGTTCTTCCTGGGGCATGACCCGATAGGCATCCAGCTGCCGCGCGTATTTGTTCTCGATTTCCGGGCAATATTTTTTAGAAAGTTCCCTGGACTCTTCACGGGCAACTATCCGAACTGCCTTGCCTGTGTCAAGATTGACAAAGGTGGCAGCCATTATTCCATAATCAATCCAGCGCATGGAACGTTTTCCCAGGCTGCATCCGGTTACTGACTGGATTGCATCAGTGGCGCATCGGTCAATTTCAACCAGGACGTAGAGCTTTTTCCGATCTAATCCCTTGGGGTCCTGAATGCCAATGGCCTCAAGGCCGATCATGGACATCCGCACCCCGATCACCTGACCAGCGCAGATATGGCCATGAATCTTGGTTGATATTTCAAGTAATACGTCAAATGATTCCATATTTTTTCTCCCTGACATGAAAAAAGTGGGGATAGTAGCAGTAAAAATAGACTGATGAAAGCGTTTATCTTACTTCTGTGCAGCTCAGGTGTCAATATCGGGACGGTGAGTGATGTCTTGTCCGGGGTTTTTCAGAATTCCATTCCTCGTTGCGCCTTGACCCCACTCTGGTATGGATGCTTGATCTCGCGCATCTCAGTGACCAGATCGGCAAGGTTTATCAGGGCCTCAGAGGCATAACGTCCGGTGATGGCAATATGCATGGCAGGGGGTTTGTCGCGCAGAACGGCAAGGATTTCCTCTTCTTCAATGATCTTATAATGGGAAAGATAGGTGAGCTCGTCAAGGATAACCAGTTCATGCCTGTTTTCCCGGATAGTGTGTACGGCAAACGCCCAGGCCTCTCTGGCCGCAACTTTGTCTTTTTCGAGGTCATCGGACTTCCAGGTGAATCCGCGGCCCATTACATGGAAATCGAGCAGGGGTTTGAATATCCTGGCGGCTTCAAGCTCACCGTATTTCCAGCTCCCCTTGATGAACTGGATGACAGAAACCCGATGATTGTGTCCCAGCGCCCTGAAGGCAAGACCTAGCGCTGCCGTGGTCTTGCCTTTGCCGTTGCCGGTGAAAACGGCGATCAGCCCCTTGGTGGAGTCATTCCCCTTATGCTGCTGAGCGACTGCCATGGCTGAATTCCTTGTCATAGAGTTTTGAAACAGCAGCAAGTGGCAGATCAGCAAAGACCCTGCCCACACAGATGAGCGCAGTCTTGCAGATACCGGCCTCACGAATCTTGAGGGCGATATCTGCCAGGGTCCCTAAGATGATCTGCTCACTGTCCCAGGTTGCTTTTTCCACCACGGCCACCGGGGTGCTCTCACCGTAGCCGCCAGCCAACAGTTCAAGTACTACAGTCTCAATCATGGATACGGAAAGAAAAATGAGCATGGTGGTCTGGTGGGCTGCCAGAAGGCTAAGTTTTTCAAGTTCCGGCACCGGGGTCCTCCCTTCCTGACGGGTGATTATGACCGTCTGAGCGATCTCCGGCAGGGTCAGTTCAGCTTTTAAGGCGGCGGCAGCACCAAAGGCAGAACTGACACCTGGTACAACCATATAGGGGATGTCGATAGCGTCCAGTCGCTGCATCTGTTCCTTGATGGCCCCAAAGATGGATGGGTCGCCGGTATGGAGGCGGACCACGAATTGACCATTGTGCCAGGCGGTTGCCATTGTCTCAATAATCTCTTCCAGATTCATCCCTGCAGAGTCATGGATTCGGGCCTTGCATCCTGCAAGAATTGCAGGATTAACCAGGCTGCCGGCATAGACGATACAATCGGCATGATCAAGCAGTCGCCTACCCTTTACGGTGATCAGTTCTACGTCCCCTGGTCCTGCCCCGACAAAGGCTATTGGTCTAACAGCCAGGGACTCCCCAAGGATGGGGGCGCAAGTGGTGGCGGTAGCGGACCGATTAGATTCACTCATCTGTTTTCTCCAGGGCCTGATTTTCTCTGGCCGACAATAATGGTAATAGGGTGCATGGTTTGACTCCCTTGCTCATATCGCTCTTCACAGCCCAAGGGTGCTTCCTTCGGAGCGTCCGTCACTGGAGCGAGCGACGCTGGGTCGTTCATGACCTGCGGATAGCAGCGCCGTGTGACCCTGATTTCACTGAGGCTTACCTTCAGTCCTTGCGCATGGAGAAATGCAGGCGCATTCAATGCCGTTTTTTCTAAAACAGCATTGACCACAATCCTACCCCCCGGGTTCAATCTCTCTGTTGCATGTTCAATAATGGCGTGGAGTTGACCACCGCTGCCGCCGATAAAGACACGATCAGGGGAGGGCAGGGATGCCAGGGTATCAGGGGCGCTGCCATGGAATACATGAAGATTCCAGGTTTGGAATTGTTCACGGTTTCTTTGAATATTGCCAATCTGTTCATCTTCCCGTTCAATAGCAAAAACCTGAAGTTCAGGAAAAAGACGTGCCGCTTCAAGAGCGACTGCTCCTGAACCGGCACCAACGTCCCAGAACACTCCCTGTCGCGGCAGTCGCAGGGCATGCAGGCTTGCTGCCCGCACCTCGTTTTTGGTGATCAGGCCGCGGCTGTGGGCAATTTCGTATTCCGACAGACCAAAACAGGGTGCTATTGATGGTGGCGAGGTCTTAAGCAGGATCATCACATTAAGAGGGTCAAAGCTGCGCACAGCAATCTCGCTGAGGGTGCCTGTGTGCAGACGTTCATTGTCCATCCCCAGATTTTCTGCCACATGAACCATGTAATTGCTATTAATCCCTTTGCCGCATTCAATCAGCAGGGAATGTGCAATCAGATCAGGACTGAACCTGTGATCGGTAAAGAGGAAAACCTTGTCGTGGATGAGGATGCTAGATGCAAGGTTGTCTGTTTCACGTCCATGCAGAGAAAGGAATCTGGCGTCATCCCAGGGGATCTTGAAGCGGGAAAAAGCGATCTGCATAGATGAACGTGCTGGATAGACCATGATACGCTCAGGTCCAAAAACCTGAAGCAGGGTACGGCCAATCCCAAAAAAAAAGGGGTCTCCCGAGGCGAAAATTGCCACATCGCCATGTGCTAATTCGAGAGCCACCTGAGTTAGCGCCTCCTGAACCGGGGTAATGGGGATAAGGCGTTTTGCTGCTTGCTGGTCCAGGATGGAAGAAAACATAGTTCGGTGTCGTTTTGAGAGAACCAGCACCCGGCAATTTCGCAGGTGATCAATGAGTTGATCAGAAATCTGCTCACCACTCTCCACCCCGATCAGATGTATTCTTGTCGAACTCATTTTGGCAGGTTCCCCGGTATTGATTCGACAATCTGTCGAGAGCTGTGCACGAGATAGACAGTGACTGGAAGACCGGATACGTCCTGACAGTAATCCCGGGCAGCGCAGCAGACCTTTTTGATAGTGTCATGGGCCTCCATGGCGATCAGCCGTTCATAGATCTCGCGGGCGGTATTTGATCCGGTAAGTCCCTGTAAGATGGTGGGTGCAGTTCCCATGGTCTCAAGAAAAGAGATGGTGTTTTCGATTTCAAGGGCGCCATGGCGGACATGGGTTTGGGGGATGCGCATGGCCCCTTTCAATACCTTGGCCCACATGGCGGCCAGATGGATAGCCGAGAAACCATGCTTTCCCGCATCTTCAAGTGAAAAATGGAGGTAATCGCCCATCATCACATAGGCCTCCTCCGGCAGCAGCAGCTGCTGTTGCACCGTAGATTCGGATGTCCGGCCGGTGGAGAGAACGATTGCCTCCACCCCAGCTTCACGGGCAACATCCATTGAGGTGCTGATGGTGGCAGTCCAGGCTTCAGCTGAAACTGGCCTGACAATTCCGGTTGTCCCCAGAATGGAAAGGCCCCCAATGATCCCCAGGCGATGGTTAAGAGTCTTTTTAGCCAGTTCCGCACCTTTGGGGATGGAGATGGTGACGACCAGAGGGCGTTTGGCAGTAAAGGTAGAAAGGGAAAGAGCCTCTGACACTGCCTCCCGGATCATCTTTTTCGGTACCGGATTTATTGCGGGTTCACCAACTTGAATTGCCAGCCCAGGTTTGGTTACAGTACCAATACCGGTGCCGCCATCAATGGTTATTTGGTTTTTTTGTGCTTCATTGGCTGTGGAGAACCTGACAACAGCCTCGATCCTAGCCTTGTTAGTCACATCCGGATCATCGCCTGCATCTTTAATGACTGCTGCAAGGACTGAAGTGTGGGATGGGTCTTGCCATTTACAGGTGCAGAGCTGAAAAGTGATCCGCGAACCATCAGGGAAGGGGATTGTTACCTGATCCTGGCTATATCCAGTGATCAGCATGAGGGCGGCAGCTTTAGCAGCAGCAGCTGAACAGGCCCCGGTAGTATATCCTGATCGTAATTTTTTCATCCAGAGAAATTCATTGTATTTCACTCAAAAAAAAAGCCGTACAGTAATTACTGTACGGCTTTTTCCAACATATCATGTGAAAAACGTTAGTTCTTTACATCTGACACTTATCTAATAATGGCTGATAATCGGTCAGATGGAACATTTGTTAATTTTAGATAGTTAATTTATAGCTTCGGAAAGTTTGGATCCGGCCTTGAATTTAGCAACATTCTTGGCTGGGATCTTAATGGTTTTTCCAGATTGGGGATTTCTTCCGGTACGTGCTTCACGTTTGGAAACGGAAAAAGTTCCGAAACCTACAAGTGTAACCTTGTCACCTTTCTTCAAGGCCTCTGCAACGGCGGCAAGAGTTCCATTCAATGCCTTTTCTGCTGCGGCTTTACTGATATCGGCGGCCCCTGCAATACTTTCAACTAATTCCTTCTTGTTCATGTATTCCTCCCGGAAAAAAACATTCTTTACCTTCAGGGGCAGACAGTATCGTTCCCCTTCTTCCCAATGCTTGATAGTGCTTTAATAGAAGCATTTATAATTGTCAAAAGAAAAAGAGCTATTTAAAGCATTTTTTTTTCCATTGACCGTTCTACACTCCTTTAAAATCAAGCTGTAACGATTCTCATGTACAAAATAGCATATATGAATCCGGATGATGAATCAAGAAAAATTGAATGCTCTCTCAGATTTTTTTTTAATTCTTCTCGCGACTCTGTATTTTCAGATAAAACTCGACAAAGTCAAGACTCTCTAAAAATTGAATTATTTCATGGCGCAAAGATTGTGTGCTGATCTTCTCCAGATCACAAGGTAGAATGTGTACCGTAATAGTGTTGTGTTCAGGTTTTACCCGGCAGCCCCAGAAACCCTTTTCCTGGAGAAAACATTCGGCCAGTTCTATACGCCTCAGCAAGGGGGTAGTAATTTTTTGATGAATTTGAATCCGGGTGGCGAGGCAGGAATTTGAGGGTTGATTCCAGTTTGTCAGTCCTATTTGCCTTGCCAGGAAGCGGATATCCTTTTTGTTGAGTCGAGCCTCAGCCAGAGGGGTCTTTACGAAGAGTTCCCGGATGGCCTG
This sequence comes from Desulfobulbaceae bacterium, assembly GCA_024636345.1. Taxonomy (GTDB): domain Bacteria; phylum Desulfobacterota; class Desulfobulbia; order Desulfobulbales; family Desulfocapsaceae; genus UBA2270. Next base: position 66,121 of record JAGXHG010000008.1, on the reverse strand, counting down.
TAAGCCTGGTCGATGCACTTGCATGTCATCGCTGTTGGTCCCATCGAGCAGAAGTACGCGAGAAAAAGATGGCTCAGTGTCACACACTCTATGTATGGATGAAACGTTACCTCCAGAGGTTGTCACCCCGAAGGAAGCACCCCTTGAGGAAGAGCAACCAAAATGACTCATTTGCCTCAGCTTTTTTTGAAAGGCACCGTAAATTCTTTTTTTACAGAAATAGCAGCGTTGTTCTGAGTTGGCCACAAATTCACGCCAACGCAATGGATAAATCTTCACGGCCAAATATGAACAGCGGATGCCATTCGAGCTGGTAACAAGTGCTTCAGCCTTGATCTGGTCGGCATGGGGCGTGAGGCAGGAAACCGCATGAAGTGCCATCACATTCTCTGGCCCAAGGGTGTCACAGGCCACCCGCAGAAGCAGGGTGGAATCCACTCCACCGGAAAAGGCCACTGCCACCTTTCCGTAAGTGTGAAGCAGCCCCCGAAGCCGAGTTAGCTTATTTTTCAGATCCCTCACCACCAATTATATCCGCGTCAGGCAATAACTGGGCCGGCTGGTTGAGCAGAAACTTACGATCTCTGATCCATCCCTTCAATGTCTCGGCGATTTCTCTGGCCTTGACCATACTGGACAGCGGGGCAGTGGGCACTTGTTTACCGTTTACCTCAATGGAGCCTGATTTAAGCTGGGCGTAACTGACTTCACCATAGTTACGGGCGATACCATTGGAGTAATCATAACCATAGTCAACAACCTGAGTAAAGATTTCCGCATCAGAAACCCCCGTATAGGCTGCCATCTTACTGTTCAGTATAGGGATGGGCACACCAATGCCAACGGCCATGGTGCTACCATAGCCAAGGATCGAGACCCCGCGCAGCCATTTGGCGGACATCTGTTTCAGGTCGCCCTGGACCATGATCGTGCCGGCCGGCTTGCGGGGCACTCCGCCTTCGGTGCGCGGGACATTGGGATTGTGCTGGCTGCCGTGCCAGGTGACATAGCCGATCCCGCCGCCAAGGAAGATCCGGGTTCCCATACCTATGGTCTGGTAATGGGGGTCATTGAGCAGAGGGCTTAGTTCCCCGGCGCTGCAGAAGTTGGCATTGCGGCAATGGGGTTTGAGCATGCCCATATAGGTATGGACGGTCTTGTCAGAGAGATTGACCGCGCAGTTATAATTCTGGTAACCGTTTCTCGGATTACACAATAAGGCATAGGGCAGATCAGCCAAGGTCACTTCTTTTTGCATCTTGCGGGCCAGGTAACAGTCCGTCCCATAGGCCTTGGCCTCAAGAAAGACCTTTCTCCCGGCCACCAGATCCTCAATCACGTGACCGCCGCCATAGCGGAATTCACCGGGATAAATCTTGTTCAGTGGGTCATCTTCTGCCGGTTCCGTCGCACCGATATAGGCATCGACAGCCGCCAGGCCGGCATAGGCCGGAACCTTGTTCAGCCACACCTTAGAGGCCTTGATGGTGGGGGTCATCTGGCCGAAATTAAAAAAGGCGCCGGATGAACACATGGGAGAGAAGGTGCCAGTGGTCACTACATCGACCTCGCGGGCGGCCTGTTCAGGTCCCTTGGCCCGGACGATGTCCACCATCTCTTCGGCGGTCACAACCACTGCCTCACCAGATCTGATCCTGGCGTTAATCTCTTCATAGGTTTTTTGTATATTACTCATATCTGTTTCGCTCTCAAGAAAAAGGCTTCCAGTTCTTCAGGTGGGAATACCAGGTTATATTTTTTTACCAATCTATTATCAGATTAAATTTTGATCTTATCGCAGACTTCTATCTTATATCAACCTTTTTACAGCTTGACATACTTTTTTCTTTCACCTAAATTCTTTCACCTGAATTAAATGTTTCACTGAACTATTTATTACTCAAGACTTATGCACTCTTCAACCATAAAGAGGAAAGGCCATGGCAACTGAAAAAAAACCGGATATTGCCCAGGTGCGTGAACATATAGACGCTATAGACAATCAAATTCTCTCCCTTCTCAAGGATAGAATTGGTTGTGCAAAGGATATCGGCAGGCTGAAAAACGAGAACAACCGGGCCAAATGGGACCCGCTGCGTGAACGGCAAATTTATGAACGGCTGATCGAGATGAACAACGGCGTCTTCCCCGAAACCGCGCTGCGTTCCATCTTTAACGAGATTATCACCAGCTGCCGGCTGTCGCAGAAAAAGATTGCGGTGGCCTACCTGGGGCCCGAAGCCACCTTTACCCATCTGGCAGGGGTGAAATATTTTGGCCATTCCGCTAATTTTGAGCCCATGGAGTCAATCGATGATGTCTTCTCCGAGGTGGAAAAGAAACGGACACACTATGGCATTGTCCCGGTGGAAAATTCTATAGAGGGCTCAATCTTTAACACCCTTGATTCTTTCATGAAGTACAAGGTCAAGATCTGTGGGGAGGTGCTGCTGGAGATCAGCCATAATCTGGTCTGCCGCTCAGGCAACATTGAGGATATTCAGACCGTAGCCTCACATGCTCAGCCCCTGGCCCAGTGCCGTGATTGGTTGCGAAAGCACCTGCCACAGACGCCAACTCTGCCGGTATTTTCCACCGGGGTTGCTGCCCAGATGGCTGCCAATAATCCTAATATCGGGGCCATTGCCTCCTCGCTTGCCATCAAGACCTATGATCTGCAGGTGGTGGTGAAGGGTATTGAGGATTACCGGGGTAACACCACCCGTTTCCTGGTGATCGGCAACCAGTCGCCAACGCCCAGCGGTGCCGATCGGACCTCCCTGCTTCTGGGGCTCATGGATCGCCCCGGTGCCTTGAATGAGGTGCTGACGATTCTCTCGGAGGAAGATATCAATCTGGCCAAGATCGAGTCTCGTCCCATCAAGGGGAAGCAGTGGAAGTACTTGTTCTTCCTAGATATGATGGGGCACATTGAAGACAAGAAGATCCAAAGGGGCTGTGATCGCTTAAAGGAGATCTGCTCTTACTATGAATGGCTCGGCTCGTATCCCAGTTATGAGAGCTTAGCCACCGATGCGTGACATCTGGCCTTGACAGTTGACCTGGTCAAGACCTGCCAGATCATCCTGCAGGGTATGTCCTTTTGGTTTATTGAGGATGGTCTGCTGGATTGCCTTCTGTATTTCACTGTCTGTGCTACCTTGACGCAGCAACGCTTTCAGATCGGTTTCATGGTTGTGCAGCAGACAGGCTCGCAGCCTTCCTTCTGATGTCAAACGCAACCGATTGCACTTGTCACAGAAGTGGTGACTGATGGGGCTGATGAAACCAATCCTCCCTGTTTGTCCATTTGAAGTAGTCAGGCGATAGACCCTGGCCGGTCCCTCTAGTCGGGAGCCAGGAGATGGCTCCATGGTTCCCAGGGTTGAAATCATCTCTTTAAGTTCGCTAGCTGCAATAAACCGTGTCTTATCCCAACTATCCTTATTGCCAATGGGCATGAATTCGATGAAGCGTACCTGAATGGATCTCTGGGTCGCCAGCTTTGCGAAATCAGCAAACTCATCATCATTAATTCCCTTCATGGCTACGACGTTAAGCTTGACATTGAATCCCAGTTCACAGGCCGTCTGGATACCCTGCCAAACCTGATCGAAAAGATCGGACCCGGTGATCTCTGCAAAACGCTCGCGTTTCATACTATCCAGTGAGATGTTCAGATTTCTGATTCCCGCACTATAGAGATCCACGGCCTTTTCATGGAGCAGGACGCCGTTGGTGGTCAGGCGGATATCTTCGAGGCCTTTTATCTTAGCAAGATTACGTATAAAATCCATGACCCCTTTTCTGACCAGAGGCTCCCCCCCGGTCAGGCGCAGTTTATTCATCCCCATATCAACGGCAAGACCCACGATCCGCAGCATTTCTTCATAACTGAGCAGGTCGGCGCATTTTACGAGAGAGGAAGAGGGCATGCAGTAGAGACAACGCAGATTACAGCGATCGGTGATGGAAAGGCGCAGATAGGAGATCGTCCTCGAATATTGATCCACAAGCTGTTCTTTTTTTCTGTTTTCTTTTGATGAATCCATGACAAAAAATTCCTGATACGGGTGAACGTTGACTTTTTTTTCAAAAAGGATCATATGGATGAAGAAACTTTTATTACCCTGAATGCTCTGCTTCTGCCAAGAGATATTCGACTTTTTCCCTCAAAGAATTCATGCTATGCTCACTCTTGGAATAGAAACCTCTTGCGACGATACGGCCGCCGCGGTCCTCAAAGACAACGATATCCTGCTTTCCAGCGTCCTCAGCAGCCAGGATCAAATCCATACCCGTTTTGGCGGAGTGGTACCAGAACTTGCATCCCGCAAACATCTGGAAGCCATCGTGCCCATTGTCCAGGAAGCTCTGGATCGAGCCAGCGTAACACTCAAGGAAATCGATCTGATCGCAGTCACTCAGGGGCCAGGTCTGATCGGCTCGCTGCTTGTCGGCTTTTGCTACGCCAAGGCTATTTCGTATGTTACCAGGATTCCTTATATCGGAATTGATCATATGGTAGGGCACCTGCTGGCAGTGTTTCTGGAAGAGGATAAACCTGAATTTCCCTACATTGCCCTCATAGTCTCCGGCGGGACCAGCTCGATCTATCTGGCGCAGAGTCATACCTCCTTTTCTTTGTTGGGCAGGACCCGTGATGATGCCGCAGGCGAGGCCTTTGATAAAGTGGCAAAGCTTCTTGGCCTGCCTTATCCAGGTGGCCCGCGTGTTTCTGCAGAGGCCAGGGCCGGTAACAGCGCCGCCATCAAATTCCCCAGAGCCTGGCTTGGCCGCTCTTTATCCTTCCATGGAGGGCACGTCTCATCCAACCTTGGAACGCCTGACACTGGGCCATCTTTGGCCAGCGCGAGCGACACTATGGTTGCAGATGAATCACTGGATTTCAGTTTTTCCGGCTTGAAGACTGCGGTTCTCAATCACTGTAATCAGTCCAGACAGAAAGATATACCCCTGCAAATCCCGGATATCTGCGCCTCATTCCAGGAGGCCATTGTTGATGTTCTGGTGGAAAAGACCTTGCACGCTGCCAGGCAGCATAATATCCAGACCATTGTTCTGGGTGGCGGGGTTTCAGCGAATCCACGACTTCGCGAATCGATGCTTGACCGTTGTCAGCAGGAAAAAAAAATTCTCTTTGTCCCCCGCCCCTCTTTTTGTACAGACAATGGGGCAATGATTGCTATGGCCGGTTTTTATTACGCCCGGAAATCAGCGCCGGGCTCTTATGATCAGGATGTTTATTCACGTTCTCAAATTTAGGAAAGAGACAAAGAGATGAATCTGAAACGAATCGCCAAATATTATTATTTGAAATTCATGCGACTGAAAGGTGACCCTCAAACCCTGGCTCTCAGCATTGCCATTGGTGTGTTTATTGGTATCACTCCCACCATGCCGCTGCATACCATTCTCATTATTTTCATTACTGTTGTGACCAGAACCTCAACTATTGCTGCCTTGCTGGGAAGTCTTCTGGTCTGCAATCCAATAACCTATGTGCCCCAGTATTATCTCTCCACCATCGTTGGCAATTTTCTTACCCCGTATCAACTCTCCTGGACCCGGATAAAAGAAGTGCTGGACATCCTGCTTCAACATCCTGGGTTTTATAAATCGCTGGAAGCCCTTGTCGGCCTTGGCTATGAGGCAGCGATTGTCCTTGTAGTCGGAGGAACTGTTCTGGCGCTCCCCTGTGCTATTGTCAGCTATTTCCTCTCTCTTCGTCTTTTTGTCCAAATCAGACAGAAGCGGAGTCAGAGGCATCTTCTGAATTAGGTCGCTAAAAGTTTGAGACAAAAGAAAATGGTGCAGGTTTCCTGTTGCTGGCGCCACTTTTTTTTAGTGTTCTTTTTCTCCAGCCTATCTTGTTTGTCCAGCTTACTAGAAACGCCTATTTGTCAGGACTCACCCTTAACCTGCCTCCCTCACGTTGTCTCATTTTTTTCCTTTACACGTGCTTTGCTACGGTGATATACATCAATGGTATTTGGTCAATTCCTCACTAAAAATGAACAAAGAGACAAGATAATCCTGATGATAACCATACACAGGTGAATTTTATTGCATCTTCGTGCCTCACGTCCATGTATCATCCTTAAACGTCTGCTTTTATGCGGATACTTCTGTCTCCTTTTTCTTCTTCCATCGCTTGCTTACAGTAGTGATGCCATCCCTGTAAAAATCGGCGTGCTGGCCAAACGTGGCAGTCCACATGCTGTGCAGCAATGGACGGCCACGGCTGAATATCTGAGTGCCGCCATTCCACAATACACATTTAGCATTGAACCCCTTAGCTTTGAGCAGGTTCGCTTGGCCGTTGAGCACGGCAATATTGATTTTTTGCTAACTAACAGCGCTTACTACGTGGAATTAGAGCTCGATTACGGCATCAGCCGGATCGTCACCATGAAAAATCTGTTGAACCACAGACCCAAGAGCACCTTCGGCGGTGTGATCTTCACCCGTAAGGACCGGCAGGATATCAATACCTTGAAAGATCTGCGCGGCAAATCATTCAAGGCCGTTGACCCGGATTCCCTGGGAGGTTGGCTTACGGCCCTGAGGGAATTGATGGCCCAGGGCCTTGTCCCGGAAAAGGACTTTCGACCGCTCTCTTTTGTCGGTACCCACGATGCAGTGGTCCTTGCTGTTCTTAGTGGTCAGGCTGATGCCGGCACTGTGCGCACGGACACCCTGGAGAGGATGGCCGAAGAAGGGAAAATTAGTCTTGATTCCCTGAAGATTCTCAATGCCCAATCACCCAAGGCAGATTTTAGTTATCTGTACAGTACCAGGCTTTATCCGGAATGGCCTTTTGCCAAGTGTCGGCAGACACCGGAAAAACTGGCGGAAGAAGTCGCTGTTGCCCTGCTGCGCATGCCACCCGACAGCAAGGCTGCTAAGGCGGCTAATATCGGCGGCTGGACTGTACCTCTTGATTATCAGCCCGTCCATGCTCTGTTACAGGATTTGCACCTCGGTCCCTATGCTCATCACAAAGGGAGAATACGCTTTATTGATATCCTTGAACAGCATCGCCATCAGGTATTGCTGATCGGTATTCTTTTCTGTCTTCTGACCATGGCAGTCATCTTTACCGTGCGTGTCAATCAAAAACTGCGTGCAGCTCGGAACAAAATTGTTATGCAGCTTGAGCAGGTACAGACTGCGAATAGGGCCCAAGAAGTTTCGGAACGAACCTACCGGGAAATTTTTCACGGTTCGAATGAGGCTATTTTTGTTCATGACCTGAAAACCGGTGCCATCCTTGATGTGAACAAGTCTATGTGTGAAATGTACTGTTGCAGCAGAGAAGATGCGCTGGCAAGCACCCTGGCGGACTTCAGCGCCAATGTTCCTCCCTGCACTATGCAGGAGGCCAACGCCCTGATGAGGCAAGCGTGGGATGACGGCCCGCAAACCTTCGAGTGGCTTGCTAAACGAAAAAATGGTGAGGTATTCTGGGGTGAGGTGAACCTGAAAAAGGCCACCATCGGTGGGGAGGAACGCCTTCTTGCAGTTATTCAGGATATAAGTGTCCGCAAAAAGTACGAGGAAGAACTTGAAAAGTACCGACAGCATCTGGTAGATCTGGTGGCGAGCAGAACCGCATCCTTGAGTAAAAGCGAGACAAACCTGGCCGCGGCCCAGCGCATCGCCAAACTCGGTAGCTGGGAGTGGACGATCCCGGAAAATATCCTTTGGTGGTCACAAGAGGTGTATCGTATTTTCGGCGTTGACCCGGAAACATTCAGCGTATCGTATAAGGCTTTTCTTAAAAAAGTGCCTCCTGAAGATCGTAAGATGCTGGAAATGGTTCTCAGCGATGCAATGGCAGGAAAAAAACGATACAGCATTGAACACCGTATTCTGCTTCCCGACAGCAGTGAACGGATTGTCCATGAGGAGGGAGAATTTTCCTATGATGCCGATGGGCTGCCTCTGAAAATGGTGGGTACCGTCCAGGATATCACAGAGCGCAAGCGCCTTGAGCAGGAACATTCCCGGCTGATCAAGGCCATTGAACAGACCGGCGATTCCATTCTTATCACTGACAAAGCTGGTATTATTCAGTATGTGAATCCTGCTTTTGAAGAAATTACCGGATATAACAGGCAGGACGCGATCGGTAAAACCCCCCGCATTCTGCAGAGCGGCCAGCATGACAGGACTTTTTATAAGGAGATGTGGAAGGTCCTTGCCAGTGGCAGGGTCTGGTCCGGCCATCTCATCAATAAAAAGAAGAACGGTACCATTTTTGAAGAGGAAGCCACTATCACGCCGATTTTTGATGGGGGCGGAAAAATTATCAACTACCTTGCCGTCAAAAGGGACGTCAGTGAGCGGCTGGAGATTGAGAAACAGCTCCGGCAGGCCCAGAAACTGGAGGCCGTCGGCACTCTGGCAGGAGGGATCGCTCATGACTTTAATAACATTCTCACTGCCATCCTCGGCTACGGAGAGCTGCTTCTTTTGGAGCTTCCGGAAGGAAGTCCGAGCCGAAAAAAACAGAAGGCGGTGATGGAGGCTGCCAAGCGCGCCGCCGAACTCGTCAAACAAATCCTTACCTTTAGCCGCAAGGCCGAACAGGAACTGAAACCGCTGCGTATGCAGCTTGTCGTCAAAGAAGTGCTCAAGCTCCTACGTGCCACTCTCCCTTCCACCATTGAATTCAGGCAGGATATTGACCCGGATTGCGGGCCAGTTCTTGCCGATCCCACCCAGATTCATCAGATCGTTATGAATCTCTGCACTAACGCCTATCATGCCATGCGGGAGACAGGCGGCGTCCTTGCTGTATCCTTGACATCCCTCTATCTGGGGTCCGGAGAATTGCAGAATAAGATCGCTTTGCAGCCAGGTAACTATGTTCGTCTTGAAGTGAGCGACACCGGCCAAGGCATTGAAAAAAGGGTCTTGAACAGGATTTTCGAACCCTATTTTACCACCAAGGTCAAAGGCGAGGGAACCGGGCTGGGTCTGTCGCTTGTTCACGGGATTGTTAAGGATATGGGCGGCGAGATGACGGTCTACAGTGAAGTCGGAGTTGGTACCACCTTCCATCTCTACCTCCCTCAGATAGAGGCAGAGATAAGCCAGGAGAAAGCTGCAGCAGTAATTCCTTGCGGGAACGAACATATTCTGCTGGTGGATGACGAACAAACGGTCCTGGAGCTGGAACAAGCGATTCTGGAAAGTCTTGGCTATTCAATTACCGCTTTTACCTGCAGCGTAGAGGCTCTGGAGGAATTTCTGCTGGCTCCGCAGAAATTTGATTTGGTGATCACCGACATGACTATGCCGCATCTGACCGGTGCCGATCTCAGCCGGAAGATGCTGGTTGCCCGTCCAGATCTACCTATTATTCTTTACACGGGCTACAGCGCAATCCTGAGCAAAGAAGAGGCGCTTTCTCTCGGCATCAAGGCCTTTGTCATGAAGCCGGTTATGAGAGAGGGCCTGGCCCGGGTCGTCAGAGAGGTCCTGGATGCTGATTGATACTTCCCTGGTTCACCATGGGGCTTTTACTTTGCAGGAGTAGCTTGATTTTGATGAATCTTGCTGTCAGTCTCTCTTGTGGCAGAAAAGACAACGATATTTGGGGGGATGGCCTTCTGGAAGAGGATGCACTCCTTCCGGGGAATGACATTCGGTGCAATATTTTTCTGCCTCTTTCTTCTTCATGTCCTGGAATCGGCTGTGATCAGCATTCATGGGAAGTTTGGCCGTGGTCTCTCCAGGGGCATTGAACAGGAAAAAAAGAATAGCGCCACAGGAGAGGGCGAAGGTGATATTCAGAAGCAGGGAATTTGTTTTGTTAGTTGGTGTTGGAGGCATGGCTCAAGTTTTGTTGCTGAAGAGTTGATGAATAAGAAAAGAGCGTTATTGTTAAATCGCCATTTCAAGTTTGTTGAATTTGATTATGCCACATCGCAGCCCTAGAGTCACGACTTCTCCGGCAATGACATTAAAAACGGAACTAAAACCAGTCCAGTCTGCCATGCGGCTATGCAAACGCTGTTTGCGGATCAGGCTTTCCATTACCACTGTGTTGTGCTCCGGGTTAATAATGGTGCACGCCGCTTCTTCACCTGAGATGATGGCCGGGTAGATGCCCTCGCCTGTCAGTCCCGAGGCCAGGCCGGCGGCATCGCCAATGAGAAAAATCCTGCCGAATCTCCAGCCCTGATAATCATAGTTGATATAGTCGGCCCTGGCCTGTTCTTTTTCAAGGGAAAATCCCAGAGTCCCGGCCCAGGCAATCAGGCCATTTTTCAAGCGTTTGGCGGGAATCATAGTCTTAGGAATATAGGCGCCAATGGAGATGGTATCTCTATGGGGGAAAATCCAGCCATAACCGTTTCTGAAAAAATGGCTGTTCAGGTGCCACTCCATTTGCTGCAGATCGCCGCTGACCTGGTAGTTGATACCGACACCCCTCCTGTTACTTATAAGTCCCAGATGTCTTCGTACCAGTGAACTTGAGCCGTCTGCCCCCACCAGATTGTCAAAAGTGATCTCCTGCTGGCACCCGCTGCCTTTCTGTTCAATGATCAGCGTCTGTTCTTTGATCTCTTTTACCTGCCAGCCGGTCATGATCTCGGCCCCGGCCTCCTGAGCACATGTTGCCATATAGTTGCCAAGTTTTACTCTATTGACCGTGGCGATGATGGGTGTTGGCTCTTCAATGCGTACCCTTTGGATGCGGGTAATGACGTGCTGTACCGGAAAAGACTTTTCAGCAAGGTCCTGCGGCACGCGGCTGATCAGGCCACCCCAGGTGATCCCTCCGGCGCACACCTTGGCCCCGATAGTCTTTTTTCGTTCAATAACCAGGGGCTGGATGCCGTGTTCAGCAAGAATCCTGGCACAGGCAAGGCCGCCAGGGCCTGCACCGACAATGACCGTATGGAAGTGCATGGCAATTATTCGACGTCCAGATCCATGGGAACGGACTTGCGCAGGCGCAGCGGTTCAATTCTCTTGACGCGCAACCTCATGTTGAGCATCTCCACAAAGACAGAGAAGGCCATGGCAAAATAGATATAACCTTTGGGAATGTGCAGGGTGAATCCTTCACCGATCAGGGCCATGCCCACCAGCAGTAGAAAACTGAGGGCCAGGACTTTGATGGTCGGGTGGAGCTCAACAAAGTTGGAAATGGTTTCAGCGAGAAAGAGCATCACCCCCACGGCGATGACAATGGCTGTAACCATGATTGCCAGATGATCTGAAAGTCCAACGGCGGTAATCACCGAGTCCAGTGAAAAAACGATATCAAGGATCATGATCTGGACGATGGTGGGCCAGAAGGAGGCATATTTTTTATGGGTGGAATGTTCCTCAAGTACTTCCCCCTCCAAACTTTCATGAATCTCCAAGGTGCTTTTGGCAAGAAGGAACAGGCCACCGCCGATCAGGATCAGGTCACGACCGGATATACCGTGTTCAAAGAGGGTGACAAAGGGATGAGTCAGACGCATAATCAGGGTAATGGAAAAAAGAAGTCCGATCCGGGTGAGCATAGCCATGGCCAGGCCGATGGTTCTGCCTCTGGGTTGCTGGCTTTTAGGGAGATGCCCGACCAGGATGGCAATGAAGATGATATTATCAACCCCGAGGACAATCTCGAGTGCGGTAAGGGTAACAAGGGCCATCCAGATTTCAGGGGAAGTAAGCCATTCCATTATGTTTTTCCTTGGTATGAGTCTAAGATGTCTCTTTTTTAGGGGCAGTTATGCCGTTCATGACATAACAATGAACTAATTATTTTTGCACAACGGCCTGCTGAACCAGGAGTCGGTCCAGTTGGTTGGCAAAGGCTTGGCGGTTCTTCTGGCTCAATGGTGCTGGGCCGCCGGTGTTGATGCCGCTCTCCCGCAGTTCGGTCATAAAATCCCTGGCGGAAAGTCGCTCTGCGATATTTTCCTCCTGTAACATCTCACCCCGTTGACTGAGGGCCAGAGCCCCCTTGCCAACCACTGCCGAGGCCAGGGGAATATCATCGGTAATAACTAAATCACCAGGCTGCGCCAAGGCAATGATACGGATATCTGCTGCATTGAGTCCTGATTGGACCTGAATCTTTTTTATATGAGAAGATGGTGGAATTATCAGCGAACGATCAGCCACCAAGGTCATCTGGGTTTTAGTCCGTTCCGCTGCCCGGTAAAGGATGTCTTTGATGATTCCGGGACAAGAATCAGCATCCACCAGAATATGCATTTATGAAGTTCCTGATATTAAGTGTTGAAGGTTTATATCCATTTTACCGGAAAAAAAGGGGAGGGGATCAATAAAAATAACCTTGGCGCTGGTGTTCATACTCTCCCAGTTGAGTTCTTCCACTTGTTGTTCTTCGTCTATCCAGGCACAACTGATATGAAGATGAGCGGGAACAGAGCTTGTTTCAGGAGGCGGGCTTATCGTCCCCACTATTTGTCCCCTGTTGATGAAGGAGTAACTGGCCAGTCCGGCGCTCGCTTGCTCACCAATCGAACTTCCTGTGGAACGTATGTGAGCGCAGGGCAGGGAGGCCCTAGTGCCCCGTGAATCAGGAATGGCACAAATGTGGCCATAGAGCGTGTGCAGAACACTATTTTTCTGCCGGATATTCGGATGTCGAATATAGAGAGTTTCTCCCAAAAAATCACGATGAAAATGAACCATGTATCCCGACAGCATGGCCGGGATCATCATCTGCGGCACGACAGTGCATGTCTCCTTGTCAAAGCTCTGCATCAGATAGATATCAATACCTTCATGGGCATGGGACCTTTTTTTTGAGCGCCACCATTGCAGGGTATCATTGAACAGCATGCCTGGCTGGAACAGAAAGCGCGATATTTGATCCAATTTGTTCAGCTTCACAAAGAGTCTGAGAAAGGAGTTTGGCAGCACTGGGAGGCTAACTCCCTGTGCGCGTATCTGCCCCAAGAGCGGTGAATCAGCGGTGTCATTCTCTAAGGAAGGGTTGGACAAGAATATTACTCCCCTGGGAAAGATGTTGTAAAATAATTACTATTTATGTGGACAACGTGGCGGGTGGAGAAGCCTTTTGGGTACACCGCCACATCTTCTCTTAGGAGTAGTAACCAGCCGCTGGTGGCCATATTCAACTTTTTGCCCGTAAAAGAGGTGAAAAACTTAAAACCCCCCATGGGAGCGTATCCTGGATAAAAGATGGTCAAAAAAAGTGAAGATTCATTTCAAATGATAAATGAAAAGCAAAGAAAAAAGTAGATTTCTTTTGCCCTTGCAACTTTTTTAGAACGGCCAGGAAAGTCAGCTGGTTTTTTGATCAGCAGAACGCAGCCTTTTTTCATTTGGCAAGCACTGCTCAGGCGGGCACGATCTGAGCATCCGTTAAATCTATCTCAAAGAGACTACCTGTCAATACTCCTTTGGCCAGCTCCCCTGCAATTTTGTTGATATTGGGTAAGAGGAACATCATTGTCATCCATGCTGTTCCTCTTACCTTGCCTGGCAAGATAGACTATGATAATAGATGAGAGCTTACTTCTCTTTCCGATACGGAAGAGTTGCTTAGAGAAGTTGAACTCAAGGAGGGAAATATGGAGTTTCGTACGGAGCAGTTAGTCAGTCTCGGCACAACCATGGCAGGGGTCATCCTTGTTTTTTTGTTGGGAATTGTGGTTTTTTTTCTGAGTAGGCGTGGGCTGAAAGTACTTCTTGACTTGGAGTATATCAGTAATCCTGTCTATGTGGTTATCATGAACATAATCCGCTGGTTGTTGATCATTACGGTTGTGATCATCAGTCTGCAGAGTCTGGGTGTTAAGGTTGGCAATATCATGGCAGGTCTGCTCACAGTTGCCGGTATGATCGCCATAGGATTCATAGCAGTCTGGAGCGTTATGAGTAATATTCTCTGCTCCGGGTTTTTGGTGGCCTTCAATGTTTTTGAAATAGGCGATGTGGTAGAGGTGGTGGAGCCTGTGGGCGGCAGTGGGCTCAAGGGGATGGTTGTCAGCTTCAACATCATGTTCACCACCCTGGAAGAGGAGGTGGGGGAGGGCGAAACTGTTTTCACCCAGATTCCCAATAATATCTTTTTTCAGAAATCTCTGCGTCGCAGGAAAGGGATTGAGACTGAAGGGCTGGGCCAGCATCTGCTCAGCAAACCGGTTTTTCATTTCCCATGAAGAAGTGCCAGAATATACAGTCAGGCAGCAACCACCAGGCCTGCAACGGTCCGGTGAGTATTACCCATGGCAATGAGCTCGGCACACTCTCTGTGTATAAGGATAATATAAGGATTAGACTTAACATCTTGAGTTAATAACTGGCTAAAAAAGGTATGGCTCCACTCTGCTCCTTTGCAGCGTGCAAGTATCTTCATCGTAATGTATGAATTTTTCAACTCAAAACATTCAACTGATAACTTTATTATGGAAATTCGTGGTGTCATCTTTGATCTTGACGGTACTTTGCTCGATACCCTTGAGGATCTGGCAGATGCCGCCAATGCGGCCCTGACTCGATTTGGGTATCCCGTTCATTCGACTGCCGCCTATCGCTACTTTGTCGGTGAGGGACTCAAAACCCTGATAGAACGCATCCTCCCGGAGAAAAATCGTTCTCAACAGGAGATTGCTGCCTGCATGGAGACTTTTCTGCAATTATATGGCCAGAGCTGGGATCTGCGGAGCAGGCCCTATCCAGGGATCATGGAGATGCTTCAGCAGTTGCACCAGGCAGGATTAAAACTGGCTGTTCTTTCCAATAAACCGCATGCCTTTACCCAGCTCTGCGTTCAGCGTTTTTTTGCTTCGGACACCTTTGACTTTGTTTATGGACAGCGTGAGGGGGTACCCAAAAAGCCTGATCCGACCGGGGCCAGAGAAATTGCCGCCATGATGCAACTGGAGCCTCAGCAGGTCCTCTATGTGGGGGATAGCGGCACCGACATGCAGACCGGCAATGGGGCGGGGATGTTTACGATGGGTGTTCTCTGGGGATTCCGGGAACGCCAGGAACTTGAGAAAAATATGGCTGGGAAAATCATCAGTCATCCTTTGGAGATTGTGAATTATGTCAATAGTAAACGCTGATCTTTTTACTGTCCTGACCTACGCGACCCCTCCTGTGGTCGGTGCCTTTATCGGCTACCTGACGAATAAGGTTGCTATCAAGATGCTCTTTCGCCCCCTGAAGCCCTGGCGGGTTTTTGGCGTCCGTGTGCCGTTGACTCCGGGAGTTATTCCTTCCAAGCGGGGCGAACTGGCCGTTAACATCGGCGAGATGGTGGGGGAACATCTCCTGACCAGCAAGGAGATCGGCCAGGCCCTGAGCAATGAATCGTTTCAGACCCATCTTCACGGCTTGATAGAAAGCAGGGGCAGTGCCCTGTTAAACCGGGATCTTGGACCGCTTCCAAGCCTTATACCCAAAGGATATCAGACTTATTTCGACGTAGCTGTCAAGGCTGTCACTCATCAGGCTCAGGAGGGGATTCATTCCTTTGTGGCCTCTTCCGCCTTTGCGGTCATTCTAGAAACTGCTCTTGATCAACAGTTTGAACGCCTCCTGAAAACCCGTCTTGCAGAGATTTTTCCTGGAAAAGAGCGGGAAGGAGGGTATGCTTTTATTGAGAAGAATCTGGCCCGCATGCTGGCCAATCCGGCCATGGAACAATGGCTTGAGACCTTTGTTCAGCAGAAGGTTTATGCGACCCTTAGCCAGGAGAAGTCCCTTGCCGACATCCTCCCTGAGTCTCTGCAGGAACTTGTTGTTAACACCATTGAAGAACAGACCCCGGCTCTTCTGGGCAAGTTTGCCGTAGTCCTGAGCGAACCTGAGATTCGGGATAAAATAGTTAAAGGAGTCCGGGCTGGAGTGGAGAATTTCATAGCCTCCATGGGTCCCATGGCCGGAATGGTCAAGTCTTTTCTCAGCATGGAGACCGTAGAAAAAAAGGTTCGTGAGTATCTGATTGACAAGGAAGACGAGATTGTCGACTGGCTGCAGAACGGAGAGGTACAGCAACGGGTGTCATCTGTTCTGCGCGAAAGGAGTCAGGCCTTTCTGGCCACCCCGCTTGTTAAGATGGTGAGCACCAAGGATGGAATAGAAGCGACTGATGGCCAGGAGGACAAGGTTGAACGGTTCTGCTCGCAGTTGAGCCTGCAGCTTGCGGCCTTCCTGCGTGAGCCGGAAACGACTACGGCAATGGCCTCCATGATTCGAGACAATCTTGAAACCCATATGGAGAGCGGGGGATTGTCGCTTGGTGAGGCGCTACAGGACTTAATGGGAGAATCCGGGACGGAGAAGGGAAAGAGGTGGGTCAAGGATGAGATCCTTGCCATCCTTCGTTCGGGAAATACCAGAACAAATCTGAATTTTATGACCCAGACCCTGCTGCAGGATCTTCTCAGTCGGCCCATCGGACGTCTTTCCGCCCTGCTTCCTGCCGGGGTACGGGATGGACTCTATCTGTCCATTCAGAAAATGGCCTCTGATATGCTGGCCGTGGAGGTGCCCGGTCTGGTGGCATCTTTGAATCTCAAACAGATCGTAAAGGAAAAAGTAGATTCCTTGGATCTGATGCGTCTGGAGAGACTGCTCCTCTCCATCATGGAGGAGCAGTTCAAATATATTAATCTCTTTGGCGCCATCCTCGGTTTTCTAATCGGTTGTCTTAATGTGCTGTTGATGGCTGCCGTTTAGCTGCAGTATTGACATTTGTCATCTTCCTGCGGGTTTACTTTTCACCATGGCCAGGAAATTGTCGCCGGTTCCTCAGAATTCAAGTCATTGAAAGGTTGTTGTAATCTTTTTTCCGGATGACTTGAAATCTGGTTTTTGCTTATCCTATTTGTCGAAAGGGGCCAGTCAGGTCAGTCCCTCACGCACATGATGTATGCCGTTTTGGTTCCTTTGTCCAAATCATTAGAACTAGTTCCATATATAGACTCGATACCCCAGCTCTTGTTGAGATCATTGGCATTCGTAGTTGATGACCAGTAAGTAGCACCTAATACGAGGCCCGTAAAATGATGGTCTGCTGGCAGGGCTGGGGCCGCATGTCCGTAATCAATCAGGCTGAGCAACTCAACGATATTGGGAAGTCGCCAGTCTGTTACCAGATAAAAACCAGCAGACTGAACAGTTTCAAGACCTTCACAATAATTAATGGCATTTATAATGCCAGTTGCAGAATGACTTGCGTCTTCAAGCCAGATAAGACCAGTATTGTTGTCCCGGTATCCATAACCGGGTTTGGGAACATAGATATCACCGGTATGCGGTTGCATGTGTGTCCAGCGGGGAGAGGTGCTTATTCCTTTATTATAGAAAGTATCATCATTAAGATTGGCTGGAACTGTTTGTCCTGTTTTTTTTAAGAGGGCAGGGAAGCGTGTACCTGTCAGCCCCTTGGCAGCGCTGCTGGAAAAAGTTTTGTCCATAAGTACATCTTCAACAGTAGCATCGCCGGTTGCACCGTTCAAAGGCACAACCACCACCCTGTCAGCAGCTATCGCAAGTGAGCAGAACATTAAAAGCGTAGTTATAACTCTGGCAACTAATCCGCAAATGTCATGTTTCCTTTTCATAAACCCTCCTTTTTTTATCTCGTTCAAGTTGAAAAAAAATATGATTATTTTCCTGTAAATCTTATCCTGTCACACAGGGTCGTACTTTTTAGCCAACACATACTACCAGTTATCCATTTGTATATATAACATCATCAATCTATATAAATATCACAATTTGGAGATATCTCAAAATGAAAGAGTTGCAGCGGCAAGGTTAACAGCGGAGAGACAACGGATACTTGAGATTGTTTTTGACGGATCGGATTAATATCCGGTCGTTTTTTGACTTTTTTATTTTTATCCTACATAGTCAAATGATAAATATTCTTTTAAAAAATCAAAAAGGGGGAGAGGAATGAAAAAAATATTTTTGATTACAGGGATACTGTTAACGGGAATGTGTACAACTGCAATTTCTCAGGATAAGGTGGTTGTGATACCTATGGGCTCAGATAAAGCAGCGGGGATCAACGGACAGATTCAATATAATGATGGTGGAAAAGATGCTGGTGCGGAAGTTTATTATGAAAAAGCTACAGGTGCAATTGGCATTGGTACTTCTAGCCCAAGTGAAAAAATACATATTGTTGATGGTGACACTCCTGCTATTCGTTTAGATCAGGACGGAACAGACGGATATGACCCACAAATATGGGATGTTGCTGGTAATGAAATCAGTTTTTTTGTCCGAGACGTTACCCATGACAACAAAAAACCATTTTATATTTTACCAGGAGCTCCTTCTAATTCAATTTATATTCAGAGTAGTGGTAACGTTGGTATTGGTACAGATAGTCCATTAGGCAAACTTGACGTAAATGGAACTATTTACCAGAGAGGAATTTCTCTGCATGCAGATTATGTTTTTGATCCCGAGTATAAGTTGGAATCAATCGAAGAACATGCGATGTACATGTGGAAGGAGCATCACTTAAAAGCTGTGCCCAAAGCTCAGCGAGATGAACATGGGCTTGAGATATTGGAAGTTGGTGCACATCGCAAAGGAATGCTTGAGGAACTTGAAAAAGCCCATGTTTATATTGACCAACTAAATAAACATATTGCCGAGTTGAAGTCTTTAGTCTGCCAAGACCATCCTGACGCCGATATTTGTAAATAATTTTTATTAATTTTAATAATATAGTTATGAACAGGTTAGCTTGAACCTGTTCATAACTATTCTCCTGAGTATACGTAACAAAATCCCCACCAAGCAAAGGCAACTTATTTCCAAATTTCTCTATTATTCCAAGGCACTCAAACGAAGTGGCACCTGCATGGGCCGACCATCTCTGATGATGGTCAGGGTTACCTCGTCTCCCACCTGAAAACGTTCCAGCTCGGTGCGGATGTCGTCATAGGACTGTACCTTCTTACCAGCTACCTCGCTGACAATATCACCAAGAAGAATCTCGTTTCCCAGTTGTCCAGTGGGGTGCAGCCCTGCCTTATCGGCCGGTCCGTCCTTTTCAATATTGAGGATCAGCGCCCCTTCAAGGCCCAGCCTCTGTGCCAGACGGACGTCGGCCAGGGTGGCGCCAATGCCGGGCCGGATCAACTTTCCATGACGGATGAGCTGGGGGATTACCTGGTTGACATCTTCCACCGATACGGCAAAGCCAATGCCTGCATAGGCCCCGGATGGACTGTAGATGGCGGTGTTGACCCCGATCAGACGTCCGGCGCTGTCGAGTAATGGGCCTCCGGAGTTGCCCGGGTTGATGGCCGCATCGGTCTGGATCATGCCGCGGATCTGACGACCGGTGATTGCCTTGATCTCGCGGCCCAGGGCGGAGATGATGCCGGAGGTCATGGTCTGGTCAAGGCCAAAGGGATTACCGATGGCAAAGACCTTCTGGCCCACCAGCAGATTCCGTGATTCCCCGATTGGGATCGGTTTCAGCAGGTGTTTTGGAGCATCTATCTGCAGGACAGCCAGATCTTTATCAGGAGCCGCGCCAATGAGGACGGCCTTCCAGGCGCTGTTGTCAGACATGGTTACCTGGATGCGGTTGGCGTCACTGATTACATGATAGTTGGTTACCACTCGACCCTGATCATCCCAGATAAAGCCCGAACCGGTTCCCTGGGGGATCTCTATGGCATTGAGCGAAAAAAGATCATGACGCAGGGCGATGCTGGTGATATAGACCACGGCTGGCGAGACATTTTTGAAGACATCAATGGTGTTTTGTTCATCGGTGGCCAGATCGCCTCTGGCTGCAACAACATGGGGGGTGGCTGCAGGGTCATGGATTCGTTGTTCCAGTGGCTTATAGACAAACCATAGACCAACGAGGAGCAGGAGAGCAATAAGGATAAAAGGTGAAGATCTTCTTCCGGAAGGATTCCGCATAATGATTTATCCTGGATGTTTTTGAAAGGGTCCTTTGGCGGAAGAACGGCCTACAGATGCAGTAACAATTTGGCGATCCATAAAAACATAAAGACACCCAAGACGTCAATGGAGGTGGTAACAAAGGGACCGGTCGCTACTGCGGCATCAATATCAAAACGTTTCAGGACCAAGGGGATAAATGCTCCAACCATTGCCGCCATGGACATGGAAAAAAAGATGGATATCCCGACCACCACACCCAGAAGTTTGGGTTCGGCGTATCCAAAATAGGCAAAGACCCCCAGTAATATCCCGTAAATCACCCCGAGAATCAGGCCAACCCGCATTTCCTTAAAGATAATCTTGAAGAATTGATCCATGTGGATTCGGCCGGTGGCAATACCGCGGACAATAATGGTTGATGACTGGGTGGCTATATTGCCGCCCATTCCCAACACAATGGGGATAAAAGAGGCCAGCGCCAGAACCTGATTCAGCTCCTTGGTAAAGGAGTTAATGACCAGAATACCCATGACCCCGCCCAGCCAGGAGGCCAGAAGCCAGGGCGCCCGAATCATGGCATTGGCAGAGGTTGATTTTAACAGGATTTCCCGATCTTTACCGGCACCGGCCATCTGCAGGAAGTCCTCGGTGGCTTCTTCCCGGATAACATCAATAATATCATCGACCGTGACGATTCCCACCAGGGTATAGCTGGAATCAACCACCGGAACCGCCAGGATATTATACTGGGAAACCACATGGGCAACCTCCTCCTGATCGGTGTCGGTGCTGACGGATATCACGTTGGATTTCATGATATTTTTCAGGAGGCGGTGGGGCGGATGCATGAGCAGTTCACGCAAAGAGACCACTCCGGCCAGTTTTCCCTCGCCGTGGGTGATATAGAGATAAAAGACCATCTCCTTTTCTTCGCTGCGCTTCTGGACCTTGGCAATGGCCTCTCCCACACTGAGTTCTTCGTCCAGATACATATAATCGGTGGACATGAGCCCGCCGGCGGTCTGGGGGTCATACTGGAGGAGTTCATCAACCTCTTCCCTGTCTTCCTTGTTCATGTGCTTGCGGATATTATCAGCTACCTCTTCAGGCAGTGCCGCAATCAGATCCGCTGCATCATCTGTTGGCATCCTGCTGATAACACCAGCCATAAACTCATTGGACAAGTCTTCAACAAGGGAGAGCATGATAGACTTGTCAAGCTCACTCAGGAATTCACCCACCAAGTCGGTCTGGGCGAGAACCTGAAAGACATCGTTCCGCTCTTCCTTGGAAAGGTGACGGAAAACCCAAGCCATATCAGCAGGGTGGGTTTTGGAGATCAGTTTTAACAGGTGAGCAGTGGCTTTGCGTCGATTGAGGCGCTGAACCATGTCCAGGATAACCATCCCCTCATTGCCAATGAGTTCTCTTTTTGTCGTATCTTCCATGGCGTGTACCGATAGTAATATATTCAGATCGTGTCAGGGGTTGGTTAGGATCATGTTACATAAAGAATTTATTCATATAATTTGATTGTAATCTTATCAATATAGTACCTTTATTGATAAGAATACGTCAATTACTTTATAATAGAATGCTGTTGAGGGATAAAAGAGGGTGTGGAGGATGGGAAATTTCCGGAAACAAAGTCATTCAGATATGCTTTAACCTCCCAATAGAGTTTTCTGGGATAAAGATTCTGTTGGGAGGTTAAAGTAATCCGTCACCCCTGAATTGTCCAGCAGAGCAGAAGTCCACTAGCCATGGCCGCAAGTCCCATAATCCGGAGTTGTCCCGGCGGCATTTCGCTGACTTTCTTCAACCAGGCCTGCATCGATTCCGGGGCAGCCACATAGGGAAGGCCTTCAAAAATCAGCACCATGCCAATGAGTAAAATAAATAATTTCATAGCCTTCAGGTAGCATATTTTCAGTGTTTTATCAAGGGATAGAAAGGACGCCGGCATGTGGCTCTATGATGTCCCTTGATTGAAAATGCGGATGATAGAAAAAATATTGATAGGATCATTACTGGCCGCATCCGTTTAATATCTCACAGAAGAAAAGTTTATTGCAGGACCCAGGCAAGAGCCTCTTTTTTCGATAGTACTTTGCCCACACACTTGATCTGTCCGTCGATAATAACAGCCGGGGTTGAAAAAAAACCGTTTTTGGCAATCTGCTGAAAATTGCTGATCTTCTCGATGGTGCTGCGTCAATCCTTATTATTTTTTGGAAGAATAGGATGCTGGGACTGAGGAAGAGAAGCTAACTCGTGATGATACGTTCATGCACCACATGATTTTAAAGATAATACCCGGATCAAGCACACCTCTTCAGTTTCTTCATGAGGTTGAGTCAGGATAAACTTGCACTTTTCTTTTTGCTCAAGCAGAGTGCAATGAGTTGTCCTTACAATTTGAATACAGGTTGCATTTTTCAAGCACACCTTATAATATGCAGTACTTGTGAACTCTTGACGTGTTGTGGAAAAAGCCTTTTTTTTACAATTAAAATAACAACCTCAATCTCCCTGATTTAAGGGCATATCATGACCGATTTACATCAATCAAAATATAGTGAGGCAGGCGTTGATATTGATAAAGGAAATGCCTTTGTCAAGGGAATCAAAGATATTGTCGCCTCAACACATCAACGTGGAGTACTCAACGATATCGGCGGTTTTTCCAGTCTTTTTGCCATCGACACAAATACTTACGACAAACCTGTAATTGTCTCATCCACTGATGGGGTAGGGACTAAACTTGCCATTGCAGGGCTTTGTAATAAGCATGATACTATCGGCATTGATCTTGTTGCCATGTGTGTCAATGATATCATTGTCGGCGGGGCCAAGCCTCTCTGTTTCCTAGATTATTTTTCTGTAGGCAAGCTGGATCTGCATATAGCCACCGAAGTGGTCAAGGGAATTGCCGAGGGGTGCAGGCAGGCAAAATGTTCTCTGGTTGGTGGCGAAACAGCTGAGATGCCAGGTCTGTATAATGGAGATGATTATGATCTTGCCGGTTTTGTGGTTGGTATTGTTAATCGCGATTCCATCATTGACGGCTCCGAGATCAAGGTCGGTAATAAGATTGTTGGTGTGACCTCCAGTGGCCTTCATTCAAACGGATACTCACTGGTCAGAAAGGTTTGTTTCAAGGATCTTGCTCTTTCGGTTGAGCAGCATATGGAAGAATTTGGCTGCACCCTTGGCGAAGAACTGCTCAGGCCCACCCGCATTTATGTCCAAGCGGTCCTGGGCGTTTTAAAACATTATAAAATTAACGGTATGGTGCACAATACCGGTGGCGGTTTCATTGATAATGTTCCTCGAATCCTGCCTCGAAGCTGTAAGGCTATTATTGATTGTTCTTTGTGGAAAATCCCCCCTGTTTTTACTTTCTTGAGTGAAAAAGGGAATATCCCCATGGAAGAGATGTACCGTACTTTTAATATGGGCATTGGCTTGATGGCCATTGTTGAAGAGTCTGTTGCCGAAGATGTTGTCCATCACTTTGGGGCACTTGGTGAGCAGGCAAGTATTATAGGTGAAATTGTGGCTACAGAGAATGAGGAAGAAGATCAGGTTGAACTGATCAATTAATCGTCATCTGACAAAAAGTTGCCAGTGAAACAAGAAAGGGCGTTTATCTTACGATAAACGCCCTTTCTTGTTTCTTCTAAGAGATTCACCATGCATGGTGTCATAATTATTATTTTCCAGGGTCTCCTACGCAACTGCAGACAGAGCCGGAGAAGGAATGAGCCAAAAAAAAAGAATTGTTCATTCCTTAGCAACTCTTAAATTAGCACAATCACTGGTTCCGCCCTGGATTTTATCTAGGGCATGGGGCAGGGCAGGGAGGAGTACCTCTATATTTTCCTTTGCTGCTTTCTGGCTGCCGGGCAGGTTGATAATAAGGCTTCTTCCCCGAATTCCGGCCATGGACCGTGAAAGAACAGCATGGGGCGTCTTCAGCAAACTGGCGGCGCGCATGGCTTCTGCCATGCCCGGGATCTCTTTTTCAATGATTTCCCGCATGGCCTCAGGGGTCACATCTGTAGGTGAAACTCCGGTTCCCCCAGTGGTCAGGATAAGATCGATCTTGTCCTGATCTACCCATTGCATCAGGGCTTGTGTAATGGCCTCGATCTGATCCGGAACCATTTTGTAGCCACGCAGCTGATATCCTTCTTGCCGCAGCATCTCCTGGAGCATCGCTCCGCTTTCATCTTCACGCTCACCTCGGGACCCTTTGTCGCTCATGGTAAGCACCGCGCAACTGAATCGACTGGCGTCGTGTTTCATGTTTTTATAACTCTCATCTTGGCTTGTTTTATTGTTGATGGTCGCTGGAAACAATTATCTTCTCGGCAATATGAGCCGGTACCTCTTCATAGTGGGAAACGTCTATGGTGAACGTTCCCAGGCCACCGGTCATAGCGGTCAGATCGGTGGCATAGCGCTGGACTTCAGCCAGGGGAACCTGGGCGACAATGATCTCATTTTTGGCATCGGCATCCATGCCCATCACTTTTCCCCGTCTGGAGTTAAGATCTCCCATAACATCACCCACATGCTCTTTATCAACCCGGATGGTTATTTTGGCGTAGGGTTCAAGTAAGACCAGACCTGCTTCCTGTGCTCCTTTTTTAAAGGCCAGTGATCCTGCCACCTTAAAGGCCATCTCAGAGGAATCCACTGTATGATAGGAGCCATCAACGAGCTCGACCTTGAGATCAACCACCGGGTATCCGGCCAGGACACCTTTTTCCATGGCCTCGATAATGCCTTTTTCAACAGCCGGACGATACTGTTGCGGGATAACTCCTCCCACAATCCTATCCTCAAAGATAAATCCGCTGCCATGAGGCAAGGACATGATCTCAATGGTACAGTCACCAAACTGCCCTCGGCCGCCACTCTGTTTCTTATGTTTTCCCTGAACCCTGGCCGTTCCTTTGATGGTCTCTTTATAAGCAATTTTAGGCAGGGTCAGTTCCATATCCACGCCAAACTTTCTTTTTATCCTGGCCCCAAGCACCTCCAGATGGACCTGACCCATGCCCGAAAGCAAAACCTCTCCGGTCTGCTGGTCACGGGTCAGACGCAGGGTAAGGTCTTCATCCAGAATTCTGGTAAGGGCGGAAAAGAGTTTTTCTTCTTCACCTTGTTTGGCATGTACGGCAAAAGAGATGACAGGCGTAAATGATTGCGGGGGAGAGTACACAATCGGGTAAGCGGCATCACAGATGGTGTCACCGGTTGTGGTCTCTTTAAGTTTTGCCACAGCGACAATCATTCCCGGACCAGCCATGTCAACGGCTCGCTGTTCCTTGCCTTCCATGAGGTAAAGCTGCCCAAAACGTTCATTTGCTTTTTTACTGGCATTGTAGAAGGTGTCACCGGTAAGGGCGCCTGAGTAAACCCGGAAAATAGTGAGTCTGCCGGCATAAGGATCAGCCATAGTCTTGAAAACCATGGCTGAGAAATGCTCATTGGCATAGGGCTTTCGTTCTTCAAGCTCTTCGGTGACTGGATGAGTTCCCACCAGAAGTGGACGTTCAGCAGGGGAGGGCAGTAAATCATTTATCGTGTCGAGCAGGGATAAAGTTCCCTTATTCAGAAGGGCCGATCCCAGACAGACAGGGGCGAGACTGCCGCTTGCCACTCCCTTTCTCAGGCCAAATCTGATTTCATCTTCAGTTAGTTCACCATTTTCAAGAAATTTCTCAATCAGATCATCGTCAGTTTCCGCCACTGTTTCCATGAGCTTTTCACGGTATTCTGCAACCTGAGCAACAAGATCTTCGGGGATAGCAATCTTTTTTATGCCGGTATCGTCATCAAAGAGATAGGCAGATTTTGAGGCAATATCAACAATTCCCCTGAATCCCTCTTCCTCGCCGATGGGCATATGGAGGATGACCGGGTTGATGGGAAGTGAGCTTTTTATCTCGTCTATGGTTTTTTTGAAATCAGCACGTTCCCTGTCCATCTTGTTGATAAAAAGAAGATGGGGAAGTTTTTTGTCGACAATAAAATTGGCAAATTTTATTGTCTGACCTTTGACTCCAAGGACCGCACCAACTATAAAAACAGCGCTGTCAGCGATCTGAGTTGCCTGATATGTCTCATTGAGGAAATTATCATCTCCCGGGGTGTCAATAAGAAAGACGGTATGTTTATTCCATGTATAGTTATGAAAAGAAGAATTGATGGAGAGATTACGTCGAATTTCTTCTTCATCAAAATCCATGGCGGAGGTGCCTTCATCCACCTTACCCTGTCGTTTGATTTTTCCAGCGCTATAGAGCATGGCCTCGGCCAAAGAGCTTTTACCACAATGTCCGTGTCCGATTATGGCAACATTTCTGATCATATTAATATCTTGCATGCATATCTCCTTTTATGAAGGCCCCTGGAAGTTTGGGAAATAACTTCCACGAAGTTTTTTGCTGATTGCGTTATAACGGATCAATTAATCATTAAGGAACTATTAGTTATATATTCAATATATTGTGGTTAAGTCAAGGATGATTGACAGGAAGAGCTGTTTAGTTTTCCTGGTAGCCAATGGCCTGAATCTCCGGTCCTTATTCTATAAAAACATGATATCAGATTGATAGAAAAATCAGACTATAGAGAAGAACAGCATAGTGACTTCGTACTAGTTTGCAACCAGAAATTCTCATGAATTTCTGGTAATAACAAGATGAAAAAGGTATGTATAACGGCGACAGGGAAGGACGCCTTTATGCCGTCCGAGCGGTAAAGTATCGTTGATAGCAGCAAAAAAGAAAAAAAAGGAAATCACGGTGAAGGAAAAGGCGCAACAGAATACTGCAATTGCAAAATCCGCGGGAACCGTGGGTGTCGCAGTGATGTGCAGCCGGGTGCTGGGTCTGGTGCGGGAGCAGATCTTTGCCGCGATGTTTGGTGCAGGCTTTGCCTATGATTCCTTTGTGGTTGCCTTCCGGATTCCCAATCTGCTTCGGGATCTTTTCGGGGAAGGGGCGCTGTCAGCGGCCTTTGTCACCATCTTTTCCCGCTATGACACCAATAAAACCCAGGAAGAGACCTGGCGTCTGGCCTCCAATGTCCTGGTCTTTTTTGCCATCCTGCTCTCTCTGCTTACTCTGCTGGGCATCTTTATGGCCGGGCCTCTGGTCTCACTGCTGGCCCCTGATTTTTCCAAGGTTGCCGGCAAGGCGGAACTCACTGCCACCTTGACCATGATCATGATGCCTTTTCTGGTCTTTATCTCCCTTGCCGCAGTCGTTATGGGGATGCTGAACACCAAGGGACGTTTTTTTGTACCTGCCATGGCATCTTCTTTTTTCAATCTTGGTTCCATTGTCGGTGGCGTGTCCATGGCCTGGCTTCTGCCCCGTTACGGGTATCCGGCCATTGTCGGTATGGCCATCGGCACCCTGATCGGCGGGGTCCTGCAGCTTGGTGTCCAGCTGCCTGCGCTCTTCAAGACCGGATTCCGCTTTTTCCCCCATCTTGATTTAAAAGACCCCGGACTGCACAGCATCCTTCGCCTGATGATCCCGGCCACCATCGGTCTTTCCGCCACCCAGATCAATATCTTTGTCAATACCAGCTTTGCCGCCTCCTGCGCCGAAGGATCCGTCTCCTGGCTGAATTACGCCTTTCGCCTGGTGCAGCTGCCTATTGGTATCTTCGGCGTCGCCTTTTCCATTGCCGTCATGCCGGTTATGGCCAGACATGCCGCCAAGAAGGATGTTCCTGCCATGCGCGATACCCTGGTCTCTTCGCTCACCATGGTCTTCTGCCTGACCATCCCGGCAACCGCGGGACTCGTCCTGCTTGCTGAACCGATTATCCGCCTGATCTTTGAGCGGGGGGCCTTCACCGCTTTTGACACGGTGGCCACAGCCCAGACATTGACCCTCTACGCAATCGGGCTTTTCGCCTATTCGGCCAACAAGATTCTGGTGCCGGTCTTCTATGCCCTTGATGATACCCGTTATCCGGTGATCGCCAGTTTCCTCGCCGTGTTTGCCAATATTGTGATCATCAATCTGACCATCACCGCCTTTCAGCATAAGGCCATTGCTCTCTCCACCTCCTGCACCATGTTTCTCAATTTTCTCTTTTTAAGTGCGGTGCTCTACCGGAAGATGGATGGCTATCCGCTGCGCGCACTTTTCAGGGGTGTGTCCAAGATCCTGATTGCTACCAGCTGTATGAGCCTGCTTCTCTTTTTTGCCAGGATGATGCTGGCGGCCTTTCTGGTTGGGAATCTGGCGCAGCAGCTCCTTACCGTTCTGCTGCTGATTTCTCTGGCGGCAGGTCTCTATACCGTGGTGCTTCACTGGCTTAAATTGCCAGAACTGACCGAGATTGTCGATAAAGTTCGGGAAAAATTCTGCTGACAGAACAACCTGTTCAGTGAAGGGTGCGGATAAAAGAGAAAATGGATGTAACTAATGACTATTGTCGATCGTTTTGATATATTAAGAAAATAAGAGTGGTAATGCGCCAGAGAAGAGAATCGTCAAGCGAAATGTCAATATCTGGCTCCGTCCCCATTTTTTGAAAAATATTTTACGTTATCGCTGTGAGCGTATTTCGCAAGTCCAGTCTCAAATAAGACAAATCTACTTTTTATTGGAGTAAAAATGAAAATATCAACAACTCTCTTCTGCAGTTTGATTGCCATCGTCACTTTATATACCGCCGATGCTTATGCCAACAACAGCGTACAAAGTGAAATGAGTCATGTAGCAGGAGGGGTCGTAATGGCCGGTGGCATTACGTGGGCAGTCGATCGTTATTATCCCGAGTATCGGGATAATAGAGGGATGATCGGGTTTGGAGTCAGCACTGTTGCCATCTTTGCTGAGCAAGGTGTAGAATACGCACTCCGTGGCAATGCGTGGGGACAACTGCTCGATGCTACCTCACACATGGTTGGTTCAGCGATTGGTGCCTGGGTGACGGATCGTTATATCTTATCACCTGTGGTCACGAACTCCTCTTCAAAAGGTCAGTATATCGGAATGGAGGTACGAGGTTCTTTTTAAAAACGCTATCAGTTTCAACAAACCCATTCCGGTGAAGCGCCACTTGTCGTAAAAAATGGCGAAAAAAATGGGGACGGAGCCGAATGGCACTTCCTTAAGCCTCTTTTTCTTTCAAAGAATGCATTTAAGGTGTGTCATATGAAGACAAAACGTGGCGAAGTGTTACCAAAGAACATTTCTGCCCCTGCTAAATCAGTCAAATCTGAGCTGCTGGCCCCAGCCGGCAGTATTGAGGCCTTTTTTGCCGCCCTCGATCATGGTGCCGACGCCGTCTACTGCGGGCTCAAGGAATTTTCCGCCCGGGCCCGGGCCAGGAACTTTACCCTTGCCGATGTCGAGCGGATGACAACCTATGCCCACAGCCAGAAAAAGCGACTCTATGTCACCCTCAATACCCTGATCAAAGAGGCCGAGCTGCCCAAATTGGTGGATATCCTCGTTTCCCTGGCCGCTATCCCTGTCGATGGCCTGATTATCCAGGATCTCGGCGTCTGGCGGCTGGCGCGTCTCCATTTTCCCCAGCTCCCCCTCCATGCCTCCACCCAGATGACCGTCCATAATGCCGCCGGGGTCAAGATGCTTGAGCAGATGGGCTTTACTCGGGCGGTGCTGGCCCGTGAACTCTCTCTGGCCGAGATCGCCGAGGTTCGCAGCCAGACCACCATCGAGTTGGAACATTTTGTCCATGGGGCTCTCTGTTTCTCCATCTCCGGCCAGTGCCTTTTCTCCTCGGCCCTGACCGGCGCCAGCGGCAACCGCGGCCGCTGTGCCCAACCCTGCCGCCGCCGTCTGCATAACCGCAAACAACCGGGCTATCATTTTTCCACCAGTGATCTCAGCGCCATCGAGCTTCTGCCTCAACTGCTCAAGGCCGGGGTGATGAGCTTCAAGATCGAGGGAAGGATGAAGAGCGCCGAGTATGTGGCCCGGGTGGTGGCGGCCTATCGCTTGATGCTCGATGCCCCGGAGAACCAACGCAAGAACGCCCTCCAAGAGGCCGCCGAACATCTGGAGCTGTCTTTTGGCCGTCAGGCCACCAAGGGTTTTCTCACCGGTTTTGTGCCCACCGGCATTGCCGATTCCGCCCAGCATGGGGGTTTGGGGCGTCCTCTTGGTGATGTGGTATCGCTTCGCGGTGGTATGATCGGTTTTAAAACCACAGAACGGCTGCATGTGGGCGACCGGATCCGGATCCAGCCGCAGAATGATCAGGCCGGTATTGGTTTTACGGTGCGGGAACTGTTTTGCGAAAAGAAAAAGGCCAAGGTGGCCAAGGCCGGTGATTTTGTCCAGGTCAAGATCCCGGAAAAGAGATTTTTCCGGGTGGGGGATGCGGTGCTCAAGGTGGGTGGCAGGCCGCTCTTCACCCTGAGCCCTGATGCCTGTCTGGAGCGGCTGGCCAAGGTGCTGGAAGCACCAAAAACCGATGCCCGAGAGAAAAAACAGCCAGACTCCTCCGTCAGCAAGGCCTTAGCCAGCCTGTTACCGGAAATTACGCCGGAAACAACCATGACACAAGAGCTCACGGTTCGGGGCCGTGAGTTAAAAGATATTGGCCTGCTGGATGATTCGCCGCAGGTGGCCCGACTGGAGCTGCCATTGAACCCCAGAAATATTGCCGCCCTCCAGGGGGCCCAGCACCTATTAAACCCCAAAAAAGAACGGCTGATCTGGGAGATCCCGGCCATGCTCTTTGGTCCCGATTGGATCGAATACCGGCACGCTGTGCAGATGCTCTACGGCCTGGGGTACCGGCAATTCAGGATTAACAATCTGGGCCATATTCCCCTGTTTGCCGGGCTTGCTGATGTTGTCCTGCTTGGTGGCTTCCGCTGTTACACCCTGAACAGTCAGGCGGCGCTGGCCTGGCAGGAGTTGGGGCTGGCGGAGCTTACCCTGAGCCTGGAAGATGAACGCACAAATATCAGAGATATCACCCATCGTCACCTTACTATCCCCTTGGCCCTGACAGTGTACAGCCCTGTCACCTTACTCCTGTCCCGAATCCCGATCAAGGGGTTGCGTTCCGGCAATGTGCTCCATGCTGACAATGATGAAACATACCGCATCTTCACTGATACTGGCCTTACCGAGGTCATGCATGGTCGGGATTTTTCCCTGCTGGGCTATTTGCAGGAGATAAAAGAGATGGGATGTGCTCACATAATCGTTGATTTGAGCCAGTGCAGCACAGGTTCATCCAAAGGGCAGAAGATCCTGGCAACCCTGGCCTCAGATCAGCCTCTGCCGGACACCTTCACCTTTAACTATGTACAGGGCCTTTCCTGATCTCTGATATATTTAGTAGACTTTTTTTTTTGCATAAAAAATTAAGCTTTTTGGGAAAGAGATGAATAAAGATAAAACTCCTATTTCAAAATCAGAAGAAGATATAGACTTGGCTTCAGTAGAATCGCCCTGGTGGAAAAATTGGAAGATTATGCTTCTGATTTGGGTGTTAATTGTTGTTTTTATCTGGGCTGGTGTTTTTTTTAAGATAGATACTGAGGTTATCGCCGGCATTGTATTCTTGATTGGCCTGCTATCCAACGCTTTTGCCTGGTTGCTTGGCATCATCGCGATTATACCTTTTGTGGGACCGCTGATCGTCAAAGTCCTTTCTTATGGCCTCATCTGGTTGCTCAACGCCGTAGGTTATTTGGTGGCATTAATGGCTATTCGGCGAGGCTACTCGAAGGATGTGCTGACTTATCGCGGGTTGACTGTTGCCCTCATTGTTGGCATCATCATCGGGTATATACTTGGGAAGTTGCTTTAGGCGTTGTTCCGGTAACCTTCTTAGTTACTGTGGCCCGACCCCAAATTTGTAGCATAGAAGGATGTGAATATGGTGGATCAGATTGCGATTGCTTTAACTGGTGCTACGGCTATTTGGTTGAGCCAGGATGAACGAGCAGAATGGCGGAAGTGGGCCTGTATTTTTGGTTTGTGTGGACAGCCATTCTGGTTTTACTCGACATGGATCGCAGAACAATGGGGCATTTTTGCTTTGAGTTTCCTCTATACTTTTGCATGGATGCGCGGTCTTCGTTATCACTGGCTGAGAAAGAAATCGGTTTTAGGTAAAAAATAATCTCAAATTTTGGCTCTTAGTTGATGGGCAAAGCACAGCGTGCCCATCATGTTGCAAGGGCAACCGGAATGATTCTGGTAACAAATAATGAAAAAGAGTTTGCGCGGGTGAAAGGGCTACTGATAGAAAACTGGTGTACAGAATAGCATAAAGATGATTTAAGTTATTTTAAACGTGGTCTTTTCCCGATTGTCCTTGCTAAGGAAGAATGATGAAATTGTATCGATTTACTAATAGGCTCCTTAAAAAGGTAACGAAGATCTTTGTTGCTCCAGAAAATTCTCCTTTCACCGATCTAACCCCAGTTGATAATGCAGATCAAGATGGGACTTATTCAAAGGCACTTTCTTTTGCACTTGAAAATTCCCGCATAAAAAACTTTGCACTTAGCGGACCATATGGATCCGGAAAAAGTAGTATCATCAGGACTTATGAAAAGAATAACGATTACAAATTCTTAAACATCTCGTTAGCATCATTCCAAGAAGATAAGAGTAATACTGTTGATATCAAATCAATTGAAAGAAGCATCCTTCAGCAGATGCTATATGGAGCAGATGCTAATAAGTTGCCATATTCTCGCTTCAAGCGAATTTCCACAGCTGAACAACCATTGTTCAAGTCACTGCTCTTGGTCTTATGGCCTATTGTCTCGATTTCACTATATTATAGTCACAATAAGTTGCTTGATCTTGAATCTTTTTCTTTGCTTTGGTTTGGCGGGATTTCGCTTTTTGCTTTTGTAATTTCCCTCCCTGTAGTCATTATCTCAGATATCTATAAATCCTCTGTTGGACTTTCGTTAAAGAAATTTTCTTTTAAAAATGGAGAAGTTGAGACTAGTGAACTTTCTGAAAATTCAATCTTGAATCGCCATCTTGATGAAATCATCTACTTCTTCCAGGTGACAGATTATGATGTGGTCGTCATAGAAGATCTTGATAGGTTCGGAGACCCAGAAATCTTTGTAAAACTTCGCGAAATTAACAAACTCATAAACGATAACGAGAAGACTAGTGGTCAAATAAAATTTCTGTATGCTCTTAAAGATGACATGTTTGTCCATGAAAATCGTACAAAGTTCTTTGATTTCATCATCCCAGTGGTTCCTATTATTAATAGTTCAAATTCATTGGATAAGATGCAAGAGCGTTTGAAAAAACATGATTTTGCGAAAGGTATAGATGCGCAATTTCTACGTGAGGTTTCACTTTACATCAATGATTTGCGGCTTGTTAAAAATATTTTTAACGAGTTTGTGATCTACTACGAACGTCTTAAAAGTGAAAGTCTAGATGTAACAAAACTTTTTGCAATGATGGTTTACAAAAATGTGTACCCCGATGATTTTGAGAATCTTCATCACGGCCAAGGAGATTTTTTTGAAATCTGCAGAAAAAGGGTGGAGTATCTACAGAAATCCAAAGACCAATTGAAGGACAGACTTGAAGAGCTTAGAGCTTCTCTAGAATTGGCGAACACTGAGAAAGCAAAAAATATTCGAGAGCTTATAGATACATATATCGGGCATATCGTAACGATGTATGCTAGCGAGCCAGTAATAGGAATTATATCAAATAATAAGCATGTCTTATTTTCACAGCTAACAACTTTTGACCAATTCAAACCCCTTCTTTCTGATAAAAATATACTATTGGCCACTCATCAGAATCACCCCAACTGCAGAATAGCAACAAATAAATCATTTTCACAAATTGAAGAAGAGATTAACCCCGGTGAGACGTTCTTGAGCAGGAAGGAAAATCTAGAGAATAACTTGAGTCTCAGGAAAATCGTGTTGCAACAAAAAATTAAGCGAGTTGAAGAGGAGATTTCTGAACTTTCGCAATTACAGCTTTTTCAACTGCTACAAAGTGGTGATATCGAAGTCGATCAATTGATCCATGGAGACAAAATCACCGATGATAGACTTCTCGTATATTTAGTAAAAAATGGATATCTTGATGATAACTACCATCTTTACATATCAAACTTCCATGAAGGTCGTTTAACCAAAAATGACCGTGACTACCTTCTCACTATCCGTAATTTTAATCAGCCTGATCCAAATCAAAAGCTAGATACTCCGAAAGAGGTTTGCGCAAATATGCGCGAGGAAGATTTCGGGCATAAATATGTATTGAATGTGACACTCATAGACTATCTACTTGAAAACAATGAAACAAGTTCGAAACGCATTAAGTCGACCATGCACTACATGTCTCAAAATTTCAAACAGTCCGAAGAGTTTTTTACGGCTTATTTTATTGCTGGCAAACATCTAGATGAGTTTATCCGCTATTTGAGTCGGGAATGGCCTGAGTTTGCGACGACTGCAATATCTTCAGAACATGGTGCAGAACAGATTTCATATATTCTTAAATTCGTTGGGGCTAAGTATGTAAGCGAGAGTATGAATATAGAGAACCTGCTTACAGAGTACCTCTCTGAACAAGGGCATCTTGTCTTTGCTTCCGATCTTCAGATGCCTGATGACTATAACGTTCTTAAAATGTTGAATGTACGCTTCCATGATTTGGTTGCGTTAGAAAAAAATAATTCCGTACTTGAGTTTGCCCACGAAGAGTGCCTTTATACAATTACTTCTAAAAATGTGAGTTATATCCTCCAGACGTTTGCGGATTCACAAAGTGTTGATAACCTGAAACCTGAAAAGGCTAATTACACATCAATACTAGCTGCGGGAAGTGAATGTCTTAAAAAATATATTGAAGAGAATTTACCGGATTACATCGAAAAGGTGTTTCTCATTCTCCCGGATAATACAGAGGAGAGTGAAGCTGCAATTAAAATACTCATCAATAATGAGATGATTGAGGATAACCTGAAGGAAAAAATTATCTTAAAGCAAGGCTACGTATTTGATACATTTGAAGGGGTTCCAGGGAACCTCTGGTCACACTTACTTTTGGAAGAGAAAATAGTCATCTCCTGGCAAAACATTTCAGGATATCTTGGTTATGAAGATAGTGATAAGGCAGTAGTGACTAAGCTTTTATGTCGTCAGAATATTGTGGACTCTCTTTCAAACCTAAACATTTCGATAACTGATCTTGGCGAAGATGATAGTAAGTCATTGTCCAGTTTTGTCTTCAATAACAACGAGACAAAAGACTCTGATTATTGCAAGCTGATAAAATGCCTTCCTTATATTTACAACAATTTTCCGGCAGAAGTCTCTGAAGAAAAGATTAAATGCCTAGCCCAAGAAAGAACTGTAAGACTTAACGAAAATTCTTTTATTTTTGCTAATGGTGATAATTATCTTACGGCAATATTGATAAATAAGAATTTCAATGAGTATCAAAAAGAAAAGGAGAAATACCCGATTAGTGATGATGTTCGTGAATTGCTGCTTTCAAGTGAAATGAGTAATGAAAATAAAATCATTGTATGCTCTGATGTTACACCAGCAGGTGCTATAAAAAGCGAGAAACTGTCTCGTCTTATCGCAAACTTACTTGTATCGAATGAAATAGATTGTTCAAGATTTGACGATGCTGTTCTGTCATCAGCAATTATTAATGCTCAGACAACCGAGGATTCCATTCGGCTTCTTACGAAGTGTCTTTCAATTTGGGATGAGCAAAAGACTATGGAAGTTCTTGCTGATTTTCCTGAGCCTTTTAGCGAAATTACTTCATATGGAAAACGCCCAAAACTTAATAGTAATAAAATTAATCTTGCATTTGCCAGACTTTTAGAAGCAAAAGGATTCATCTCTTCACTAAAAGAAGAAGTCGGCTCGATAAAAATCAATACTTTTAAATCAAGTGATCATTCTGAATGACATAATACTTATTTAAAATTTAATTAGTTATTATGTCCCCAGAATTTTGTTTCTGTTCCTTGGCGTTGACATCTCGTGCTGCCTTACCCAGGGATTCGGCCTTATATGACGTTTCTATCCATCAGCTCACAAGTTTGCACTCCGGCTTCCTTCAGACCCTACCTCGCAGTAACGCCCTTGCCTTCGGCTGGTAATTCATGCTAAGCTTTTTACTTAACACAGGAACGCTTAATAACACCGGGTTGGACGAAGTCAACAGCCAGTCATCATTGCAGAAAACCCATAAAATGGCCCGTTTTCACCCTTGTAAGAAACTTTGATTTGAAAATTCAAGGTCAAGATCCGACCAAGCTGTCCCTGGTACTCATCATGTGCCAAGAGAGAACGCGCGATATGTGATTTTTCAAGACTTGCCTCAAAACGCCTTATTTTTATCAGCAAACTCTCCACTCTTCAGCTATGAATCATCTCTATGAATACACGTAAAACTAAAATAGTGTGCACCATAGGCCCTGAGACCTCTCCTTTTACGATCTTAAAACAGCTTGCTGAAAATGGAATGAATGTTGCCCGTCTCAACATGTCCCATGGCACACATGAATGGCATAGAGAGGTCATTAGGCACATTAAAACCATTAATGAGAAAACAGGCTCTTCTGTTGCCATTCTTCTAGACACCAAGGGGCCTGAAGTACGAACAGGTGATGTGAAGACTGATATTGTCTTGCATAAAGGGGAGACTTTAACTCTGACGATCAGGCACCAGGCAGAGCTCGAACCATACTGTGTTGAAATAAACTATGATGGTTTTGTTACCGATGTTGCCCTAGGCGATATAGTCTTAATTGATGGAGGGATGCTTAGCCTCAAGGTCATGGATATTACGCAAACAGATATCAGATGCGAATGTCTTGATAATGGTGTTCTGAGTTCTCGGCGTCACGTCAATATTCGAGGTAAAAGCGCAGACCTGCCTTCAATAACAGAAAAAGACTGGCAGGATATTGCTTTTGGCATTGAAAATTGTGTTGATTTTATTGCCCTTTCTTTTGTTAAGGGAGCCCCAGCCATTGAAGAGTTACAGCAATTTATCACTGAAAAAAATGTACCCATTGATATTATTGCAAAAATAGAAAGTGCTGAGGCAATTCCCCATCTTGACGAAATAATAGCAGTAAGCGATGGGATTATGATAGCAAGAGGAGACCTCGGAGCCGAGCTGCCTTATGAAGAGGTTCCACTCCTTCAGGAACAGATAATCAAGCAATGCCGTATTGCTGGAAAACCGGTAATCGTGGCCACTCATATGCTTGAATCTATGATCGTTAACCCAACGCCGACAAGAGCTGAAGTTACAGACATTACCCAAGCTGTACTACAAGGTACTGATGCAATAATGCTGTCCGGAGAAACAGCAACGGGCAGACACCCACTGAAGGCCTTGGAGGTGATGGATGTCGTTGCCCGTAGAATAGAAAGAGAAATGGAGCAGGATACGAAAGTGATGGTGCAGGCATCAGATAATGCCAAGTATGAAATTGCCAGAAGCGCATCAATACTCAACAACAACCTGAAAGCTGCCGCCACCCTGGTTTTCACCAGACGCGGCTTAATGGCTGTTCTGCTTTCTCAATGCCGACCTAATGGGCCAATTTATGCGTTTACCAACACAACCCACGTGCGGCGTAGGCTTGGCATTCATTGGGGTGTTTCTGCCTTTCGCATCAAATTTTCCAATGATCCTGAAGTCTCGATAGATCGAGCTGTTACGCAGCTGCAGCACAAAAAACTCTTAAAAGAAGGCGACCGCATGATAGTGCTCTCAGATATTCTTGCAGGTGGCAAATTTATAGAAACAGTGCAGGTTCGTATTGTTTAACTCGAATATGTTACAAAGTCCGCAACAGGGAGTCGTCGGGCCAATTCAAAAGTCTGTTGTCATGGCAAAGCGCTCCTCTCACACCGTCTTGACAGGATTCTTACGATAGGTGGCGCTGGGTGCGCCGTCAATATAGATGCCTTCCAGATAGGAGAGTTTTCTTGGCAGCTGTTGCACCGTGCCCCTGGTAATCAGGAATGTTGCTTTCCTCCCGACAGTAAGCGCTCCCAGCTGCTCCATGCCGAAGAATCGGGCGCCATTTTCCGAGGCGCAGCGGATGGTCTCCGCCAGTGAATAGCCGGCCTTGATGAACAATTTCATTTCCTCGCCCATCGACTCGCCATGGAGTATGCCGACACTGCCGGCACCGGTTCCCACCGCTGTTTTCACGCCCAATTCTCTGGCCAGACGCAGTTGCGTCAGTTGTTCGGCGAGCATCTTTTTCCAAAAGGCCTCCGCGCCGGGGTTCGGCTTTCCCGGGGCCACATAGCGTTGGGAGAAACGGCAACACACATCACCGCTGGAGCCCGCACCGTCCAGACCATTCTTGGCCCGCAGGAGGCTGGGAATCCACAGCACATCCTTCTCCACCATTTTCCTGATATTGTCCTCGCCCATAGCATATCCCTGTTCGATGGCATCGCACCCGGCTGCAAGCGCCTCCGCTACCTGCTGCCGGCCATTGGCCACCACAACTGCCTTTCTTCCGTCTCTGTGCTGGAGAATGCGGCCCAGGTCTTCCTGGTTAAGCCGGAGATTCGGGGCCTCCTCGTCTTCGATATTACCGGAATAATCGATCTTCAAAAAATCACCGCCTGCCGGTTTGCCGGCTTCCCAATCCTGCCTGCACCGGATAAGACCGCCGGAGCTGCGAATGTCAATGATGCTCCCCCGCGCCACCCCCTGTTGACGATCCCCCAGGCCGCTCAGCTCATCGCTGACAGCCACACCCAGGACCCCGTATCCATGGCAGTAGCTGATATGCCGCTCCACCATGGCTGCCTTTTCCGCAGGGTCGGCCTCATCTGCAGCTAAGCGGACCTGCCAGTCCACGGAGGGCGAGTGCGTAAGCGAAACGCTGCAGTCAACCAGCGCCGGCAAGATGACACAATGCGAGAAATCATCGATGGCCGCCCCGTCATGGCGGGGAATGTCTGCTGCGGGGCCAATGGCAGTAATAATAGTGTCAGTAACTTTCAGAAAGACATTCTTGCGCACCTCGGCACCGCAGCCGTCGATAAAACGTCCCGCCACTACAAATCGTGTTCCGCCCATGAATTTTGTGTCCTTATGTCTGCGGTCGTGCTTGTGATGAGGTCTGATGAAGTAAAAAGACTTTTCTATTGCCTCAAATAGGAGAAGCAAAGGAGCGTAAGCCAGAACAATCCGTTATGACACTGTCCACGAAGATCGTGGGTGCTGTCAGCTTTTCAATGAAGTTAAGTAGAGGGTGTTTCACAGAACTTCATTTAATGCTCAAAGCATCCATACGGATTTTTTGTTATGTATCAAGCTGATACCGCAATAGTGTTGCCAGCAGGGGGGGGAACAAAGACTCGCTGTCCCAGTTCCTGGTCGAGCATCATAAGGCCACGTGAGTCCCCAGCGATCCGTTGTAATTTTTTTAGAATCAGGGAAAAACTAGATTCTTCCTCGATTTGCTCGGTGACAAACCATTGCAGAAAAATCTGGGCGGCGTAGTTTTTCTCCTTACCCGCCATGTTCATCAGATTATTGATGCTGCTGGTAACGAATTTTTCGTGTTGCAGGCCTACTTCAAAGGCCTCGATGGGTTCGGAAAAGTTGTTCTGCGGTCCGTCAATGGGTAAAAGATTGGTGCGGCCAGCGGTCTCGCAGGTAAAATTGAAGAATTTTTCGCCATGGGTCATTTCCTCAAGAGCTTGGACACGCATCCAGCTTGCAAATCCAGGTAGGTCTTCCGACTGGAAATAACCAGCCATGGCCATGTAGAGATAGGCGGAATAAAATTCGTGTTTCATTTGTTCGTTAAAAGCATCTTGTAGTTTTTTACCAAGCATAACTCTTCTCCTTTAGTTGAGGTGAGTAAAACAAAGAGATAATAATTATTATCCCATAAAAAAATATTTATTTACAGCAAATTTTTTTGCTACGAAATGATTGTGCATATCTGCTTGGATAAAATCCAGCTGCCTTGAAGTGGAATGAGAATCTCCCTATAAAGATGTTGCATTTTTCCTTTTTGCGTATAAAATATTTCTTTCTTTCATTTTGACTTTTCGGGTCAAGTCTGGTGGTTAATCTGCCAGGTAAATGTTTGTTCCGACGGCAGGCAAGGATGTGGTCTGCCGTTTTGTTTTTGGAGTTGCTTGCGGTTGTTCCTTTGGTTTTACATCTAAGTGGGAGTCGAAAGAGATAATGGCCTTAATCGTTCAAAAATTTGGCGGGACCTCAGTGGGAAGTCCTGCGAAGATAAAAGCAGTTGCCGAGCGGG
This sequence comes from Desulfobulbaceae bacterium, assembly GCA_024636345.1. Taxonomy (GTDB): domain Bacteria; phylum Desulfobacterota; class Desulfobulbia; order Desulfobulbales; family Desulfocapsaceae; genus UBA2270. The sequence goes on along the minus strand of JAGXHG010000008.1, from coordinate 25,876 downwards.
TGCTCAGAAATAAGAGCCAAGGCAATCAGATGGTGGTGGTTTTATCAGCCATGTCTGGTGAAACCAATCGTCTGGTCGATCTGGCCTCACAGATGCAGGAGCTGCCTGATACCCGGGAGATGGACATGCTGTTGTCCACTGGTGAGCAGGTGACTGTTTCCTTGTTTGCCATGGCCGTGAAAGAGGCAGGGGATGATGCCGTCTCTTTCCTGGGTGATCAGGTGAAGATCAAGACCGATTCGGTGCACACCAAGGCCAGGATCGAGTCCATTGATTCGGAAAAGATTCGGGCCGAACTGAATCAGGGCAGGGTGGTTGTCATTGCCGGCTTCCAGGGTGTCAACGAAAAGGGCGATATCACCACGCTGGGACGGGGAGGCTCAGACACCACCGCCGTCGCATTGGCCGCGGCCTTGAAGGCTGATTCTTGCGAGATCTATACCGATGTTGAGGGTGTCTATACCACTGATCCGAATATCTGCGCCAAGGCCAGAAAGATTGACCGGATCTCCTACGATGAAATGCTGGAGCTTGCCAGTCTGGGGGCCAAGGTCCTTGATATCCGGTCTGTGACTTTAGCAAAACGTTATAAAGTTCCAATCCACGTTCGCTCCACGTTTACTGAGACTGAAGGCACCTGGGTTATTGAGGAGGATAAACAAATGGAAGGATTGATCGTCTCTGGTGTTACCTATAATAAAAACGAGGCCAGAATCACGGTCTCAGGTGTGCCGAATCAGCCGGGTATTGCTGCCAAGATCTTCACCCCGATTTCTGATGAGAATATTATTGTCGATATGATTATCCAGAATCAGGATGCAGGAAAAGGCAAGGCCGATATGACTTTTACGGTTATCCGCTCCGATTATGAGCGCACCCTCAAGCTGCTGCAGCAACTGATCAAGAAGATCGGAGCCGAAAGCGTGCAAGGGGATACCGATATTACCAAGATCTCCATCGTTGGTGTCGGCATGCGGAATCATTCCGGCATTGCCTCCACCATGTTCAGTGTCCTGGCCAAGGAAGGGATTAATATCTCCATGATCTCCACCTCGGAAATCAAGGTATCGTGTGTCATTGAAGAGAAATACACCGAGCTTGCGGTCAGAGCCCTGCATGACGCCTTTGAGCTTGACAAGAGCAACGTTTCTATTGAAGAGCAGTAAGGTCGTAAAGATAAAAAAAATCGCTATATTCGATTTTTGTGTTTGGTAGTTAATTCAGTTTGTTAACCTGTAGACAGGGAAAAATGGTATGTCCAAACAACAAGTAGAGATCTATGATACCACCTTGCGAGATGGTACCCAAGCCGAAAACTTCAATCTGTCGGTGAATGACAAGATTCGAATCAGCCATCAGCTTGATGAACTTGGCATCGATTTCATTGAGGGCGGCTGGCCTGGCTCCAATCCTCAGGCTGTAGAGTTTTTTCAGACCATGCATGGGCACATCATGAAGCATGCCCGGCTGTCGGCCTTTGGTTCCACTCGGATGTTTGCCAATCCGGCTGACAAAGACGCCAATCTTCAGGCCTTGATTGCCGCCAGGACTCCCGTTATTACCATCTTCGGCAAATCATGGGATATTCATGTCTTTGACGCCCTGCGCATCAAGCTTGAAGACAATCTGCTGATCATTGAGGAGTCTCTGCGCTATCTGCGACCTCAGGTGGCAAGCCTCTTTTATGATGCCGAGCACTTTTTTGATGGCTTCAAGAAAAATGCCGAATATGCCCTGGCCACCCTCGGCAAGGCCATTGACGGCGGCGCTGAACGTCTGATCCTCTGTGATACCAACGGCGGCATGCTTCCCCAGGAGGTCCAGCCCATCGTCGAGCGTGTCCAGCAATTTATCCGGGAGCGAGGGGCCAAGGTGGAGCTTGGCATCCACGCCCATAATGATTCCGAAACGGCGGTTGCTAATTCGCTGCTGGCAGTCAGTCTGGGGGTGCGTCAGGTGCAGGGAACCATGAACGGCTATGGAGAACGGTGCGGAAATGCCAATCTCACTTCCATTATTCCATCTCTTGCCCTGAAAATGGACTGTGATTGTGAGGCCGTCAGAAGGGTTACCAAACTCACCGAAACTTCAAGGCTGGTTGATGAACTGGCCAATCTGCCATCGAACAAATATCAACCCTATGTGGGCCGCTCCGCCTTTGCTCACAAGGGCGGTATCCATGTCTCTGCGGTCAAACGCAACCCATTGACCTATGAACATATCGAGCCTGAAAAGGTTGGTAATATCCGGCGCATCCTCATCTCTGATCAGTCCGGGAAGAGTAATGTCCTGCACAAGGCCAAAAAATTCGGGATTAATCTCGAGGATGACAGTCCAATCGTCGCCTCCATTGTCAGGGAATTGAAAGATCTCGAGAACCAGGGCTTTCAATATGAAGGGGCCGAGGCTTCTTTCGAGCTGCTCATGCGTCGCGCCCTTGGCACCCAGAGAAATTATTTTCAGCTCAAAGGGTTCCGGGCCATCAACAGCAAATGTTCTATGGATCAGCCGCCTGAAACCGAGGCCACCATCCGCCTTGAAGTTGGGGGAGAAGAGGTGCATACCGCCGCCATGGGTAATGGTCCGGTCAATGCCCTGGATAAGGCGCTTCGCAAGGCATTGATTCATTTTTATCCCAGCCTGCAAGAGGTTGAACTTATAGATTACAAGGTTCGGGTCCTCTCCGGAGAGCATGGAACCGGGGCCAAAGTGCGCGTTCTTATTGAGTCCAGAGATCATCATGAGCAGTGGGGGACGGTTGGAGTCTCATTGAATATCATTGAGGCATCCTGGCAGGCCATTGTCGATTCCATGAATTATAAACTGATGCGTGATGAGCAGAGACAGGCAAAGTAGCCCGGGATCGCAAGTAACATCGCATATTCAAAATGATGCCCGGGTGGAGATTATTCTCTTCCTGGGCATCGTCTTTTGGTGCTTGTTGCTGGGAATATTTTTTACGGGAAGATTTTTAAGGCAACCAGAGAAAGTTTCATCCTTGCTTTGGGACGGAAGGACACTGCAGATTGTGCCGGCGAAAATTTCTTTTTTTGGAAAGAGCGAATATCCCCAAACTGTTCCCGCTGGAGTGACTCCTTTTCTGTTCCAACCAATGCCCGTCAATTTTGCCGATCCGCAACTTCTGGCAACAATATCAGGAATTGGACCTAAGCTGGCCGACCGGATTATCAAGACACGAAACAGCAAGGGCTTATTTACAGAACCGCAAGACCTGTTGAAAGTCCATGGTATCGGACATTCCCGGATGAAACAGTTTGCTCCTCAATTTTCTTTTAGCGTAACACATTGAATACATCACAATCCATTCAAGATCCGGTGCTGGTGTTGGTTGGCCCCACTGCAATTGGCAAGACAGAGTTGTCGTTGTTGCTGGCCGAGCGTTTTGGCTGTGAGATTGTTAGCGTTGATTCCATGCAGGTCTATAAGTATATGGATATCGGCACCGCCAAGGTAAGCCTTGAAGAACGAGCGCGGATTCCGCATCATCTCATCGATTTGGTCGAACCGGACAATGAATATGATGCGGCCTCTTTTGTCCATGATGCCATCTATGCCATTCAACAGATTCACCTCCGGGGCAGGGTGCCCCTGCTCACCGGAGGGACAGGCCTTTATCTGCGAGCTCTGATTGATGGGCTCTCTTCCGGGATAGGACAGTTTCCGGAGATACGAGAGCAGTTGCAGCAGCGGCTGACCCTGGTTGGGCCTAATGTATTACATGAAGAACTTGCGAGATGTGACAGATATTCCGCAGTAAGGATCCATAAAAATGACACACATCGTCTATTGCGGGCGCTGGAGATCTACCAGGCAACGGGTAAGCCCTGGTCTGAGCATATCCTTGAACACCAGAAACAAAAAACACGCCGTTTTTCCAATATCCTGCAGATGGGATTGACCTGTGAGCGCGATAAACTGTATCGGCGCATTGACCTGCGGACTGCCATCATGCTCAAGAGCGGGCTGGAACAGGAGGTGAGGGGGTTGATTGCCAGAGGATACAGCCCTCAATTAAAATCCATGCAGGCGATCGGTTATCGTCACATGAATAATTATCTGGAAGGTATCTGGGATATGAAGGAAACTGAGCGACTGCTTGCCAGAGACACCAGACGATATGCAAAACGTCAATATACGTGGTTTGCCGCAATCCCGGAGCTGGAATGGTTTGAGGTGCAGGATCAGAAAAAGATTATTGAAAAAGTTAGAAAATGGATTGCATGAGCAACTAGAGTCAAGATAGAAAATCTCGTTATTCTTGAATGGTACACGAATATGTTAATGTCGATTCGAGATAATTATTAGGCCGGATCAGCTGTGCAGTGGAGAAGCTGGAGTGGTTTGAGATGCAGGATAAGAAAAACATTATGGAAAGAAAGAACATGCAAAAAAAAAGAAAAAAAACATATATATCTAGTGATATATATGGATAAGCTCAGGCCGATTCGAGATAATGAGCAGGCAAGAGCAACTGTTCTGTGGAAAGTGGAGCCGCAGGTGGAACCCAGTACTGAACTGCAGCAGATGGCAACAGAACTGAAGCTTCATCCTGTCATCGTAAAGCTCCTGGCGCAGCGCGGGATGCAGGAGCAAAAGAGGGTAGAGGAGTTTTTACAACCAAGCCTGGCGGAGCTCCCCAGCCCTTTAGAAATGGGAGGAATGAAGGAAGCGGTTGCACTGGCAGGCCGAACAGTACTGGCGGGAGAGCCAATTTTGATCTGGGGTGACTATGATGTGGACGGGACCACAGGGACTACACTTCTGGTCTCATTTTTTCGAGATATTGGGGCCACGGCAAGATATATCATCCCTAACAGGATAACGCATGGTTACGGTTTACACGTTGACCTCCTGCGTTCCCTGACTCCCGCTAATCCCGATCATAAAACGCTCCTCATAACAGTTGACTGCGGCATATCTGCAAACGACGAAATCATTGCTGCCCAAAAAATGGGTTTTCAGGTTCTGGTGACCGATCACCATGAACCTCCGGAAGGGATTTTCGCAGCCGATGCCATACTGAACCCAAAGCAATCCGCCTGTACCTTTCCCACGGAGGAGCTTGCAGGTGTAGGGGTTGCCTTTTATCTTGCCTGCGGAATCCGGCAATACTTGCGGGAAAAGGGGTTTTTCAACGAAGAAAGGAGCGAGCCAGATGTCCGGGACTTTCTTGATTTAGTGGCTTTGGGAACAATCGCCGACATGGTTCCTCTGGGGAAGGTGAACAGAATCCTGGTAAAAGAGGGCATGCACAGGATTGAGCAGCAAAAAAGAGTTGGACTAAGAGCGATGCTCGAAGTGAGCGGTTTGCTTAACAGTCAGAAAAAACCAATCAGTTCCATTAGTTCAGGGGACATCGGCTTTCTTCTCGCACCCATGATTAATGCAGCCGGAAGGCTTGCAGAGGCCGACCTTGCGGTTCAACTGCTACTGAATCGAGACCTGGCGCAGGCAATGGTGCTTGCCCAGGAATTACTGGCATTAAATAGCGAAAGAAAAAAGATTGGCCAGGACGTCTATGCGAGAGCCTTTACCCTGCAGGAGCAGAAGGTTGGAAATGGCAACTGCCTGATATTAAAGGGTGATTTTCACCATGGAGTAATCGGAATTGTTGCTTCAAGAATGGTGGAAAGATTTCATCTTCCGACCATTCTTTTTGGTCGAGAAGTGGATGGTCAAGGCAAGATGGTGTTAAAAGGGTCGGGACGTTCCGTGCCGGGAATAAACCTTCATGCCGCACTTGAAAAATGCTCGGAAACAATGATCCGCTACGGCGGGCATGCCATGGCCGCTGGAATGTCGGTTTCTGAGGAGCTTTTTGATCTTTTTGTGAGAAGAATAAATGAGGAAGTCAGCAGGCAGGTGCGAGATGTTGATCCCGTTGCGATACTGACCATAGATCTTGAGGCGGAGATTGATGAGATCTTTTCTGCTGAATGCAGCGGACAGATGCAATTGCTTGAACCGTTCGGCCCAGGAAATAGAAGTCCGGTTTTCTATACCCGAAGTCCTCACTTGGTTGAAACCAAGGCTATTGGTGCTGAAGGCACGCACCTGAAAATTTCATTTCAATGTAACAACGCAATTCAAAAGGGAGTTGGTTTTGGACTTGGTTCTTATCTGCCAGATCTCCGTCAAGATAATAATCCAGCAATTGCCTATGCTCCTATGGCCAACCGTTACCGTGGAATCCATACCTGGGAAGTGAAGGTGGTGGGGATTCAGTTTCCGCAAAATCAAGATATCCAAAAAACAACTATCTAGAATCAACTATAGAATGTTTAACTAAAACCCTATTTTAACGATTTAATAAATTACTAAACATAATATACATTATGCGACATTGCCTATATGTTGATTATTTATCTCATTTTTAACGGTGAGAACTCAAGGTTTAGTTTTGAGCCTTGAGAATGCTTTCTTTTGCTTTGACGCGATATGCGAACGACGGTTTGATCCCTGGACCACTTGCTCTTTCTCTTTTGCCCGATTCATGGTAAAAGTCTGTCTTCGATGAAACTCAATCTTTCTCCGCTCTTTTGTTGTTAAAATAAATTATCTGCGGGATGGAGGTTTTTTTCTGGCATCCGTGATGCGCGTGTCTGCTTATGTGGGAGTATTTTATGTCGAAAGATATCTATCAGGAACCTCTGGTGAGCCGTTACACCAGTCGAGATATGCAGGAACTGTTTTCCGAGAAAACCAAATTCACCACCTGGCGCAAATGCTGGGTCGCCCTGGCTGAGGCCCAATATGAACTGGGCTTGACCGATATTGTCAAGCCTGAGATGATTGCCCAGATGAAGGCCAATGTCGACAATATTGATTACGATCTGGCGGCGGCCAAAGAAAAAGAAATCCGTCATGATGTAATGGCCCATGTCTATGAGTTTGGGACAAAATGCCCACTCGCTGAAGGCATTATCCATCTTGGCGCGACCTCTCAATTTGTGGTCTGTAACACTGACCTGATTATTCAGAAAAAGGCCTTTACCCTGATACGATCGGCCCTGCTCCAGGTTATACGCAACCTTTCCGACTTTGCTCTCAAATATAAGGATCTGCCAACCCTGGGGTTTACCCATTATCAACCCGCCCAACCGACCACAGTTGGTAAAAGGAATACCCTGTATATTCAGGATCTTGTTATGGATCTTGAATATATTGATTCATTTCTTGGGCAAGTAAAGGCCAGAGGCGCCAAAGGCACGGTGGGCACCCAAGCGACCTTTATTGAACTCTTTAAAGGTGATAATCAGAAAGTCAGAGATCTGGACTTGCTGGTTGCCCAAAAGCTTGGATTTTCCGAGGTCTTTGCAGTGACCGGTCAAACCTATCCCCGGAAGCTTGATACGAAGCTTGCTGAAACACTCGCTGGTATAGGTAGTTCTGCTCATAAGTTCGCAGTTGACTTGAGGTTGCTTTCCAACCTCAAAGTGCAGGAGGAACCTTTTGCCAAGCACCAGACTGGCTCTTCAGCCATGGCCTACAAGCGCAATCCTATGCGCTCGGAACGGATGACCGGCCTTGCCCGCAAGCTCATGGGGTTGCCTGCTGATTTTGCGGCCACCTTTGCCAATCAGTGGTTTGAGCGGACACTTGACGATTCCGCTATCCGGAGAATGGATATCCCTCAGGCCTTTTTGTTGACTGACGCTATCCTCAAGCTGTACATTAATATAACCTCCCAAATGGTTGTTTTTCCGAAGCAGATTGATCGTCACTTGCGCATGGAACTTCCGTTCATGTCCACCGAAAAAATCCTCATGGAGGCCGTGGAGAAAGGTGAAAGCCGTCAGGAAATGCATGAGGTGATCAAGGAGCACTCCCTCGCTGCCGGCAGGGTTGTGAAAGAGGAAGGCGGAGATAATGATCTGCTGGAGCGCATGGCAAACGATCCGCGCATTCCCTTTACCATGGATGATATCCAAAATATGGTTGGTGACTATACGAAGTTCACAGGCCGAGCTGCAGCCCAGACCAGTGAGTATATTGAAGAAGTTGTCGCCCCCCTGCTTGCTGCCCGCATGGATCAAATGACAGAAGTTGACTCCTCGCTTTCGGTTTAATTAGCTGCATGATGATGGACGCGCAGCAATTTAAAGAACTCTACCTCGCCATTGCCCCAGCCAGATTTCATTTTTTCAAGTCAATCCTGGAGGGCTATGATGGCTTGGCAATCCTGTCAAGCGTTGACGGCAAGAAGGGAACGGTGCGTCTTCGTTACCCTCCTGAGTCCGAGGACCTGCTCTTTGATCTTCTATCGGATATTGCCCCTGGATTAAATAGATACGCATAATTGTGAATGTTGATTATAACCAATTTGGCTTTTTTATTACTTGAAAGCATGACAATACAATGAAACAGTTTTCCTTTATGATTAAGACCTTTGGTTGTCAGATGAACGAACGTGATTCTGAGATCATGGGTCAGTTGCTTTCTGAAAAAGGCTATGTCGAATCCATGGATATGGATAATGCCGATGTGGTCATTCTTAACACCTGTTCCATCCGGGCCAAGGCCGAACAGAAAGCTATGAGCCTTCTCGGGGTGCTGAGAAAAGTTAAGAAAAGGCGTCCATCCATGAAAATCTGCATTGCTGGATGTGTTGCCCAGCAGGAAGGTCAAGCGATTTGTGAGCGCATGCCTCATGTGGATCTGGTGATCGGCCCCCAGAATTTATACGAACTGGCCGGTCTGCTGGACACCCTTGACGGGAGACCCAGAGTAGCAATTGGCATGTCTGACTCCTATGAGATCCCCGCTTTTATCCCTGCCTTGCCCCGTTTGCTTCCGCAGATAGAACTGCAACCAGGCTCCCCTACTCCGCTTTTTAGAAAGTTTCTCACCATTATGCAGGGATGCAATAATTACTGCACCTACTGTGTAGTCCCTTATACAAGGGGGAGAGAAATATCACGAAAGGTCAGTGATATACTGGATGAAGCTCATGTTCTCATTGATGCCGGAGTGCGGGAGATAACCCTGCTTGGGCAGAACGTGAACTCATACGGACGCACCAATCAGGTCACAGAGGCAGGGGGAGACTATTCTTTTTCACAGCTCCTCCGTGAGGTGTCCGCCATTGATGGATTGAAGCGCTTACGTTTCACCACCTCCAATCCCAAGGACCTCTCACCCGAGCTCATGCGCTGCTTTGGCGAGATAGAGATCCTCTGCCCGCAGTTTCATCTCCCTGTTCAGTCCGGGTCTAATGCGGTTCTTGCCAGAATGAACCGGAAATACACCAGAGAACTCTACCTGCAGCAGGTTGCTGAACTCCGCGCTGTTCGCCCTGATATCGCCCTGAGCACCGACGTTATTGTCGGATTTCCAGGAGAGTCTGACGATGACTTTGAGCAGACCATTGAACTTCTGGAGGAGGTCCGCTTCCACAGCTCCTTCTCCTTCAAGTATTCGGATCGTCCCGGCACCAGGTCTGCGGATTTTGATGATAAGGTGGATGAGCAACTGAAGTCGCAGCGTTTGAGCAGATTTCAGGGTCGGCAGGATGCAATCTGCCTGGAGCAGAATAGTCTCTATGTGGGTAAGAGCCTGCCGATAATGATTGAAAAGCTCACCGAGAAAGGGATGGTAGGCCGCACCGATACCAATCATATTGTCCATGTTGAAGAAAAAATCGTCTGCGCTCCCGGTGACATTGTGACTGTCACCATTAACCACGCTGGCCAGCATTCACTCAACGGTACCCTGTCAAAATAGGGTCCATCAATATACAACAGGTGAATCATCATGATTGATCTCCACACCCATACTTTTTTCAGTGACGGTGTCCTCGTTCCTGCTGAACATTTGCGCCGGGTTGAGGTTCTCGGGTACAAAGCAGTCGCCATTACCGATCACGCTGACAGTTCCAATATGGATTTCATTATCCCTCGTATGATTCAGGTGGCCAGGGACCTCAATCCTTTTTCCAGAACCAGGCTTCTTCCAGGTATTGAGCTGACCCATGTTCCCCCTGCCCTTATCGGGCCGTTGACCCGTAAGGCTCGTGAGTTAGGAGCGCAGGTAGTAGTGGTGCATGGTGAGACCATTGTTGAACCCGTTGCCGAAGGTACCAATATAGCAGCCATTGAAGCTGGGGTCGATGTTCTGTCGCACCCCGGTTTTTTGAGTGAAACTGAAGCCCTGCTGGCGGCAAAAAATGGTGTTTTCCTTGAGCTTTCAGGGCGAAAAGGACACTCGCTGACTAATGGTCATGTGGCAAAAGTGGCTTTAAGGGTTGGTGCCAGACTCGTTGTCAATGCCGATGCCCACACTCCGGGAGATTTTCTCACTGCTGACATGGCACGAATGGTGGCCCTTGGTGCCGGGCTTAGCGAACAGGAATATAAGCAATTACAGGCGAATGTGAATGCATTTGTGGATGGATTGCCTGAGATTAAATAAATTTTTCATGCAGTTTGCTCAATCTTGCTGCCTGCGAATGCTTAAAGTACATCCGTTTTCCAATTTTCACTTGGAAGCTGGATGTACTTTTACTCAAATGAGTAACTCATGAATAACCAGATCTCCTTGCACCTTCCTTTTAATATCGTCCTTGTTGAACCTGAGATCCCGCCCAATACAGGCTCAATCGCTCGTTTATGCGGGGCAACCGAAACCGTCCTTCATCTGATCAGACCCCTTGGATTTTCCACTGACGATAAACATCTGAAGCGAGCCGGCCTTGATTACTGGCGTTTTGTCGATATCAGATACTGGGATAGCCTTGATCAGTTCCTGGCAGAGCAGACAGAAACCCAACTTTTTTTCTTTACCACCAAGGTCGCGGCATCATACACCGAGGCCAGCTTTCATCCCGGGGACTTTCTTATCTTTGGCAAAGAGACAAAAGGACTACCGGAAGAGATCCTCCAGCTCTATCATGAGCGTTGCTATACGCTCCCCATGCCCAACCCCAACATCCGCAGCCTTAATCTGGCCATGACTGCTGGCATTGTACTGTACGAGGCCCTGCGACAGAACAGTAAATAGAAAATATTGACTTGGAATTCGTGATATAAATGGTGGCATACCTACTGTTTTTATCCCGACTTAGTCGTTTTACCATTTGCTTCTTGCGACTTTTCTATTCCTTGTTCTTTTATAAAGAGGTATCTTGTCGGCAATTAAAAATAGTTACTCCATTTTTTTTATTAATATTGTATTATTACAACACTATTCCAAGGAGATATTAGAAATGTCTAAACGCGTTTATAACTTCAGTGCCGGACCGGGAACTCTTCCTTATGAAGTCCTTGAACAGGCCGCAAAAGATGTGGTCAATTTCCAGGATACAGGCATGGGGCTTATCGAGATGAGCCATCGTTCCAAGGAGTTCATGGCCGTTGCCGCCGGTGCTGAACAATTGCTGCGAGAACTCATGGAGATCCCCGATAACTATAAGGTCTTGTTTCTCCAAGGTGGTGCCTCCAGTCAATTTTTCATGATCCCCATGAATCTGCTTGGTGCCGGGAAAAAAGCCACCTACCTCAATACCGGGGTCTGGGCCAAAAAGGCCATCAAGGAGGCCAAACTGTTTGGCGATATCGACGTTGCCTACACCAGCGAGGAACTGAAATTTAACCGGGTGCCCACCGAAACTGAATACTCAGTGGCTGAAGACTCTGAATATCTGTACCTGGTATCCAACAACACCATTTACGGCACCCAGTTCCCCACCTTCCCCGCCACTGACAAGATGCTGGTCTGCGACATGTCTTCCGACATCCTTTCACGCCAGCTGGATGTCAGCAAGTTCGGCCTGATCTTTGCCGGAGCCCAGAAAAATATGGGGCCAGCCGGTGTTACCGTGGTGATTGTCCGGGAAGATCTTCTTGACCGTACCCCTGAAAAAACACCGACCATGCTTTGTTACAAGACCCATGCCGACAATGATTCCATGTTCAACACCCCGCCCTGCTTTTCCGTCTATGTGGTTAGTGAGGTTTTGAAATGGTTGAAGAAACAGGGTGGAGTCGCTGCCATGGAAAAAATCAACAAGGAAAAAGCTGCCCTGCTTTATGCTGCCATTGACGCTACAGATTACTATCGTGGTCATGCCGAGCTTGCTTCCCGTTCGCTGATGAATATCTCTTTTAACCTGCCAACCCCGGAACTTGAAGCAAAGTTTGTTGCAGAGGCGACCACGGCTGGTTTGAACGGCCTGAAAGGACACCGCTCCATTGGTGGCTGCCGGGCCTCCATCTACAATGCCTTTCCTCGTGAAGGTGTAGTAAAGCTTGTAGACTTCATGCAGGAGTTTGCCAAGAACAATCCGGCTTGATTCATACGATGAACTACGATGGGAACATCATCCGCCCGCCCAGTGAGGCTGATTCAATCATTCTCCAGGTGACGGTTGGTTGTTCCCATAATCATTGTACCTTCTGTGGTGCATACAAAGACAAGCAGTTCCGCATTCGCTCGGATGAAGAAATTGCCGAGAATATCTCCTTTGCCGCTCGTTACTGCACCCGTCAGCGCAAGGTTTTTCTGGCGGATGGTGATGCTTTAATCCTCTCTCAGAAGCGGCTGACCTCCATTTTTCGCCAGATCAGGACAGAACTTCCCCAAGTACGGCGTATTTCTCTCTATGGAAACGCCAAGGCCATCCGCTCCAAGAGCCTGGAACAACTTCAGGAGTTGAAATATCTGGGGCTGGATCGCATCTACATGGGACTTGAGAGCGGTGACGATGAGGTCCTGATCCGGGTCGGGAAAGGTGAAACCGCGGTCTCCATGATCAGCGCCGCTCAGAAGGTGGCACAGGCCGGACTCTTTCTGTCAGTGACTGTACTGCTCGGCCTTGGCGGCATGGAGCAAAGCCTGCAGCATGCGCGCCAGACCGGAAAGGTCTTGTCGAAGATGTCCCCGCGTCAGATTGCGGCCTTGACCCTTATGCCCTTGGCCGGGACCATGCTGGGCGATGAGGTGGAGAACGGTACATTTTTACTTCCTGACGCCCTCTCCATGTTGAAAGAACTGAAAGAAATGGTTACCTTTATACATTGTGACAAGGTGCAGTTCATGGCCAATCATGCCTCAAACTATTTACCCATCTCCGGCAGATTGGGACGTGATAAGGATGCAATCCTGGCAACCATTGATCAGGCCATGGAAGGTAGGATAGCGCTGACTCCTGAATTCTTCAGAGCCTTATAGACCCAAAAGAAAATGACAAACAAAACCGACCTGCGGAATCTGACCCAGGATGAAATAATCCACTACGTGGAGTCCCTTGGCCAGCCGGCATTCCGTGGCCGTCAGCTCATGTCCTGGCTCTACCGTCCTGGGATCACCCAATTTTCCGAGATGACCGACCTGGCCAAGGAGTTCCGGAAGTTGCTGGCCGAGCACGCCCGCATCTCCCGCTTTGACGATCCCGTCCTGGAGCGTTCCAGCGATGGCTCCGTCAAGTTTGGTTTTACCCTCGATGACGGGAAAATGATCGAAACGGTCCTTATTCCGGAACCGGATCGCAACACCCTCTGTGTATCCTCCCAGGTTGGCTGCGCCATGAACTGTTCTTTCTGTCTCACGGCCACCATGGGATTTATCCGCAATCTCACCCCCTCCGAGATCGTGAATCAAGTCTGCGCGGTGGATGATCTCCTGCGGGCCCAGCCTGAGGCAGAACGCATCGGCCCCGACAAAGTCACGAATGTAGTCTTCATGGGCATGGGTGAACCGCTGAACAATCTGGAGAATCTGCTCAAGGCCCTCTCCATCCTTACAGAACAACGGGGACTGGATCTCACTAACCGTCGGATCACGGTCTCCACTTGCGGAATCGTTCCCAAGATGCGACTCCTGGGAGAAAATTCCGACGCCAATCTGGCCATTTCACTCCATGCCATTGATGACGTCACCCGTAGCAGACTCATGCCGATTAATGACCGCTATCCGCTCGATGAACTGCTCGCCGCCTGCCGCGACTTTCCCATGCCCAAACGAAAACGGATCATGTTCGAATATATCCTGCTCAAGGGTATCAATGATACTGACGCGGCAGCCCATGAACTTGCCAGAAAATTACGGGACATCCCCTGCAAGATCAATCTTCTTCCTTACAACGAGTCACCGGGAATTCCTTATCAGAGTACCCCCATGCCCCGGATCCTTTCTTTCCAGAAGATCCTCATGGATGCCAACTACTCGGTCTTTATCAGGAACAGCCGGGGCACAGATATCTCGGCCGCCTGCGGTCAACTGGCCAAGAAGGAAGAGGAGAGCCAGCAAAACGAGACTGCCTCAACACAGGCAGAGTAATGATGACATTCAGAGCTGTAACGAAATGTCCAGTCCAGTAAAAAACATTTGTTCTTTCGTAACGGCCCGCAGACAGAAAGGAGAAAAGGATGCCTGATTTAAAGGATACTAACGGTTTTCAATACCTGGAGAACAGCCGTTTTGACCGTATCTCCATTCAGAATCGGCACAGGCCTGCCATTGCCGAAGTCGAGACTTTCAAGCGCTATCCCCATGCCGTAAAAATTCCATTGCCCCGGACCTGGACTCTTGACGAGGAACAGCTCACCCCTCTCCTGCAAAACCGCCGATCTTTAAGAAAATATAAGACAGACCCGCTCAGCCTTGAGCACCTTGCCTATATGCTCTGGGCCTCACAGGGAATTACCGGCCAGGCCGGGAGATATCTTTTTCGTGCCACTCCATCGGCTGGTGCCCTCTATCCTGTTGAGACCTATATCAGTGTCCATTCCATCCAGGGACTTGATGCCGGTCTCTATCATTTTGATGTGGAACATTTTTCACTCGACAGGTTAACGAATGAAAATAAAGCAGATAACGTAGCTCGGGCCTGTCTGGATCAGAAATTCATGGCCCAGGCAGCAGTAGTTTTTCTATGGACCGGGGTCTTCAGAAGAGCTATGAGCAAATATGGGGACCGGGGTATGCGTTACATCCTCCTTGATGCCGGCCATATCTGCCAGAATGTAATGATAGCTGCCGAGGCCGTGGGCTGTGGAGGCTGCCCTATAGGAGCCTTTTATGATAATGAAATCAACCAACTTCTCCAGATTGACGGAGAAAAAGAATCCATTCTCTACGCGGCCTCTGTAGGCAAGAAGTTCCTCAAGGTGAACTGACAGTCTGATCCTGTTAAAAACCTTCCTGCTCTCTTCTCGGTTTATCCCTGCTCCACCAAGTAATGGTTTTTTTTTAGGGGGGGCATTTTTCTTTGACTTCTCTTCTATTCCCCCATAGCATTAATAAAGAGCACAGTTCAAGATTTGTTTACAAGGTTCATTGCTTGTAACTTTATCACGTTCTCATTCTATGAATAAAGGGGGGAAGTTCGATGAAGATTCAGGAAATCAAGAAGATGGCAACGGCAATGGGGATCAAGGCTGGCAAAATGAAAAAAACCGAACTGATCTGGGCCATTCAATCCAAGGAAGGAAACTCTCCTTGTTTCCAGCAGGACAGCAATGGCTCTTGCCTCCAGATGGACTGCTGCTGGCGAGACGACTGCATGACCCCTCGTTAATCTGTCTCGACCCAGATCATATCTGCAACACCTTACAGACCTTTTAGAGGTTAAGATATTAGATCGTTACAGGTGAAGGAGCCAGCTTTCTTTCAAAGAAGATAAAGGAAGTTTAGTGCAAGGTTTCAAACATTGTTGAAGATAAGTCATAAAAAGTGGTTCGGTGGGATAACTGCCCAGGGCGTTATCCCCTTATTATTCATCTTTATCCGGAGGGATATACCATGCTTGATTTATTGCCATTTAAGCGTCGTAGGGAAGTGCCAAGTGTTTTCTCAGAGATGGACGATATACTCCAAAAGATGTGGCACGACTTTCCCTTCCATAATCTGGAGGGAGATGTCGATCTGAAATGGACCCCCCGTCTCGATATCAGTGAGACCGACAAAGCACTGGAGGTTGTGGCTGATCTGCCGGGAATGGAAAAAAAAGATATTAAGGTCTCTGTGGATGGTGATCTGCTGACCATCAAAGGTGAAAAAAAAGAGGTAAAGGAGTCAAAAGATAAACATTATCACTCCATCGAACGTCGGAGTGGCTCCTTTTATCGGGCGTTAAGATTGCCGGTGGAGGTGGAGAATGATAAAATCGAGGCAAATTTTAAGGATGGAGTGCTGACCCTTACTCTTCCCAAATCTAAAAAAGCCGTAAAAAAGGCTGCCCAGATTGAAGTAAAATAAAAAGAATGGGTATATTAGGAATAAAAGCTGGAAAACTTCTGTGAGTTTTCCAGCTTTTGTCATTTCTGCCACAGTTACATCCGTTCACACGCTATAAAATTATCTTCACAGGTCGCAGCTTTTCTTGCAGTTGTACTCAAATAGGTAATCTTGCCAGTGACTCCCCATGGACATATTTTCCAGAATTCCTGTTAAAAATATTTCACCTGTGATTAAATGAATCAACGTTCGTTTTTATGATGGTGAGGGGAAATAGGGAGAATCAAAAGTCAGTTTTTGATTAATTGGTTAAAGTTGGCACTGAAAGTAGATAGATTGCCAATGTTTGGCAAATGTTTATTTAGTGTAACTAAGAGGAATTAATTATTAATTTAAACATCGGCCTCAGATGAAAACCACACAACTTGGCAGACTTGGGCGTGAGATTTCCGTTGTCGGTCTGGGCGGAGAAGGTGTACTTCGTACCCATGACAGGGGTAGAGAGGCGCAGAGTGTAATTCATGAGGCCCTGCAACAGGGGATAACTTACTGCGACTGCGCCCGGGTATACTCCGATAGTGAACTTTATTATGGCGAGGTATGGAAAAGTAATCCTGAATTACGAAACTCGATTTTTCAAACCTCAAAGTCAGCGTCACGGGACAGAGATGGTGCCTTGAAGGACCTGTCTGCTTCTTTGCAGCGTCTGGAGACCGATCACCTTGACCTTTGGCAGATTCATGATGTGCGGACTGATGAAGATTTTGCGAGAATTTCCGGACCAGGCGGTGCATTGGAGGCATTTATCTCAGCAAAAGAGACCGGAACCGTAAAAAACATCGGGGTGACCGGGCACCATGACCCTCATATTCTTAGCAAAGCCATTGAACAATGGCCCATTGATACGGTGCTCATGCCCGTCAATCCCGTTGAAGAGGTGCTCGGCGGTTTTCTGACCGACACCTTGCCGATGGCGAAGGAGAAGGGAGTCGCCGTCATTGGGATGAAGGTGCTCGGCGCAGGCCACTATATCGTCCCCGAACTCGGTATAACGGCCCAATTGCTTATTCGCTATGCGCTTTCCTGCGGCATCACCCTTGCCATTGTCGGCTGCTCGTCACCACATGAGGTCCGTGAGCTTTCGGCCGCCGCTGACCTGCCTCTATTATCTGATTCTGAAAAGGAAAAAATAACGGAATTGTTTGCACCTCATGCAAGGGAATTAGCCTTTTACCGAGGTGTACGCTGAGGAGAAGAGTACAGCCATGAAACGCTTTGATCCTTTTGCTGACCGACTATGTCATGATATTCGCAACGACCTGTCAGAGGCACTGATGAATTCATTGCGTCGCTTTGACTTGGCCCCAGCCCAAGAGGTTGCCGACCGATACCTTGCAACCAACCTGGAACCCGTATACCGGCAGTATATCGATGATCGTATGCAAAGATATGGCAGGGCACTGGAACGTATAGAACGGCAACATTTTGACGATGCCTTTCACAGGGCTCTGGTGCTCTGGGATGAGGAGTTGTTTTTTGAAGTCCATGAACTTCTCGAACATGCATGGGTAAATGCCACCGGAAAAAGAAAACTGATTTTGCAGGCCATGATCCGGGCCGCCGGCATGTATATTCAGCTTGATCATGGTAATACAAAGGGCGCAACCTCCATGGCGGCTAAGGCCGTGGCAGCCTTTGAGGTTAACCGTAGTGAAGTACCGGATTTTTTTGACCTTGATCTCCTGCTGAGTAAGCTCAGAGTGGTTGACCCTGTGCCGCCGAAATTAACTACAGGTGCATAACCTGAACCTGACAAGATTCGTTACCGCCCGCACCATATTGGTTTCTCGTTCGATATGATTGCGCACAGCTTAAAAACTACTGTCTTAAATCTGGGGTCCACTATAGTCGGCAATAATGCCGCAACCTTCTCCCTCGTCCTTGATATCGCCCAACCGGTGCCCCATCCTGCGCAGGGCATCGATGGCCGGAACGATGTTGGCATGGGTGCTGTGTCCCCGCTTATCGATAAAGGCATCTCGCTCTTCACGTAGCCGAAGGTGTCGGATCGAGTGAGAATTCATTTTATCCTCGAGAGGTTACTGCATAGCGGGTGAGGCACAGATCATTGAGCTGAGGTAAAGAATTTAGAGGGTGTGGCAACTGCCGGCTTTCGCGCAACTGCCACACTCTGTAATTCCCCAGGCGCCTTGCATAGGCAGTTAAGTAGTCTACGGGACGGCAATGGACACCTTTGTGCGCATGGTTACCGTGACAATCCCTGTTCTCTGGAACATATGTCAGGATTTACTCTTTGCAACATGCGCGAACTCCCTGTAAAGGTCGCGGATTCTTGTCCGCAATTGTTTGAGTTTGAGGGAGTCCTCCTTGGGTAACCAACGAGGCTCGCTGATGGAATAGAGGTTTTTATGCATATCGTCGATATACGATTCGGTGGCGGTACACCACTCGTCGGTGCATATTGTGGTCATCCCTTTAGCCTCTTTAAGTTCCTGTGTCAAAATATCGAGACTTTTTTCCAGATTAGTCATGAAATTCTTGTGGGCATAACGCATTGCATCTTCCATATCTTTTTGTTTGAGCATGGTGGTTCCTCCTGCTGATTTTAAGTGTTAATGGCGTTGCCAAGGCACATGGTCTCACTGCCCTGCCCTCGCCATCTTTACGCGGCGCCATCTTCGACAAGATCATCAATACTCGTCGAGATGATGCCATTCCGCATTTTCAAGCCAGTTTCCTGGCTCCGGTCTCGAAACAAATTCAACAATATTTTCCATTATCCATAGGTGCTTTTCCTCTTCTTTTGCTAATCGTAAAAATATCTGTCGTTCATACCCTTCTTCGACCAAGCCAGCCTTTTCCTGATAAAATTTCTGGCTAATCTCCTCAATTGTACAAGCCTTTCTGTATTCACTGGCCGCCTTTGTAGTATCGATATGCAAATCCTCTTTTGCCGTCTGCATGGTGACAAAGACATTTTTAACATTTTCCAATACCCTGGCTTCAACCAGTTGAGGATTTGTCTCCTTACGGCTCAACCGTTCAATCATATTGTAATGCTTGACCTCTTCATCAGCCAACATCAGGAATATCCTGGAAAGCCCGGACAAAGTGCACTCTTTTGCCAACCGGCGATAGTAATTTTCACCGTCTTTTTCCATTTGCATGGCGAATTGATAGATATTCATAGGGCACTCCTTTTTTATTCACAATGACAGTGAAGATAGTATGCTCAGTTCGCGCAAATTCGATATAAAAAAAACTATGGAGCTACCCATCTGCTTAAACTGAATTTGAGCATGAACCATATAATGACTAATGACTGTCAACTTTTCCGCCAAACGTAGATTCAGGTGTTCGAAGATTTTCTATTTTTATTTCATCTCGAGCCCCTCAGAGTTCAGATGGGATGTTCAGCAGCACTCCTCCATTAAATAATGTTTACCTCCATCCATCGACACGAAATGAATACCGTCCAAGAGAGGAAGCCCGGCAATCTTCCAGGCTTTCTCAGGATTAACGAATTGCTCGTTGACACATTTTTTTTGCTGATGGGTATGCTTGCACACGTAATTCAAGATAGGAAAGGAGGTAAATGTTTTATAATAGTCGCGCAGAAATTTAATTATTACCATCTGCTCGTCCGTTAAAGTGGCTAAGCCTTCCCGTTGAGCCAGGACCTGAGCAACACCCTCGGTCCAGTCATCAATATTAGACAGAAATCCCTTGTCATCGATGGCAATCTGTTTTCCACCACATTCAATTGTAGGCATACTTTTTACCTCCTTGTTATTGTGTTAAGTTTCAATACTATTCAATAAGCCTATACGGGTAAGCTCGCTTCGTCCACTGGCTGGCCGGGTACTTATCCTGCAACTGATTATAGGCATCTCTGAGCGGTTTCGGGTTATGTGTGTTTTTATACAGAGTAACCCCCTTCTGGAATATGGCCTCCGGCACGGAATCACTTTCGGGATACTCTGTCAGCAGCTTTTCATAACAACAAAGAGTATCTTTGAATTCATCTTTATTAAAATGGACATTGCCAATGCCGAGTAGAATCGAGGGGATCAACTCTTCGGCACTCAAAAAACCAACGGATCGAAAGTGCTCCTTGCCATCCTGATCGAGAATAAGCAGTGCCGGAGTCCACTTGATAGTGTAATCCGTGGCCAAAGGCTGCTGATCCGACAGCACACGCACAGGGATAACGTTTTGATTGATAAATTCGATTAACCTTTCATTTGGATACGTAACTGCATCCATCTGTTGGCAACCAATTCATTGCGGATTGAAAAAATCCAGCAGTACAGGTTTGTGTTCCGCTGTTGAACGTTTCATGGCTCGCTTAAAATCTGTTTCCCAGTTCATTTTCATGGCTAAATCTCCTTTGACGAATGTAACAAGCCTTTACATCAGGCCAGGGTTAACTGCGCGGTGGATACAACAGAAATGATTGTTCGTTATGTTCGTTAGTGTGATTTTATCCTCAGAACTCTGGGAACAACAGTTGCATCGATTCCTCATCCTCTTTTCTCTTTACCTTCACCTGCAGATCCACCTGGCCACTGCGGAGCCCCAAGGCCAAAGCCATCTCTCCGTTGTCAGTATCGATATGAATAATGGCGCGGATGATCTCAAATAACTTGTCAGCTATTTCCTTAGGTGGCGGCGGAAGGACATTTTTTTCGTGCACAGCATCAACAGTTACTTTCAACGTTCCTTTTTGCTTCTTCACCGTAAGTTGTTGGGCCTTTTCCGTAAGCGTGTAAAGGATCAACAGGGCGAAATATCTTATAGCCTCTTCCTCAAGATTGGTGCTTTGAACATCAATAGGATGCTTAATCTCGGCCAGAAAGTCAGTATCCATATAACAGTCGCACATCTCTTGGAGTTTCATGTGAAAATTAAGGGATAGTTTTTCCATCCAGGCCTCCTTTATCAGGCAATGCAGGTTTTAGGGGTCCGATTCCTAGACTGCATTCTTGCAACGACATTTTTTTCCGCACAACGGCATCAGAAATGAAATTTTTAATGACAGGCCTTTCTTTCGTCATGGATTACAGATACTTCAGTACATGCGACCGTCAAAACTCTATCGTTTCCAGTCATTACACTCACCTTTGGTTAGAGATCAGACCGAAGGTGAGCATAATCGTTCTTCCGGTTGTAAAAAAAGTCGGTTTTAAAAATTTATCACACCCTCTGCCTTATCCGCCGATGTCATAATCAAAGAGTTGGTTAGCTGTATGACCATACTTACTGCCGAGATCATCCAGTTTAGAGGTTATCGCCACTTTTTCCGACTTCCAGTCAGTGGGACAACTGGTTCTTAGCTGATCAATCTTCTCATCCAGTTCTGCCATGATGATATGAAGGCCATTCACTTCCTCATACATCCGCTGTTTATCGCCGGTGGGCAATCTTTCGATCTTGCTGATGACATCATAGAGCTTTGCCTTCCAACCAGTCAGTTCCATGTCCATAATTTTGCAGTAATCTTTACTTTTCATGACATTCTCCTTTCTGAATTTTGTTCCCCATACGGGTTACTTGCCGGCTTCCACGCAGCCCTATCAAGCTGACACTCTTGTTTTATTATAAAAAATTTTTCACGGCGTCCTCGTCTCATTCCAAGTGCCCTAGCATCTGCGTCATAAATTCGTCAGGCAGTCTTTATATTTTCTATTAGTTGCGCAATCTGAATTCCGAGAGAGACGCACTTCTTTCCGACCATACATTGATCCGCCTCATTAATTTCGAGATGTGTCTGCAAGTGGTGTTTGTCTTTCTTTAAATCAACAACCCACGCCTCTTTCTCCTTGTTAAAATCAACATCGATATTAATACCGCAATGCCCGATTTCCGGATAAATGGAAGTAATTTTTTCACATAGCACTTTTTTATCAATCATGACGATTCTCCTTACCAAAGTTAAAAGAAATGATTCACTTCCTGTCCGGCTTCTGACGGGAATACCGGTTGCCTGGCAAGAGGCATCTCCCGGATAGGCGGCAGTTGCTGTTCACAGGTCTCTCGTTCGTTCCTGTAGAAAATGCCGGTCGGGATTTTCTGTCCCCATTCCAGTGACCGCCTGAAGGCCTCGACACGATCAGCAGGATCATATCCCTCCTCGAGACGGTAAACCCGGTCCTTGTACCAATGGAAGGTGTTCTCCTTGTTGAAGGACACGCAGTTTTGCAGGATATCCACCAGAGCGAAACCATTATGTTGGATGGCCTCCTTCATGATCTCCTGCAGGAAAGGCAACCCCGTGGCCCCGGCAAAGGCCCGGGCCACGAAACTGCAGTCAAGTGCAATGGCCAGGGCCAATGGATTTAATGGTTCTGAGGGATTGCCGAACGGCTGAGTCTTGGTGACCTTCCCCGCCCTGGTGGTCGGCGAGGCCTGACCTTTAGTCAAGGCATAGACCTGATTGTTATGGACAAAGAGGGTAATATTTACGTTGCGACGAATGGCATGCAGTAAATGATTTCCGCCCTCGCCGTAGCAATCACCGTCCCCGGCAACCGCCAGGACAGTCAAGTCGTGATTGGCCAGCTTCAGACCAGTGGCCACCGGCAGCGACCGGCCATGCAGGCCATTGAACAGGTTGCAAGGCAGATAATGCGGCAGTTTGGCAGCTTGACCTATGCCGGAAACAATGGCAAACTGGTGAGGCTCCATATCCAGCTCTACCAGTGCCCTTTTCAAGGTGTTCAGGATGGCGAAATTCCCGCAACCAGGGCACCATGCCGGCTTCTGTCCTTTATAATCATCAAAGGTGATCATTAATTTCTCCCAACAGGGTATCAACCAGGAAAGGCCTGCCGTCATACTTGTTGATGCGAGCGCTGAATTCAAAGCCGGTCTCCATGCGCATCAGTTTAGCGAATTGGCCGGTGGCGTTATTTTCAACACAGATGGTGTGCGCAGCCTGCTTAAGCAGGGCAACATAGTCAAATTTTTCCACCAGAGGGAAGGGCCACACCTCAGTGAAATGGAGCATGCCTATCCGATGCTTTTTGGCAAGGAGAGCATAGACCTCCTGCAGCACCCCAAAGGTGGAGCCATAAGCAACCAGCACAACCATTGCCTGCTGATGCCCAATGTAAGTGGGCGATGCTATCTCCTGACGGATGAAAGGCATCTTTTTATGCAGCCTCTTTTCCACCATAGCGATCCTGGTTGGCGCATCTTCAATAATATGACCGTATTCATCATGCTCATCACTGTCAACGGCCACCAAGTGTCTTGAGGTACCCGGCACAGCCAGTGGTGAAATGCCGTCGTCACTTTGAGCATACCGTTTGTACGATGACATCCCCTTCAGGATCTGGTCACGAAGCCGAAAATCCTCATTCAGCAGGTGTTTCGTATCAAAACCTGGAAAAGTCCATTCCGTATCCGCCAGATACTGATCAGACTGGATGATGACCGGAATCTGGTACTTTTCCGCAAGATGAAAGGCCTTATTAGTAAGCTGAAAGGCCTGTTCAGGGGTGCCTGGGGTCAGAACCACCCGAGGAAACTCCCCATGGCCGCCATGGAGGACACAAAAGAGATCCCCTTGTTCCGTCCGGGTCGGCAGCCCGGTAGCCGGACCGGGACGTTGCACCTCGGCTATCACTACCGGTGTTTCAGTGATACCGGCCAGCGAAACCCCTTCAGTCATCAGCGCAAAACCGCCGCCCGAGGTGGCGGTCATGGCCCGAACCCCGCCAAAGGAGGCCCCTAATGCCATGTTAATGGCCGCAATTTCGTCTTCAGCCTGCTCCACGATAATCCCATATTGCTGCGCCTTATCGGCCATATATTGCATGATGGAGGTGGAGGGGCTCATCGGATAGGCCGCGAAAAACTTGCAACCGCTCACCAAAGCCCCCAGACCGATGGCCTGATTGCCGTTAATCAGCATTTGACCCTTAGTCTTGGGCTTAACAACCTTAAAAGAATCAAGATCAGGATAATTCTGCTCGACAAAATCCATACCGGCCTGGGCAACGGTAATATTGGTTGCTATAACGCCTTCGCCTTTGTCAGACATGGTCGACTTGATTATCACCGCAAACTGCTCGATATCAAGACCGAATAATCCCAAAATCGCCCCAACTGCTACGGAATTAACCATAATCTGATCGGCACCCTTTTCCTCGGTGATCCGTGCCAAAGGGATATCCAGAAATTCCTGGCCTGAAAACTTGGTGCCCAGAGATACTGCATCATAGACTATTCTACCGCCGGCATGGAGATCCTGGCGGTGAAACTCAATGGTATCCATATCGAGAGCAAGCAGAACATCCACCTGATCTCTGGAGGCGGTAACCGGAGAATCGGCGAATCGAATCTGGTAAAAATTATGCCCTCCTCTGATCCTGGACATGTAGTCCTGGTGAGTAAAGACGTGGAAACCGTAGCGTGACAGAATCTTGGCCAAAACGCTGCCAATGCTCTGCAATCCCTGCCCGGCCTCGCCTCCTACGCGGATTGTATATTCCACAGGTGCCCTCCATCTCTTTTTTCACGCCTTCTTCCCCTGAATCAGGTTTTTTTGTGGGGAATGGACTCTGGACAATACAGCGTGTACGCTCTTTTATGGTTCAGGTTAATTATAGTCACAAATTAAAATTTAATACAAGTACACACCATGAGGAATGAATGCGCGGATTCAAAATTGAAGTGCAACTTTTATAGGTTTTAAAGAAGTGAACTGGGGTAGTATCCTGGCCTCTTCAACGACCAAGTAAAAGGAGCACGAATGAGACACTACACCCAGCTCACCATTGAGCAACGATACCAGATTTCAGGGTTAAAGAAAGCAGGTTTTAATCAGTCGAAAATTGCTACAGACCTAAAAATACATAAGTCGACGATTTCTCGAGAACTTAAGAGAAACAAGGGGCAACGGGGCTGGAGGCCTCGGCAGGCGCAGGAAAAGGCCACAGAGCGTCGTCTGAAGTGTGTAAGTGCCAAAAAGTTTGCACATGAGGACTGGCTGGCAGTTGACAAGCTGGTTCGCCAAGATTTAAGCCCGGCACAAATTTCAGGCCGCATGGCTTTGGAAAACACTTTACGGATCAGCCACGAAACCATTTACCAGCATATTTATGATGACAAGCACGCCCATGGTGATTTGTGGCGGCATTTGCGTTGCCAGAAATCATGTCGAAAACGATATGGGAGCGGTCAGGAGCGCAGGGGCATGCTCAAAAATCGAATCAGTATAGATGAACGTCCAGACATTGTTGAAAATAAAGAACGAATTGGGGACTGGGAAGGCGATACCGTGATCGGCAAGGGACAAAAAGGCGCCTTGGTTACCCTGACAGAAAGGACATCACGATATACTCTTGTCAGCATGCTGCCCAGCAAGCATGCTGAGGGAGTAACAGCAACAATAATTGGCTTGCTTGGCCCCCACAAGGGGAAGCGCTATACGATGACGTTCGACAATGGTAAAGAGTTCGCCGGTCATGAAAGCATTGCGAAAAACCTCAAAATGGCGGTCTACTTTGCACATCCGTACCATTCCTGGGAACGGGGGTTGAACGAAAATACAAACGGCTTGTTACGGCAGTATTTCCCCAAAGGTTCAAGCTTTGAAAAAGTTACCGAAGTTCAGGTGCAATCGGCAGTCGATAGCCTCAATCATCGGCCTCGT